>JBBWVU010000012.1:0-20617 GCA_050256375.1 Paracoccaceae bacterium | reverse complement strand
CTGCTTCCGGCCCTTAGCGGTCGTTCGCGGGCAAACGCTTTGCTGCGTTGCAACTTCCCAAAAGCTGCCATTAGCGCACTACGCAAAGTACACCGTTCGTTTTTGTACGCAGAAACGAGAAATCTATATGCTGAAAACTGGTACCACCGGCGGCCAATTCCAAAACGTCGGCAGATTTTTTCTGAATTTGCGCTTTTACCCGCGGCGCAACATGTGCTGTCGCCAATTTAGCCGGACTAAATATCGGTATTTCAAAGTTTTCTATCTTCACTTTTATGGACTTACCAACATACTATTTTTGGACTACATATGACCCGATAATCTAGTTTTTCGATAATGAAATCAATGTAATTAGCTATATTGACAAATGTAATGCTTTTGGTCTATCCAAAAGAATGGTTCGAGGGTGTCATGATCGAAATTGAAAATCCCATCTCGAATGATGGCGAACAAAGAGCAAAAGTACGTACTGCAGAAAGTGTTGCTGAATCGCTTATCGAAGACGTACGTTCGAATAGGATAACGGTTGGCGAGCCCCTACCAACCGAGAGAAGTCTGTCTGATCGATTTGGGACTTCTCGTCCGACGGTTCGGGCAGCATTGATGATGATGCAATCTCGTGGCTTCGCAACGCTTGAATCAACTAAACGCCCCAAGGCTTGTAAGCCGTCTATTGGCGGGATTTTTGGCGCGGTTACTGAAAGTATTCGGGAACTTATGGGAGATGCTGAAAGCGGCGCTTATTTGGAACAGGTAAGGCATTTTGTAGAAGTTGGAGCTGTCCGGGTTGCAGCGCTTGAGGCATCAAACATTCAAATCAGTCAAATACATACTGCGCTGAAATCTTGCGAACTTGCCATCGGCATAGACCCCGACTTTCGGAACGCTGACGCAGATTATCACCGTGCAATTGTTTCGGTTGTTCAGAACCCGATCATTCTGGAACTGCATGACCGGTTTGTAGGCACGATGCTATCAACGCGTCACGCTGGACCTGATCCGGTTGCGCAAGATCAGCAGATATATGAAGAACATCGCGGAATTTTTGAAGCCATTCTCGAAAGAGATCCCGAGAAGGCAATTTCAATCATGGACGACCACTTATCGCGTTCTTACCGCCAGCGAATGATGCCATTATAATAATTTGGACTGAAAGAATTTAGTCGATGACGATAATAGAAATACTCAAGGGCGGCCTCGTCGTATCCTGCCAACCGGTAGATGGCGGGCCAATGGATCAACCGATAATTATTGCAGCAATGGCACTGGCCGCTGAAGCAGGCGGCGCAAATGGATTGCGGATAGAAGGTATCGAAAATCTAAAGGCTGTCAGGTCTCAAACCGCGTTGCCAATTATTGGAATAATAAAACGAGATTTGGATGATAGCGAAATCCGTATCACACCTTACTTGCAAGATGTAGACGGCTTGGCCGCTGCCGGTGCAGATATCATTGCATATGATGCGACGACACGCGCACGACCCGTGGATACAGAAGTACTGATAAAGGCAATTAAGACAGCGGGCTGTCTGGTTATGGCCGATTGCGCGACAATCGAAGACGGCAAAAAGGCAAAACAAGAAGGCGCTGATATTTTGGGCACAACTCTGTCAGGTTATGCTTACGAAATTGCGCCGTCAGACGCCGCGCCAAATTTCGATCTGATCGAACAATTTAAGTCTCTTGGCAATTTTGTAATGGCGGAGGGGCGTTTTAATTCTCCAGAACTGGCTGGCAAGGCAATTGCAGCAGGTGCAGACTGTGTGACCGTTGGTAGCGCCATTACGCGTATTGAGCATATAGCGGGTTGGTTTGCCAAATCGATTTCGGAAAATAAGGAAAGTAATCCGCGTGACTGAAATTGAGAAACACTCCGGTATAGCCATCGATTTTGGCGGCACGAAGATTGCCGCTGCGCGCGTTGAGAACGGAATAATCGTTGAACGAATTCAAACACGGACCGACGGTGATGCGAGTGTCGGGGATCAGATATCAGCGATTACCAATCTCGCCTATCAGCTAGATATTAGTCAGCAAGACAGGCTGGCTGTCGCGGTTTCTGGTCGCGTCAGTAGCGATGGCGTTTGGCACGCGCTGAACACCGAAACGCTGACAAAAGTTGAAGCTGTTCCTCTCCGGGATATATTATCTGACGCTTTTTCCAGACCCGTTAAGATCGAAAACGACGCAACTGCCGCAGCGTTTGGCGAATATTTAGCAGGCGCATGTCGGGGATATGAAGCATGTGGTTTTATTACTGTTTCTACAGGCATTGGTGGCGGGATTATCCTTTCAGGGAAACCAGTAATCTCGAAAACCGGGTTGGCTGGTCACATGGGTTTCTCAACCTCGCGTATTGCCAAAGAAGTTTGCGGTAGTGGCCGCGATAAAACGATTGAAAGTATAGCCTCTGGTAAAGCGATTGCGCGATATGCGAGAAAATCGGGACATACGGATATGGATGCAAAGGCGGTATTTGAGGCGCATTTGGACGGAGTAGATTGGGCGACTGATCTAATAGAAACCTCTGCCAAAGCTGTAGCAGAACTTTGCGCCAATCTCGCAGCGATCCTTGACTTAGAAATAATCGCATTGGGTGGAAGTATCGGGTTGGCGCAGGGTTACCTCGATTTGGTTCAGGATGCGCTGATGAGCGAACCTGAAATATTTCGCCCCAAACTTGCGCAAGCTGAGCTAGGAGCGGATGCGGCCCTGATTGGTGTGTTGGCTTTATAATATCCGATGCAACTCACGTCATTAATCGTCAGGATATTTACCTTGGTGCTTTGAACGCATCGACAAGTGCGTCAATGTATTCCTCGCTCATGTTTTTTGCGATTAATGTGTCTGCACCTGAGATTTCAGCACCGTGATATACACCGGGATAGACTTTTAACTGCGCTGGCACACCCGCTGAATTAAGACGCTCCACATAATCGGTACACTCGTCAACAAACAGGTCAACGGACCCAACCGGTACATATGCAGGAGGAAGCTCCGATAGGTCGCCTGCTCTGGCCGAGGCCGCATATTGGCTCGCATGATTTTCTGGCGTGCCGTTCATATACATTTCCCAAGCATTCAAGGACGAAGCCCGATTCCAAACTGGATGATCCGTAATTTGGCCAGAAATCGTTGCATGCAAATTGTCCAGCATTGGGTACAGCAGCAATTGGAATATCAAATTCGGGCCATTTTGATCACGGTTCATCAGAGTAAGGCCCGCGGCAAGACCAGCACCCGCACTTGCGCCGCCCACTGCAATTCTATTTTGGTCAATGGATAGCGTGTTGTGATTGTTATAAACCCAGTTCAATGCAGCGAAACTGTCGTTAATACCGGCAGGAAACGGATGTTCTGGCGCAAGGCGGTAGGCAACTGAAACCACCGTGCATTCGCAACATTCTGCGAAAAGTGGCCCAAACCAATTGTCTTCACCACACCCCATAATAAAACCGCCACCATGCAACCATAAAAGACATGGCTGGTCCGGTTTGCTATTTACCGACCGATAAATATACAAATCCAACAGGCCGTTTTCGGTCTCAATGGTAGTTTTCCGCGCACGCGTATCGCCGCCGCGTGGCCTTTGATCCAGCCGTTCTTCTGAAGCTTTCCGAACCATTGCCAAATTTTCGCGTGTAATTTCCGAAAATTCCTGCGGGATATCTTCCAGAAACTCTATTAGCGCCGGGTCGACAGTATCAATGGTTTTCATCTATTAGTCCCTGATCGATCCACGTCGAAAGCATCGGGTCGTCTGTTCTGGCTAGAAAGCCGCCCAGTTCTGTACGTAACGTTCTAAGTTTATCTCTATACGCAGAATTGTCGATTATATTTTTGGTCTCAAAGCGGTCCTTTTCCAGGTCAAACAACTCCTCACTACCGTCTGCGTACCAGACATATTTTAGGTTGCCACGCTCGATCATTCGCCAATCTGTCGTTTTCATCCAGTCGCCAAGGGGTTGCTGCATTGAAAACACCGCGCGATCAGTATTAGGGTCGGCCAACTCATGCAATAAATCCACACCCTGCCACTCAGGCAGGTTTTCCAAACCACAAATCGCGGCAAGCGTCGGCGGCAAATCAATAAGGCTAGCAGGGGCGTTGGTGCGAATATTTGCTAGCGCAGTATTTGGCACACTCAACAAAAGCGGCACCTGAACAGATTGCGAATAAGGAACCATCTTATGCCATAACCCGTGTGACCCCAGATTTTCACCATGATCGGACGTAAAAATGATGACGGTATTTTCAAACAAGCCTTCGTTTTCAAGTGTTTCCAACAACCGACCAATATGATCGTCAATCATTGTCACAAACCCCCAATAAACCGCGAAACTTGCGCGCCAGTCTTCGAAGTCGTCACTATGATCAAGGAAAAGTTGGCGATAAAAACTGGTTTGGTTAAGTTCTAATTCGCCCACTTGAGGCCCGAAGTTATCCGGTTTCGGAACATTCGCAAGGTTGTACATGCTAAAATATGGTTCCGGGATCATAAATGGTGGGTGTGGCCCATTGAATGAGCACACTTGAAAGTACGGTTTATCCTTGTCGCGAGTTTTCAACATATCGATTGCGAAATCTGTGACATACGCCTCGTTCGTTTTATCTACGGGAATATCTTGCACATGAACTTTGGGAATGGACATTGAAGGCGTGCGTGTTGTTCTGGTTTTTGGATCGTTGAACATCCATCCATCGATCAACCCCTGATCTTTGCACCATTTTGAGTATTCCAAAGTGCTGTCGCCAGCGTGACGATCTGTAAAATCACCGATATTCCCTTCACCCATATGCCATTTACCAGCATAGTTAATCTGGTACCCAGCCCCGCGAAAATGGTCCAACATTTGGCAATCATCAAGATAACCAACCGAAGCATCCATCATATTGTTTTGCGTCGGATAAACACCAGTGAACAACGAGGCACGCGATGGCAGGCACAGTGGGCACGGCGTTATAGCACGGTCAAACGATATGCCTTCGCTTGCAATCCGATCGATATTGGGTGTTCGGCACGGTGTTTCACCGCGAAAACCCATCGTGTCGGGGCGTTGTTGATCGGTTATGATCAGAAGTACGTTGGGGCGATCGTTCACTGGCTTTTACGTCTCACTAAGGTTTCAGGTAAGCGCTCGTTGCGTCAAACTGTCGGGAATTTGTGCGCCATTGCCCGTTAAACTTGGCGACGCAATCGCGCAGCGGGTCATTTGCGTTTGCGGTCTCGTCCATCATGGCTTGGCGCATTTGCCAAATCCGGTCTACGGCATCCGGCGCATCTACCAAATTGTGCATCTCGTGTGGATCATCGTTCAAATTATACAGCTCATCATAATCGCCTGGCGAAAAGATGAATTTCCAACCGTCGTCCGACACCAGCATTCTTTGGGAATACAGAAACCGTAACCCGTGGAATTCCGCCAAAAGGTACTTCCGCGCTTCTGCATTTTCATCTGTAATTTGATTGGTTAGATCAACGGCTTGTCGGGGTTCAAAATCAACGCCCACCAAGCGCATTGCAGTTGGTAGAACATCCATATTCAACGCCAAACCATCCCTAGCACCGGAAACCAGCGATGGGTGGCTGAAAACCAGCGGTACTCGCATGGCTTCCTCGTATAATAGTCCTTTATCGATAAGCCCACCATGTGCGCCCGTCATGTCGCCGTGGTCAGAGGTGAAGATGATTAACGTGTCTTCAAGAATTCCACGACGTCCAAGATGGTCCATCAATCTGCCGATTTCATAATCCAACATGGCGATATGATCACAATACAGGCCAATATATTCGATCAGCTCTTCTTCGGATCTAGGATGCAGACGATAGAAATCGTCACGTTCCCGTTTTACGCGCGCGGGTTTGCCGGAAAGGTCATCGCTAAAATTCGCCCATGCAGAAATAGCGCTTCGATCGGTTGATCCATAATATTCGTTGGAAACAAGGTGCGGCCCATGTGGGTCCCAGAATTGTGCAGTTATAAAGAAAGAGTCATCGCCGGAATTGAATTCGTCCAACATATCCATTGTCTGGTTTGTCAAGAAATGAACCGGCGTCGATTCAATTGGCCCCTTCCAGCGGCCTCCCGACATCGTTTGCTGATCGGGGTTAAAATACAACGTTGGCTCGACACTGTATTCCAGATTGTTTTCAGACAAATAATTCAGAAAGCTATCCGAAGTTGCCAGATTTCCGTACCCCGGAATATCTTCACCTTCAAACCCGTAATAATTTGGGCCGCATACAGTCCCAACATGCCATTTGCCGACAAACCCGCAACGATATCCGGCGCGCGTTAAGTCGTGGTGAAGCAATCGATCCGGATTTGGCAGCTCTTTGGCCAAGGCATGGTACATGTCACAGTTTGTGCCCATACCGTGCGTAAACGCATAATCACCCGTGAACATCGAAGCCCGCGACGGCGTGCAAAGCGGGCTGGTGGCGTAGGCGCGACTAAAGGAAACGCCACCCGCGATCAATGCATCAATGTTGGGCGTGTTTGTCGGAATGGTTTTATTTGGGCCCACAGCGTCCCAACGCAGTTGATCCACCCCGATTAACAGTATGTTTTTCATTCCGTCACGGGTTCTTGTTCGATCAGGTGACAAGACGCCCAATGCTCTTTCCCGTCGAAATTATATTTTTGCAATATTGGCACTTCGGTTTTGCAGCGATCAATTGCTTCGCGACATCTCGGGTGAAACGGGCAGCCGGAGGGCGGGTCAATCGGGCTGGGAACATCGCCGTCCAACACAATCCGGTTGGTCTGTTTATCCAGATCGGCCACTGGAATTGCTGACAGCAACGCACGTGTATAGGGGTGGAGTGTGTTGGCATACAGGCTTTCGGCATCCGTCAGTTCTACAATCCGGCCCAGATACATCACGGCAATCCTGTCACAGATATATTCGGTCACGCTTAGATCGTGGGTGATAAAAATATAGGTCAGGTTGCGTTCTTTACGTAAATCCATAAGCAGTTGAAGAACTTGCGCCTGAATTGATACATCCAATGCGCTTACCGCTTCGTCGCAAACGATTAACTCAGGGTTAATGGAAAGTGCCCGCGCGATTCCGATACGTTGGCGTTGGCCGCCGGAAAACTCGTGCGGATAGCGGTCCATATATTCGCGTCGCAGGTTAACCGATTCAAGTAAATCGCCAATGATTTTGCGGCGTTCCTTTTTGGATTTAACACCGTATTTCTTCAGCGGATCCTGTAGCGACCCGAAAATCGTGAACGCAGGGTTAAGCGAGGAATGCGGGTCCTGAAAAACGATCTGCAATTTTTTGCGATACGGGATCATCTCCTCGTTCGAAAGACTTCGCAATTCTACGACACCATCGGCATCATTATATATGATTTCGCCGTCTGTCGCCCGAACAAGCTGAAGTATTGATTTGCCGAGTGTGGTTTTCCCACAGCCACTTTCGCCCACCAACCCTAGGATTTCGCCGCGAAAAATATCGAGGTCGATGCCGTCAACGGCCTTCACATGCCCAACAGTTTTTTTGAACACGCCCTCCTTCACAGGAAAATATGTTTTCATACCGCGCAGTTTCAGGATTACATCCTTGTCATCAGACATTTTCAAGAATCTCCTTATAGTGCCAACACATCACACGGTGGGTGTCACTGATATTTTCTTCGGATGGCATTTGATTGCAGACGTCCGTCGCGAAATCACAGCGCGGGGCAAATTGGCAACCTACGGGTCGATCATACGGGTCAGGGGTGCTTCCACGGATCGATTTGATATCCTGATTTTTCCCGCGTCCAAGAACGGGGATCGATGCCAGAAGTGCACGCGTGTATGGGTGACGTGGACGACGCAGAATATCGTCAACAGTTCCCGCTTCGACAATATTTCCCATGTACATGACGGCCACGTCATCGGCCAGTTCAGCAACAACACCCATGTCATGTGTTATCAGCATTATAGCCGTGTCATTCTCGCGCTTTAGCTTATCCATAAGCTCAAATATTTGCGCTTGAATGGTCACATCCAATGCCGTTGTAGGTTCGTCAGCGATCAATATTTTTGGATTGCAGGACATCGCCATCGCGATCATGGCGCGTTGACGCATTCCGCCCGAATATTTGTGTGGAAATTCGCGGGCACGTTTGGCTGGCAACGGGATGCCCATTTTTTGCAACAATACAACGGTTTTACTACGGGCTGCTTTTTTGGACAGGCCTTCATGCTGACGCAGGCTTTCATCTATCTGGAAGCCCACCGTGTAGACCGGATTTAGCGCGGTCATCGGGTCTTGAAAAATCATTGCGATTTCAGAACCGCGGATGCTGCGCATTTGTTTGCCGTTTCGTTCCAGTTGATCAATTCGTATTTCGCCGTGATCAGAATTGTAGGATATTTCCCCCTCCTCAATTCTAGAAAGTTTCGGCAACAGCTGCATAATCGTGGAGGCAGTTACAGATTTCCCGCAACCGCTTTCGCCAACGATGCACAGGGTTTTGCCCTTTTTAATTTCAAATGACACGCCGTCAACCGCTTTGTTGCAGCGATTGTTGGTGTAGAAGTAGGTCTTTAACCCCTTCACACTTAGTGCAACTTCATTTTCCATAACTTATCCTTGCTGAGATGGATCGGTTGAATCCCGAAGGCCATCTCCTATGAAGTTCACACTCAAAACAAACAGCGAAATTACGGTCCCTACAGGCAGCCACATCCACCAGTTATTTTGCAAAACACGTAAGTCTTTTGCGACGTTAAGAATGTTGCCCCATGTCGGGATATTGAGCGGTACACCAAGACCGAGGAAACTTAGTCCAGCTTCTGCCAGAATGAACATGGCCGTGGTTAAGGTTATGTTCACCATAATCGGGCCAAGTGTGTTTGGTAGGACATGTTTGTAGCAGATACTGGGGGTCGAAAGACCGAAGCTTTGCAGCGCTTGAACGTATTCTTCTTCGCGAAGTGATAACATTTGCGCACGGGACAATCGGAACATCGCGCCCCAGCCGGTTAACACAAAAATAATGATCAAATTGTTAAGACTTTGTCCGGTAATCGATACTAGTAGCAGAACCAGAATGATTTGGGGGAAGGACATAAAGATTTCGGATACGCGCATTGCGATTACGTCTGTCCATCCACCTTTATAACCCGCATAACAGCCAACCACGACGCCGATAACGGCGGCCATCATCGCACTGCCCAGTCCGACAAGGATCGATACACGACCGCCATAAAGGACACGCGCAAAGACGTCGCGTCCGGTTTTATCCGTGCCAAACCAGTGTTCGGCAGACGGGGTTTGCAACATGGCACGTAGATTGATTTTCCCCGGATCATGCACCGTCAGTAACGGTGCAAAAATCGAGGTCAGCAGGATGATCGAAAATATAACCAGACCAACCACAGCCAGCCGGTTGTTCATCATTTTGCGCAATGCGCGGCTTCCGCCCTTTGACGAAAGCTTTCCGGCTTCCTCAAGTTCGCGAATACGGTCGAATTTCCGGTCGAGTGCTGTATTTGCCATCTCGCGCTCTCCTATTTCTCGCCCAGACGGACGCGTGGATCAATCAAGGCGGTAAGCACGTCTATCAAAAGACTGGCCGCAAGAACGGCGAATACCGAAAACAATGCAATCATCATAACCAGCGGGTAATCTTGCCCACGGACCGCCGCGATGAATTCATTGCCGATACCGGGCCACTGAAAGACCTGCTCGATAATCACAGACCCGCCGATCAGCGTTGGCAGACGAAATCCGATCAGGACAACTACGGGCGTCAGTGCGACGCGAAATCCATGAATGAAATTTATGCGCCACTCGGGCAGGCCTTTGGATCTTGCTGTACGAATAAACTCTCGCGATAACGCGTCAAGCATTGAAGATCGGGAGTATCGCATAACGCCAGCGGTCATCATCAATGACAAAACCATCGCGGGTAAAATTATGTTTGGTATGCGGTCCCAAAGGCTGTCGTAACCGGGCATTAGCCGCCCACCGACGGGTAACCATCCAAGTTCCAGCGCAAATATAAGCAGTGCAACCAGGCCAAAGAAGAATTCGGGGATAGAGACACCCAGCATACCAACGACGGTAAGCGTGCTGTCTGTCAGGGAGCCCTTTTTCAAGGCGCTAATCGTACCAAGTATGCAGCCAAATAATGTTGAGAATACGAGCGCTACGAATGAAAGTTCCAGCGTTGCGGGTAGCCTATCTAATACAATTGTAGAAATTTTAACGCCACCAGACAAAGAATGCCCAAAATCGCCAACAACGATTTTTGACAACCAAATTCCGTATCGCTCGATGAACGATTTGTTAAGACCTAGTGCTTCGCGCATCGCTGCGAATTGTTCGGGTGTAACCTGATTAGCCATTTCCGGATCGATCATGTGGGATATCGCATCGCCGGGTGTTAATTCCAAACCTAGGTAAACCAGAAAACTGATTATCAGCAGCATAGGAACGAGGATCAACAGCCGTCGGATGATATAGGTCAACATGATTGGTGGTCTCTCGGGTTTTAGTGGTAGTTATGGCCCCGAAGGGCCATAACAGTTTGTTTGAATTCAGAAGTTTATTCCGGTTTCATTGCGTATTGGTTGACGCGAAGCGAACGTGTGTACGGAATGTCCGCAGGGATAACACGCATGTGGTCCATCGCTTCGAGAGATTGCACATCACCAACCGATTTGGTGAAACCGAAGTCTAAACGACCAGCCGAAGCGTTCTTGATGACGTTGCCATCGTTTTCGCCGCTTGGGAAAGCAACCAATTCGTCGATTTGCGCTACGCCACCGTGATATTCAGCAAATGGAACGAAGCGTACGAAGTCGTTCATCTGAATTTCTTCAATTTTGAACGGCCCAGAACCAACCGGATTCTGCCAGAAAGAATGTTGCTGGAATTCAAGCGGGTTAACGCCGTCCAACAAGTGTTTCGGCAGTGGTGCGAACTGACTGAATGTCAACAACATGTTTGGGTCAAGTGTACCGAAATTGATTGTAATAACATCGCCATCAACCGAGATATCGGAGATCGAATCAAATGTGTTCGCAAAAACAGCATTGATACCCGGAACCGTCGTCGCTAGTTCAATCGACCAAACAACATCTTCAGCAGTCAACGGCGCACCGTCATGCCAAGTCAGGCCATCTTTAAGGTCGAATGTAACCGACATACCGTCAGCTGCAACCGAATAGCTTTCAGCAAGTTGGCCCTCGGTTGGTACAAGCGAAC
Organism: Paracoccaceae bacterium; assembly: GCA_050256375.1. Classification (GTDB taxonomy): domain Bacteria; phylum Pseudomonadota; class Alphaproteobacteria; order Rhodobacterales; family Rhodobacteraceae; genus NORP23. The sequence continues at coordinate 9,400 of JBBWVU010000012.1, read as the reverse complement.
CATCAGCTGTGATCAAGTGATCAAGACCAACTTTCGAGAACACATAGATGCCAGGATTCAACCAAGGATGCTCAAAGAACTGGCTTGGTGCTGTATTTGTGTACAGAACCTTGTTGCCGTTCGCATCGGGTTCAACAGTCCAGTTTGTAATGCCCCAGTCATAGTTGAACTGGTCGTTACCATACTGGCCACCATTGCGGCTCATCCGTGTGCTTTCGTAGATGAATAGCTGTTGGTAATATAGCGGAATATCGCCAAGGTTTTCGTTTTCGAAGCGCTCGAAATCTGCAAACGCAGCTTTCTGTAGGTCAACATCTACCGATCCGTTAATGCGGGCGACCAATTCGTCACGTTCTGCACCACCTGGTACATACGAGCTCTTGCCCGACTGGTAACCATTGTAGTACTCCTGCAAAGCCAGAGCCGCTTTAGCACCATAAGCTATGTCCCAAGTGACAGCGCTTGTGTCTGATCCGCTTTCCGGCAGGGCATTCAACTGGCCACCTACGTCGCCTTCCAACTTGCGATAGGTGATTTGAATGCCCACATCGCCCAGATATGCCTGCATCGCGACCATCAGGTCAGCAGTCAATTGGTCGCCGTAGTAATATACAACGTCTAGAACTTGGCTTTCGTCCCAACCAGCGGCATCTAGCAGCGCACGAGCTTTGTCTGGATCGTATGCATATGCATTCAGGCCATCGGCCTTCCATGCGCCATTGGGGATCATGGAGTCAGCAGCTATGGCTTTCCCCTCGAATAGAGTCTCGACAATCGTGTCCATGTCGATCGCATATGCAATCGCCTGACGCACGCGCACATCGGATAGCTGGTTAGCCACATCCGCATATGCATATGTCGAGCTCATTTGCACGGCGGCTGCCAGTGCAATTCCTAACATCTTGTTCATTGGTAGTTCCTTCCCTAGTGGTTAAGTGTTTCATCACGATCCACTTTCCATCTGGCGATCTAGCGCCTGACGAAAATAGGATCCGTAATTTCGGGTTAAGTGACGGGTAAGGATTTCGACGGCCTTATCCGGCTCTTTATCCAGTATCGCGGCAACGATCTTTTTGTGCTCGTCATTACTGGCCTTGTTTCGTGTCACAAAATCAACAAGTACGGGGCGGTTTTGCATTAACCGCTCCACAAATGTTTCATGCAGCGCGACAAATATCGGGTTTCCCGGAACATCAGCCAAAGCCCGGTGGAAATTCACATCAGCATTTCGAAATGCCTCGATGTTTGAAATATGTTTATCACATTCCTCAATCGCGCTAACCATTCTGGCGATCTGGGCATTGGTCGCGTGAACGACCGAATAGCGCAACATGCTAGTTTCCAAAAATAGTCGCGCTTGTTCAAGGTGTGCCTTACCTTCGCTGCCATTAAAGAAAAATCCGGCGGTTTCGCCCAAACCCTCCATAACTTGGCCCAATGAGGGCGCAAGAACACGAGGCCGCTTTCCTTTTGTGTGATCAGCAAGGCTCATGCCCTGAAGGATCGTGAAAGATTCACGGACAACGTTACGACCAACGCCGTATTGCTCACATAATATGCGTTCAGATGGATACATATCACCCGCAGTCAATTCGCCATCATGCACACTTGCGGCAAGGTTTTTGGCAATTTCTGCTGCGGTGATTACTGCGGCCATATCGTTCGATCCTTCGTTTCGATTGGCAGTAAGTAACCATATAATATTTTTAGTGTCCAGTTTTTTCTTTTTTGTTGACCGAAATAACTATTTAGAATACCAATTTAGAGGAAGCTACTCAATTAGTGGTCTATCTACGCAAGGTATCGAATGAAATTATCGATCGAATTCTACGTAGAAGCCAAACGATATTTAGGGAATACCTTATGAAAAATGCTGGCTCAATATTCGCGGCCTCGCTTACACCCTTCACCGAATCTGATGAAATTTCAGTGGAGGGAATCGCCCCACTTGTGGATTACATCCTCTCCAAAGGGGTTGACGGCCTTTATGTTGGCGGCAGCTCTGGCGAAGCGATGCTGCAAAGCCAAGAGGAGCGAGCGCTGGTTCTTCGGGAAACTGGTGCATATGCAAAAGACAAATGCACTCTGATCGCACATGTAGGGGCCGCATCAACGCGCGATGCCCTCGCGTTGGCAAAAGTCGCCGGGCAAGAAGGTTTCAAGGCGGTATCTGCGGTGCCGCCATATTATTACAAACATGCATTTGAAGACATAAAGGAATACTACTTTTCCATCGCTGATGCATCCGGTCTCCCGCTTATTATATATAATATTCCCGCCCTTAGCGGCACGGATATTTCAACCGAGCGCCTGTTGGAACTAATGGAAGATGACCGGATTGCAGGCGTCAAATACACTGCAACCGATCTATTCCAGTTTTCGCAACTTCGCGCCCTTGCGCCAAACAAATCAATCTATTTTGGCACAGACGAGATGTATATCGGCGCGGCCGCCATTGGTTCCGATGGTGGGATTGGCAGCACGTATAATTTGATTGGTGACGTCTATGTCGGTATTCGCGATGCTATTGAAGCTGGCGATATAGCTACTGCCCGTAAACTTCAGGCCAAAGCAAATGGGTTGATTTCGATTTTGTTCGGCACTGGCGTTTTGCCTGGCCTGAAACACGCGCTAAACCGGCTTGGCGTTCCGGTTGGCCCATGTCGCCGCCCGTTCAGCCCTCCATCAAAAGAGTCTTTGGCAAAACTGGATCACTGGATGGACGAAAACCTTACTTCCTAGGACGGCAATGCGTATTAAGTAAACGCAACAGTCTGTTCACTACTGCGATTGTCGGTCTCGAGCCAATGAACTGGCAATCGCAGGATTTTTTTAAGGATAACTATGACCAAACCGAATATCGTTTATATCATGTTTGATCAGGCGAAAGCCTCCGCCATGAGCTTCATGGGAAACGGGTATAACACCACCCCTTTTTGCAAACGAATGGCAGATAAAGGTTGGGTATTTGACGAAGCCTATTCAGCCGCACCAATTTGCACCCCGTCACGGGCGTCCGTGCATACAGGAACGTTTCCACAAGTTCATCAAGTAACCTGCCACCAGAATCGGGCCCCATACAACCTGCCGCAATTGGCAGAGTTGTTGCAGGCGGATGGGTACTATACGGCGGCCGCTGGTCACTATGAACCCGAGAGAAACCTGTCGCGCGGCTGGCACGAGCAATCCCCGATGCACGAGCGCGGCCCGCTTTTTAATAGCTGGATGGATCATATTCGTTCAGGCCGAAAAGATGTGTCTTGGTCGTCAGGTGCGATTGACGCTGATGCAAAAGACGGTAACTCGACACTATTAACGGATCGCATGTTACGGATGTTGGACGAAGCGGAAAAAACCGAAAAACCGTTCTTCTTACACATGTGCTACGACGACCCGCATCCGCCGTACTATGTCCCGCGCCCATACGATACGATGTTTGATCCGGCTAATATGTCATTGCCTGAAAAAGGTGAACTTCCGGATTTACCGGAATGGCATAAGGCGGCTCGTACTGACGCTGGAACGGATCAGGCTTCAGACCATGACATCAGAAAGGTCACTGCAATTTACTACGGTATGATCCGTTACATCGACGACGAAATGGCAAGGCTTTATGAAGCGCTCGAAAAGGGCGGCCATCTTGACAATACTTGGATCATCATTGGTTCTGATCATGGTGACTACACTGGTGAAAAAGGTTTCTGCAACAAATCGGAATCACTCTATAAGTGTTTACTTCATGTACCGTTGATTATTGTGCCACCCGCTGATTTTGAAGAACCAGAAGCGCGACGAATTTCCGACCTTGTTAGCACAGTCGACCTATTCCCAACGATTTTGAAAATGGCTGGAGTTAAACCGACTGAAAATCAGGGCCATGATCTGCTCGACTGGGTGCGCAGTGGTGCAAAACAGCCAATACGTGATGCGATATTTGCACAAATCGGTGACTATCACGGATTCATTGGTACAAGCTGGCCCTCGGGCATGCCCGCGTCGGGTCGTCATAAAAGTCTGACCCACGCAGCGCGAACCGCAAATGCTGCTTATATTCGCGATCCGGATAATGGTGACGAAGCGTACGATTTAACGAAAGATCCAAATGAGCTCATTAATTTGCTCAACGATGGGCTTGAAGATATTCCCAATGAACTAGTGGGGTTGCGCGACAAAATTGATGAATTCGAACGTGAATGTATAGAATTTAGGGAGCGCCTCGGTATTATTCCCGGTGATCGGGGGTTTGTTGAGGGATGGGAATAAAAGCGATGCCAACTCATAAACCCTTTGCTGGAATGGTATCTGTTCCGGCGGGACGTTTTATGATGGGATCGAACGACTTTTATCCTGAAGAACGCCCTGAACATCAATCTGATGTAGACACGTTTTCTATTGATAAGTTCACTGTAACAAATAGCAGCTTCGCTTCTTTTGTCGAGGACACGGGCTACGTGACGACGGCGGAAATCGCTCTTGATCCTGAGAGTGCGCCGGGAATGCCGCCTGAGTATTTTACGGCTGGCTCTCTAGTATTCACTATGACTGATGGCCCCGTCCGATTAACCGATTTTCGCAATTGGTGGAAGTTTGTAGCTGGTGCAGGTTGGCGAAATCCGGAAGGTCCTGATAGTTCGATAGATGATTTGGGTAATTATCCTGTTGTGCAAATTTCTTTGATCGATGCTTTAGCCTATTGCGATTGGGCAGGAAAATCATTGCCGACGGAACGTGAGTGGGAGTATGCGGCACGGGGTGGTGTAGATACCGTTTATCCTTGGGGAGACAAACTTGTACCGGATGGAATAATTCGCGCCAATACTTGGCAGGGAGAGTTCCCTTGGCAAATCTCGAAAATAGATGAGTATGCTGGCGCAGCACCAGTCAACACTTACCAGCCAAACGGATACGGCACATTCAACATGATCGGAAATGTTTGGGAGTGGACTACGGATACTTATGCTGACCGCCATAAAACTACAAAGTCATGTTGCACACCCAAACGTGAATATCTTGAAGGTCGAATTATGGTTGTCAAAGGTGGGTCATTCCTTTGCGCGCCAAGTTATTGCGAAAGATATCGCCGTACGGCTCGGTCCCCGCAAGAAGCGCGCTCCTCGACCAACCATTTGGGATTTAGATGCGTTGTACGTGGCTAATCAGGCGAACTGCTCGACCAGACGCCTGTAATTCGCAGGTGTACGGCCGCGAGATTTGGTAAACGCTGCTGAAAAACTTTCGGGGTGCGCATACCCGACTTGTTTAGATATGTTTGCCACTGACATTCCTGTTGTCGCTAACAATTCTTCCGCTCGTGCGAGCCTGAGTTCACGTAGGTGGCTTCCTGCGGACGTATCACTGACCTGTCGATGAAGTCGCCTAAACATGCTCTCTGACAAGCCAATACCAGTTGCAACATCAGTTAGTGTGCGCATCTTCGACATTCGCAATTGTGCATTCGACCAAGCTTGCGCGACCCGAGTCTCCTCTACGCCATCGTTGTTTTGATCGGCAAAACAGTCCAACGTAGAAATCAATAAACGGTTTCTAATGAGTTCACTTTTCTGTTGCTCTGTGTGGTGCAAACCGAGCCGCACCAGATACTGAATATGAAACGCGTTTGTTTTTGCGGATGCGAAAAAACCGTTTTCTTGCGAGAGGAACTCTAAACCCTCGATCGATTGGGATAATTTGAAATGACATATCGAAGCGTCAGCCACTCCATTTACAGCTTCGCCATAAAACGGAGTATTTGGAAAAATCACCAGCCCGGCTGGGGCTGATAATACGATTTCAGTTTTATTTGTACCTATAATCAACTTTATGGTGCCCTCGTTGACCCAAAGTAGATCGTGATGGGGCCATAATGCCGGTCCGACTTGAAATCGGTTATCGAAACGACCACTAAGCTGCCGGAGGATTTTGATGCTATCGTATTTCACAGTGTTTACATCCAAATATGGTATAATATAGTCGATTATCCTAAGTTTAGATCGTTTCGATCGGTTTTAAAATAGTTTTATCTAGTTAGTGTAATGGTCAATTGCATCTACGATAAAGGAAACTATACAAATGAATATACAATCAAATATTCCTTCTAATACGCAGCTCGTCGATGAATTCTTGCGTGATGGGTATGTAGCAGTGAAGCCTCTATTTAATGCTGACAAGATAGCAGAGCTAAACGCAGAAATAGCGCGATATATTAGAGATGTTGTACCGAAAATGCCGGAAGCACAGGTTTACTACGAAGGCAATAATGACAAATCTTCGCTCAAACAATTGCAGAAAATGTTCGAATACGATTCATTTTTTGAAAAGCTTATGACCGAAGGAGTTGTTCGAGAAATTGCAGAAACCGTTCTTCAAGACGAAGTCGTGCCAGCGAATATGCAATACTTCAACAAACCAGCGGGGATCGGCCAAGCAACGCCTCCACATCAAGACGGGTACTACTTCCATCTAAAGCCCAGCGAGGCTGTAACCGGGTGGCTGGCGCTAGAGGATGTCGACGAGGAAAACGGCTGCATCCATTATGTTCGCGGCTCGCACAAAGAGGAGGGTTTTCGCCCACACGCCCAAACTGGAGTGCTGGGGTTTTCACAGGGTCTGACTGATTTTGGAACTCAAACAGACAAAGACGAAACGATAGCATTTCCCGGCGAAGCTGGAACATTCTTGATGCATCACGCTAAGACCATTCATTGGGCGGGCGCGAACAAATCTTTGACCAGGTCACGACGAGCGCTTGGATTTATCTACTATGCGAAACGAGCGCACCTAGACCTAGATGCGCACGACAATTACCAGAGGGCATTGAAAGAAAGGCTTAATAAATCCGGAAAGATTTGAAGTTTAGATGAACGCGTGATGAGGCAGTCGCAAAAATTTCGACGCTAGACACAATGATATTGCATCGATTTTAGAAGATAGATCATGAGCAGCTGTGTATAGGTCGTTGTGGCTTCATTCACTCAATTGAGAAAGCACGGAATGGACGACGAAAAATTTGGCACGGAAGACAAACGTGGGCTATGGAAACCGAACGAATTAATCCGGTACCCGGACGTTTTCGTGTGGCCGCCAAATATCATCGCCATCGCGAGATGGCTGCCGAAATACATATTTCCCTGGGGGATCGCCTATGGATTACTGGCAGTTTTGGTTTGGAGTTTTTTTACACCCTCGGTCGAGCGTATGCAAAACCTGTCCTTTGATTGGATTGCACTGATTGCACTACGTAATACCGTGCTGTTGATCCTAATCGTCGGTGGTCAACATTACTGGCTCTATTCCAAACGCGCGCAAGGAACTACATTCAAATACAATCGAAAATGGCCTGAAGGGAAACGCCCAGGCTTTTCCTTTGGCACGCAGCTACGTGACAACCTGTTTTGGACTTTTTGCAGCGGGGTGCCGATCTGGACTACCTGGGAAACACTGACGCTCTGGGCCTATTCCAACGGTTGGATTGCCGGGCTGGATATTGCCGCTCACCCAATCTGGTTCGCCCTGCTGTGGTTCTTTGTACCACTTTTGCATGAATTCCATTTTTACTGTATTCACCGTTTGATCCATTGGCCACCGATCTACGCCCGGGTACATAAAATCCACCATCGCAATATCAATCCCGGCCCATGGTCGGGTTTATCCATGCATCCGGTCGAGCATTTGATATACTTTTCAGGCTATCTAATATACTGGATCGTTCCTGCTCATCCGTTACATTTCATCCATCTAGGACTGATGGCTGGCCTTTCACCGGCCCAAGGTCATACGGGGTTTGATCGGATCGTGACCGGAAAAGAGAACACGTTTCACCTGCCGTATTACGCGCATTACCTACACCATCGCCTTTTTGAGGTGAACTACGCGGACGGTACGATCCCGTTGGATAAATGGTTCGGCTCGTTTCATGATGGATCGGATGCTTCGGACGACGCACTTAAACTGCGACGGCTAAAAATGGCCGCAAAACGGGCAGCAAAATGAAGTAAGTGTTGTCTACGGGTTACTAAAGACACAGCGCAATCTGTTTTTTGCCTGCCATTCGAGCTAGTTAGCCCCCGCTAGCTATATCTTGGCCTCGTCCGCTCCCTGGACAGTTCGACTCAAGATGTCGACGGGCTGACACGCCTCAGTTTCTGAAACCTTCGAACTTGATCGGGCATCTCGCGACCGGGAAAAACGGCCGCCCAATCTGCATCTACAACATCGCCAACGTAGAGATCTCCAGTGCTGTCGTAGGCGATGCTATGCGGGGATAGGAATTGACCTGGATTAAAACCAGGTCCTTGCGTTGCGTCGAGCCGTGAAAGTAGTTTGCTCTGCTGGTCAAAAACGCTAACAAACGGACCAAGATTTGGAAATTCCCGGTTCACTTCCAGATACGAAGCCAATTCGCCCACGATACAGTCCGGACAACTTCCGGGCGTGATCGCCAGTCCGCTGGGACGGTGCATGTTGTTAATCTGCGTTTCGAACCGGCCTTCCTGGTCGAATATCTGGACGCGAGAATTTTCCCTGTCTGCGACATAGATCCAGCCGTCGGAATCGCAGCAAATGTTATGGGGAAGATTAAACTCTCCGGGGCCCGATCCAGGTGTCCCCCAACTTTTTAGAAGCCTGCCGTTCGGGGCAAATTTGTGAATACACGCGTTCTGATATCCATCTGACACAAAGATATCACCAGAAGGCGAAACCGCAGAATGCGTGCACTTGCAAAACGGCTTACCACTCATAAAACCAGAACTGACACCAGCCGTTCCAATTTCCAGAAGAAGTTTGCCATCAAGCGTAAACTTTCGAACGGTATGGTTGAAATTGTCGGTCAGATAGATGCATTGGTCTGGCCCGATTGAAGCTCCATGCGGGTTCTCAAAAATACCTTGCCCCCATGTCGACAAAAAGTCTCCATTTTGGTTCAGGACAACGACAGGATTACTGCCGCGGTTGAACAGGTAAACTCTGTCTTTTTCGTCCACGGCGATCCCTGCGACATCGCCCAACTCCACCTCCGGTGGCAGGCGCGCCCAGTCCGGTATGGGTTCGTATGAGTAGTTTCCACAGCCCAGGATATCTTCCATTTTGCCCTCTTGGATTTGAAATAGATGCATTTTTAACCACAAGCTGGTCAGATGGAACCATGAATTTCTCGCTGGCCTCACTTTCAACCGGCCGTCGGACCGATACTAATTTCCAAAACGAGTTACTTAAAATCGTGGACTTCGCCTCTTTTGGCTCAATGGAAATGTCCCGCGAGTAACGACATATCTGCACTTTGGGCGTGGCCGAGGCGACCCATTGGCTATTTCGGTAACTCTTTCAAGACTCGGGCGAATATCTGGCTTAGGGACGATGGAAGAAAGCTATCGCACTTGCAGCGAATGACTGCTTCCCGCCC
>JBBWVU010000011.1:0-162650 GCA_050256375.1 Paracoccaceae bacterium | reverse complement strand
GGAATAAATCCCGCCCCTTCATATCTTGTTAACCGTTAAGATCAGTCTTTGTACTTGTGTGGAGCCCAAAGACGTTTGTTTGTCAGATACAACAACGACGCAAGGAACACCATGAACACGAACGCAAGGAACCCTACTTCTTTGCGTGCCATCATCTTGGGTTCGGCAGCCCACATTAAGAATGCCGAAACGTCCTGTGCCATGTGGTGAACGTCAGCTTCGTGGCCGTCACGGAATTCTACTAGATCATCTTCGAGTGGCGGAGCCATTGCGATCCATCCGCCCGGGAAGGCCGTGTTTTCGTAGAATGTTGTGCCAGCTTCTTCTTTTTCGTGACCAGTGTAACCGGAAAGGATCGAAGCGATATATTCCGGACCACCCATACCTTTGATGACCTGATTAATTCCAAGACCGTACGGACCATGGAAACCAGCACGGGCTTTCGCCATCAAGCTAAGGTCAGGTGCGCCGTCAAAGCCTGACATCGGGAACATGTCCGCCGGCTTCGCAGCACGATCTTCGTCAAGTACAGCATCGTACACTTCGAACTGTGCAGCGTAGGCTTTGACTTGCTCAGCTTCCAGCTCCGGTCCGCCTTCGTCACCCAAAGTGCGAAACGAAACATATTGCAGGCCGTGACAAGCTGAACAAACCTCGGTGTAAACCTGAAGGCCACGTTGCAACTGGTGTTGGTCGAACGAACCGAATGGTCCCTCGAAGCTGAAATCGAAGTCTTCGATATGTTGCTCGCCCACTTCAGCATGCGCTGCACCTGCAATGCCAACCGCTAGGAGCGCGGAAAGGATAGTTTTCTTCAACATCTCAATATTTCCTTTTCGTCTCTTACTCAGCCGCATCGGGCTTATAATGCGCGTCGAAGTCTTCTTCGATTGTCGCAGGTGGTGTTTTGGCTTTCTCGACCAATCCCAAAACAGGCAGGATAACCAGGAAGTAGCCGAACCAATAGGCCGCACCGATCAGCGAGATCGTGGAATACGGAGGCTCGGCAGGCATCGCGCCAGCCCACATCAGTACCATGAAGTCGATAACCAGAAGCCAGAAGAAGTACTTAAACATCGGACGGTATGTACCTGAGCGTGTACGGCTTGTGTCCAGCCAAGGAACCAGCGCCATTACGAAGATTGAACCGAACATTGCGATAACGCCGAAGAACTTCGCATCAACGATGCCACCGGTAACCCAGCTTACCAGCTGAACGATTGCAACATCGGCAGTGAACGCACGCAGGATTGCGTAGAACGGCAAGTAGTACCATTCAGGAACAATATGCGCAGGTGTTACCAACGGGTTGGCAATTGTGTAGTTGTCCGGGTGACCGAAGTAGTTCGGCATAGTCCAGATCACCGCCACAAAGATCGCAAGAACAACAACCAGTGCGAACAGGTCTTTGATTACGAAGTAAGGCCAGAACGGAAGCGTATCTTTCTCGATTTCTTCTTTTGAACCACGACGAACTTCAACACCCGTTGGGTTGTTGTTGCCAGTAGTGTGGAACGCCCACATGTGAACGGCGACAAGGCCAACAATCACGAACGGTAGAAGATAGTGAAGCGAGAAGAAGCGGTTCAACGTGGCGTTATCCACCGCTGGTCCACCCAGCAACCAAGTCTGGATTGCTTCGCCGACGAACGGGATAGCGCCAAACAGGCCTGTGATAACAGTAGCACCCCAGAAGGACATTTGGCCCCATGGTAGAACGTAGCCAAGGAAGCCAGTCGCCATCATCGCGAGATAGATCAGCATACCGATGATCCAGGTGATTTCACGAGGGGCTTTGTACGAACCGTAGTAGAGACCACGGAAAATGTGGATGTATACAGCCATGAAGAACAAGGAAGCGCCGTTCATGTGGACATATCGTAATGCCCAGCCTCCGTTAACATCACGCATGATGTGTTCAACCGACGCGAACGCCAAGTCAACATTCGGTGTGTAGTGCATCGCAAGGATGACACCTGTTATAATCTGCAACACAAGGCAGAATGCCAACACAATGCCCCAAATCCACCACCAGTTAAGGTTTTTCGGTGTCGGGATCATCAGCGTGTCGTAAGCAAGGCTTACAATTGGCAGACGCTCGTGCAGCCATTTTTCGAAACCAGTCTTTGGCTCGTATTTATCGTGTGGGATACCACTCATTGTATTCTCCCTCAGCCTAGTTTGATCACGGTGTCGGAGATGAAACTCGCGACTGGAACCGGAAGATTTTCAGGAGCAGGACCCTTACGGATACGACCTGCGGTGTCATAATGCGAACCGTGGCATGGGCAGAACCAACCGCCAAAGTCTCCGGCGCCATCGCCCAGTGGAACGCAGCCAAGGTGGGTGCAAACGCCCATCATCACCAGCCATTCGCCCGCTTCGTCCAGCGTACGGTTTTCATCGCTGGCGTCTGCATCGGAGTCGACATTCGCGTTACGCGACTCGCCATCCGGCAGTGCGGAAACATCCTGGGCGCGGCCAGTTTCGATTTCGTCGGCTGTACGACGACGAACAAAAACAGGTTTTCCGCGCCATTTAACAGTTAGCTGAGTACCGGCTTCCAAGCCGTCAACATCGACGTCGATCGAGGCCAACGCCTGAACGTCGGCGCTCGGGTTCATCTGGTTGATCAGCGGCCATACGGCAGCGCCTGTGGCGACTGCTCCGGCCGATGCGGTGGCGACGTAAAGAAAGTCGCGGCGCGAGCCTGTGTCTTCTGCGTGAGACAAAAGATACTCTCCTCTAGTAACTGCCCCGGAATTGGGGCAAAGAATTATGGTAGTGCCCACAGAAAGGCGGGCTCATTAGAAAGAGGGAATACACTTGCTTACCTCTTGGGTCCAGCGGACTTTGCGCCGCAGTTGGTACGAATAAGGATTTTTCAAGGTATGAACCTGCGATTAGCCAGTTTTCAACCCGATATTGCACTGAATTTGGGCAGCATGATTCGCCTAAGCGCGTGTTTCGCCGTTCCAATCGACGTTATCGAGCCATGTGGCTTTCCGTTTTCGGTCAAAGCGTTGCGAAGATCGGCGATGGATTATGCGGACATTGCGAACATCACGCGGCACGACTCGTGGGAAACGTATCTTGAAAACAAACCAGCGGGACGGATTGTTTTGATGACAACTGACGGGGCCACGCCTTTATGGGATTTTGTGTTTCGGACTGGCGACACACTGCTGATGGGCCGTGAAAGTGCTGGCGCTCCCGCCGAAGTGCACGACGTCGCCGATGCAGCTGTGCTGATTCCCATGCCGGGTGGTGGGCGGTCATTGAACGTCGCAATGTCAGCAGGAATCGCTTTAGCTGAGGCGATGAGGCAATTGCGGTGATCCGCCGCCCGTGACACGAAATTTTCTGTTGTTTAGTGGCGTTAACTGCTACGTCTATGGTTGCATACAATAACCGTGTGAAATTTCATAGATGAATAGAGTATCAATAATTTTAACCAGTTTGATCTGCTTGATGGGTTCCGCCGCATCGGCTGAAAGCCAGCTTTCCTTTTATGGCGGACACCAATCTGCGCCACATAGCAACGTGACCGGAGAATACGCCGGAGAGCCTTTTGATTTCACCGCTGGCTGGGAAGGTAAGCCTCTTGCTATGCCTCCATATTACGGCGTCCGCTATACTGCTTGGCGCAACAATAACTGGGGTATAGCGCTCGATTTTGCACATGCTAAAGTATATTCCGATGACGAAACTCGCGAAGATACAGGCTTCGAGGTGCTCGAATTTACGGACGGGATCAATGTATTAACCATAAATGCCGTTCGCCGCTTTCAACGCTCTGGAAAGTGGGCACCATATATCGGTGGCGGCATCGGCATTGCAATCCCGAATATCGAGGTTCAAGTCGATGAAGATGCGGTAAAAACTTTTGAATATCAATATGGTGGCCCAGCGCTACAACTGCACGGTGGCGCCGAATACCGCGTAAATTACAGGTGGTCCATGTTCGCTGAGTATAAAATCAACTACGTAATACTAGACGTAGACCTCGACGGGCCGAGTGAGAGTTTCCTCAAAACGAACATCATTACCAGTGCGCTGAACGTCGGTGTATCGTACAGCTTTTAAACAGCCCTCCGGCCATCTCGGTTGGTGGCCAGAAAGCAATTCAGCCACCATCTTTGGAATTACCGCGGGCTACGTTTCGCCAAAATCCGTTGCAATGTGCGGCGGTGCATATTCAAACGACGCGCCGTTTCGGATACATTACGGTCGCAAAGTTCAAACACGCGCTGGATATGCTCCCAACGCACACGATCAGCAGACATCGGGTTCTCGGGGGGCGGGGGCTTGTTTTCCGGCCGCGTAAGCAGTGCATTTGTGATGTCATTGGCGTCAGCGGGCTTGGACAAATAGTCCGTAGCTCCGATTTTCACCGCAGCAACGGCCGTAGCAATCGCACCGTAACCGGTGAGCACAACGATCCGCGCATCAGGACGTTTTTCGCGAAGCATCTCTACAACATCAAGACCATTACCGTCCTCTAGCCGCAGATCCACTACCGCATAAGCTGCCGGCTTATTGGCAACAGCGCCTTTGCCTTCTGCAATACTTTGCGCCGTCGTTACCGAGAATCCACGCTTTTCCATAGCACGCGCCAAACGGCGCAAAAATGGTTCGTCGTCGTCCAATAAAAGCAGCGAATTATCTTCACCGATTTCTTGCAGCACACTTTCTGCCATTGTCGTTTCCTTTCTTATCTTATCTTATATTCGATTTATCTTATATATAACGTAACTGCGCGTTTAAGTCCAGCTTTTACAGCTTATCTACAAAGCAAGCGACTTGCTCAGCCATTTTTTCGGCGGAAACGTCACGGCCGAAAAACTGTAGGAACCCCTCGTTCGGATCCATCAGGTATGTCCATGTTGAGTGGTCCATCAGATAATATTGATCGTCACCGTTCTTCGCCGCATAGACACGATACGCCTTGATCGCCGCCGCAATATCGGCATCCGATCCAGTCAGCCCAACCATATCTTCGTGCAAATATTCAACGAACGCGGCCATAGCCTCGGGCGTGTCGCGCTCGGGATCTATAGTTACTATCACCGGCTTTACTTTGATGCCGCTTTCACTCAGCAAAGCAACCACCTCGGCGTTGCGATACGTATCCAACGGGCAAACGTCGGGGCAAAAGGTGTATCCGAAGTACATCAATGTTGGTCCGTTGATAATATCGACCTCCGTGACACGCTGCCCATTATGGTCTGTCAACTCGAATGGGCCACCGATTGCGGCGCTGCCGCCTGCGACCGCCGTGGTCCGACACTCAGCAAACCGATCAGTCGGTTGGGGGCGAAGTGCGATGAACACGGCGCTGGCCAGACCGGTCAGGACAATCATGGCGGCGAGATTGGCAAATATCCGATGCATATTAAATATCCTTCAACGTGATGCGCCTTAAATCAAGCAATTCCTCCTGGAATTCAACACCTCAAAGCGCAGCAATTGCATTTACTGTTGGATGGGACCGGCGCGCCTGATAACCATACATGATGATCGAGGCCCCGTTAAAACTTTTCAGCAGTTCCGCTCGCAGTAAATGGTTGCGTTTGCGGACGCTGATCTTATTGCGCTGGCTAGCAATTGCGGGCCAGCTGGCAGCGATAATTGTTGCCAACCGTGTGTTGGAAATCGACCTTAGGCTTGATCTGTGCACGGCCGCTTTGGGCGTTTCTGCGTCATTCAATATCGTCACAACTGTTATTTTCCCGGCCAACAACCGATTGTCTGAACGCGGCGCAATGTTAACCCTAATGTTCGATCTGTTTCAATTAGCATTTCTGCTGTCATTGACCGGCGGCCTTTCAAACCCGTTTGTTATTTTGATGCTTGCCCCCGTGATTATTTCGGCCACCGCCCTAACAATACGGGCAACGATCGTTATAGGGTTGGTTTTCGTTTCGCTTATCTCTCTTTTGGTACGGTTTTACATCCCGTTAACCACTTTTTCAGGCGAACTTATTCAGTTACCAGACTTGTTGATTTACGGTACATGGGCCGCGCTTGTAACTTCGGGCGTCTTTCTGGCAGCCTATGCGCATCGCGTCACCGAAGAAACTTTTTCCATGTCCGAAGCGTTAACGGCAACTCAACTAGCGCTAGGACGGGAGCAGCGGCTGACCGCCTTGGGCGGCGTAGTTGCAGCCGCTGCCCACGAACTCGGTACTCCACTAGCGACTATCAAGTTGGTTGCCGCCGAATTGGCGGACGAGCTGGGAGACAGCCCACACCTTTATGATGATGCAAAACTTATTGGTACCCAAGCCGACCGCTGTCGTGATATTTTGCGAGACATGGGGCGTAGCGGCAAAGACGACACACATTTGCACCATGCTCCTATTTCGGCCGTCGTAGAAGAAGCGGCCGCACCGCACATGGATCGCGGGAAAATAATCATTATTCGCGTCGCCGGAACCGTTCAGCCCGATATCATCCCCGATCAACCCGAAATCCCACGGCGAGCGGAAATCATCCACGGTCTTCGCAACCTCGTCCAAAATGCTGTTGATTTTGCAGCGGCGCGAGTGTGGATTGATATTGATTGGGACGATAAAGAGTTGCGAATTCACGTCGGCGATGACGGTATGGGATATCCATTGGATTTAATTGGTAAAATTGGCGACCCGTTTGTGAGGAAGCGGTCAGAAAAACAAAAGCCGCAGTCCACGCGGCCCGAATACGAAGGTATGGGGTTGGGATTATTCATTGCGAAAACTCTGCTGGAGAGGTCGGGTGCGAGGTTAACTTTTGCAAACGGCTCTGAAGTTCCGCGCAAACGACCCAGATCACCTTCTAGGCCGCCGGAACTTGTCCGCGCGACAGGTGCAATAGTAGAAGTTGTTTGGCGCAGGTCCGACATTGAAGCTAAGCAATCTATTGTCCGCGGCCCTCTTGGTGAAAACATCAAGCACAAGCATTAACCGCACTTTTGCATGACGTTACTGCACTATAAATTCTGCATGTAACGCCCCTGCAGCTTTGATCGCTTTCAGAATGTCAATCATATCCTGTAGTGACACGCCAAGCGCGTTCAACCCTTCAATTACTTCTGGCAGCGAAACCGCGTGATCGACCAATGCCAGGACAATTCCCTGTGCTTCATCGATGGAGACATCAGTGCGTGGCACTACAATTGCCTCCCCCAACTGGGAAAAAGGGTTAGGTTGCACGACCAGTGGAGTTTCTTTCACCCGCAAGGTCAAATTTCCCTGTGAAACAGCAACACGGGATATTCGAACATCGTCACCCAAAACAATAGTGCCGGAGCGCTGATCGACGACAACTCGCGCTTTTTGTGCCGTCGCAACTTCAATGTTTTCTAACATACTTATTAGATGCGCCGGATTGTTTGATATCCAAACGCACCGTGCCGAAACCCAACATCGTTGCGATATTTTTGCCAAACTTGTCATTTATCGCGCGCTCAATTCGCAGCGCTGTTGTAAAGTCCGGGTTTCGCAATGCGATCCGCATTTCCTGCATGTCGGATAGTACAAAGCTAACTTCGCGTTCAACCCGCACGCCTGCGGGAATGACCGCCGAAGTTGGATGTCTGACGTCAGCGCCTATGGGTCCAAATAGCGCCATTTGCTAAGAGAGTATTGTTGGCTCATCGTAACCACCAAGGAGTGAAGATTAGACAGAAACCCGGAACACGACGCACAGCGTCGGAGAAGATCGTCAAAGACATTCAGCGGGCTACGCGCAAACAATACTCAGCCGAAGAGAAAATCAGGATTGTTCTCGATGTCCGCGAATTTCAGATCGGTATCTCCATCTGCTTTATCAGCGTCTGACGCCCGCAAGCCCGACGCTCCCGAACCGCTTTTCGTTAGTATTTCCTGCGAAAACGTACTTTCACCACCAAAGGCTCCGTCGCCGTCACCCGAAATTTTGTAAACTGGTATAGTCGGACTGAAGTAGTCTGCGAGACCCATGCGTTGCGACACGGTCGTCGCGTTCAGCAGCCACATAAGCAGAAAAAATGCCATCATCGCGGTCACGAAATCGGCGTAGGCAATCTTCCACGCGCCGCCATGATGCCTGCCGCCCTTCACGATTTTCTTTCTTTTAATGATAATTATCGGGGCAATATCATTCTTAACTGTCATGATCCCACCATCTCCCTTTGTTAAAAAGAGTGTGGGCCGGCAATCATTACCAAACCGTTACCGAGACAAAACAAAAAGCTAACAACTTGTGTTAAATTCGCCTTGCGGCCACCAGATACTCTGTGTTTCCATCGCCACCCTTGATAGGGCTTTCACCACGGTCGGTCACCCGCCAACCTTCGGTTTCCAGAAACGTGTCGACCCGGTTTCGCGCACGAGATTGAGCGACCGTATCCCGCACAATCCCGCCTTTGCCGATATTTTCGCGGCCGACTTCAAATTGCGGTTTTACCAGCGCCACAAGAACCGCACCTTTTCGGGCCAAAGTTAACGGTAGCGGTAGTGCTTTTTCTAAGGAAATGAACGACACATCCGTCACGATCCAATCCACATGCGGAATTACCCCTTCGGGGATTTCGCGGGCGTTCACTCCCTCGATATTAACCACTCTCTGGTCGTCTCGCAGACGACTATGCAGTTGTCCATGCCCCACATCCAGCGCATAAACTTTGTTGGCGCCATTCGCCAGAAGCACCTCGGTGAATCCCCCGGTCGAAGCGCCAACATCCAGACATACAGCCCCATTCGGCGACAGATCGAATTCCTTTAGGGCGAAATCCAGCTTTAAAGCGGCGCGCGAAACCCATGGGTTGGGGTTTGCGGTTATGACGATCTCAACGTCGTCGTTAACCTTTTGTGAAGGCTTCTTCGCTGGCGTCTCGTTAACCATAACGACTCCCGCATCGATCAACGACTGCGCGCGCGCCCTGCTTTCCGCCAACCCGGCGGCAACAATCGCCTGATCCAGCCGTTGGCTCATTCCGCTGCCTCGACCCCGATGAACCCGCCCGATTGGCGCGACCAAAGGCTGGCATACAGGCCGTTATTGGCCAGCAAGGCAGCGTGTGTACCCTGCTCTATTATCCGACCGTTATCCATCACTACAATCCGGTCCATCTGCGCAATTGTCGAAAGGCGGTGAGCGATGGCAACCACGGTCTTACCTTCCATCAGCCCATCAAGCGTATCCTGAATCGCCGCCTCCACCTCGCTATCAAGCGCCGAGGTCGCCTCGTCCAACGCCAGAATAGGCGCGTTTTTCAAGATAACGCGTGCCAGAGCAACCCGTTGCCGTTGACCCCCCGACAGCTTCACGCCGCGTTCGCCAAGATAGGCATCCAGCCCGACACGGCCTTTGCCATCAGCCATTCCCACAATAAATTCAGCCGCTTGCGCCTGTTCGCAGGCCGCCATCAGATCTGCATCTGTGGCATCCGGTCTGCCATATAAAATGTTGTCCCTAACCGAGCGGTTAAACATCTGCGTATCCTGCGTCACCATACCGATTTGCCGGCGCAAACCGTCTTGGGTAAGTGTTCGGACATCCTGCCCATCCAGCAAAATCGCGCCGCTTTCAACATCGCGCATCCGCAGTAGCAAGGATAACACCGTCGATTTTCCAGCTCCCGATCGCCCGACCAACGCCACCTTTTCACCCGGCTTTATCGTCAGGCTGAACCCGTCCAGCCCACCGCCATCTCTGCGACCATAGTGAAAGTTCACATTGTCGAACCGAATTTCACCGTTAAAATTTGCAGGCGGAGTCGCCCCGACCGCGTCCGTTAAACGATACGGCTTGGCCAGTGTTGCGATTCCGTCTTCGGCAGTTCCGATATCAGCGAAAAGCCCCATCAACATGAACGAGAACCACCCGGTCATCGCACCAAGGCGAGAGGCTAAAATACCTGCCGTAACAATCGCACCTGTCTGGCTGTCGCCACTCAGCCATAACGCTACCGATGCGCCGACCAGCGCAACGGGCAACAACCCCGCAAGAATCGCGATAACAAAACGGAACTTGAAAACTTGCCTCCCAAAACTCAGTGCCACTTCTCGGAAACGTAACAGTGTTTTGCGCGCCTCTTCCGTTTCACGTTCGGAATGGGCGAACAGTTTGACGGTGGTTATATTGGAAATACTGTCTACAAAATTGCCCGAAATAGCGGACCGAGCCTCGGCCCGCGTTTTGCCCAGCTTGCGGATTTTTGGCAAACCCCACCACAACGCTACAATATACAGGACGAGCCATCCGAGCAAAACCGCTGAAAGGCGCCAATCCGATGAAAACATCACGGCTGCGCCGCCTAATATCATGGCCCCAGCGAATGAAACGGCATTTAACAGCTCCATCAGCAACTCGCCAAGCGCGGCAGTCGTTTGCATTTGTTTTTGGTTAATCCGGCCTGCGAAATCATCCTCAAAAAAATCGAGACTTTGGCCTAGCGTATATTTGTGTACACGAAACAGGCCAAGAACTGAAAGGCCCGGTCCGAATGACAATGAGTTCAGCCCCGCTTGAAACAGTATAATCGCTGGCCTTAATATCAGCATGAATCCGACGATTCCAAACAACTGCCATGTAAATCCGTCTAGAAAAATCTCGCGCCCGTGGGTGTTGATCCGATCGATAATCAAGCCAACTACCCAAGCAGCAGCGACTTCGGCTAAGCCAATCAGTATCGACACGGCGCCCATCATTACGACCGCTTTACCGGCCCCTGCAAACAGCCACTTGCCAAAGGCAATCAGTGTGGTTGGCGGAGGGCCATCTGCATCAGCAAAAGGATCAAAAAGATTTTCGAAATACTTCAATCGTCTGCCCCGATAAACCCGCCCGACTGACGGTTCCAGAAACCGGCATATAACCCATCAAGGGCCAATAGCTGTGCATGTGTGCCTTGTTCGGCCACACGCCCAGCGTCCAACACGATAATCCGATCCATTTGCGCAATCGTAGACAGACGGTGCGCAATTGCAATCACCGTTTTGCCCTCCATCACGCCATAAAGCGTGTCCTGAATCGCGGCCTCTACTTCGCTATCCAACGCGCTTGTTGCCTCATCCAGCACCAGTATAGGCGCGTCTTTCAGGATGACGCGTGCAATCGCGATGCGCTGACGCTGGCCACCAGACAGCTTCACGCCTCGCTCGCCAACGTGCGCGTTATAACCTGTACGTCCTTTGGGATCAGATAAATTCTGAATAAATTCATGCGCTTCCGCGCGCTTGGCGGCGATAATCATCTCGGCCTCGGTAGCGTCCGGTTTACCATACAAAATGTTCGCCCGAACTGAGCGGTGCATCAAGCTGCTGTCCTGTGTCACCATTCCGATCTGACTACGAAGACTGTCCTGCGTAACATCCGCCACCGACTGGCCGTCAATCAAAATCTGTCCTTGCTCGGCATCGCGAAACCGCATCAAAAGGTTAACGAGGCTGGATTTACCCGAGCCGGAACGCCCAACCAGCCCGACCTTGTCACCAGCCCTTATCGAAAGGTTAATCCCGTCTAGGCCGCCGTACCCCTTGCCATAATGATGCGACAAATCATTGATTTCCACCGCGCCAGTCTTAAGGTTCAACGCTGGCGCGTTGCGTTTATCGGTCACCGAATGCGGCACAGATATGCTTTGCAGCCCTTCGCGCATTACGCCCGCATGCTCGAACAAGCGTACCGTGACCCACATGATCCAACCCGTCATCCCGTTTAGCCGTATGGTTAGCGCCGCCGCCGCAGCCACTTCGCCAACTGACACCACTCCCTCCGACCACAGCCAAACTGCTGGGCCGATCACGCCGACCATTAAGAACCCGTTCATACTTGCCAAACTAAAGGTTAACCGAGTCATAAGACGCAGGAACCTCTGGAACCGCAGCCGGTGACGCTTCATCGCGGACAGGGCATATTGCTCTTCTCGCTTACCGTGCGCGAACAACTTAACGCTTTCGATGTTGGCGTAAGCATCAACAATCCGGCCAGTGACCAGCGACTTCGTTTCCGACATTTTTTCGGATGCAACAGCTACACGAGTAGCAATCCGCTTTACGAACAGGATATAGATCACAAGCCAGATCGCCATCGGCAAGCCCAGTCGTATATCTATCACCGATAAAACCAGAATAGCGCCAAGAACATAGGTCGTCGCATACCAAATTCCCTCTAGCGCCATATATGTGCTGTCCTCTATCGCCGGGCCCATCTGCATTACGCGGTTGGCCAGACGTCCGGCAAAATCGTTCTGGAAGAACTCCGTCGATTGGCCCAACAAATGCTTATGGGCCCGCCAACGCGCCTGTTCTTGCATGTTCGATGCCAGCGTTTGTTCAAGAAAAACATGATTAAAGGTAATGATAAGGGGCCTGAGAAGCAGCACAAACAAGCCGGCGATCAGCAATTCGGTACCGTGCGCGGACCAAAAATCTGCCACCCCGGCATCGTTCATCAAATCAATCACACGGCCGGAATAGAAAATCAGGCCGCTTTCCATAATCGCCGTCAGCACGCCCAAAAAGGCCATCAATGGCAGCCACTTACGGAAAGGATAAAGCTGCGTTTTGATATATGCCCACAAACTGGACGGCGGCGTTTCGTCCGAAAAATCGGCGAACGGATCAATAAGGTTTTCAAATTTCTTAAACATGGTGCCCTCCGGGGCGGAAATAGTCTGGAATATTCGAGGTGCAAATGGGCCGTGCTAGACCCACAATCCGGGGCCTAAGAGGCTAAAATATATATCCGGATTGAAATCATTGCACTTCCTCCACCATGTTGGATGCCGCAACAGTATTCAGTGATTGTTTTGCAGTCAATCGCAAGTTATGAGAATATTGTATCGACACATTAATGTGCAATTTCGAAAAGGAAATCCCGCTGTGGTTGACAATCTTACTGACGAAAAGGCCCGCGCCTCGGCTTGGTTCGAGGACCTCCGCAACCAGATTTGTTCGGCTTTCGAAGGCTTGGAGGATGTCCAAACTACTGGTCCGCACGCCGACTTGCCTGTCGGGAGATTCGAGCGGAAGCCGACCAAGCGCGACAATGGTGATGGTTCGGATGCAGGTGGCGGTGAAATGTCCGTCATGCGTGGTGGGCGCGTATTCGAAAAAGTCGGCGTTAACATCTCGACAGTTTACGGAACACTTGGCGAGGCAGCACAACGCTCGATGAAGTCACGCACCGGAATGGGCGGCATCACGCAAGACTCTCGGTTCTGGGCAGCTGGCATTTCACTGGTCGCCCATATGCGGTCGCCCAAAACACCCGCAGTCCACATGAACACACGGATGTTCTGGACCCCGCATGGCTGGTGGTTCGGCGGTGGCGCCGACCTGAATCCAATGGTTGAAGTCGCGGAAGACACCGAATTATTTCACGCCCGCTTGCGCGAAGCTTGCGACACACATGATCCGGCCTACTACCCGAAATACAAGGAATGGGCCGACGAATACTTCATGATCAAACACTGGAACGAGCCACGCGGCGTCGGCGGTATCTTCTACGACGATCACAACACTGGCGATTGGGAAGCAGACTTTGCCTTCACTCAAGACGTAGGCCGCGCCTTCCTGAAGGCTTTTTTGCCAATCACTGAAAAACGCGTGAACGAAACATGGACGGATGCAGACCGTGAAATTCAATTGATTAAACGTGGCCGTTATGCCGAGTTCAATCTAGTTTATGACCGCGGCACCCAATTCGGCTTGCAGACAGGTCACAACCCCGAAGCCGTATTGATGTCCCTCCCCCCGGAATGCAAATGGCCGTGACGCTCGTGTTTCATTCTTGCGGAAATACTCAATATCTAGTCCATTGAGCCGGATCGCGATCATTGGCTGGGGATCGCTGATCTGGGACCTAGAGAATCTGACGCCGCACACAAAAGGCGATTGGTTAATGGAGGCTGGACCACGCCTACCAATGGAATTCAGCCGTATTTCGCCAAAACGGAAGCTTGGCCTAGTAGTATGCCTCGATCCAATCGTAGGCGTTAATTGCACTACACATGTAATCGAGTCGAGCAGAGCTGATGTGGCGCAAGCGATCAGTGATCTCGCCAAACGTGAGCGCGCACCCCTTAAATTGATCGGCGCGGTCCACGTCCACGGTTTGCAAACAGGGCGGATGTCTACTGTCTGCTCCACGGTGTCAAAATGGTGCAAAGATAACAACTGGTTAGGAGCGGTTTGGACTGACTTGGAACCGAATTTCAGCTCTCATACAAAGCAAGAATTTTCTGTGGAAGCCGGAAAGTCATACCTTCGAAGTCTGACGGGTGAAAGCTTGACCGAAGCCCACAACTACATTGAAAATGCGCCTTTTCAAACGCGCACCCCTTTGCGCACTGCACTTGCGTCTGATGAATGGTGGCAGGGTTTAAAGAAAGATCGCCAAGCCTGACAGGCCCATCATTACAGCCATCACAGTCATAAAACGACGCCACAACACCGGCGTGTTGAAAAACCGCGCCAGCCAGTTTCCCGCATTTGCGTAGAACAGGCACACCATTACGTTAATTCCACCAAAGGCTAGCGCCATACGCAGCCCTTCTTGCAGAGGCGGTTGACCAAGCCCATATCCAGCAGCTGCCGCCATCGCGACCGCCCAGACCTTGGGGTTGATCCATTGGAATAGCACGGCCTCGAAAATAGTGATCGGGCGATCCTTCGATTCGGCCTTCGGAACGTTCAACGAATTATACAGCCGATATCCGAGAAAAAAGATCCACCCTGCCGCCAGAAGTTTCAGTGCAACCGAAATGGTTGGGTATTTCAGGATCAACGCACCCAGCCCAAGACCTGTAAGGCCCGCCGTTACCGAAACACCTATAGCGATGCCAAGTACATGCGGCAGCGTCCGTCGAAACCCAAACCGCGCGCCAGACGACAGTAACAACACAATATTCGGCCCGGGCGAGGCCAACCCCACCAGCACAAACACATAGAAAGGATCAAAGCTCATTCACCTAACCCCGCCCAAAGTGCAAAAACCACGCCCGCCACAATAATGGACGCCATAGATAAGTTGAACATTTTTAATCTAAACGGTGATTTCAACTTTCGTTGCAACAAAGTCCCGAATACAGCCCACCCTGTGGCCGACGTGATTCCACTGAAAGTCGCAACCGCCGCAAGAATGCCGGCCAGTATGATCGAACGTTCGCCATGCATAAACTGTCCAACTACCGCAACGCACATCGCCCAACCTTTTGGATTAACCCACTGGAATGCCGCTGCTTGCGCGAAAGTCAGTGGCCGCGTACGCGCCCCCGGTTCCCCTGGAGCCTTGGCATTTGCTATCCGCCATGCCACCCACAACAGCAGCCCAGCACCCATCCATCGAAGAGCTAAGTTTAGTATCGGAAATTGCTCGAATAGCTCGCCCAAACCCAGCGCAACCACGAAAAGCATGAATCCAAAGCCAAGAAACACCCCGGCAACATGCGGCAGCGTCGCCCGCAAACCAAAGGTCGCGCCAGACGATGCCAACATTAAATTGTTAGGACCAGGCGTCCACATCGCAGCCATTAAGATGCCGATAAGGGCGATCAGAGAGTCGACAGGCATATCAAAATTCCATTGGGTCAGGGTGTGTGACCCTTTCAAAAATCGACACGGCTGTCAACTACTTAGCAGATCGGATTTTGAAGGTAGAAAGTCCGCGTTAATCCAAAGGTTTTCTAGCCTCTTCAGCTCTTTCCCCAGTTCCGGACCAGCGTCCATTCGGTCGATCAGGTCAGCGCCGCGAATAGGAAATTGGGCGGCCGCGCCTGCTGCTAGATCATCTAATAGGGTATTCGGCAAAGGGCGTGACAATGAAGCGGCTTTTATAAGCTCGGCGTCGCGGGTAACCTCGGCTCCGAATTTATAAGCAGTAACCTTGACCGGCCCTCCCGACGCCATGGCCATTTGCACATCTTGAATATGTCGCGCCTCGGCGTTTGAAAGGCGCAGTCGTTTTTCTGCACCATCACCACCCATTGCTACAATCCTGCGTAACCAGCTCGCCGGAATATCATCCACAGCCTCAAGATGAACCATCGGTGCAATGTATTGCGGGTCTGCCCCGGGCAGTATTTGCTGCAAAGCACCGCTAGCGGCCATCGCCATCAATGCCGGTGCAGGATCAGGAGCCGCCAACAAATTTTTCATTTCTGCGCCAAGGCGTTCTTTCGATAAGCTCTGAATGCCACCGATATGCGCGGCACAGGCCGCCAATCCTTCCGCGTCGAGACCTTCATTCGGATTGCCGTACCAAGCAATAAACCGAAAGAATCTTAGTATCCTAAGATAATCTTCCTCGATCCGTTGCGCCGCATCCTCGATAAACCTGATACGCCGCGCCTCAATATCCGGTAGTCCACCCAATGGATCGTTCAAGGTCCCATCGGCCTGAACATACAAAGCGTTAACTGTGAAATCGCGCCGAATGGCATCGTCATTCAGATTATCGGAAAAAGCTATGACAGCGTGACGTCCATTCGTCTCGATGTCCTTGCGAAAAGTCGTAACTTCGAACGGCTCGCCGTTGCTAATAACGGTAATTGTCCCATGCTCCAGCCCTGTCGGGACCGCTTTTAGCCCAGCGCCTTCAGCAATCTTGACCACCTGTTCGGGTAACGCACTTGTGGCAATATCCACGTCCGCGACGGGCACGCCCATCAATTCATTCCGAACACAGCCACCCACCGCATACGCCTGATGACCAGCATCCGTCAGCATTCCTAACACCGCTTGCGTATCCGCCGAAGTCAGCCAATCTCCCGTTACGCGCATCGCGCCACCTTGTCAGCCAGCACCTTTATCATCCGCGCCGTTGCGCCCCAAATATAATACGGCCCATACGGGATCGTATAATACTGCCGCTGATGCCCTTGCCAGTTTCGCCCCTGCACCTGCATGTTTTCTGGGGCCATCAAGAAATCGAGCGGCACTTCGAATACTTCTTCTACTTCACCCGCATCTATCACGGGATCGAACGTCTCAACCGTGGCAACAAAAGGCGTCACTGTGAAATTCGTTACCGTTTCATGAACATCCAGCGCGCCTATCATCCGGACCGAGGGTGACAGCAATCCGATTTCCTCTTCGGCTTCACGTAACGCGGCCACCTCGACAGTTTCGCCAACTTCAACCTTCCCACCAGGAAACGACACCTGCCCCGCGTGGTGCTTCAGATGAGAAGCGCGTTTGGTCAGGATAACCTGCCAGCCGGTTACTCGCTCGATTACCGGAATCAAAACCGCAGCGGGGCGCAATACCCGATCGGGCAACGCGTCCTTAACGGTCGGATTCAAATCATAGTCAGATGAACCGCCAGAAGATCTCGTTTTCACAGCCCGCTCAAGATGTTCCAACGTTATCACAACAAATGCCCGCTTTTCTTGGCCTTGGTTGCGAGGTAATCATGATTATGCGGGTTCTCACCAACTTTCAGCGGCACGCGTTCGACGACTTTTACGCCAGACGCCTCCATCATCGCGACTTTGGCAGGGTTGTTTGTCATCAAGCGAACTGCATCAAATCCCATCAGCTTCAATATCTCGGCGCCAAGTCGAAAATCCCGCTCATCGTCCTCAAAACCCAGCCTATGGTTCGCTTCGACGGTGTCGAAACCTTGATCCTGCAAAGCATAGGCGCGCATCTTGTTGGCAAGACCAATCCCGCGCCCCTCTTGGTTCATATACAACAGAACGCCCGCGCCTTGATCGCCAATTTGCGCCAAAGCCGTCCGCAACTGCGGTCCACAATCACATTTCAACGAACCGATAAGGTCTCCCGTAAAACACGCTGAATGTAGCCTCGATAACACCGGCTCCGAGCGCGAGGGGTTGCCGATTTCAATGGCGTAATGCTCCTCACCGCCGTCACGAGGGCGGAAAACACGTACGCGGCCCTGCTTGGAAACCTCCAACGGGACCCGCGCTGATACGATTTCACGCAAAGCGCTTACTTCGTCCATATCCAGTAAATCTGCCGCTTCGATCCGGTTCAACCCGTATTTCCGCGCTAAAGAGTCCGCCTGGTCGCGCCCTAAAGACAACACCACTGCAGCTGGTAACAGATGCGCGCGCTTGGCAAGCGCGATTGCGGCGCGGTGAATATCAGCCGCCGACCCGCGAATTGATTGAAACGGGCCCTTCATCGGCGAGGCCAAATCCTGCGAAGGGTCCGCCATTGCCCGCACCCAATCCGTACCAGCGTCCGCCGGAATGACAATCCGCGCCAAATCGCCATCATAAGCAGCCGTTTTCAGCGTGGTCGCACGACGCAGCGTTATCGCCAGTTCAACAATTCCCGCCATGCCGCGTAAGTCAGCCAACCGCTCAGCGCTTACAACTTCGGCTGCCATAACAAGTGCACCATTGTCGCCATCGAACACCGCTACGGGCACACCTATACGGATGTCACTCCCCAGTCGGGCGATGCGTTCCTCTCGGTTTAAGGCTAGTGTCATGGGATTCGGCCAGAAATGTTACAGTTCTACACGAACCTATATCCCCTACCCGCCAGAATTGAAACATTTCCTGCAAAAGTGACACGCCTGTGTGAGCAACGACCGCAAAACCTTGCATCCGGCCCGTTTTAGCAACAATTATCAAGAAACCGCACGAAGGAACCGGGAATATGGGTAGCATTAAAAAAATATTAATGGTCGATGACGAAGATGATCTTCGCGAGGCTCTCGCTGATCAGTTGGTCATGACGGACGAATTCGACGTGTTCGAGGCTGCAAACGGTGCCGACGGCTTGAAAAAGGCGAAAGGGGCGCTTTACGACCTGATTATATTGGACGTTGGCCTACCCGACATGGATGGTCGGGAACTTTGCCGCCTAATGCGTAAACAAGGCGTTAAGGCGCCGATCCTTATGTTGACCGGACATACAACCGACTCCGACACTATTCTTGGCTTGGACGCTGGCGCGAATGATTATGTTTCCAAGCCGTTCAAATTCCCCGTGCTTCTGGCCCGTATCCGCGCCCAACTGCGCCAGCACGAACAATCCGAAGATGCCATTTTCACCATCGGGCCATATACGTTCAAACCAGCCGCCAAGATGCTTTTGGACGATGACGAGCGCAAAATTCGCCTTACGGAAAAGGAAACGAACATCCTGAAGTTCCTCTACCGCGCCAACGATGCCGTGGTTGCCCGAGAAGTACTGCTGCACGAAGTTTGGGGTTATAACGCTGGTGTCACTACGCACACGCTCGAAACCCACATCTATCGCCTGCGCCAAAAGATCGAGCCTGATCCATCGAACGCGCGCCTGTTAGTTACCGAGAGCGGCGGTTACCGCCTCGCCTCGTAAAAAAGTTCCTCCCTGAGACTTGAGCCCCCTGCGTTTATCATAGCGGGTCTTTTTTTGCGTTGAATCCTGTACGACTTGTTGGGTAGTTTAGTTAAAACTTTCCAAATTGGAGCACGCACATGGCCTTTACCGTCTGCACATGGAATATCAACTCTGTCCGTCTGCGCGAGCCTCTGGTTCTGAAACTGCTGTCCGAAGAAGCTCCGGATGTATTGTGCCTTCAGGAATGCAAATCCCCCGTTGACAAAATCCCGACCGAGAATTTCGCCGCGATGGGCTATAATCTGATCGCACGCGGGCAAAAGGGTTATAACGGAGTCGCCATCCTTTCGCGCCTCCCGATGGAAGACATCGGCCATCGCGACTTTTGCGAAAAAGGCGACGCGCGGCATGTGGCAGGGCGACTTGCTAACGGGGTTACCATTCACAACTTTTACATTCCGGCAGGTGGCGACGAGGCGGATCGCGAAAAGAACGAAAAGTTCGGCCATAAACTGGATTTTCTGACTGAAATGCGGGACTGGTATCAAGCCGAGGCTCCGAAAAAGTCAGTCCTCGTTGGTGATCTGAACATTGCCCCGCTAGAGGACGATGTTTGGGATCACAAAAAGTTAGCCAAAGTCGTTAGCCATACACCGATTGAAATCGAACACTTGTCCGCCGCGCAAAACGCCGGAAACTGGGTGGACATCACGCGCCAAGACATCCCCGAGGGCAAGTTTTATAGCTGGTGGTCGTATCGCGCCAAAGATTGGGACGCAGCGGACAAGGGTCGTCGCCTCGATCATATCTGGGCAACTGCCGACATTTCCGACACCGCGCATTCCAGTAGATTGCTCCGCAACGCGCGTGGCTGGGAGCGTCCATCGGACCACGCCCCCCTGTTCGCGAGTTTTGATCTTTGATTGACACCTCGCTGAAAAACGGTGTCGGCTGGATCACATTAAACCGGCCAGAGGTTCACAATTCGTTAACGCGACAGGCAATGTCCGACATTCGCGCTGTCCTGGCGGGCTGGTCGAGCAGCAATATCCGCGTACTGGTCCTTACCGGAACCGGTAAAAGTTTCTGCTCGGGCGTGTCCTTGGACGACGTAGCTGACGGCGATTGGTCTAACAAACCGGTAACTGATCTGTGTAACGCTGTAGAGGAATTCCACGCCCCGACAATCTGCGCCCTGAACGGTGGCGTATATGGCGGCGGCGTTGAGCTGGCTTTGTCCTGCGATTTTCGTATTGGCGTTGAGGGCATGAAGATGTTCGTTCCAGCAACAAAAATCGGCGTGCACTACGACCCCGACGGCATCGCGCGATACGTTCAAAAACTGGGGCCACAAGCGGCGAGGCGCGTGTTTTTGCTGGCTGAGAGATTTGACCATAACGGGCTTAAAGATATTGGATTTCTGGATTACCTGGTCGCGAAAGACACACTACCCGACCGCGTTAAAGATCTGGTAACAAACATTAACAACACTGCACCACTGGCAGTTCAGGGAATGAAGCGTACAATTCTGGAACTTAGTCGGGGAACTTTGAACATCGAGTCCGCTGACGCGAGAATTGCAAAATGCTACGCCTCGGATGATCACCGTGAGGGCTTGGCTGCACTTTCAGAAAAGCGTGACCCGAAGTTTACAAGTTATTAACCAAGTTTTGCCCTACCGGTCGCGGATTCGCGATAGAAACGATAAATTACCGACTCGGCGATATGGTGGCGCTGAACGATCCGCTCGCCATCCAAATCGGCGATCGTCCGGCTGACGCGTAGAATCCGGGTATATGCCCGCGTGCTCATCCGAAAATTTCATGCCATTTCGTGCAGCAACTTGCGACCCTCAATCGACGGTCTCATTTCAGCCTCTCCGAATGCGACGATGGCAGCCATTGCCG
This sequence comes from Paracoccaceae bacterium, assembly GCA_050256375.1. Taxonomy (GTDB): domain Bacteria; phylum Pseudomonadota; class Alphaproteobacteria; order Rhodobacterales; family Rhodobacteraceae; genus NORP23. The sequence goes on along the minus strand of JBBWVU010000011.1, from coordinate 141,475 downwards.
GAATTGAAGACGCAGGACTACCCCTGGGCACCACCTTTGATGTATTCTCAAAGGAAACCGTGCCAATATTGGAACTTTTCCGCTCTGGCATCCTGGCGGCACACGAAGATGTGGCAATAGCCGGGAAATTCTTGGCCAAAGCGGCCGTCCATGCAGCGCAGAACCCAAATGAACCACCTATGCAACACCTCGATCATCCATAAGGATAAGTTCGCCGGTACTTGCGATATTTCTGAATCTTCGAACGGTAGTTCGCATTCGCAACGAACTTCTGCTATCCGCCCATAGTTACCTAGGCTGTTAAGAGTCCACACACCGTACTATCCAATTCGATGTCTAGTAGGCACTTGTTGCTAAGCGATCAAATATTTGGGATCAATTAGCAAATTTAATACTGTATACCATTAAAAATGATGCCGGCCGACCGCCGCGATTTCCATTGCGCGTTTTGCCTTTTCCTGCCCCTTAACATCTCGTAAATCTTTTGTTGAAACCGTCGAATGTACTTCACCCGGTTCCGATGCTGCCAAAACAGCCCGCCCCCATAATTCGTTAACATTTCGATAAACTCTGACGAATACATGCGCGCCGTCTCAATCGTTACCGGAATGTCAAATTTTGCAAACGAAAGCCAGCCCCATAACGACCAGCTGGAATACGTTCTGTCTCCGATGGCTAAAGGATATGTCATTAACGTCCCCTAAATAACCTATGGCAAGTGGTTAACTCCATGCACACGCCATGAATTTGATTCGTGTACAAAGTCCATTCGCGTGACAGAAAGATTGTCAATTTTGAACGAAAACGCGGCTTTGGCGGGCATCCCTGTCGCGCGTTGCAACGCGGTCAGTATCACAGCGAAATGGGCAACTATGATGACATCTTCGATACCATGGCTGGCGATAACTCCGTCCACCGCTTTTGAAACCCGCGCTGAGAGATCGTTCCAGCTTTCCCCGTTCGGCGCAGATACCGCCCCTGGTGCATCCCAGAACTTACGGCTGGTCACGCGGTCGGTTTTGGCGATATCAGCGAACAAACGGTCTTCCCAATCTCCAAAATTCATCTCGCGCAAAGCGGTTGAATCCGTCAAGCGGAGGCGATCTCCCTGCAATGCATCCGCCGTTGTGCTGGCGCGTTTTAGATCTGAAGAAACGATGCTGGCGTTAGATGGAAGATAGTTTCCCAACCGCTGCAACGCGTCAACATCAGACAGGTCCGCTGGTAGATCCGTCCATCCAACGGCTGCTTTAGAATGGGTCGGGCCATGACGAACCCACCAGATGCTAGTGGTCATGCTAACCCTTCCGGCAAGCCGCCCTTTAGCACAAGCGGCAAACCTGCAGTGACAAACACAACAAGATCGGCCTGTTCTGCTAACCTTTTGTTAAGAATTCCTTGCAAATCGCGAAACCGACGACCAAGCGACGTATTCGGTACCAATCCCATTCCCAATTCGTTCGACACACAGACCACCGGGTTCGGAGACTTCGACAAAGTAGTTAACAAACTGTCAACCTCGATTTCGATATCCGCTTCGGCCTGCATCTGGTTACTAAGCCACAGGGTCATACAGTCGATCAAAACGACAGAATTATACGAAAGTTCAGCCAGCGCCGCCCCCAAGTCCAACGGTGCTTCCATTGTCTGCCAATCTGGTCCGCGATCCCGCTGATGTTTTGCGATTTTCACCTCCATTTCATCGTCGAACGGCTGACTTGTGGCAATGTAAGCACGAGGGCGACAAGCACTTGTCGCCAATCGTTCGGCAAACGCGGACTTGCCTGAGCTGGCTCCGCCCAAAATTAACGCCAAATGTGGATAAGTATTCGTGTCTGGCATGTGTCGGTTTCCGCTTTCAGATCAGCGCATCATTTCATATATACCTGACGGAATCTACAAACAGTTGCCCTGTTCCCCGCCTTGCAACGTGCGAACAAACAAATTACATTCATTTTTGGTAAATAGAAGTTTTTACGGAAGGTTAACGGTATGTTACACGGTCGGAAGATTCTTCTGATTATTGGCGGTGGTATCGCGGCGTATAAATGTCTCGATCTGATCCGGCGACTGGCAGAACGCGGCGCCTCGGTTACACCCGTTTTAACCCGTGCCGCGACCGAGTTTGTTACTCCGCTGTCTGTTTCCGCTTTGGCTGGGCAAAAAGCTTTTACCGGCCTGTTCGACCTGACGGACGAGGCTGAAATGGGCCATATACAGCTTTCGCGGTTGGCTGATTTAGTGGTCGTTGCTCCAGCGACGGCTGACCTGATGGCGAAAATGGCGACAGGACAGGCAAACGATTTGGCAACGACGCTTCTCTTGGCCACCGACAAGCCCGTTTTGATTGCCCCCGCGATGAACGTTCGTATGTGGGAACATCCAGCAACGAAGCGCAATGTCACGACGCTGCAAACCGACGGCGTGACGTTCGTTGGCCCAAATGAAGGCGATATGGCATGTGGAGAGTTCGGCCCCGGAAGGATGTCTGAACCGCTTGAAATCGTTGCTGCTATTGTTGCAAATCTGGCCGATGGCCCGCTTGCCGGTAAGCATGTTCTTGTAACTTCTGGCCCAACGCATGAGCCAATTGATCCGGTGCGATATATTGCAAACCGGTCCTCTGGCAAGCAAGGGACAGCGATTGCAGAAGCGTTGGGCGCTCTGGGCGCGAATGTTACGTTTATTTCTGGCCCTGCCGACGCCGATCGACCTAGCGGTGTGAAAGTGATCGAGGTTCAAACTGCCAAACAAATGCTGGACGCTACTCAAGCCGCCCTACCCGCCGATGCTGCCGTCTTTACTGCGGCAGTTGCGGATTGGCACGTTTCGAAAATTGCTGGATCAAAAATCAAGAAGGGTGAATCTGGCAACTTTCCGGCGTTGGACTTCACCGAGAACCCCGACATCCTTCGGACCGTTTCGCAAATGACAGAAGGCAGACCGCAATTGGTCGTTGGATTTGCCGCCGAAACCGACGATGTGCTGGCAAATGCTTCTGCGAAACGTGCCCATAAAGGCTGCGACTGGATCGTTGCGAACGATGTTTCGCCTGAAACAGGCATCATGGGCGGATTTGAAAACGCTGTAACTTTGATTTCGGACGCCGGACAAGAAACTTGGGCACGCATGAGAAAGGTAGATGTTGCCCGCAAACTGGCCGCCAAAATAGCCGAGACGTTGGCATGAATCAGACCGTTCGCATTCATCGAACTGAGGACTCCGACATCAACATCGCCTTGCCCGCTTATGAAACCGAAGGCGCGGCAGGCATGGATCTTAGGGCCAACTTTCCGAGCGATCAACGTGGTGGAATAACTTTGGATACTGGTGAACGTGCATTAGTCCCGTCAGGCTTGAAGTTCGAAATACCGCTTGGATACGAAGTGCAAATCCGTCCGCGCTCGGGTCTTGCACTTAAGCATGGGGTAACTTTGGTCAACGCGCCAGGAACAATAGATAGTGATTACCGCGGTCAAGTCGGGATGATCCTGATAAACTTGGGCAATAAACCGTTTCACATCGCGCACGGCGAGCGGGTCGCGCAAATGGTGTTCGCTGTGGTCGCCCGCTGTGAAATCACCGAAGTCACTTCGTTAACAGCAACTGAACGCGGCGCTGGCGGTTTCGGCTCTACTGGAAAAGCTTAACTATGCTGAGAATGTCTCGCAAAATCGTTCTGGCTTTAGAGGCCGTTCTGGACATCGCTTACAACGGACGCCCACATCCGGTGCAATCCAAAGACATCACAGAACGACAAGGCATTCCGCAACGGTATCTGGAACAAGTGTTGCAACAGTTGGTGCGCGCCGGAATCCTGAAAGGTGTCCGTGGGCCTCGCGGGGGATATACGCTGGCACGCGAACGGCGGCGGATTACATTGGGCGATGTTTTACGAGTTGTTAACCAAATGGAAAACGACGAAGATTCCACTGTGTCCCAAGCTGAACTGGGCGAACAGATCATCAGTCCGATATGGGATGAAATGCAGGGTGACATCCTTAAGCATTATGATGCGATAACTATGGAAGATCTTTGCCGCAATGCCGAAGCCAAAGGGATCAAGCGCGCCGGTGAAGAGTCTATCAGCTTTGCGAATTAGCAATAAATATTAATAAACCGTTACAGTTACTTTGATTAACTTCCAAATTCGCCATGCGCATGTCGGAAACGGCAATCCTTTATTGATGATTTGTGTCAAAATTGCCGGACAACAGTTCTGATAGGTTCGCAACAAGCCCTGTTAATCTCGTTCATAGCCTTGTTCGCCTCGATCTCGCTGTTGCAACTTAGCTCGGGTGCGATTGGCCCGTTGGACGTTCTATCCGGCGCTGCGGAAGGGTTTTCAAACACGCAAATCGGACTGTTGGGCTCGTCGCATTTTCTGGGGTTTTTTGTTGGTTGCTGGTGGGCACCAAGACTTATGGGCTCGGTCGGTCAATCGCGTGTTTTTTCGGCCTTTGCCGCGACTGGGGCAATCGGGGCGATTGCACACCCTATGCTAATCGACCCGACCGCGCGGGCAATAATGCGCATCCTGACAGGACTGTGCGTCGCGGGTTGTTACACCGTCATCGAATTATGGATGCAGGCAAGGTTAACTAATTCAAACCGCGGTTGCGTCATGGCCAGCTATCGGACCGTAGACGTCGTTATGTCATCGGCCGGTCAGTTAATGATCGGCGGGTTAGAGCCGGCCTCGTATGTTTCCTACAACCTTTTGGCCATCCTTTGATGCGCCTGCTTGTTCCCTATTGTGTCAACTAAAATGAAACAGCCCGAGACGCCAACCTCTCCGCGTCTGAGGCCAATAAAGATTTTCATGGTATCACCAGGGTGCTGCCGGGGTTATGGTCGCCGGGACCAGTTCGGCCGCTTTTCGGATGGTGGGGCCATTGTACGGGGAGGAAATCGGGTTAACCGCTGGGCAGATCGGATCGTTTTTGGCTACGGTCCTGATTGGGGTGCACTCGCGCAAATTCCTGTCGGTTGGCTAGCCGACAAATACGACCGGCGTTGGGTGCTGATAGCATTGTCAGTGCTGGGAATTCTAGCTTGCGGCGTGCTTGCGGTATCCAGTTCGGACAATCACAGGCAGATATTCTTGATCGCGGCCCTGTTCAGCGCCTCTGCCCTGTTCGCGTACATTAGTTTAGCCCATATATTCCTTGTCGGGTTCGGCCTTCAACGCATGACAAAACGCCCAACAGAAGAAAAGAAAACTGCCTACGCATACCTTCCAAGGACATCGTTTACGATTGCCAAACTACTAAAGCGGTCCAAATCCCGATAGGTCTGGTTGCTCAACCGAATTTTGTATAGTTTACGGAGATATCGGGGAGCTTTCAGTATGCCTACACCACCGCGCCGTATAATTTACGACGACATCACGCAAACCATAGGCGGGACATCTTTGGTAAAGCTGTCGCGGTTCGCTGGACGCTATCTCTCTACGTCGCTGTTCGACGGTCTATGAATGCTTGATCGTCTGGCATCCGGCGGTTTGGTTACGGTTTTGCTAATTACTTTTCTGTTGTTAGGATATGCCCGCGTTCTACGCGCGCCGCGAAAGGTTTATATCGGGATTGCTGTTTTAGCGATGTTTGCCGTTGTAGGCTCGCAATTCCTGCCACAAGGCCATATCTTCCGCGTGAAGATTGCTGGCAGCTTTGGCTTTTGGGGGCGAGCGTTGTTGTGGGCCGCTCCGGTATTCGTTTACGGTTTGTTAATACGTTGGATACGCAAAAAAACTCGGAGGCGAGAGGGGAATGATGGAAGCTGATGAACTGGAGCGCTACGCCCGACACATCGTTTTGCGTGAAATTGGCGGAACCGGACAACAAAAGCTGCGTACAGCACGGGTGTTGGTGATCGGGGCTGGCGGCTTGGGGTCTCCGGTTTTGATGTATTTGGCTGCGGCGGGTGTAGGTACTTTGGGTGTTGTGGATGATGACACGGTCAGCCTGTCAAATCTTCAACGGCAGGTTTTACATTCTACCAAAAGCATTGGCATGCCGAAAGTTAACTCAGCGATTGAGGCTGTCACTCGCATTAACCCACATGTTACGATCGAACCCCATCCGGTTCGGTTAAAAGCAGAAAACGCCTCCGGTATAATTAGCAAGTACGATCTTGTGCTGGATGGTTCCGACAACTTTGACACACGGTATTTAGTTAACGAAGTGTGCGTAAACCTGAGAAAACCGTTAATTTCCGCCGCAATGAGTCAATGGGAAGGGCAAATCAGCCTATTTGATCCATCCAACGGTGGGCCCTGCTATGCATGCGTATTTCCCAACCGCCCCGCCGACGGTTTGGCGCCGTCCTGTGCTGAGGCAGGAGTAATGGGGGCGTTAGCCGGAGTGATGGGGTCTATGATGGCCAGCGAAACGATCAAATACATCACTGGAGCGGGCGAAGGGCTGCGCAGCCAAATGCTGATATTCGACGCGTTGTACGGTGAAACACGAAAGTTCAAGACTGCGGTGAATACAGAATGTTTGGTCTGTCGTGGTGAAGGCTAACGAACCGTTAACTCACAACATGCTGGGCACAACCTGATCAGGCGGCCGGTGCCCATCAGCGAAAGTCTTGATGTTGATAATGACTTTTTCACCCATCTCCAAACGACCCTCAACCGTTGCGGATCCCATGTGTGGCAGCAACAGAACGTTATCCAAACCCTTTAACCTTGGGTTAATATCATTGCCGTGTTCGTAAACGTCCAGCCCTGCTCCCGCCAGTTCGCCTGCGCGTAACATTCGCGTCAGCGCATTTTCATCAACGATCTCGCCTCGCGCCGTGTTGATTACAAACGCACTCGATTTCATCAGCTTCAAGCGACGAGCGTTCAGAAGATGAAACGTGCCCGGCGTATGCGGACAATGGATCGACAGGATATCCACGCGCGCCAACATCTGGTCGAGGCTCTCCCAATAAGTTGCTTCCAGCGCAGCTTCGGTATCAAGATGCAGGCGGCGGCGGTTGTGGTAGTGGACCTGCAAGCCAAAAGCCTTTGCACGGTGCGCGACGGCCTGTCCGATACGCCCCATGCCAAGAATGCCCAAACGCTTGCCGCCAATCCGATGGCCCATCAACGCAGTAGGTGACCAACCAGCCCAGTCACCCTGTTGCATCATCATCGTGCCTTCGCGCAAACGACGCGGTACTGCCAAGATCATAGCCATGGTCATATCGGCAGTGTCATCTGTTAACACTCCTGGAGTGTTAGAAACCATAATTCCGCGTTGCAAAGCTGTTTGCACGTCAATGTGGTCGAACCCTGCCCCGTAGTTTGCGATCATCTTAAGACTCTCGCCGGCGTGAGCGAGCATCCGCTGGTCAATCGCGTCGCCGAGAGTCGACACAAGAATATCGGCACGTTGCATCGCATCGATAAGCGCCTCGGACCCCATCTTTTCATCAGTTTCGTTCAGCTCTACATCAAATAACTCGTGCATGCGGGTTTCGACGGGTTCGGGCAAGCGACGGGTTACGATGACTTTCAGGGGCTGGTTTGGCATGTCGTCTTTACATCCTCGTCTTGAAAACTTTCTGTTAACATGCCAGCAAAGGAGGGGCGGGGGAATGGCAAAAATGCCGGTCCGCACAATACAGGCTAATTACGGGCGGATAATATGCAAAAACCGGTGCGACTGTTGTTGCGGGCTTTCGCGATTGTGCTGATCACGTTTGGTATTGGTGCGCCCGTTACGTTCGCGCAACAATCCGCATCGCTTGGGCCGATCACAAATTTGCCATTGCCCCGATTTGTCAGTCTAAAAGTGTCGGAGGCCAATGTTCGACGTGGGCCAAGCCAGTCTCATCGAATCGACTGGGTATTGATGCACCGTGGGACACCCTTGCAGATTACCGCAGAGTTCGAACATTGGCGACGTGTTCGCGATCAGGATAATGTCGGCGGCTGGATACATTATTCATTGCTAAGCGGATACCGGACGGTCGTTATCCAAGGCCAACGAGTGCCGCTTCGCGCTGACCCATCCGAGGGTTCGCGCACAATCGCGCTTGCCGAAAAAGGTGTAATTGCATCGCTTGGGGCGTGCTTGCCGGAGTGGTGCGAAATTGAATCCGGTGGATATGAAGGCTGGGTATCGAAGTCCGCTATATGGGGCGTCGGAGCGATCGAACTGCGCGACTAGTTGCCGACCGCTGGTTTAGCACCTACCTGTTCAACAGTGAAACTATTGTCCGTACTTTACGCCGCGGATAAGCTTGGTCAAAATACTGAATCTTGGGGACTATTAACATGAACAAAATTGCAACAGCCTGCGTTGCCGTAGTTATCGCCAGCAACGCAACGTATGTGGTGGCGCAGAACCAGTTGAAAACGACGCTGGACCTGGCGATTCGTGGAATGATGGATGACGGTGCCGAGGTTTCGTATGGCGAACGTATAATTGGCGCGGACGGTAGCGTTGAATACATCGATTTGGTCATTTCGGACCCAGATGGCGAGATCACATTGTCGACTGACTGGATAAAAGGCGTGCCAGTTGGCGCAGACGTCACCTTTACCGTCGCCGATATCGTTAAAGTTTCGGGTATCGCAGAGGATGTTGAATTTCAGTTCCAGATCCAGTCTTCCGGACTAGGACTGACAACGAATGGCTTCTTGCGCGAGGCGATGAGCACCGAAGATATTACGGTCACCTTCCTGGCAGACGAATTTGTCATCGATGGGGGCGACCCTGACAGCAGCGTTTTGCGCCGAATATTCTTGGATACAGGTGCGATTGGTTTCGATTTGTTGATCTCGGCCCAGGAAATGTTTGCCAAAGGTGCGTTGCAACTGGCGAAAATGGACTTGGTGTACGATTACACGATGGAGGGTCAAACGCAGATGGTTGAACAGACCGCCGACGCGACCTCTGTATCGTTTGAATTCGATATCCCCACCGACGAAGACGACGCGCTTGGTTATCTGGATGGCAGCAAATCTGCAGTGTTTAGGGCCGTAAGTGGCGCCACCGAATTTGTAAGCACGATGATCACTGACGATATTGAAATGCAGATGAGCGGGTCTACGGGCGCGGGTTCTGTGTTATTTGAAATCGTTAACGGGATCGTAACCTACGATGTAAATGCCGACGGATTTGATATGGTTGTAACACCAGAATCAGGCATGCCGTTCCCGCAAGTGGAAATCGGAATGGGAGAGCTGGGGATTAAAATCGTCGTACCGGCTGGTGCGTTGGACACCCCTGAGGAAATGAGTATCGACATCTTATTCGCTGATATGGTTGTGGGAGAAGGACTGTGGTCGGTGTTTGACCCTGACAAAACAATTTCCCGCGATCCCGCTCAGCTGGACATCGATATAGAGGCCATGGTCCAGATCGACCCACTGGCTGCCGTCACCGGCAACGATCCGTTGTCCTTTGCCACAATACATAATTTGGATATTAACCAAATACTTCTCGCCATTGCAGGGGCCTCGATTCAAGTCGACGGCGCTGCGACCTTTGATAATTCGGGCCCGATCCCATCGCCGCTGGGTGTCGTTAATATCCAGATGGACGGTATTTCAACCTTGGCGGAGCAATTGGTGGCCCTTGGATTGTTAGATCAAATGCAGGCTGCCATCGCGCTGGGGATGATAATGGCATTTGGAGCGCCCGGGCTCGAAGTAGATCAATTCATTTCAGAGATCACGTTCTCGGAAAACGAAATTTCTGCTAATGGGAAGAAGCTCTGGTGATCCGTAAATGACTTGGTAAGACATCAGCGGGAGCGGCGCAAATATACGTAATATGCGCCGCCACCGCCGTGTTTTGCGTGCGCCGGCGTTATCTGCAATATTTTCGGACGCAGGTCAGCGCGGTTCAGCCAATGCGGCAAGCTGTGCCGCAATATGCCTTGGCGCGTTGGCATGACTCCCTCTTCCTCACGGGTAGAGTTCCCCTTCCCCGTAATCACCAACGCAAGACGTTTGCCCGCAGCGTGGCTTCGGTGAATAAAGGCTGTCAATTCAGAATGTGCCTGCGCAGCAGCCATGCCGTGTAAATCCAGCCTCGCATCCGGTTTGATTTTTCCTTTGCGAAGACGATCAAAGTTCTTGCGGTCCATCTGATGATCAGGCTTTTCGCTTGCCTTCATCGGGTCAAGCACAAGATTGATGGTCACAAGTGCCTCAGGCAGTGCACCGCCGATTCTGGTCAACGGACGAATTGCGGGTTTGTGCAATTTTTGCGCCAGCGGGGCACGCGTGGGCTTTGGGATAAACTGCGGCAGTGAAAGTTTTATGGGGTGTAAGGGCACAGTAGTCTGGGTGACTTTTTCCCAGACCTCATGGTCATCCTCGGTTAATTTCCCACGCTTTCGTCTCGCCATAACAAATGCTTACGCGCCAGTACCGACAAGCAACCAATTCGGGTTGTCGCCACCCATCAGGCGCGCGAACGTCCATACATCCGAATGCTTTTTAACGGTTTTATCGTCTCCCTCGACAACTTCTCCGTCAGCATTACGGACAATGGATGTCAGTTCCCCGCGGAACTTCATAGTGATTTCGGCTTCGCTATTTTCTTCATCAAACTTCGCGCTAACCAACTTAACGCCGCTAACTCCGATGAATGTCGCATCAACTGTCAGGCCGCTGTCTACCCGCGCCGTAATAGCAGTTGAGAACGAATCATATACGTCAGGGGCCAGATATTGTTCCAAGAACGGCAAATCGCCATTTTCAAAAGCCATGAGGATCATTTCATACGCTTGACGCGCACCGGAAGTGAAGACCTCGACCGAGAACCCTGACTCGACCCGCTTCATCGAGGCTAGCGCTTTGCCGGAAGGGCTTTGCAAATCGACCAAGTTGGAAATATCAAAGTCTTCCCCACCGCCATCGATCACCTCGAATTTGCGTTTAGTCGTTTGGGCGGGTTGTGTCGTATCCTCGAAACCTTCGCGCGTGCCAAGTACGCTGCGCAAGCGTAACACCAAAAAAACCGCCACACCGGCAAGAACAAGAATTTGGATAAGTTGCGAGCCCATAGGATCGGCCTTTCGAAAAATTTTTAGGTAAACATTGGTGTTCGACCCATTCGCACCTTATGTAAGCATTGTCAGGGGCCAAGTCCATTGGTCCCGTGTAAACTGTGGAAAAGGCATATGTGGCTATTTCTTATATTTGTAGCGGTCCCGATCATCGAGATTGGGTTGTTTATTCAAGTTGGCGGAATTCTAGGCCTGTGGCCAACACTAGCTATAGTTATTCTTACAGCTTTGGTGGGGACAACTTTGATGCGGGCGCAAGGTTTGGCGGCCTTGCAGAAATTGCAAAACGATATCGAAGCTGGCGGCAATCCGACCGATCCTATCGCGAACGGCGCATTCATTCTGGTGGCGGGGCTTTTATTGCTTACCCCCGGATTCTTCACAGATGCTTTGGGCATGGCGTTGCTGATTCCGCCGGTGCGTCAGTCTCTTATTCGCACCGTTGCAGTACGCCTGAAATCCAGCGTTAAATCCTACACGACCGGCTATAGTGCTAAAACGAAATATACTTCTGACGCCGTCGTCGAGGGGGAGTTCGAAGTGGCCGAGGATAATATGAACAGCAAACCCGGAGATTCCGGCTGGACACGGCCAGAGGAGTAACGAAGCGATTGTTCCCCTTGCATAGAAGTGATAATGCCACTTCCAGTATTTGAAACCCAATCAGGAATCCGACCAAATGGCAGAAGAAAACCAAGGAGCAGCAACTGATGCAGCCCCACAAGCCCCACGCGTACAAATTCTTAGCCAGTTTATTCGCGATCTATCGTTCGAAAACATAGCGCTTCAGAAAGACAAATTGCCCGAAGGCAAAACAGAGTTTGAAGTACAGGTAGCATTAGACGCCCGCAAATTGGGTGAAGACCAGTATGAAGTCATCAACAAGCTGAAAGTTAATGCCAAGGTTGGTGATGACAAGATTTTCATCTTAGAGCTGGATTATGCGGGTCGGTTCGGCATTCAGAACGTCCCGAAAGAACAACTGCATGCATTCCTGATGATCGAGTGCCCGCGCATGATCTTCCCATACCTGCGCCGTGTAGTTGGTGATATAACGCGCGATGGTGGATTCCCGCCGCTAAACCTGGATAACATTGATTTCCTTGCTCTTTATCGCAATGAGATGGCGCGTATGGCGAAAGCACAGGAAGAAGCCAAAACAGCACCGATTTCCTAAGAATGCCGTAATAAAGGTGGTGATTGTGCCACCTTTATTACTTGAACTGCTTCCAAACGGCAGACTCACCCATCTTTTCAACAAAATCGGCATGCGCCGCGGCTTCTGTGTCTGTCAGGCGCGACCGCAGCGGATTTTGTCGCTGTTGCGGAGCCCAGATCGCCATATTTGCGCTGCCTTTTGTATCGTTGTTAGACACCACCGACAACGCAAAGTCCGGTTGCCGTCCGCCGATCAATTCGAGATACACTTCGGCCAAAATCTCAGAATCGAGCAAAGCCCCGTGCAGCTCGCGTTCTGTTTGAATCCCGAACCTGCGGCACAAAGCATCCAGCGAGTTTTGCGCCCCCGGGTATTTCTTCCGCGCAATTGCTAATGTATCAAGCGCCTGCGCCCAAGGAAGCTGCGGGCGATCAACCCATTTCAGCTCGGCGTTGATGAACTTCATGTCAAATGCCGCGTTGTGAATCACCAGCTTGGAATCGCTAATGAAATCCAGAAATGCTTGCGCAACGTCCGCAAACAGCGGTTTATCTGACAAGAATTCTTCACTGAGCCCGTGAACCGCAAACGCGCCTTCGGGCATATCACGCTGCGGATTAAGGTATTGATGATACGTTTTACCTGTCGGCATGTGATTGAACAACTCTACAGCACCGATCTCAACGATCCGGTCGCCGAAATTAGGGTCCAATCCGGTTGTTTCTGTGTCCATCACGATTTCGCGCATTTACCGATCCTTAATCCGTTCAATCAAAGATAATACCTCGGCACGAGCGTGGTCCATACCTTTTCCCGTATCAATTAGAAAATCCGCTTTTCGTCGCTTTTCGGAGTCAGGGGTTTGCTTGGACAACATTGTCTCGAACATCTCGGCCGTCATCCCTTCCCTATCCATAACACGTTGGTTTTGTGTGTTTTTATCTGCTGTTACGATTAAGACACCGTCCAGCCACGCCTCTGAACTCGTTTCAAACAGCAGCGGAACATCGCAAACTACCAAGCTCTCGTCTGCGTTGGATGCGAGAAACTTTTTCCGGTCGGACGCAACAAGTGGATGCACAGCGACCTCTATGCGCTTTAGCAGCGTTTTGTCGTCCAAAATCGCTTTTCGCAACGCCCCGCGATTGACTTCGCCTTCCTTAACAGAATCGGGTGCAAGTGTCGCGATTGCCTGCGCCCCTGCCCCGCCCTTGCTATAAAGCGCATGCACAGCAGCGTCGGCATCCCAAACCGGAACCCCCGCATCCCGAAAAAAGTTGGCTGTCGTGGACTTTCCCATCCCGATAGATCCGGTGAGCCCAAGAATGTAGGTCCCTGACGTCACGTTTGCAGAACTGCTTGTCGCAACTCTTCGTCTACGTCTGGTCGATGTCCAAACCAACTTTCGAATCCTGGAACTGCTTGATGTAATAGCATTCCTAGCCCATCCACCGTTTTCAACCCGCGTTCCCGGGCTTTTTCTAAAAACGGTGTGATCAATGGTGTGTATACAATGTCCGTCACAAGGGCGTTCGTTGAGGCAGCGTCAAAATGTATCCGCAACTCCGGCTGGCCCTCCATCCCGAGCGAAGTGGTGTTAACTATCGTAGTGGCCCCGTCGGTTGCATCGCTAACCTCGCTCCACTCGACCACTTTGACCCTCGCTCCGAAATGATCGGCTAGATTTTCCGCCCGAATGCGCGTTCTGTTGGCAATATTCACACTAGGTACACCTTCGTTAAGTAGGGCCCAGACAATAGCCCGCGCCGCGCCCCCTGCCCCGATTACCAAAGCCGGGCCGGATTCGGGTTCCCAATCTGCCGCATTCTGGCGTAGGTTTTGTATAAACCCGTAACCGTCAGTGTTATCTGCGCCGATTGTGCCGTCCGCGTGAAAGTGGATCGTATTAGCCGCCCCAATCAAAGAAGCGCGATCTGTGATGCTATCGGCAGTCAGCAGAACGGACTCTTTATGGGGAATTGTGAGGTTAACCCCTTTGTACCCTTTACCCGCCAGCTTGCGCAGGCCGCTTGCCAAATCTTCTGGCGGCAAAGCGATCGGCAAGTATTGCCCAGGCAAATTATACCGGTTTAACCAGTGCCCATGAAGCACGGGTGACTTACTGTGCTTGATTGGCCACCCGACCACACCGGCAAGTGGCGATACTTTATTACTCATTCCTGACAAATTCCTCTTGTCCTCAAAAACCCGAGTATCTCTAACAATGGTAGCCCTAGCACGGAGAAATAGTCGCCTTGAACCCGCGTAAACAACTGTGAACCTTCTTTTTCCAGCTTATACCCGCCAACGGTTGTAAACAATTCCTCGGACTGCGACCTGATGTAGTTTTCCAGAAAAACGTCACTAAAAGGTCGCATCATAAGTTGTGCACGCCCGATATGCCGCCAAACTGGGGTGCCGTCTTCGTAAATTACGGCCGCTGATAGCAATTCGTGGGTATTTCCGCGTAAAGCAATCAATTGTTCCCGCGCTTTTGCGATAGAAGTCGGCTTATCAAACAGTACGCCGCCAGACACTAGAACCTGATCGGCACCAAGAACCAACGCCTCGGGATACTTTTGAGCAACGCGTCGCGCCTTCATTTCCGCGAGCGTATCTGCCACATCTCTTGGCTTTGCACCTTCCGCCAGCATTGTAGCTTTGATCGTTTCTTCATCCACGCGTGCAACAACCGTATCGAACGGTACACCAGCTGAACGCAACATTTCAGCGCGAATTCCGGATCCTGATGCCAAAATGAGTTGTTTCATGGTTTAGGTCTCCAAAATCGGCCTGTGGACACATTCGGGGGTAATTAGTGGAAAAAACCAATTAATCCACAGGCTAAAAACTACGGAAGTGTTTTGCACACGCTTTAAAATTTTATGCACTTTTATATCCTTGGGGAAAAGAAATAGTTCAGTTTGTGGATAAACAGGTAGGTTATTTGTTTTATTGAGCAATACATAGCGGGTAGGCGCAGATGTCGCTATGGATAACCTTGTGCACAACTATCTAAATGCGGTAATCCACATTATTCAGAGTATCTACTATCAACCACCACTTCTCTTAAATATTTATATTATAAGAGGGAGAATAAAATGACCGGAATACCTAATAAAAAATTACTTCGCGTACTTGCTGGAGAAACCGTAAAAACGCCTCCAGTTTGGATTATGCGGCAAGCGGGACGATATTTACCAGAATATCGTGAATTGCGTGCTACAGCGGGTGGTTTTCTGGACCTATGTTATAATCCCGAATTTGCAACCGAGGTAACAATGCAGCCAATCCGCCGGTTCGGGTTTGATGCAGCGATCCTGTTTGCCGATATTTTGTTGTTACCACAAGCATTGGGAATGGATTTGTGGTTCGAAACAGGTGAAGGACCTCGGCTTAATCCGGTTACAAACGTGGCAGATTTGGAAGCGCTGAAGGGAAAAGACGATATTCACGACGTTTTGTCGCCCGTCTATGAGACCGTTAAGCGGCTTTCAGGTGAATTACCTAAAGAAACCACGCTGATAGGCTTTGCTGGCGCTCCGTGGACCGTTGCAACCTATATGGTGGCGGGTCGAGGTACACCTGATCAAGGACCAGCGCGGGAGTGGATGTATCGCGATCCAGCTGGGTTCAGTCAGTTGATAGATCTGATAACAGAATCGACGATTGAGTATTTAGCCAAACAGGTCGAAGCTGGTGCAGAAGTTGTTAAGCTTTTTGACAGTTGGTCTGGTGCACTTGGCGGTTCTTGCTTTGAAGAATATGCGCTGAAACCGGCAATTCTGATCGCGACTGAGTTGAAGGCACGATTTCCCGGTCTGCCGGTCATTGGATTCCCACGCGGGGCAGGTGGTGGATATGTGAAATTCGCTGATGCCGGTGTGTTTGACGGTCTAGCGCTTGATACTTCAGTACCAGCAGAGTGGGCGCGAGATACGTTGCAAAATAAGATTGCGGTGCAGGGGAACCTTGATCCGATGCTGTTGATCACCGGCGGTGTATCGCTGGAACGGGAAACACTCCGGCTGTTGGAAATTCTAGGCCAAGGACCGTTTATTTTCAACCTTGGTCACGGAATAACTCCACAAGGTGATCCGGCTAATGTAGAGAAAATGTTGAGAGTTATCAGAGGGTAAACGAATGTCAAACTTCCTTACTTCGGCATATCCATGGATTTTGTCACTGCATATTATCTCGGTAATTTCATGGATGGTTGGCATGTTCTATCTACCGCGACTTTTTGTATATCACGCAGAAAAAGCGCCGGTTGGCAGTGACCAATCCGAGATTTTCAAAGTTATGGAGCGCAAACTGATGCGCGCGATAATTAACCCGGCCATGATAGCAACATGGGTGTTTGGCCTGTGTTTGGTATTCACACCGGGCGTTATTGACTGGTCATCAATTTGGCCATGGGTGAAAGCGGCGATGGTGATCGGGATGTCCGGTTTTCATGGTTGGCTATCAGCGCGACGGAAAGAATTTGAGCAGGACAAAAATACCCGTAGCGGTAAGACGTATCGACGGGCCAATGAAATTCCAACGGTATTGATGATTATCATCGTATTTATGGTAATTCCGAAGCCATTTTAATGAATAATTGACATTTGATGTGAAATACCGATATGTGACGGTAAGCACGGGCGGTCCTCGCCCAGAATGTGCGCTCCCCAAATGAAAAGCATTGCATGGCTATGGCGGTGTATGCGTAAAGCTATGGTAAATTAATGGATATTGAAAAACTATCTTTGGCTGAACTAAAAGCCAAAACTCCTGCAGATTTGTTGGCTACGGCTGAAGAGCTGGAAATCGAGAACGCAACCACCATGCGTAAGGGCGACATGATGTTCGCGATCCTTAAGGAAATGGCCGAAGACGGCGTTGAAATTTCCGGCGACGGAGTGGTCGAAGTTCTGAAGGACGGGTTTGGATTTTTGCGCTCACCAGCGGCTAACTACCTGGCTGGCCCAGAAGATATTTATGTTAGCCCCGAGCAAATTCGGAAGTTTTCGCTGCGGACCGGGGATACCGTTGACGGCGTTATCAAAGCGCCTGAAGAGGGGGAAAAATACTTTGGGCTTGTGGATGTCTCGTCGATCAACTTTGAAGACCCGGAAAAGTCTAAGCACAAGATTAATTTTGATAACCTTACTCCAGTATACCCAGATGAGCGGCTGATAATGGAGATTGAAGACCCGACTATTAAGGATAAGACTGCGCGGATTATTGATCTGGTTGCGCCGATCGGCAAAGGCCAACGTTCGCTGGTTGTGGCGCCGCCAAGAACTGGTAAGACCATGATATTGCAGAATATTGCGAAGTCTATAGCCGCCAACCACCCTGAATGTTTCTTGATTGTATTGCTGGTCGATGAACGCCCTGAAGAAGTTACAGATATGCAACGCAGCGTTAAGGGAGAGGTGGTGGCCTCGACTTTCGACGAGCCAGCATCGCGTCACGTGGCCGTTGCAGAAATGGTTATCGAAAAAGCCAAACGTCTGGTTGAACATAAGCGCGATGTTGTGATTCTGCTGGACTCGATTACACGCCTCGGGCGCGCATTCAACACCGTGGTTCCGTCATCGGGCAAGGTTTTAACCGGTGGTGTGGACGCGAATGCTTTGCAACGCCCAAAACGCTTCTTTGGTGCAGCACGTAATATCGAAGAGGGCGGTTCGCTTACGATTATCGCTACCGCGTTGATTGACACCGGAAGCCGGATGGACGAAGTGATCTTTGAGGAGTTCAAAGGAACTGGTAACTCGGAAGTCGTTCTGGATCGCAAGATTGCGGACAAACGCGTGTTCCCGGCGATTGATATCTTGAAATCAGGCACTCGGAAAGAAGAACTGCTGGTCGAGAAAAACGAACTGACTAAGATGTTCTTGTTGCGCCGTATTTTGAATCCGATGGGAACAACGGATGCAGCAGAATTCTTGCTCGGCAAGATGAAGCAGACGAAGACAAACTCGGAATTCTTCGATTCGATGAATAGCTAGGTTTTAGTTCATATTTTCTGAAACCCGGGCACTGTCTCGGGTTTTTTGCTTTAGTAACAACGGGATACGGTTATGCATGACACAATTTTTGCATTAGCAACCGCACGTGGTCGTGCAGGTTTAGCCGTTGTGCGTGTGTCTGGCCCATCTGCATGGGATGGAGTGAGCCGGCTGGTCGGTGAGCTACCAGAGCCGAAGCGAGCTGCGTTGAGAGTTGTGCGGACGTCGGATGGCGAACCGTTGGATGAGGCGCTGATCTTGACCTTTGAAGCGGGCGCAAGTTTTACCGGTGAGAGAGTGGTCGAGATACAGTTGCATGGATCAACAGCCGTTATCGGGGCAATATTACATGAATTGTCTGATTGTGAAGGACTTAGGTTGGCCGAACCTGGTGAGTTCACGCGACAGGCCTTAGATAACGGTCGATTGGACTTGCCTCAGGTTGAGGGCCTAGCCGATTTGATAGACGCGGAGACCGAGGCACAACGAAGACAGGCGCTTATGGTTATGCGCGGCGCGCTGAGTGAAAAGACCAAAGTTTGGCGGGAAAAGTTACTACGTGCAGTTGCATTGCTGGAAGCTACGATAGATTTCGCGGATGAAGAGGTGCCGGTTGATGTTGCGCCAGAGGTGCTAGAACTTATCGAAACCGCGCGCGTTGGTATGAGAACTGAGGTTGATGGTAGCGGGATTTCCGCGAGGATCCGCGATGGGTTCGAGGTTGCGATAGTAGGGCGCCCGAATGTAGGAAAATCGACTCTTTTGAATGCGTTATCCAAAAAAGACGCCGCGATTACATCTTCTATTGCCGGAACGACTCGAGATGTAATCGAGGTGCGTATGGACCTGGACGGCCTGCCTATAACGCTGCTTGATACTGCTGGATTGCGGACCTCGAATGACGAGATTGAAGTTTTAGGCGTGGAAAGAGCGAAGGTTCGGGCCACAGCGGCAGATATACGTGTCTTTTTGCTGGAAGTCGGGCAATCTTATGATGATTTGGGGGTCGCCTTCATTGAGGGAGATGTGGTTGCTTACGGGAAAGCGGATATTTCGAGTTCGGATGGGCTGTCTGTTTCAGGTATTACCGGGGCAGGGGTCGAGGAATTGCTCGGCCGCCTAGCTAGCGAGTTGGAGATTCGTGCAGCGGGGGCAAGTTCGGCCGTTCGCGAGCGGCATCGCGTCGCGTTAGAACAGGGGTTAGCCTCTTTGGATAAGGCCGAACAACATGTATGTGCAGGCCCAGAATGGTCAGACTTGGCGGCTGAAGAAATGCGGCAGGCCTTGCGATCTCTGGATTCTATGATAGGGCGTGTAGATGTGGAGAATGTCCTAGACGTTATATTTTCCAGCTTTTGTATTGGGAAGTAGGAGTGTTTCACGTGAAACATATGTTTGATGTAATTGTAGTTGGTGGTGGCCACGCGGGAGCTGAGGCGGCGCAGGCAGCCGCGCGCATGGGCGCGAAGACCGTTCTAGTTACGTTATCGTTCGACAAAATCGGTGAAATGTCCTGCAATCCTGCAATTGGTGGGCTGGGTAAAGGACACCTTGTCCGTGAAATTGACGCGCTGGATGGGGTTATGGGGCGAGTTGCAGATTTGGCTGGAATCCAGTTCCGCCTGCTGAATCGACGAAAAGGGCCAGCAGTGCAAGGCCCACGCGCACAAGCCGATCGGCAGATATACCGCGCTGCAATGCAAGCCGAGTTTTTAAATCGCCGAAACCTGGAAGTTTTGGAGGCGGAAGTAAGCGATTTGATCGTGGTTCGCGATCGCATCGAGGGGGTCGTCTTGGACGACGGCAGCCAGATTACCGCTGGCGCAGTGATCTTGACTGCCGGAACATTCCTTCGTGGCGTTATACATATCGGCAATGAAACCCAAACCGGTGGCAGGATGGGTGACAAATCGTCTGTCGCGCTGGCTGAACGAATTGATATTATGGGCCTGCCACTTGGTCGGCTAAAAACGGGCACACCACCGCGGCTTGATGGACGGACGATAAACTGGGACGGGTTAGAAATGCAGAAAGGGGATGATGACCCCACGATGTTTTCGTTCTTGTCTGACCGGACGACAGCGCGCCAAATTTCATGCGGCATAACACATACCAATGAACAAACGCATGATATTATTCGAAATAATATCGAGAAATCGGCAATGTACGGAGGGCATATTGACGGGGTTGGTCCCCGGTATTGTCCGTCAATCGAAGATAAGATAGTGCGCTTCGCCGATAAGACGCAGCACCAGATTTTTCTAGAGCCAGAGGGGCTCAATGATCCGACCATCTATCCGAACGGAATTTCAACATCACTGCCGATCGACGTGCAGCAGGCGTATGTGACTTCGATTAAAGGTCTGGAAAACGTCAAGATATTGCAGCCGGGTTATGCGATTGAATACGACTACATCGACCCACGAGCGCTGCGTTCGACACTGGAGGTTAAACAGGCTCCGGGCCTGTACTTTGCGGGACAGCTTAATGGAACAACCGGATATGAAGAGGCAGCCGCGCAGGGGCTCGTGGCGGGTCTTAACGCCGCCTTGGCCGTTGCTGGTCGCGATCCTGTTCTATTTGACCGTGCGGATGGGTATATCGGTGTCATGATCGATGATTTGGTGACCCGTGGAGTGACAGAACCATATCGAATGTTTACGTCTCGGGCGGAATACCGCCTTTCGTTACGCGCGGACAACGCTGATCAAAGGCTTACTCCTATCGGAATCTCTCTAGGCTGTGTGTCTAGCAACAGAAAAATAGCGTTTGATGAGCGCATGGAATCAATAAGCCAAGCGAAATCAGTTTGTGAACGGCTTTCCGTGTCGCCTAAAGAGGCAGGACACTACAAAATAAAGGTTAATCAAGATGGTGTAAGGCGTACAGCACTTGATTTATTAACCTATCCAGACGTCACGATCTCGAAATTGTCCGAAATCTGGACAGAGCTAGACGAAATTCCGGAAAAAATCGCACGCCAGATCGAAAATGATGCCCGCTACGCCCATTATATTAAACGGCAAAAGAACGATGTTGAGGCGATGCGTAGGGATGAAGCACTGCGAATACCGGGGGATATAGACTATTCCAATATTATTGGACTATCGAATGAGCTGCGAGGAAAGCTTTCACAAATTCAACCATCTACTCTGGGGCAGGCGGGTCGCATAGACGGAATGACTCCTGCGGGATTGACTTTGATACTTGCCAGTATCCGTAAGCCTGGCAGAAAGCGTTCGGCATAAGGGGTGTTATGACTACAGAAATTAACTTCGCCGATACTTTCAGTGTTTCACGTGAAACAACCGAACGCCTAAAAGCGTATTCCTCGCTTTTAAAGAAGTGGAACCCAAAGATAAACCTGGTGGCAAAGTCAACGATCCCTGACCTATGGCAGCGTCACATTACAGACTCGGCTCAGCTTTGGAAGTTGGCGCCATCAGGTAAGAAAAACTGGTTGGACATCGGTTCGGGTGCAGGGTTTCCCGGATTGGTGATCGCTGCGATCGCGGCTGAGAAGGCACCTGATTTACTTGTAACACTTGTAGAAAGCGATAGGCGCAAGTCAGTATTTTTGCAAACTGCAGCGCGCGAGATGGGCGTGTCCGTAAAAGTCATAACAAAAAGAATTGAAGTTCTTGAGCCACAAAGCGCAGATATATTGTCCGCTCGGGCGTTATCATCATTACCGCAACTACTTGAATTTACTAAACTACACAGAAAACCCGATGGAATTAGCCTGTTTCCGAAGGGCATACGAGTAGATTCGGAATTGACCGAGGCCTCAACATGTTGGCATATGTCATACCAGACATTTCCCAGTATGACTGACGCAGACGCAGTTATACTCCGCATCGGAGAATTAAGCCGTGTCCAAGACCAATAAGAAACGGGAAAAACCGCCGGTGATCCTTGCCGTGGCAAACCAAAAAGGCGGGGTTGGTAAGACTACCACAGCGATTAATCTGGGTACGGCGTTGGCTGCGGTGGGACGGAAGGTGTTGTTGATAGACCTGGATTCGCAGGGAAACGCGTCTACTGGTCTAGGCATTTCGCCTGACCAACGAAAGTTAACCACTTACGATCTACTACTTGGCGATACAAAGCTGTCAGACATCGCGCAAGAAACGATGATTCCGAACTTGTTCATCGCACCCTCGACGAATGACCTAAGTTCTGCCGATGTGGATATGGTCAACGATCCGAATCGTGTCTTGCGCTTGAAACAAGCACTCGGCTCGGCAGATGCGTTGGCTTGCAACTTCGACTATATCTTGATCGATTGCCCCCCATCCCTGAATCTTTTAACGGTCAACGCAATGGTTGCCGCGACGTCTGTCCTTGTGCCCCTGCAATGCGAATTTTTTGCTCTTGAGGGGCTGTCGCAGTTAATGCTGACCATTAAAGAGGTTAAACAATCTCTTAACGCTAAATTAGGTATTCAGGGTATTGTGTTGACAATGTATGATCGTCGAAACAACCTTTCCCGTCAGGTAGAGGAAGACGTGCGCGAAAACCTTGGCGATCTGGTATACGAAACAATAATCCCGCGCAACATACGCTTAAGCGAGGCGCCCTCGCACTCTGTTCCGGCGCTGATTTACGATCATCGCAGCTCGGGTAGTATTGCGTACCAGAGACTAGCTGCCGAGCTTCTTCGGCGGATGAATGATAACGTAACAGATTGAAGAAAATGAATAATGTCAAAGAAAACTGAACGCAAGAGCCTTGGCCGCGGCCTTTCTGCACTATTGGCAGACGTAAATTTGGGTGACGAAAATCCAATTGGTGGCGCCCTTGTGTCGCACTCCGGGGTGTCCGAAGTTCCGATCGAGAAAGTCCACGCTAACCCCGACCAACCGCGTCGAACTTTCAACGAACAGGATTTGCAGGATCTCACTGCCTCGATCACTGAAAAGGGCGTAATACAACCGCTTATCGTCCGGCCCGATCCGAACAATCAGAACGACTACCAGATTGTGGCTGGCGAACGTAGATGGCGCGCAGCGCAGCGCGCAAAACTGCATACGATTCCGGTGTTGGTACGCGAGCTATCGGACACCGAAGTTCTTGAGCTAGCCATCATCGAAAATATCCAGCGCGCCGATCTGAACGCGGTAGAAGA
Organism: Paracoccaceae bacterium; assembly: GCA_050256375.1. GTDB lineage: Bacteria > Pseudomonadota > Alphaproteobacteria > Rhodobacterales > Rhodobacteraceae > NORP23. The sequence continues at coordinate 118,170 of JBBWVU010000011.1, read as the reverse complement.
GGCGATGGGATACCGTCAGTTGATGAATAAATTCGGACGTACTCAGGAAAAAATGGCCGAGGCATTGGGTAAAAGTCGTAGTCATATCGCGAATCTTCTTCGCCTACTGAATCTTCCATCCGAGGTTTTGGAATATTTGCAAAATGGACAACTATCCGCAGGCCATGCTCGTGCACTGGTTCCCGTCGATGACCCCGTAGCACTCGCCCGCATCATCATTTCCAAGGGTCTGTCAGTTCGTCAAGCCGAGGCGTTGGCCAAGGCAAAAAAATCAGTTTCACCACAGAAGCGTCGTCTGAAACCAACCAAAGATGCGGACACTCGTGCGATCGAGAACGACTTGACTGCGCATCTCGGCGCAAAAGTCACAATTGATCACAAATCTGGCGGTCAAAGTGGTGAGCTTCGAATTAAATATTCGGATCTAGAGCAGCTCGACGGATTATGTCAGTTGCTGTCGCAATGATCAGGTGTCAGGTCTGGTCCAAATAAAGACCGATACTGATAATAGTGCTACAATCTGGATTAAAATAATAAATACAGGTACTTGTATCCATATAGACACAACAAATACCGCGATCATTGACGCTGCAGATAGAATTTTCGACTTCCTGCTAATCGCGCCACGTTCGTGCCAGTCGCGGATGGGTGGACCAAATAGTCGATGCGCAAGCAGCCACTTATGAGCTCTTGGCGACGACTTGCCGAAGAAGAATGCGGCCAACAATAGGAATGGAACGGTGGGCAGAACGGGCAAGAAAACGCCCGTGAATCCCGCAGCTACAGAAACCGCCCCGAAAAATAGCCAAATCATACGCATCTAGGCCATCAACTGTCGAAGTACTGCGTTAAGCAGTGGGCGGCCCCTGCTTGTTGTCGTGATTCTGCCGCATTCACGTGAAACAAATCCGGCGCGAACCATGTCTTCCAGATTCCCTTCATTCAGTGCGGATCCATTCAGCGCTGCATAACGGTTAAGGCTACTACCCTCGGCCAATCGCATCGACATCATCAAGTACTCACTTGCTTGATCTTCACCAGAAACGATCTCGCTGGCCTTGCGGCCCCAACCATTGTTGCTAACCGCATTCAGCCAATCGGCGGGATCAATAAACGTATCTGTGGCTAGCTTTTGTCCATCCAACGTAATCCGCCCATGTGCGCCCGGTCCGACGCCGACGTAATCCCCATAACGCCAATATATCAGGTTGTGCCGGCTTTCGGCACCGGCGCGTGAATGGTTTGAAACCTCATACGCCGGTAGCCCGTGTTTTTCACAAACTTCTTGCGTACGGAAATACATATCGGTTGCTGTGGCATCGTTTGGCATGTCACGCAGCTTGCCCCGCGCATGCATATCGCCAAACCGTGTGCCTTCCTCGATCGTTAATTGGTAAAGCGAAAGGTGATCAACGGCCATATCTATGGCCTCGGTCAATTCAGCCTCCCACGTGTCGACAGTTTGCCCTTGCCGTGCGTAAATCAGATCAAAACTTACCCTGTCAAACTGTTTTCTGGCAATCTCGAAGGCTGCCCGAGCTTCCCTGACGGAATGCATTCGTCCTAGCGCTTTCAAATCAGCATCGCGCAACGATTGAATGCCCATGGAAACGCGATTTACGCCCGCGTCCGCATATCCGGAAAAGCGCCCAGCCTCGACAGAAGTTGGATTTGCTTCTAATGAGATTTCTGCGGCTGGTGACAGGTTCCAGGCCTTCCCGATTTCCTCGATTACGGCGGCAACAGTTTCCGGTGGCATCAGGCTTGGCGTTCCGCCGCCGAAAAATATTGTGTTAACCGTGCGTTCGGGCAGTTCGGCCGCGCTACGTTGAATGTCAGACAAAAGCGCGTCGCGCCACTTCTTTTGGTCAACTTCACGCGAAACATGGCTGTTGAAATCACAATATGGGCATTTGTGCATGCAAAATGGCCAGTGGACATAGACCCCGAACCCAGCGTTTCGCCAATCTTCCATAATTACCCTTTGAACGCCGTGACTTCGATTTCTATCAGCATTTCAGGTTTGACTAACCCTGCAACAACCATTGTCGCTGCTGGCCGGATTTCTCCCATCGCTTCGCCCAAGGCAGGCGTTACCTCATCTACGAGCTCTACATCCACAACAGTATACTGAAGGCGAACGATATCTGACATCTCGAAACCGGCTTCATCGAGCACAGATTTTATTGTTGAAAAACAACTGCGTGCTTGTGCGGTTATTCCTTCCGGCATTACCATAGTGGTATAATCATACCCCGTAACGCCTGCAACAAAACACCAGCCACCCTTAACGATTGCGCGGGAATACCCAACTGTCTTCTCGAACGGTGAGCCAGTCGAGATTCGTTTTACCTTACTCATTCAAAACACTCCTTCACTAGTTTGTCGAATGCGTCTGCGCGGTGGCTTATGCGGTTCTTTTCCCAACGGTCCATTTCGCCAAAAGTAATATCATATCCATCGGGCATAAACATAGGGTCGTAGCCGTGGCCTTCTTCGCCGCGTATCGGCCAGACACACTGTCCGTCAATCTTGCCTTCAAACACTTCATCATGTCCGTCCGGCCAAGCTAACACGAGGGTACAGCAAAACCGGGCTGTCCGTGGGGCAGGGGCTTTCAATACCTCTAGTTTGTCCCAAACCTTGGTCATCGCCATGGGAAAATTGCGGCCATTCGGCGTTTCCGCCCAATCTGCCGTGTAAACACCAGGCGCACCACTCAAAGCATCCACCTCGATACCGCTATCGTCGGCCAACGCCGGCAATCCGCCGGCCTTCGCCGCAGCATGCGCCTTGATCCGCGCGTTCCCGAGGAAGTTATCCTCGGTTTCTTCCGGCTCAGGCAAGCCGAGTTCAGCATTCGAGACTACCGCGATCCCGTAAGGCTCGAGCAGGCGGATGATTTCCTCCAGTTTGCCCTTATTATGGGTCGCGATCAGTAGTTTGGGTTCGACAAATTTCCTCATCAGGTGATGGCAGATTTCTGCGCGATAACCAGTTCGGCCACGCCTTTTTCCGCTAAATCCATCAGCGTGTTAAACTCGTCACGAGAGAAGGTCGCGCCCTCTGCAGAACCTTGAATCTCGACCATGCCACCAGCGCCGGTCATAACGAAGTTCGCGTCGGTGCCCGCATCGCTATCCTCAAGGTAATCGAGGTCCAGCACCGGCTGTCCGGCGTAAATTCCGCAAGAAACCGCCGCGATGTGATCTGTCAAAGGGTCTTCTTTGATATCGCCAGCCGCTAACAATTTGTTAACTGCTAAACGCAAAGCAACCCAGCCGCCGGTGATTGCGGCACAACGCGTGCCACCGTCAGCCTGAATAACATCGCAATCAACCGTGATCTGACGTTCGCCCAAAGCAACACGATCAACGCCCGCGCGCAAAGACCGCCCGATCAATCGCTGAATCTCCTGTGTACGACCAGATTGTTTGCCAGCAGTAGCCTCGCGCCGCATCCGAGAACCCGTTGAGCGCGGCAGCATGCCATATTCAGCGGTTACCCAGCCAAGGCCCGAGTTACGCAAGAACGGTGGCACGCGGTTTTCTAGTGAAGCAGTGCAAAGCACATGTGTGTCACCCATTTTAATCAGGCACGAGCCCTCGGCGTGTTTGGTGACGTTAGTTTCGATAACGATGTCACGCATGATGTCAGTATTACGGCCAGATGGGCGCATAGAAGCCTCCGTTGGGTTAGGTTTTGCAGCGTCTTAACCAAAGTCAACGCTTGCGTCCATACCGACGATTGACCCGATCAGCCGGAATGCATAGTTTCACGTGAACCAAGGTGCTTGAATATGACCCAAACCACCCCACTTTCCGACCTGACCAACCGCAGCCGCGAAGTTTTCCGGCAAGTGGTGGAATCGTATCTGGAAACCGGTGATCCTGTCGGCTCCAAAACCCTTACAGAAACATTAACCGAGAGAGTCTCGCCTGCCACCATTCGCAATGTTATGAGCGACCTTGAACAGCTCGGTCTGCTGGACTCTCCGCATGCATCCGCTGGCCGTATTCCGACACAGGTTGGCCTTAGAATGTTCGTGGATGGGTTGCTTGAGGTTGGTTCGGTTTCCGATTCAGAACAACGCAAGATCGAACGCTCGCTTGACAGAAACGAACCAGACATTGGCGGTATGATGGACAAGGTTGGCAATATGCTATCCGGCTTGACCCAAGGGGCGAGCCTCGTCCTGACACCGAAAACGGAATCCCCGATAAAGCATCTGGAATTCGTGGCACTGTCACCCGAAAAGGCGCTTGTGGTATTAGTCACCGCCGACGGACAGGTGGAAAACCGCCTTTTCACTCCGCCAATCGGACTAACACAGTCTGCTATGCGCGAGGCGGCTAATTTCCTAAACGCGATTCTCGAAGGTCACACCGTTTCACAAATGCAGAGCGTAGTGACGCGCGAGATTGAACGGCATCGACAAGAACTCGACCGCTTATCGCAGAGCCTGATCAACGACGGGCTGGCAATTTGGGTGGATGAGCAGGACGGGCGAGACCGTCTTATCGTTCGGGGCCGCGCGAATCTGGTTGAAGATGGTGCGTCTGAACAAGATCTAGAACGCATCCGGCAGCTCTTTGATGACCTTGAACGCAAGCGTGAAATGGTGCAATTGCTGGATTTGACCGAAGAAGGGGACGGAGTCCGTATTTTTATTGGCTCAGAGAACAAACTTTTCTCACTTTCGGGTTCCTCTTTGGTGGTTTCCCCTTATATGAACGCTGAGCGAAAAATTATTGGCGCGGTAGGCGTGATCGGACCGACAAGGCTGAATTATGGTCGGATCGTTCCGATTGTAGATTACACCGCGCAGCTGGTGGGTCGATTAATGTCCCGCCGGACCTGAACAAGAAGGCAAAAAAGATGAATGACGAAAAAGAAAACGGTTTTCTGGATGATATCGACGAGTCGGAAGAAGAACTTGAGCTAGAAGAAGATGTTCTGGCAATGCCCGACATTGATTCCGTGATAAAAGAGCGTGATCAGCTAAAGGACCGCCTGTTGCGTGCTTTTGCGGAAACCGAAAATCTTCGGAAACGTTCCGAGCGTGATCGTCGCGATGCCGAAGTGTACGGCGGAACCAAGCTTGCCCGCGATCTTCTTTCGGTGCAGGACAATCTGGAGCGTGCGCTGGAAAACATTGACGATGGCCTTCGCGAGCAGCACAAGTCTTTGACCGAAGGTCTGGAACTGACATTGCGCGAATTGCTGTCGGTTTTTGAAAAGCACAAAATCCTGACGGTGGCCCCTGAAATCGGCGACAAGTTTAACCCGAAACTGCATCAGGCAATGTTCGAAGCTCCGGTTCCAAACACGACCAAAGGCACGATCATTCAGGTTATGGCGTCGGGCTTCGCGATTGGTGATCGCCTATTGCGCGCCGCACAGGTTGGCGTTTCCTCCAACTCAAGCAAACCAGCACCTGTTAAGGAAGAAGCCGAAGACTAGTTCTTCGCTTTGTCACCAGCGCTAAGTTCGGGCACCTGCAAAGCGTCGGCGAGCCTCGCCTTCGCCGAACCGGGCCGCAGCGGTTTTTGCTGCGTCTCGGCCGGGGCCCATCCGGTCAGGAACACGATCTCGAATGTAGCAGGGATACGTCCGTCGGGTTCTGCAAAGTGTTCCGCATAAATATCCATCGCTCGCACCAACGTTTTTCTCCGCATCGGCGTTTTTCTCCGCGCGTGCATGACATTGGTTTCCCCCATCGCCCGCAAATCCCGCATCAAATGTAGTGGTGTTTCGTAAGTTACCGTCAGATTAACGGAATCGGCGACCGGAAGGGCCAAACCGGCCCGTAGGATCAGCCCGCCAAGGTCTCGGATTTCACCCATCGGGGCGATACGCGGGGACAAACCACCCTCGAACTCGGTTTCCGCTTCGGCCAACGCAGTTCGCAATTCGTTAAGGGTTTGCCCTCCAAACATTGCCGCGATCATCAACCCGTCCGGCTTTAACGCACGCCGCATTTGTACCAACTGCCCAACCGGATCGTTCGCCCAATGCAAGGCCAACCCGTGGACCACCAAATCAAGCGAGGACTCTTGCAAGTCGAGCACTTCGCCGTCTGCAACGGCCCGAAATGCCGGATTCCCAAGTGTTTCCACCCACAATTCAGCCCTTGGACCGATTATGGCAGCGGATTGAAACGATTTATTAACCTCTTGCAGTCTTTCTGACACTTGGTCGGCAATCTCGACGTGTAGGAATTCCCCTTCTGCGCCAAAATCGGCCGCCCGCGCACGGCGCAGGCTCAATAGCTTGCGGTCAAAAAGGTCTTGTGGTGTCTGCATATTCAGAAATCCTCTCATTGAAACACCTAACCCGCTTTGTCTCCAAGGGAAAGAGCGTGTTGCTTAACACGATCTACCCCCCGCGCTGCCTGACTTGTTCAGAGCCAACCGAACACGGTGCAAACCTTTGCGCCGATTGCTGGGCGGATACGACGTTTATATCCGGCACGATTTTCGACACTTGCGGCACCCCGCTGCCCGGCGAAAACAACGGCACGTGCATCGAGTGCGACGGGTGTTTAACGTATCCACCGACGTGGGATAAAGGGCGCGCCGCAGTGATTTACGACGGCGGCGGGCGGCGTGTGACATTGGCGTTAAAGCATGGCGACAGGCTGGACATGGCTGGGCCGCTAGCCGGATGGATGGATCGGGCAGGGCGCAATCTTTTGCAACGCGCTGGCGTTATCGCACCCGTGCCCCTGCATTGTCGACGCCTGTTAAAACGTCAATACAACCAGTCCGCCGAATTGGCGCGACATCCTTCGGCACTTTCGAGCACCCCAACAATCCCTGATTTACTTATCCGCACCAAGGCCACGTCGATCCAAGACAGTTTGACGCGGGCAGAGCGGCTCGAGAACCAACGAGGAGCGTTCGCCGTCCATAACCGTCGCCAAGTCCAGCAAAACATACTGTTAATCGATGACGTGATGACAACGGGAGCAACGCTTTCCGCCTGTGCGCGGGCCCTCCGCACGGCAAGCGCGCAAAGAATCGACGTTCTTGTCTTCGTTCGCGTTGCACGGGACGATTAAGTTCCTATATAGACGGACGAAACGCTAATTATGGAGCATCGGCATGAAACCCGTCGAAATTTATACCACCCCTATCTGCGGATTTTGCGTCGCCGCGAAACGCCTTCTAAATAAAAAGGGTGTCGAGTTCGCAGAATACAACGTAATGATGAACCCCGACAAACGTACTGAGATGACCCAGCGAAGCAACGGTGGCCGCACTGTCCCGCAGATTTTCATCGACGGCAAGCCAATCGGCGGCTGCGACGAGTTATTCGATCTTGAGGGCGACGATCTTCTCGACAAGATGCTGGCCTAAACATGAAAGTTGCACTGGTTCAGCTTACGTCAAGCAACGATCCAGCGGCCAACCTGCGCCTTGTTGAGGGGTATATTCGCGAGGCGCACGCGGGCGGCGCACAGTTTATCCTGACGCCAGAAACCACCAACATTATTTCGTCGAGCCGGAAACAGCAGGCAGAGGTCTTGCATACCGAGGCAGACGATTCGACGCTGGCCCGCATGCGAGTGCTGGCAACGGAATTGGAAGTCTGGCTGTTGATCGGCTCACTTGGGCTAAAAACCCAAGACCCAGACGGTCGCTTTGCAAATCGTTCGTTCTTGATCACCCCGACGGGCGAAATCGCTGCCAGCTACGACAAAATTCACATGTTCGACGCCGATCTGGGCAATGGTGAGGTTTATCGCGAATCTTCGATCTATCGCGCAGGAACCAAAGCCAAGTTAGTGAAAACCGACTTTGCCAACATCGGAATGACGATCTGTTACGACATGCGTTTTCCCGATCTTTACCGCCAACTTGCACAGTCCGGAGCAGAAATCCTGACTGCGCCCGCAGCGTTCACAGTCCCGACTGGTCGCGCACATTGGCATGCCTTGCTGCGCGCCCGCGCCATCGAAACCGGGTGTTTTGTTTTGGCGCCGGCCCAATGTGGCACTCATGATTGGGGCCGCGAGCCGTGCCGCGAAACCTATGGGCACTCGCTCGCAATTTCGCCTTGGGGCGACGTTTTGGCGGACGGTGGCGAAACGCAATGCGTGACTTTTGTCGATTTGGACCTTAACGATGTTGCCAAGGCCCGAGCGAAAATCCCTTCGCTGCTCCATGATCGCGAATACGAACCACCCGAGGCGTAATGTCCGATAAACTATCAAACGACCCACTCGCAATTGCCCTTTTCAGCGAAATTTCCGCTGTAGAGCAAATGGCGCGAACCCGTTTCAGCCGAGCATTGCCAAAAGGAATGGAGCTGTCGCATTTCACCGTCTTGAACCATTTTGCCCGATTGGGTGGTGAGAAAACGCCCGCCCAACTGGCGCGGATATTCCACGTAACCAAGGGTGCAATGACCAACACGTTGTCGAAGCTCGAGACCGCTGGATACGTTCATATCCGTCCCGATTGGGATGACGCGCGGCGAAAATTCGTGACCATCAGTCCAGCAGGACACGCCGCCCGCGACGAGGCCGTTCGCGCCATTGCACCGGTTTTTGACGATACAATCGAGCACCTGGGTTCGGAAAAAATCCGCGCTGCGTTGCCGATACTACGTGACCTTCGGATGTTGCTTGCCAGCGAAGACTAATTATTCTGGCTTAATGCTAGCCGTAACATAGTTGACTGACAAATCCTGATCCGAAATAAACCACGACCATAAGATCGGGTTGAAAACGAACCCCTTGCGATCTACAGGCTTTAGCCCCGCGTTCGAGATCAGCGCGAACAGTTCATCTGGAGTGATGAATTTGTGCCACTCATGTGTGCCGCGCGGCAGCCAGCGCATGATAACTTCGGCCCCGATAATCGCTGCCATATAACTTTTGGGATTGCGGTTGAGCGTCGAACACAACATCAACCCGCCTGGCTTCAGCAATTGGCGACAAGCGGTTAGGTATGCCAGAGGGTCGGCCACATGCTCGACCACTTCCATGTTCAATACGATATTGAATTGTTCGCCGTCCGCCGCTAACCCTTCGGCGGTTTCGTTGCGATAGTCGATATCCAGACCAGACTGCTCTGCGTGCAACTGCGCCACCGGAATGTTCCCCGCCGCTGCGTCCGCACCAATCACTGTAGCCCCGAGTCGCGCCATCGGTTCAGACAACAACCCACCACCGCAACCGATATCCAACAGGCGCAGCCCCTCAAACGGGCGTAATGAGTCCGGATCGCGCCCGAATTCGGCGCAAATCTGTTGCACAATGTACTTCAGTCGGATCGGGTTCATTTCATGCAGCGGCTTGAATTTCCCTTTGGGATCCCACCATTCGGCGGCCATTGCCTCGAATTTAGCAACTTCGGCCGGATCGACCGTAACGGTTGTTTGCGTTGCACTCATCTTTTCTACCTGCCATGTTGGGGCGAATGATTAACTAGTAGAGCATATATGTTAGAACATGCGAGCCATAAAGACGAAGAACCTCGTCGCACTCTGTATTCTGCCCGCGATGCGTTCGACACGCAGACGTTGGAGGTCAGTGGTGGGCACGCGATTTACTTAGAACAATCCGGTCGCGAAGACGGCGAACCGGTTGTCGTCCTGCATGGCGGGCCAGGTGGTGGATGCAGTCCAGCGATGCGCCGGTTTTTTGACCCCGACCGGTATCGCGTGATCCTGTTTGACCAACGCGGATGCGGGCGCTCGACGCCACATGCCAGTGTGGAAAACAATACGACATGGGATTTAATCGACGATATAGAGGCGATCCGCGAGACTCTCGGTATTTCGAAATGGACCGTTTTTGGCGGGTCATGGGGCGCGACGCTATCGTTGCTGTATGCCCAAACCCATTCTGCCCGCGTTAACGCACTGGTTCTGCGTGGTATATTCACAATGACTCAGGCCGAGCTGGACTGGTTTTACGGTGGCGGGGCAGGGAAGTTTTGGCCCGAAGCTTGGCAGAAATTCAACGATATGGTGCCGCCAGACGAACGTCACGACCTGATCGCTGCCTATCGCGCACGCCTTTTTGGCAAGATTGACGCCGAGGTTATTCGGTTTTCGCGGGCATGGGCTGCATGGGAAAACTCGTTGGCGACGCTTGATTTTAAAGGCCACGGTGGGCGTGTTCCCGCGCTTTATGCCAAAGCGTTTTCTCTAATCGAAAACCACTATTTCACCCACAAAGGGTTTCTTCGCGAGGACGGTCAGATTTTCGCCGACATGCACAAAATTCAACATATTCCGGGGTATATCGTCCAAGGTCGCTACGACATGATTTGCCCGCCTCACACCGCGCACAGTCTGCACCGGCTTTGGCCGAAATCGAATTTACGACTGGTCAGGGCAGGGCACGCCATGTCCGAACCAGCGATCGCTGCAGAACTGGTTGGAATTATGAACGATTTGCCATGAAGTCGAAAATGCCTCGAATCGTCATGGTGATAGCTGTCTTCATCGTTATCGCCTATTTGGCCAACCAAGCTGGCGATTGGATCAGCGACCGCCTGAAGATGGAAATCACGCCGGAAAACGAGAGCATAATTTTCGGCGCAACCGTGTTCGCGATAGTCCTTTACGCTTTGTTAATTTCGCTACCCTTCGTGCCTGGCGCCGAGATTGGACTTTGGTTGATGGTCATGTTCGGTACTCCAATGGCCATTCCTGTCTACATTTCGACAATTATCGGCTTGACGTTGGGCTTTCTTTTGGGCCGACTGGTGCCCGAAAAAACCATATGCGGGCACTTCGATTTTCTCGGCATGATCTGCATAAGCCGTTTGGTGCATGATTTGGCCAAAAAACCTGTGTCCGAACGTTTGGACATGTTGGTAGGCCGTGCGCCCAGCCGCTTCGTCCCGTTCCTATTGCGTCACCGTTACATCGCCATAGCGGTCGCATTCAACATTCCCGGCAATTCGGTCGTCGGTGGGGGCGGAGGTATAGCCTTCGCAGCAGGCGCAAGCCGCCTGTTCAGTTTTTCACTATATTTACTGGCCGTAGTCATCGGCGTTTCGCCCGTCGTGATCTTGTTTCTGATCTTCGGCCCGTCAATTCTGGGCTAAAAGGTCGCCGCGATTCGTGAGCCCTGATTGATCGCCCGCTTCGCATCCAGCTCGGCTGCGACATCTGCGCCACCGATCACATGCGCCGTAATACCTTTCGCGTCTAACGCGTCGGCCAAGCTGCGTTCGGGCAATTGCCCCGCGCACACAACTATCGTGTCCACTTCCAGCAGCCGTGGGTTCTCGCGACCTTCACCAGTGGAAATGTGCAGGCCCTCAGCGGTAATTTCTTCGTAGTTTACACCGCCAACCATAGTCACACCCTTCATCGCAAGTGTTGCGCGGTGAATCCAACCAGTGGTCTTTCCCAAACCCTTGCCCAGCTTCTTCGCGTTACGTTGCAACAACGTGACCTGCCGTGCCGAGGCCTCGGGTTTCGGTCCCGATTCAGCCAGACCACCGCGCGTTAACGATGGATCGCCGACGCCCCACTCGGATTTCCACCCCTCAAGGTTCAACGTCGCGCTTTCTCCGACCTGCACCAGATATTCGGCCACATCAAATCCGATACCACCAGCACCGATGATCGCAACGCGACTGCCAACGGGAACCTTGTCGCGCAGCACGTCGAGATAGTTAACCACGTTTGGCCCTTCTTGCCCTTTAATCTGCGGATCCCTAGGCGTGACGCCTGTGGCAATCACAACCTCGTCAAAGTCCGTCAAATCATCGGCCACAGCGCGCTTACCAAGCCGGACATCAACGCCGTAAACCTCAAGCATACGGGCGTAGTATTCCACCAGACCGAAGAACTCTTCTTTGCCAGGAATCTGTTTAGCGATATTTAACTGTCCACCAATTTTGTCGGCCGTATCAAACAACGTCACCTTATGCCCTCGCTGCGCAGCCACCAAAGCGGTTGCCAAGCCAGCCGGACCAGCCCCAACAATCGCTACGGTTTTCACCACCTCCGCCGGACCGTAGTTCAATTCGGTTTCGTAACAGGCGCGCGGATTCACCAGACAGGTCGAGGTCTTCATGGAAAACGTGTGGTCCAGACACGCCTGATTGCACGCAATACAAGGCGCGATTTCATCCGCCCGCCCTGCTGCCGCTTTGGCGACAAATTGGCTGTCCGCCAAAAAGGGCCGCGCCATTGAAACCATGTCGGCACAACCGTCGGCCAGAACCTGTTCTGCCACTTCGGGGGTGTTGATCCGGTTCGAGGTGATGATGGGGATCGATACCTCACCCATTAACTTTTTGGTAACCCATGAAAATGCCGCGCGGGGGACCGAAGTGGCGATCGTGGGGATACGAGCCTCGTGCCAACCGATTCCTGTGTTGATTATCGTAGCTCCAGCCGCCTCGATTGCCTTGGCCAGTGTCACGACCTCTTCCCAAGTTTGGCCGTCGGGGATCAGGTCGATCATCGATAGGCGGTAAATGATAATGAAATCAGGTCCAACAGCTTCGCGGACCCTTTGCACGATTTCAACGGGCAAGCGCATACGGTTTTCGAACGATCCGCCCCATTCATCCGTGCGCTTATTGGTGTGGGTTACAAGGAATTCGTTAAGGAAATACCCTTCCGACCCCATAACCTCGACACCGTCATATCCGGCTTGTTTGGCCCGCGCCGCCGAAGTCGCAAAATCCGAAATTTGCTTTTCGATACCCGCGCCGTCCAGCTCATTTGGTGGAAACGGAGAGATTGGCGATTTGATCGCTGAAGGCGCAACAGCCTTGTGGTTATAAGCATACCGACCCGCGTGCAAAATCTGCATCGCGATCTTGCCTCCTGCGTTATGCACACGGTCGGTCACCAAACGATGGTTTGCAATGTCCTGATCGGTGAACAACCCGCCTGCACCGGGAAACACGCCACCTTCGGCATTCGGGGCCATCCCGCCCGTCACCATCAAACCAACTCCGCCCTCTGCCCGCTCGGCAAAATATTCAGCGATGCGGTCCCAGTCGCCCAACTCCTCGAGGTTTGTATGCATTGATCCCATAAGCACACGGTTTTTCAATGTCGTGAATCCAAGGTCTAGCGGGGCGAGCATGTTGGGGTAGTTGGTCATATTTTTCTCCGGTTTTCACGTAGTCTGACGGAAATCTTGGCCGGAGTCACGGAGGACGTTACGGCAGGTTAGAGCGCCCCCAGCCCGCCGTCGATCGCCACCGTCTGGCCGGTCAAAAAGCTGTTCGCAGGATCGACCGTCCAAAAGATCGCCTGAACTACTTCGTTAACCGTTGCCAGCCGTCGCATTGGAATGCCCCGCGTCATGTTTGCGGCGACTTCGGGATCGTTAAGCGCATCACCCGCCATGGATGTTGCCGCGAAGCTGGGGCAAACGGCGTTAACGCGGATGCCTTTGAGGGCGTATTCCAACGCAGCGGATTTCGTAAGCCCAACGACCCCGTGTTTCGCGGCACCGTAGATGGCCAACCAAGGTGCACCGCCCAGTCCGGCGACCGAAGCGACGTTAACGATTGCGCAACTATTTCCGTTCTTCGCAAATTGCTCCGCCATCACCGGAAGCTGCGCCTGCAACGCCCAAAAAGTTCCCATAAGGTTAACATCTACAATCTTTCGGCAGACGTCTTCGGGCAAGTCAGGAATCCTTGCATAATCGTGAACGATTCCAGCATTGTTGATAGCAACGTCGAGCGCCCCGAACCGATCTAGCGCCAGATTAACCAAATCTTTACTATACGAAGGGTCGCGAACCTCTCCGACGAGTGTCGCAATGTTGCCGGCAAGACCAGCTCCCAACTCATCCGCAGAAATATCCCCCAACACCAAATTTGCACCCGCATCCGCGAACATTTTTGCTGTTGCGGATCCAAACCCACCGGACGCTCCCGTAATCAGCACCGTTTTGCCGGCGAACGTCATGTTAACGCGTTCGCAAACAGGTTTGATGGCCCTTGGACGTTCATTCCGCCGTCCAGTGGAATAATTGCACCGGACGTATAGGCCCCTCCACGCCCGCAAAGGAACAACGTGGCACCAGCGATATCTTCAGGCGAACCGACGCGTCCAATCGGGACATTCGCACCGACCTTGGTCTGCCCCTCTTCACTGCCGATCGCAAACGCGGTCATTTTCGACGGAAAGGGACCGGGAGCAAAGGCGTTAACCGTTATGTTGTGCGAGGCCAGTTCGCCCGCCAGAATTTTCGTCAGGTGATGCACGGCAGCTTTTGACACCGAATAAGAATACGCCCCTTCGGCAAGCGGAACGGTCCCCATTACCGAGCCAATGTTAATAATCCGAGAAGGATCGGCGTCTGACGCCGCAGCCTTTAACAATCCGGTAAGGTTCCGCGTCAGCGTAAACATCCCGGCGACGTTAACATTCATCACCTTTTCCCAAGCTTTATGCGGAAAGGAATTATACGGCTCGCCCCAAGTAATTCCAGCGTTGTTAACGAGTATATGCAGTTTGTCTGTGCGGGATTTAACGGCAGCGGTTAACGCCTCGATTGCCGCTTCCGATCCAACGTCGCCAGCAAACCCCTCAGCCGATCCGCTGGCATCCAGCGCATTTAATTCGGCAGCGACGACCTCGCATGCCTGTCCCTTTCGGCTGGCAATCAACACGTGCGCACCACCGCACACCAGTGCCTCGGCAATCATCCGGCCAATCCCCGTGGCTCCCCCTGTTACCAACGCAACTTTACCTGAAACTCCAAAAATACCGTTAAGATATGACATCATCCGCCCTCCAGAAAATTCCCACAAAGATTGCCCAATTTCCTATGGCAAAGCAATTACTAACGCAGCGTCCGGCCGGTGAAAACTTCTCTTTGGGAATACAGGAAATTAGTATAGAAATACCAAGGAGCGAAACGAACTATAAAACTAACCAACAAGGGTTTCGCGATGATCTTATTTGTAATTAGCGCACTTTGCGGTGTTGGCGGCGGCGTCCTGGTTCGTGTTGCGTTCTCGATTATTCGTCAGCGCATCGGCGAATAACCCTAATCAAGGCCAAGCACATCCAGCATAGTGTATTCACCGGGCTTTTGTGTTTGGCCCCATAAGGCCGCTTTGATGGCACCGCGCGCAAATAGCATGCGGTCGCTAGCAATATGGCGCAAGATGATCCGCTCTCCTTCGCCCGCGAAAATTACGTCATGTTCTCCGACAACGTCCCCGCCACGCATGGATACGAAACCGATGTCGCCACGTTTACGTGCTCCAGTTTCGCCATCGCGCCCGCGATCAGAAACTTCGTCCAGACTGACTCCGCGCCCTTCGGCAGCCGCTTCGCCCAGCATTAACGCAGTGCCTGATGGCGCATCGACTTTATGTTTGTGATGCATCTCGACGATCTCGATGTCGAAGTCCATATCCAGTGCCGCCGCGACCTTGCGGGTCAAAACGGTTAACAAATTCACGCCAAGGCTCATGTTTCCAGCCCGTACCACAATCGCATGTCGCGCGGCCGCTTTGATCTTTGCCAGATGCGCGTCTTCCAGCCCTGTCGTTCCGATCACATGCGTAATCCGCGCCTGCGCGGCCAGCGTACTGTTGGCAACCGTCGCCTCGGGCGAAGTGAAATCAACCAGCGCATGGCTGTGGCCGACAATTTCCAGCAAGTCATCAACCACCGTAATGCCGTTCGGTGCGCCACCAAGACATTCACCCAAATCGCGGCCAATCCAGTTGTGACCCGGACGCTCGGTAGCGCCAGCCAGATGCGCGGCCTCGTTTTCTCCGATCGCTTGAATCAACATCCTGCCCATACGGCCCGATGCGCCTGCAATTGCAATGCCTGTAGTCTCGGTCATAATTGCCCCCATTAACTGTTCGTTCACAGGTTTAGCGTTCAATTGACGCAATGCAAAGAGGCGATGGCTTGACTCGAACGCAATCTGGGGGGAATAGGGGCCATGGCAAAGAAAAGATTCAATGCGGGCGCAGGCCCATCGCAACGACAGCTTCGCGTGGGCGAGCTGATCCGGCGTAAACTGTCTGACATTATGTTGCGCGGCGAACTGCACGACGATGAACTGGCACATGTGTCGGTAACCATCGGCGAGGTGCGAATTTCGCCTGATTTGCGAAACGCGATTGTGTTCGCCCTGCCGCTTGGCGGGATAAACACGGACAGCGTGATCGAAGCGCTTAATCGCAATCAAGGCGAGCTTCGCCATTTGGTTACTAAAGGGTTAAAGCTGAAACATGCACCTGAGTTGAAGTTTCTGGCTGACCGCAGTTATGATCAAATGGATGAAACCCAACGCTTGCTGGATTCAGACGAGGTCCGCCGCGATCTGGACCCAAGCGACGACGAATAGAACGATATGATCAGGGCGCTTCTGCAAAAGTTTCGCAAACCTGCCAGCCGGACTCCGGCGCAGCGGATGCTGACTTTGCAAAGCGCGCCTGTTTATTATCTGCCGACAACGAAGTGCGGCAGTACGTATCTTAAAAACCTGTTCTATTATCTCGATCATGCTGAAGAACACAGCGCGGGCATCGACATTCACTCTAATGCCGCCGATTTGTTGAGGGCGCATAAGGGGGATGAGGATATAATCAGGCAGTCGCCCTACGGTTTCGCGGTTTTGCGAGATCCCGTGGATCGGTTCTTATCCCTATATTTTGATAAGATTTATGGCGATGGCCCGAACAATTTCGCCGATGTGCGGGAGTATCTTGCGAACGGAATCGGTCTGGACCTGACCACCAACCTTACCGCTGATACCCACCGCCAAAATTGTTACCGCTTCATCGATTGGCTTGCGCTGAACCTGGCTTTCGAAACCGTTCAGCCAGTGAACTACCACTGGCGACGGCAATCCAGCCGTTTGCAGCGGGTAAAAGCGCTGGACCTTAAACATCTGACGCTCGATGGCTTGGATTGGCAACTGCCCATGTTGTTGGGTGACATAATCCCGAACGTCCGCGCTGCTATGCAAGTGGTTACGGCGGATAACCGAACGATTAAACCGTTCCAAAGGTCTGAAATCCTCGAAGCCACGCTTCTTAGGAAAATCGAAACGGTTTATGCCGAGGATAAGACGCTTTACGATCATGCCTCGAACGATTGGCAACCGTGGCGTAAAAACCTTCCAGAGATCACACCCAACGATACGTTGCGTTGCTACACGGCAACGAATCTTCCGATTAATTGTGTCGTTACGCTAAAATCCGGCGCGACTTACCTGCGAAACGTCTTATACCTGTTGGAGCATAGGCACCCGTACGGTGAACCGCTGAAGATCGACAGCGAAGGTGCCTCAACCAAAGGTAGTTTAACCAGATCCAAGTTGGCGCAGCAAGTCAGCTTCTTTGTCGTCCGCGATCCAGTCTCGCGTTTCTTTTCGCTGTATTTCGACAAAATCCAAGGAAAAAGCGAACATACGTTTACGTGGGTCACCGCCCGTTTAGTCAAGCACCGCGGGTTTGTGGTTGGCGATGATCTGACAGTCGCGCAGCATCAACACAATATCGGCGCTTTGCTTGGATATCTGGAACTCCGCTTTCGTGATGAAACACCAGCAAAGCAAAACCCTCATTGGCAACCACAAGTTTCGGTCGCTAGAAAAGCGATCTGTTTTGGCTTGCAACCATTATTGCTCGAAAACCTCGATGAGCAACTGTTGCAAATCGCGGACGGCCGGATCACGGACCTAGAGGCAGCAATCAAAGCCACTCCGCGCCAGAACACTTCGGAAAAACCCTTTACGCTTAACGAATTGTTAACGCCTGAGATTGCCGCGCGCATTTCGGCCCTTTATGGCGAGGATCAAGCGTTGTATGAGCGGGTCAAAGCTGGTTGGCGATATGAGGGCCGACCTCCAATTCTGTAGGATTATCATGGCTAGACGTAAAAAAGGCCGCGCGTTGAGCGGTTGGCTGATCGTGGATAAACCGCTGGGCGTGACGTCCAGTGCGGTTGTGAACAAGGCAAAATGGGCGTTCGACGCGCAAAAAGCCGGGCATGCAGGAACGCTTGACCCCGAAGCAACAGGCGTGTTGGCGATCGCGTTTGGAGAGGCCACGAAGACGGTGCCCTACGTGACGGATTCGATGAAAGCATACCGGTTTACCGTGCGTTTGGGGCAGGCGACGAACACCGATGATGGTGAGGGCGAGGTGATAAGCGAGAGCGGTAACCGCCCGACTGCTGATGAAATTCGCGCAGCTTTGCCGGAATTCAGCGGCAACATCATGCAAGTTCCCCCGCAATATTCCGCTGTTAAGGTGGACGGAGAGCGCGCCTATAAACGTGCGCGTGACGGCGAAGAAATGGAACTTAAGGCCCGTCCGCTGACAGTGGAATCGCTCGAGTTGATCGAGATGCCGGACGCGGATCACGCCATTCTGGAAATGACCTGCGGTAAGGGCGGTTACGTCCGTTCCATCGCCCGTGATTTGGGTAAGGCGTTGGGCTGCTTTGGCCACGTCGTGCAATTGCGCCGCGTTTGGGCGGGACCGTTCGAGGTTTCCGACGGTATTTCTTTCGAAACCCTTAACGAGCTGGCCAAGGATCGCAAACTTGACGAATTCCTGCTGCCGCTTGAGGCGGGCCTGCACGACTTGCATGAATTGCACTGTACGCCTGAAGGCGCAGCTAGGTTGCGAAATGGAAATCCGGGCATGGTGATCGCGTCGAAAGTTGAATACGGCGAAGAATGTTGGGCTTCGTTAAACGGTACTCCAGTGGCCATCGGGGTTTACAAATCCGGCGAATTGCACCCGAATAGGGTTTTCGTTCTGGAGGGGTAAATGACGCAGCGGATAAATCATTTGGGCCAACCGATTGGCCATGATGTTGTCTGGCAGGCGATCAAGGCACCGCCGCGTTCAGACATGGATGGTCGGTACTGCCGCCTTGAACCCATCGACATAGGCCGTCACACGGCTGATTTGTTTGAGGCGTTTTCAGCGGATGAAACCGGTGGTATCTGGACTTATCTGTTCACCGACCCGTTTGAAACAAAAACGGACCTGCGGGATTGGATGGCTGCCGCCTGTCTGGGTGACGATCCACTATTCCACGCGATCATTGATAAGCGCACCAACAAGGCGGTGGGCTTTGCCACGTTTATGCGGATTGATCCGGATATGGGCGTCATCGAAGTGGGGAACATTAACTTTTCGCCATTACTTCAAGGAACCCCAGCGGCGACCGAGGCTATGTTCCTGATGATGCAGCGTGTGTTTAACGAACTTGGTTATCGTCGGTATGAGTGGAAATGTGACACCCTGAATGCTCCTTCGCGTAAGGCGGCGAAACGGTTGGGCTTCACCTATGAAGGGCTTTTCCGTCAGGCGGTCATGTATAAGGGCCGCAACCGCGATACTGCGTGGTTCTCGATCATCGACGTTGAGTGGCCCGCGCTGGAAGCGGCATTCACCGCTTGGCTGGACCCGTCGAACTTCGATGCAGGTGGGCAGCAAGTCAAACGGCTGGAGGATTTTCGATGATCACGCGCACACACCTGAAAGGCGACGCGCCTTCCGTTGCGAATTACTCGGATTGTGAGGAATACCGCTATGACTTGACTCGCGTCTGGGACGAGGGTGGGAAAAAGGTGATGTTCCTGATGTTGAACCCCTCAACCGCCACCGAAGTGCAGAATGATCCGACAGTGGAGCGCTGCGAGCGTCGTGCGCGAACGCTGGGCTACGGCGCGTTTCGGGTTTGCAACATTTTCGCTTACCGCGCCACTGACCCGAAAGTTATGCGCGCGACTGCCGACCCCGTTGGCCCGTTGAACGATGAAACCATCCGCCAAGGTATTGAATGGGCCGACGATTTGGTCGCCGCATGGGGTGCGAACGGCGAACACATGAATAGGGGGGCGGAGGTTGAAGCATTGCTGCGATCCTTGCCCGTTTCCCCCAAGCATTTGGGGTTAACGAAGGCGGGGCACCCGAAGCATCCGCTGTATATCGGGTATAAGGTTCAGCCAGAGGTTTGGTGGTAGATTCACCCTTCCATTCCCCCCAAAAACAGCTATAACGCGCGTGCTGCCTAGGGAATCCCCTTCGTGGCCCTTTCTGTTTTGACGTTGCTGGACGACATCTTGGCATCTGCCGGAACATTAAGGCTTTTGAAACCTTTAAGAATAAGGAAAATACGATGTCGATTACGCCTGCAGAAAAAGAACGTCTGATCAAAGAATTCGCAACTAAAAAGGGTGACACTGGTTCCCCCGAAGTTCAAGTTGCGATCCTGACCAGCCGCATCAAAACCCTGACCGAGCACTTTAAGTCCCACAAAAAGGACAACCACTCGCGTCGCGGTCTTCTAACAATGGTTGCGACACGTCGTAAACTGTTGGACTACACACGCTCCAAAGACGAAGCGCGTTATAAGTCGCTTATCGAACGTCTCGGCATTCGCCGCTAAGAATACCAAAGCGCGCCTTCATGGGCGCGTTTTGCGTTACGCCTGTATGATATGGGCACGTGGCATCGGCCACACCGCGGGTTTCGTCCATGGGGGATGAACCGCAGATAGGAAAAGAAAATGTTTAAAGAATTCAAACAATCAATCGAATGGGGCGGCGAGACGCTGACCCTTGAGACAGGCAAAATTGCCCGTCAAGCAGACGCATGTGTTATCGCCACTTTGGGCGAAACCAGCGTTCTGTGTGCTGTAGTGTTCGAAAAGAAACCGAAGGTTGGCTTCGATTTCTTCCCACTGACAGTCCACTACCAAGAGAAATACTACGCAGCGGGTAAAATCCCGGGTGGTTTCTTCAAGCGTGAAGCACGTCCTACTGAAAAAGAGACGCTGACTTCCCGTCTGATCGACCGTCCAATTCGCCCATTGTTCGTTCCGGGCTTCAAGCACGAAACTCAGGTTATCTGTACCGTTCTTTCGCACGATCTGGAAAATGACCCAGATGTAGTTGCAATGATCGCGGCCTCCGCTGCCCTGACCCTTTCCGGCGCACCTTTCCGTGGCCCAATCGGTTGTGCACGTGTTGGCTTTGTTGACGGTGAATACACTCTGAACCCATCTTGCGATGACATGCACAAACTGCGTGAAAATCCCGAGCAGAAACTTGATCTGATCGTTGCCGGTACTAAAGACGCTGTGATGATGGTTGAATCCGAAGCATACGAGCTGTCTGAAGCTGAAATGCTGGGCGCGGTTAAATTTGGCCATGACGCAATGCAGCCAGTAATCGACATGATCATTGATCTTGCCGAAGACGCTGCAAAAGACATGTTCGACTTCCAGCCTGCTGATTATTCCGAGCTTTATGCGAAGGTCGAAAAAGTTGGCGAAGAAGTCGTGCGTGCGGCGTTTGCCAATACGGACAAAGTAGAACGCACAGCGGCAATAACCGCCGCGCGCGACACAATCAAAGCAGCGCTTAGCGAAGAAGATCGCGACGACAGCCAGCTTGGTAACTGCTTCAAGAAACTTGAAAGCGCGGTTGTTCGTGGTGACGTTATTAAAACCGGTAAGCGGATTGATGGTCGTGATCTGACAACCGTTCGCCCGATCGTTTCCGAAGTTGGCATCCTGCCACGGACACACGGTTCGGCATTGTTCACACGTGGCGAGACGCAGGGCTTGGTTGTTACCACGCTGGGTACTGGCGACGACGAGCAGATGATCGACGCGCTGACGGGCACATACCGTTCCAACTTCTTGTTGCACTATAACTTCCCCTCCTACTCGGTTGGCGAAGCTGGTCGCATGATGGGCCCTGGCCGTCGCGAAATCGGTCACGGTAAACTGGCATGGCGCGCGCTTCAGGCTGTTCTGCCTGCTGCAACCGACTTCCCGTACACAATCCGTGTGGTTTCCGAGATCACTGAATCGAACGGCTCGTCTTCGATGGCTTCCGTTTGTGGCGGTTCACTTTCGATGATGGACGCGGGTGTTCCGTTGAAATCCGCTGTTGCCGGTGTTGCGATGGGCCTGATCCTTGAGGGTGACGACTATGCAATCCTGACAGACATCCTTGGGGATGAAGATCACCTCGGCGATATGGACTTCAAAGTTGCGGGCACCGAAAATGGTATCACGTCGCTTCAGATGGACATCAAAGTTGCTGGTATCACTGCCGACATCATGGAAAAAGCATTGGATCAGGCTAAAGACGGCCGGATGACAATCCTTGCTGAAATGAACAAAGCGCTTACGGGTGCTGGCGATTTCTCCATCCATGCACCGCGCATTGAAACCATGAACGTTCCAGCGGACAAAATCCGCGAAGTGATCGGTTCCGGTGGTAAAGTGATCCGCGAAATCGTTGAAGTTTCTGGTGCTAAAGTTGATATCAACGACGATGGCGTAATCAAGATCGCTTCGGCTAATGCTGAAAGTATCGAGAAAGCCATGGCGATGATTAACGAAATCGTAGCGGTTCCTGAAGCTGGTAAAATCTATACTGGTAAAGTTGTGAAACTGATGGACTTCGGTGCATTTGTTAACTTCTTTGGTAAGCGTGACGGCCTTGTGCACGTCAGCCAGCTAGCGAACGAGCGCGTTAACCACCCGAAAGACATTCTGACTGAGGGTCAGGAAGTTAAGGTTAAGTTGATGGGCTTCGATGATCGCGGCAAAGTTCGCCTGTCGATGAAGGTTGTCGATCAGGAAACTGGCGAAGAGATCAAAAACGACGGTTAATCCCAACGTTTAGTGATTTAGAAAAGCCCCGATCGAAACGTCGGGGCTTTTTTCGTTTAGCGCTGTGTTTCTTCCCATGCTGGGCTGATCCACGGCTCGGCATTCGATTTTGCAAGCGGGGCTTTCCCCAAAATGTGGTCGCTCGCTTTTTCCCCGACCATGATTGACGGCCCGTTAAGGTTGCCGTTCGGTATCCGTGGGAAGATAGAGCTGTCTGCGAGTCGCAATCCCTCAACTCCGATCACGCGGCACTCGCTGTCGACGACGGCCATCCGATCATCTACGCGGCCCATTTTGGCTGTCCCGCAGGGGTGAAACGCGCTTTCGACGTGTTCGCGGATGAAGCCGTCCAGCTCGTCATCGGTTTGCAAATCATCACCGGGTTGGATTTCTTTGCCCGCGTAGGGCGCAAACGCTTCTTGCCCGAAAATCTCGCGGGTTAGGCGTATACAGTTGCGGAAATCTTCCCAATCTTCCGGTTTGCTCATGTAGTTGAACTGGATTTTTGGCGCATCAAACGGATCGGCCGATCGCAAAGTTACTGCGCCACGCGAAGCTGATCGCATTGGGCCAACGTGGGCTTGATACCCGTGCCCCTCCGCGGCGGCTTGTCCGTCATAGCGTACGGCGATGGGCAGGAAATGGTATTGGATGTCGGGATACTCAACACCCGCTTTGGAGCGAATAAACGCAGCAGATTCGAATTGGTTAGATGCGCCAAGCCCTGTTTTCAGGAATAACCACTGCGCCCCGATCAGAGCTTTGGAAAACAGGTTCCAGTGCTTGAAAAGTGTAATCGGTTGGATGCAGGCCTGCTGGATATACAGCTCCAGATGGTCTTGCAGATTCTGGCCGACGCCTGCACGGTCAGCGACCAGATCGATGCCATGTTCGGCCAAATCAGCTGCGGGACCAACGCCCGACAGCAGCAAAATTTTGGGCGAGTTGATTGACCCTGCAGCTAGGATAACCTCGCGGTTTGCGCGGATAATCTCGATCTTGCCACCAGATTCCACCTCGACACCGACGGCACGGCCATTTTCGATCACGACTTTACGCACCAGCCCACGTTTTAGGTTAACGTTCGGGCGTTTCAACGCAGGTTTCAGGTAGGCGTTCGCAGCAGACCAGCGCCGCCCTTTCCAGACGGTTTGCTCCATCGGGCCAAAGCCCTCTTGTTGTTCACCGTTGTAATCGTCAGTCACCTCGTATCCAGCCTGCCTACCTGCGTCGACGAACGCTTGAAACAGCGGGTTTGCCCGAGACCCACGGGTCACATGCAGCGGTCCATCCGTTCCACGCCAGGATGGATCTCCCCCATGCCCGCCATCGTGCCAGCTTTCCATCCGCTTGAAATACGGCAACACATCGCCATACCCCCAGCCCTCAGCGCCCTGTTCTTCCCAGTAATCGTAATCCTTGGCGTGCCCGCGCACATAAACCATTCCGTTGATCGAAGACGACCCCCCAATGACCTTCCCGCGCGGCGTTACCAGCGAACGTCCGCCAAGATGGGGTTCTGGTTCGGAACTATAACCCCAATCATAGGTTTTCATATTCATCGGATAGGAAAGCGCGGCAGGCATCTGGATCAGCGGCCCAGCGTCTGTTCCGCCAAACTCGATTACCAGAACGTTGTGTTGACCGTCTTCGGACAATCTATATGCCATGGCAGACCCCGCCGATCCGCTGCCGACAATAATAAAATCAGGGTTCAAAGTGGTCTCCTTAACAGCAGTAATTTTGTGCAGCGTCCTGCGCTTCGATGTAGAGGTCAATAAACGCAGCGACGCTTCTTAGGGCAAATGCGGAAGGAAACTACCGTTGAGCGTTATCAGAAACTCTCGAACCTTTTCCGTGACCGGAGTTAGCGCCGCATTAATCGGCCTTACCAGATGCCATTGCCGCACGATTGGCAGCCCCGGCATGTCGATTGTCGCTATCCGACCAGCTGTTAGTGCGTCCGTAACTGTGTGCGCCGAGATCATCGCGATTCCCAATCCTGCGATTACCGCCTGTTTGATAGTTTCGTTGGTGTTGAAATCGATTCGATCATAGGTCAGGCCTTCGCCATGACGATCCAAAAACCGCTCCATAAGGATTCGCGTACCTGATCCAGCCTCTCGCATGATGAAAGTTTCGGCAAGTAGGCGCTCGGGCGAAATGTCGCGGGTGCCCACCAACGGGTGATCCGGGGGGGCGATCATGATGTGCGGATGGTCCCCAAGTGCCACCGATTCCACTGCCGGAAAGCGCGGTGGGCGGCCCATAATCGCAAGGTCTACGGACTGGTCTTCGAGGGCCGAAATGATGTGTCGACGATTGCCTATTATAAGATTAACGCGGATGTCTGGCAGCTGCTTTTTCGCTAACGCAACCAAAGACGGTGCAAAGTATTTACCCGTGCTGACCACACCCAAAGTCACCAGACCAGACTTACCTGAATTGATGGAATCAATTGTTTTCGCACAGTTATTTAACGCAGACTCGATCTGCTTGATGGTGGCCAATACCTTCAGGCCCTGCCGTGTGATCGTGCCCTTGCCATCACTAGCCCGCACCAACAGTTCGGCACCGATATTCGCCTCTAGCTGCTTCAGTTGTGTGGACACCGCCGGAACTGTCAGATTCAGCAGATCCGCCGCCGCGGTTATCGAGCCTCGCTCATCGACGGCGGCCAGTGCGCGAAGCTGTTTCAATGTGATGGCATTCATCTGTGTCATAAAAATAATTTAACACAACGAAGAAAAAATTCAATTTCCTTTTCAATGAATCTTTGGTGAATATTCAAACAACCTAATATGACCCGGAGAACCGACCACATGGCCGAGCATACGCCTCTTGAGAATACTACGGACATTCCGGCGGAGCTGATGCCTGTGATGCTGGCGTTGGCTGATGTGTCCGAGAAGCTGGCTCAGACAATCGCTGACGGTCTTTTGGCGGGCGATCTTGCGGCGGCTGTTGGGACGAACCT
Organism: Paracoccaceae bacterium; assembly: GCA_050256375.1. Taxonomy (GTDB): domain Bacteria; phylum Pseudomonadota; class Alphaproteobacteria; order Rhodobacterales; family Rhodobacteraceae; genus NORP23. The sequence continues at coordinate 92,564 of JBBWVU010000011.1, read as the reverse complement.
TGGTGGCGACGGTCAAAAGGCGCTCGATCTGATTGCAGACGACGCTTACATGGTCGCGCTGAAAAACACAGCAGTGCGCTGGTATGCTTCGGAAGAACAAGACGATGTGGTTGAGCTGAACGGCACTGGCAATCTTGCACTGGCGATTGATCCGCTGGATGGTTCTTCCAATATCGACGTTAATGTTTCCATCGGCATGATCTTTTCGATCTTCCCCGCGTTGGATGAGGCCGCTCCCAGCTTCCTTCGTCCGGCGCGCGAACAGATCGCCGGTGGATACTTTATTTTCGGTCCGCAATGCGGGCTGGTGGTCACGTTTGGCGATGGCACCATGCAATTCACTATGGACAGCCGCACTCGCAAGTTTTTACTAGTTGAACGCCGTGTCCAAATTCCGGTTGAATCGTCCGAGTATGCAATCAACGCCTCGAACTATCGCCATTGGCCGCGCCCGATCCGTGCTTTCATCGACGATTGCGTGGATGGCACTGAGGGCCCGCGTGGGCGGAATTTTAACATGCGGTGGGTCGCGTCTCTGGTGGCCGAAACGCACCGGATTTTATCGCGCGGCGGGATATTCTTGTACCCAGGCGATGCACGTGAGGGATATAAACGAGGTCGTCTGCGTATGATTTACGAATGTGCCCCGATTGCTTTCCTGATTGAACAAGCGGGCGGCAAGGCGACAGACGCGATTGACCCTATCCTCGACCAACAAGCAGACGAATTGCATGGGCGCACGCCCTTTGTTTTCGGCTCTGCCAACAAAGTCGACAAAGTTACAACCTACAACGACCTCCCTGAAAACGAGACCTCTGCCCTGTTTGGCAAACGCGGTCTGTTCCGCGCATAAAGGACCATATGACATGAGCACCAAGCACCCAATCATCTCCGTTACTGGTTCTTCCGGCGCGGGAACTTCGACGGTTAAAGCGACCTTCGACCAGATTTTCCGTCGCGAACACATCAAAGCTGTTTCCATCGAGGGCGACGCGTTCCACAAATATAATCGCGCCGACATGAAGGCCGAACTGGACAAACGTCTGGCGTCTGGTGATCATTCGTTCAGCCATTTCAGCTTAGAGGCCAACGAGCTGGGCGAGTTGGAGCGTGTATTCCGTGAATATGGTGAAACCGGTGCCGGTAAAAGCCGTTACTACGTTCACAGTGACGAAGAGGCCGCGAAGTTGGAGACTCCATCTGGCGAGTTTACTGAATGGGCAGATTTCGAATCCGGCTCTGACCTGTTGTTCTATGAAGGACTGCATGGCGCGGTAAACGCTGGCGATATCAATGTTGCCAAATACGCGGATCTGAAAGTCGGAGTTGTGCCTGTCATCAATCTCGAATGGATACAGAAGATGCACCGCGACCGTGACGTTCGCGGCTATTCCACCGAGGCAATCACCGACGTGATCCTGCGCCGTATGGATGCCTATGTGAAATGTATCACGCCGCAGTTCTCCGAGACGGACATCAATTTTCAGCGTGTTCCAGTGGTTGATACGTCGAACCCGTTTATCTCGCGTTCGATCCCGACATTAGACGAAAGCCTTGTCGTTATCCGTTTCCGTGATCCCCACGGCATCGACTTTCCGTACCTTACCAACATGATCGAGGGTTCGTGGATGAGCCGTGCGAACTCCATCGTTGTCCCCGGTGGCAAGATGGACCTTGCAATGCAACTGATCCTGACGCCGCTGATTTTGCGTCTCGCTGACAACGCCCGCCGCGCTTAAGGAGCTGATGATATGACCAACGAAACCAACATGGCCAACGCCCTTCGCACCCTTGCAATGGACGCAGTTCAGGCAGCAAATTCTGGCCACCCGGGTATGCCGATGGGCATGGCTGACGTGGCAGCAGTTTTGTTCAACCGGTTTATGAACATCGACCCGAGCGCCCCGAAATGGGCCGACCGCGACCGCTTTGTGCTGTCGGCGGGCCACGGCTCTATGTTGATGTATGGCATTAACCATTTGTTAGGTTACGCGGATATGGATATGGACCAGATCCGTAACTTCCGTCAAATCGGCTATCGCACGGCAGGCCATCCTGAATATGGCCACGCGGATGGTATCGAAACGACGACTGGGCCGCTGGGCCAAGGCATCTCGACCGCCGTTGGTATGGCGTTGGCAGAACGCATGCAGAATGCGCGGTACGGCGACGACATGGTTAACCACTGGACATACGTCATCGTTGGCGACGGTTGCCTGATGGAAGGTATCAGCCACGAAGCAATTGACCTGGCCGGCCACTTGGGTCTGGGTCGGATGATTGTGATGTGGGACGATAATTCAATCACGATTGACGGTGGCACGGATATGTCCACCTCGACAGATCAACAGGCACGATTTGCCGCCAGCGGTTGGCAGGTGATTTCGGTGGATGGTCACGACAAAGAGGCTATCGCCACGGCATTGACTGAGGCACGTTCCGATGAATCACGCCCGACATTGATCGCTTGCAAAACCATTATCGGTTTCGGGTCACCAAACAAACAAGGCACTTCGGCCACGCACGGCGCACCGCTTGGTGATGACGAAATCGCGCTGACACGCGAAGCGCTGGGCTGGCCACATGCGCCGTTCACCATTCCCGATGATGTTTATTCAGACTGGCATGCGGTTGCAAACCGTGGTGCAGCAGCGCGTAATGCTTGGGAAACACGGGCTAAAGCAAGCGCAAACGCGGATGATTTCTTTGCCGCGATGGGCGGGTCCTCGCGAGGCGGTTTGAAAGCGGCGATTGCCAAGTACAAAGCCGAGCTGTCGGCGGACAAGCCCAAAGTTGCGACACGCAAGGCTTCGCAAATGGTCTTGGAAGTGGTTAACGCGGTTGTGCCAAACATGGTTGGCGGCTCTGCTGACCTTACGGGGTCGAACCTGACCAAAACATCCGGTATGACCGTTGTTTCCAAAGATAACTACGGCGGCGATTATATCTATTATGGCGTGCGAGAGCACGGTATGGCAGCGGCGATGAACGGCCTTTATCTCCACGGTGGATTCATCCCTTACGGCGGCACGTTCCTTGCGTTTGCCGATTACTGCCGCGGTTCTATCCGTCTTTCGGCGCTTATGGGTGTTCCTGTAACCTACGTTATGACGCACGATTCCATTGGCCTTGGTGAAGACGGCCCGACGCACCAACCGGTCGAGCAGGTTGCAAGCCTCCGCGCCATGCCGAACATCAACGTTTTCCGCCCAGCGGATGCGGTTGAAACGGCCGAAGCATGGGAGATTGCGGTTATGGATAACGGTACACCGTCCATTATGGCGCTTTCGCGTCAAGGCTTGCCGTTGCTGCGCACAGACCACACCGAAGAGAACCTAACCGCCAAAGGCGCATACGTTCTGCGTGACACGGACGGCGAACGGGATGTGACCCTGATCGCGACCGGCTCCGAGGTGGAAATCGCCATGGATGCCGCGGATATTCTGGCTGCCGAGGGCATCAAAGCGGCGGTTGTTTCCGCCCCTTGTTTCGAGTTGTTCGCTACGCAACCTGTGGACTACCGCAAATCGACGCTGGGAACTGCTCCGCGTGTAGGAATTGAAGCATTAATTGAACAGGGGTGGGGCAAGTTGCTTGGTGACAATTCTGCATTTATCGGTATGACAGGTTTTGGAGCGTCGGCGCCAGCCGGAGAGCTTTATAAAAAATTCGGGATCACTGCGGACGCAACGGCCCAAGCTGCCCGTGATCTGTTGGCAAATTAGAGGATATATAACCATGACAATCAAAGTAGGCATCAACGGTTTCGGCCGCATCGGACGTAACGTATTGCGCGCGATCATCGAGTCCGGTCGTACAGATATCGAAGTTGTTGCGATCAACGACCTTGGCCCTGTTGAAATGAACGCGCATCTGCTGCGGTTTGACTCGGTTCACGGCCGCTTCCCTGCGACTGTTACTGTTGACGGTGACACCATCGACGTTGGTAAAGGTCCGATCAAAGTTACCGCCGAGCGCGACCCTATGAACTTGCCTTGGGGCGATGTTGACATTGCGCTGGAATGTACAGGTTTCTTCACCAAACGCGAAGCTGCTGCTGTGCACCTTGAGAACGGCTCCAAACGTGTGTTGATTTCTGCACCGGGCGCGGGCGCTGACCAGACAATCGTTTACGGGGTGAACCATCAGGTTCTGTCCGCTGCAGATACAGTAGTTTCCAACGCATCCTGCACAACCAACTGCCTGTCGCCAGTTGTTAAGGTTCTTAACGACGCGATCGGCATTGACCACGGCTTCATGACAACTATCCATTCCTTCACTGGCGATCAGCCGACACTGGATGCGATGCACTCCGATTTCTACCGTGCGCGCGCGGCTTCTCTGTCGATGATCCCGACGTCTACTGGTGCGGCCAAGGCCGTTGGTCTGGTGTTGCCGGAAATGGCTGGCAAGATGGACGGCGTCGCGATCCGCGTGCCAACACCGAATGTTTCGGTTGTTGACTTGAAGTTCACAGCGGTACGCGAAACGACGGTTGAGGAAATCAACACGGCGATCCGTGCGGCGGCTGATGCTGGTCCTTTAAAGGGCATTCTTGGATATACCGATCAGCCGAATGTTTCGATCGACTTTAACCACGATCCGCGCTCTTCAATATTCCACATGGATCAGACCAAAGTTCAGGCTGGCACATCTTGCCGTATCCTGACATGGTATGACAACGAGTGGGGCTTCTCGAACCGTATGGCTGACACAGCCGTAGCAATGGGGGCATTTTTGTGAGCGAATTTCGCATCATAAATGCTACAGATGTGGCCGGACAACGTCTTGTTGTCCGCGCCGATCTGAACGCGCCTGTCCAAGGTGGCAAGGTTTCCGATGCATCTCGCATTCAGCGGTTCGCGGCGGGCATCAAGCCGCTATTGAATGCAGGCGCACGGATTACGGTGCTGTCGCACTTTGGCCGTCCAAAGGGCGAGCGGAACAAGGATTTTACTATCGCTCCGATTCTTCCGGTGTTGGCCGAAGCCCTTGGCGTATCGGTTAGCTTTGCTGACGATTGCATAGGTGCAGCGGCAGTTCTGGCGTCCGAAAATCTGGCCAACGGCGAGATTATGCTCTGCGAAAACGTGCGGTTTCATACGGGCGAAGAGGCGAATGATGCGAGTTTCGCGGCCGAACTGGCCAAACTTGGCGATATTTACGTGAATGACGCTTTCTCGGCAGCGCACCGTGCGCACGCTTCTACAGCCGCCATCACTAAGCTGCTGCCAGCGTTTGCTGGCCCTTTGATGGCAGAGGAAATCGCGGCACTTACGGCCGCTTTGGAAGATCCGAAACGCCCGGCTGTTGCAGTTGTTGGTGGTGCGAAGGTCTCTAGCAAGATTGCAGTTCTAAAGAACCTTGTTGGCAAGGTGGATACGGTTGTTGTTGGTGGCGGCATGGCGAATACGTTCATGCTTGCTGACGGTCACCCGATTGGCAAATCGCTTTGCGAAGCAGATCAGGTGCCAACGGTGCATGAAATTCGCGAACTGGCTGCAAAATCCGGCTGCAAGATTATCCTACCCGGTGACGTGGTTTGCGCCTTTGATTTTGCGCCTAACGCGAGACACATCACGACTGATCTTGATGGTTGCCCAGAGGATGCGATGATCCTTGATGCTGGCCCCAAGTCGGTTGAACTAATTTCCGAGGTTTTTGCTAATTCTAAAACGATCCTCTGGAATGGCCCAATGGGCGCGTTCGAGATGGAGCCGTTTGATATGGCAACCATCGCTTTGGCCAAGGTTGCGGCGAAGCTGACCAAAGACGGCACACTCGATTCTATCGCAGGGGGCGGGGATACCGTTGCCGCGTTGAATCTGGCGGGTGCCGCAGATGATTTCACATATGTTTCCACCGCCGGTGGTGCGTTTCTCGAATGGCTTGAAGGCAACGAATTGCCTGCAATAGCTGCCCTCCGCCGCGCTGCGGTTAACTAAAGGATAAAATCAATGGCCCTGATTACCCTTCGTCAATTGCTGGATCACGCAGCCGAAAATAGCTACGGCATGCCGGCGTTCAATATCAACAACATGGAACAAGGTCTGGCGATTATGAAAGCTGCGAGCAAGGTTAATGCTCCGGTCATCATGCAGGCTTCGCGCGGCGCGCGATCCTATGCGGGCGACATCATGTTGCAGCATATGATTCAGGCGCTTTCTGAAATGTACCCGGATATTCCTGTGTGTATGCACCAGGACCACGGCAACAACGAGCAGACTTGTATGTCCGCGATTAAATACGGCTTCACTTCTGTGATGATGGACGGTTCGCTTAAGGCTGACATGAAAACGCCTGCAGATTTTGAATACAACGTCGACATCACCGAGCGCGTTTCGCGTATGGCCCACTGGGTAGGCGCGTCGGTCGAGGGCGAACTTGGTGTTCTTGGTTCGCTGGAAACTGGCGAAGCGGCAGAAGAAGACGGCTCCGGCGCTGTTGGCAAGTTGTCGATGGATCAGCTTTTGACCGACCCTGACGAGGCGGTGGATTTTGTCGCCAAGACCAGGGTTGACGCGCTGGCAATCGCCTGTGGCACCAGCCACGGCGCGTATAAATTTAGCAGCAAACCAACGGGTGATACGCTGGCCATCAGCGTGATTGAGGCGATCCACGCCAAGATCCCTGATGTGCATCTGGTTATGCACGGCTCGTCTTCGGTTCCGCAGTATTTGCAGGACCTTATCAACGACAACGGTGGCGAGATGGCACAGACTTACGGTGTCCCAGTTGAAGAAATCGAGCGAGGCATCAAATCCGGTGTTCGCAAGGTAAATATCGACACAGACAATCGCATGGCTTTGACGGGTATGTTCCGCAAAGTTGCAAAGGAGAGCCCGAAGGAGTTCGACCCGCGCAAATTCATGATCCCCGCGATGGCTGAAATGGAGAAACTCTGTATCGACCGCTTTGAGCGGTTCGGAGCAGCGGGCAATGCGTCCTCGATCAAGATCATCCCGTTGGATGACATGGCCAAACGCTATGCTGACGGGTCGCTCTGATCCAATAACCGAATAACCAGCCCCGAATCCCGCCATAGCGGGGTTCTTGAAACATCAATTTTCGTGCGTTCGATTCACGAGACGATACCGCTTTGCCAAATGGCCGAGCATAACTAGGAGAAAATACAATGGACCAATCAGATCGTTATGCAGACCTGTCTTTGACAGAAGAAGGTCTGATCGCAGGTGGCAAGCACGTTCTCGTAGCTTACATCATGAAACCAAAAGCCGGATTCGGTGGATATCTGGAAACGGCTGCGCACTTCGCGGCGGAATCCTCGACAGGTACGAACGTGTCAGTTTCCACGACCGACGATTTCACCCGCGGCGTTGACGCGATGGTTTATGAAGTCGACGAAGCCAAGAACCTGATGAAAATCGCATATCCAACAGACCTGTTTGATCGCAACATCATTGATGGCCGCGCGATGATCGCTTCGTTCCTGACACTTTGCATCGGCAACAACCAAGGCATGGGCGACGTTGAACACGCCAAGATCCACGATTTCTATGTACCACCAGCGTACCTGCGTTTGTTTGATGGTCCATCGACCACGATCAAAGACCTGTGGAACGTTCTTGGCCGACCACATGTTGATGGAGGCTTCATCGTTGGTACAATCATCAAGCCGAAACTAGGCCTTCGTCCAAAACCATTCGCCAGTGCGTGTTATGACTTCTGGCTTGGTGGCGACTTCATCAAGAACGACGAGCCGCAGGGCAACCAGCCATTCGCGCCTCTAAGAGAAACCATTCCTTTGGTTGCTGATGCGATGAAGCGCGCACAGGATGAAACTGGTGAGGCGAAATTATTCTCGGCCAACATCACTGCTGACGACCATCACGAAATGGTTGCTCGCGGCGAGTTCATTCTGGAAGCGTTCGGCGAGAATGCAGATCACGTTGCCTTCCTTGTGGATGGGTATGTGACTGGTCCAGCTGCGATCACAACTGCACGCCGCACGTTCCCTAACCAGTATTTGCACTATCACCGTGCTGGCCACGGGGCGGTTACTTCGCCAAGCGCGATGCGCGGTTACACGGCTTTCGTTCTGTCGAAAATGTCCCGTATGCAGGGTGCTTCGGGTATTCACACAGGCACCATGGGTTTTGGTAAAATGGAAGGCGAAGCGGCTGACAAGCTGATGGCATACATGATCACCGAAGATTCCGCTGATGGCCCTTACTACCATCAGGAATGGGCTGGCATGGGGCCGACTACGCCGATCATCTCGGGCGGCATGAACGCGCTGCGTATGCCTGGTTTCTTTGCGAACCTTGGTCACTCGAACCTAATTCTGACCGCTGGCGGTGGCGCGTTTGGCCACATTGACGGTGCAGCAGAAGGCGCTAAATCTTTGCGTCAAGCTGAACAGTGCTGGAAAGAGGGTGCAGACCCGATTGAATTCGCGAAAGAGAACAAGCAGTTCGCGCGTGCATTCGAAAGCTTCCCGAGCGATGCAGACAGCATCTATCCCGGTTGGCGCCGTGCGTTGGGCATTAACTAAAACACCTTCGTATTTGGTGAACGTTTCACTAGTATCAAGAAAAGCCGACTCCGTGGTTCACGGGGTCGGCAAACCTTTTAACAAACGAGGATCATCATGGACCGTTCTATTAAAATCGCCCCCTCAATTCTGGCGTCCGACTTCGCCAACTTTGGTGCGGAAATTCGCGCTATCGAGGCAGAGGGTTGTGACTGGGTTCATGTTGACGTGATGGACGGGCATTTTGTACCAAACATCACTTTCGGACCGGACACCTGCAAAGCAATCCGCCCGCATATTAAAACGGTTATGGACGTGCATCTGATGATCGCACCAACTGACCAGTATCTTAAGGTTTTTGCAGATTCTGGTGCTGACTATTTGACGATCCATGTCGAAGCGGGGCCGCATTTGCACCGCTCGCTGCAATATATTCGTGACCTTGGCTGTAAGGTTGGCGTTGCGCTTAATCCGTCAACGCCTGCTCGCTCGATTGAATATGTAATGGACCTTGTTGATCTCGTTTGCGTAATGACCGTGAACCCCGGTTTTGGTGGACAAAAGTTCATTCACAGCCAGATCGAGAAGGTTAAGGAAATCCGCAAGATGATTGGAGATCGTGACATTCACATCGAGATCGACGGCGGAATTACACCTGAAACCGGACCATTGATGGCTGCAGCTGGTGCCAACATTCTGGTGGCTGGCTCGGCAGTGTTCAAAGGCGGTTCGGTTGAGAATACAGCACCTTACGGTGTAAACATCCGTGCAATTCGTGATGCTTCCGAGGCGGCACGTTAATGTCCGTCAAAGCGATCATATTTGACGTAGATGGCACGCTTTCCGAGACAGAAGAGGCGCACCGCGAGGCGTTTAACAAGACGTTTGTCGAGTTCGACCTGCCTTGGGTCTGGTCGCAGGAACTTTACTGCGAATTGCTGAAAACCACTGGCGGCAAGGAACGGATAACCGAATATTTGGTCAACCATCTGAACGAGACAGCCGATCAGAATCAGATCGCCGAAATACACATGCGCAAGACCGCGATCTACGGTGAGTTGATTGCCGGCGGTGCGGCGGCGCTGCGCCCTGGCATTGCCGCGTTGATCGAAGATGCGGCCAAGAACGGCGTGCGGGTTGCGGTGGCGACGACTACCAATCGGCCAAACGTTGACCGGCTGTCCGAGGCCTGCTTTGGCAAGGATGCGGACATCGTTTTCGAAGTGATCGCAGCGGGCGACGAGGTGAAAAACAAAAAACCTGCGTCGGACGTGTTTGATCGGGCGGTTCGCGGTCTGGGTCTGGATCCGTCCGAATGCGTCGGTCTGGAAGATTCGCGTAATGGTTTGTTGTCGTGCAATGGCGCGAGTGTTCCCTGCGTTGTGTCGCCGGGCGTTTACACGCTGGGTTCGGATTTCAGCGAAGCGGCGGCGGTTATCGACTGCTTTACCGAAATCGACACAGTTGAAAAACTAAATAACCTGTTAGGAGGATAACATGGCTGCCGTTCCCCCAGTATGTGATTTTGGCTGGCAAGCGCCTGATTTTACGTTGAAAAACATCGACGGTAAGATGGTTTCGTTGGCGGATGTTTCGGGGCCGAATGGCACTCTGGTCATGTTTATCTGTAACCACTGTCCGTATGTGAAGTCCATTTTGGATCGAATAATTCGTGATGCCATCGATCTGAATAAGTTGGGTATTGGTGTCGTAGCGATCAACGGAAACGATGCCGAAGGGTATCCCGAGGACAGTTTTGAAGGCATGCAGGAAGCGGCGGCGAAGCACAGTTTTCCTTTCCCATTCCTGCACGATGAAACGCAAGAGATTGCCAAGAGTTACGACGCGGCCTGCACACCGGATTTCTTTGGGTTTAACGCCGACGGGCAGTTGCAATACCGTGGTCGACTGGATGCTTCGCGCAAAGAAGCGGGGTCGGTTGATCTGCGCCGCGATCTTTTTGACGCGATGAAACAAGTAGCTGAAACGGGGCAGGGGCCGAAGGACCAAGTTCCTTCGATGGGCTGCTCGATTAAATGGAAGGATGCGTAATGCGCGCTGTGATTTTCGACCTTGATGGAACACTTTGCGATTCCGCGCCAGATCTGCGGGCAACTGCTAATGCATTGCTGCGCTCAATGGGGTATCAGCCGCTTTCGCTAGAGATAATCCGTTCGTTCATTGGCAACGGTGTGCCGACGTTGGTTAAACGCGTTATGGTTCACTCGGATATCGAGTTTACCAAAGAACGCCACGCCGAAATGACCGAAACGTTCGAGAAGCTGTACTCCGCCAACCCTGTTGCGCTTACGGTGCTGTATCCGGGCGTCCGTGACGCGCTGGATATGTTGCAACGGCGCGGGTTTGTGATGGGCGTTTGCACAAACAAGGCCCACGGGATCACGTTGCAGGTTCTCGACGGATTAAAAATCTCCCAATATTTCAAAGCGGTAGTAGGCGGGGACAGCCTGCCGACACGCAAGCCCGAACCGGCGATGTTGCAAGACTGCGCCAAGCAGTTGGGTTGCGATGACGTCTGGTATGTCGGCGATAGCGAGGTGGATTCCGAAACGGCCGTTGCCGCGGATATCAGGTTTTCGTTGTTTACAAATGGATATCGGAAAAGCCCTGTTAGCGAGATCGCTCATACAACCCGATTCAGTACATTTGCGGATCTGGCAGGCTTTTTGGCGGCTGTTAACGAAAAAACGGTAACGCTTTAATGCTTGCCCTCGCATAGGGTGTGGTTGGATAGCGCCTCGATTACATAGCAACACTCGATAGTACCGTTTTCGCAACCAGAGGTTATGCGCTCTAGCTCAGATTCCAGCCGCTGTAACTGCGTGATTTGTATCCTGATCGCGCCGAGGTGGTTTTCGGCGATACGGTTAGCGTTTTCACACGGCTGTTCTGGGTGGGCCGATAATTCCAGCAACTCCTTTATGGCGTCGATTTTCAGACCAAGGTCGCGAGCATGTTTGATGAAGGTCAGGCGTTCCAGTTCGCGGGTGGAATACCTTCGCTGATTTCCTGCCGAGCGTTCTGGCGCAGCGACCAGACTCATCTGTTCATAATACCGGATAGTCGGAATCTTAACGCCAGTTTTTCGGGATAACTCGCCGATCGATAACATTTGCATAAACCTCTTGAAGCTCTAGTGACTGGAGGGATTATATTGGTTTTAAGAATTAATAAAAGGGAAAGAAACATGTCGGAATGTGGTTGTTCGGGCCCGCAGAAAACTTTTGATGGGATGTCGACGCAATATAAGCGAATTCTGTGGGCGGTTATTGCGGTGAACGCAGGGATGTTTTTCGTCGAGATGGCGGCTGGGCAACTGGCGGGGTCCAAGGCATTGCAGGCAGACGCGCTGGATTTTCTCGGCGACGCAATGACTTACGGGATCTCACTGGCGGCTATCGGTGCCAGCATTGCGGTTCGGACTAATGCGGCGCTATTCAAGGCGTTCACTTTGTTCGCGATGGGGCTTTGGGTCGCCGGCTCGACCATCTGGAACGTGGTTTTTATAGGTGTACCAGAGGCCCACATAATGGGATTGGTTGGCTTTATGGCACTGACGGCGAATGTGGTCTCGGTGCTATTGTTGATGAAATACAAGGATGGAGACGCAAATGTCCGCTCGGTTTGGCTGTGTTCGCGCAATGATGCGATTGGCAATGTGGCCGTTATGTTCGCCGCGCTGGGGGTTTGGGGTACGGCAAGCGGTTGGCCTGATTTGATCGTAGCGGGCGTAATGGCGGGACTGTTCTTGAATAGTGCTACGCAAATCGTACGGCAGGCGTTGGCTGAAAAGCGGGCAGTGCATGTGCATGCGGCTTAACGCGCTATTCCTGAAACTGGTTAGTAAACAGTGAAGGCGGGGGTGCAATTACAGCTTTGTTCTTGCGGTTAAGCTCATTGAGTGCTGATCGGCCTCGTAGTTTTTGTACCAGTTCAACCGATCGCTCAGTTCAACAACGGAACCGATAATCACCAACGCCGGACCGGGCAGATTGGCGGCTTCGGCGCGTTCATAAAGGTTCGATAGGTTCCCTTTGATGACCTGCTGGTTCGGGCGGGTTCCGTTGTCCACTATTGCGGCGGGGGTGTTGGGATCTACGCCGCGGCGGATGAATTCTTCCATCAGGAAATCCAGCGACGAGCGGCCCATGTAGATTGCAACCGTTTGGCCCGGCCGTGCCATTGTCTCCCAGTCCAGTGACAGCACGCCATCTTTGCCGTGTGCCGTAACGAAAACGCAGGATTGGGCGTGGTCGCGGTGCGTAAGCGGGATGCCGGCATAAGAGGCGCAACCGGATGCTGCAGTAATGCCGGGAATCACTTGGAAAGGGACGTTGGCGGCGGCCAATGTTTCCAGCTCTTCGCCTCCACGACCGAAAATGAAAGGATCGCCACCCTTTAGGCGCAATACGCGTTTGCCATCTTTGGCTAGTTTTACCATTAATTCGCTGATGTCTTGCTGGTCCATCGCGTGGTCGTTCGGACTTTTGCCAACAAAAATGCGTTCAGCGTCGCGGCGGACTAGATTGATAATGCCGTCACCAATAAGTCTGTCATAAAGGACAACATCGGCGCGCTGCATCAGGTGCAGGGCGCGGAAGGTTAGCAGGTCGGGATCACCGGGGCCTGCGCCGACAAGGTAAACCTCACCGACTTTGGCAATGTCTTGGCCAAGCGCCGTGGCGTCCAATTCTTTGAGGAACTGTTTTTTCGCGGCCTTCGCGTCACCTGCTAAAAACATGTCGGCGACAGGCCCGTCGATGGTATTTTCCCAGAACAACCGTCGGGACTCGGGCGTTTTCAATTTGGCCATTACCCGTTCACGCAGGCGACCGGAAAACGCGGCCAGTTTGCCATATGCTGCGGGTAGGATTGCCTCGATTCGAGCACGTAGTATGCGTGCAATGATCGGAGCGGCCCCACCTGATGAAATTGCGATAACCAAAGGTGAGCGATCGATGATCGAAGGCGTTATGAAATCGCAGTATTCCGTCACATCGGCGACGTTGGCCAGCACGCGGTGGTGGTTGGCCATGTCGTAAAGCGCACGGTCGCGGTCGGCGTTCTCGGTCGCGCCGTAGGCAACTGCGGCGCCGACGAAATCGGGCAGTTGGGGCGCCGCGGTGTGATGTGTGAGCGAGGGATGGTTTTGAAGCTCGCGAAATTCACCACCGAGTTCTGCGGCATAGACATGGACCAATGCGCCGGCATCAAGCGCACGTTCGACGCGGCGCGCGGCCAAAGTGCCGCCACCGTCAACGATAACTTTTTTGTCTTTTACATCAAGGAATATTGGAAGATGGTCCACGTATTGCCCTATTTGTTTTCTTCAGCCCAAGCGAGCAGCGATCCTGCGAATTCTTTCGCGGTATTCGGATCGAGGTCGATCATCGTGAACCGTTTACGTTCCCGAAATGTCATGCGCAACACTTTCATGCCGCCGAACAGCGTCACGTCCTTTAATGTCGCGGTTTTCAGGAACGGCAGTTCGAATTCCTTAAGAAGGATGGCCTCTTCTTCATTTGTCATAGCGTAGACCTCGGGTAAACACGGCCTCTAACCGCCATTCCCATTTCTTGGGCGTATCGCGGTAGTCCGGCTTCACGTCATATTCCATGAATATCACACCCGATTCTCCAGCATGGGCCACGAGACGCTCTAGTTGTGCGAAACTGTCCACTTCGTGGTGGCCGATGATTAGATCTGATAGCTTTGCCATTTTATTTACTCCCAATTCTATTGTTAAACCTTACGCGATACATAATGCGTCGGCTATGGTTTCCAACCTCTGACGGGTCGAATGCGGTGCGGTTATGTAGCGCGTTGTTGTTGATTACGCCTTGGCCGGGCTTCAGCTTGGCTTCGATCATTAACGGATCGCCCACAATCAGCAGATTTTGCAAAAATGCCACGGCGTCGCGTGTCACCGGATCATCGCGCCACTCGATTGATCGGGTGCGGGCGGTGTAGCGCATGATAAGGGCGTCGCCCTCGACGTGGAAAACCGGGCCGATCGAGGCTGGGCGCAAGGTCCCGTCTTCCTCGTGCGTTTCGGGGATAGTCATCGCCTGCGGTTGCATAAGAGCGGCTATATAGTCGGGGTTTTCGTCTCGCAGCCGGATATAGGCGATGTCATTGTCCAAAATCTGGTTAACGCCGCCCGCCATCGCGTCTTGAACGCAATGCAGGATGAAGCCACGAATCTGGTTGTCGGGGGCGTTGTAATATCCATCGGTGTGCCAGTTCAGTGCTTTGCGGGAATACGGGATGAACCCGCGCTGGCTTGGGCGATTGGAAACGGTCAGTGCAACAATGGCGTTTTCGCCCTTTGAGCGGTGGCCTTCTGGTTCGCCCAAGCCAAGTTTTTCGGCCATTGCGCGCAAATTTTTGCGCAAAATCGAATCGTCGGATTCGGCGGGCGTGGAATAAAGGGCGATATTTGAATCGCTTACGCGTGCCAGAATCTCGGATATTTCCGAATCCGTCAGGTTCAGCGGGTCGGAAATATCGATAAACCCAGCCTCAAGTGCGCGCGCACCCGCCGAGAGCTTTTGCTCGCGCCATGTTGCGTACTCCGTGTGATTTCCGAGATCAAACGGGGAATTTGTTGAAAATCCAGTTATTTTTTCCATTACACCTATTCCGAGTGTTATTGTCAGGTTTAGCAAAATGCCAGTTTACGTGTATGTTAAAGGAAACGCCGTCAATAGGTGATAACGTTTCTCTTTACATTCGCTTATCTTAATATATAAATGTAAGGTGAAGCATTGCAAATAATTTATGCATTTAGGAAGAAATAAGACCTGAAAGCAAAAGCGCTCTAACTGATCTGGAATCAGGATGGGCATCAAAGGGAGGAATACGGAATGAAAGACGCTAACGAGGATAAAGTTAATCCGCAGCACGAAACACCGATGCTCGATCAACTTGAAGGCGGCAAATGGCCGAGCTTCGTTACAGGCATCAAACGCCTGCGTGACACCAGAGGCGCACAATACGCTCCTATGATGAACGACCTTCTGGGGCAGTTGAACCATAGTTATGAAGAGCGTCTTGGCTTCTGGAAGGGCGGCACGCTGTCCGTTTTTGGTTACGGCGGCGGTATCATTCCTCGTTTCTCCGAAGTTGCGGGCGACTATCCTGCGTCCAAAGAATTCCATACGCTGCGGGTTATGCCACCGGCGGGTTTTCATTATACAACAGACATCCTACGCAAACTTTGTGATGTTTGGGAAGAGCATGGTTCCGGCCTTATCGCTTTCCACGGTCAATCCGGCGATATTATGTTCCAAGGCTGTACATCCGAAAACGCGCAGCCTGCGTTTGACGCATTCAACGAACTAGGCTTCGACCTTGGTGGTGCTGGTCCAGCACTTCGTACGGCGATGTCCTGCGTTGGTCACGCCCGTTGCGAGCAGTCCTGTTTTGATGGCGTTAAAGCGCACCGTGGTATTATCAACCGCCTGCTAGACGAAATGCACCGTCCTGCAATGCCCTATAAGTTCAAATTCAAGTTCTCTGGTTGTGGTAATGACTGCGTAAACGCGATCCACCGCGCCGACTTTGCTGTTATCGGCACGTGGCGTGATGACATTGTTATCAAACAGGACATGGTTAAAGAGCACATCAAAGAAAAAGGTCGTAAGTATACAATCGACACAGTTGTAGCCATGTGCCCAACCCGTGCGATTTCGTTGAACGACGATGACACGATGGAAATCGACAACAAATCTTGCGTACGTTGCATGCACTGTATCAACGTTATGACCAAGGCGCTTAGCCCGGGTAAAGACCGTGGTGCATCCATCATGATCGGCGGCAAACGTTCGCTTAAAGTTGGCGACCTTATGGGCACAATGATCGTTCCATTCATGAAGCTGGAAACAGACGAAGATTTCGAGAAGCTTGAAGATTTCGCTGAAGAAGTTGTGGAGTTCTTCGCTGACAACGCCCTAGAGCATGAGCGTATCGGTGAATGTATCGACCGTATCGGTGTTCCGGCGTTCCTTGACGCAATGGATATCGTGGCTGACCCGAACATGGTTAACCACCCGACTACTTCCAGCTACATGCGGACAGACGATTTCGACATCGAAGCCGCTAAGTACTTCGAGAAGAAAGCTCTTGACGCTGGCATGACTGTGGCTGCCGACGACTGAGTCGGCACTTCGCCCTAAGCTAATTTTATTTTCCTGCATAAATGCAGGAATGGAGGAATAAAAATGAACGAGATGAGCAAAAAGCCACGCATGCCTGACGAAGTTGGTGTACCGGATCCATTCCCGTACATGCACCCGACAAGCATCGAAAACTACGGAACTTGGGATTGGCATGAGCGCCTGAAGCCAGGTGTTCTGCATCACGTGTCAAAATCCGGCGCGGATCTTTATACTGTTCGCGCAGGTACTCAGCGTCAGATGGATATTTTCACCATTCGTAAACTTTGTGACATCGGCGATGAATTCGCTGACGGTTTCATCCGTTTCACAACACGTTCGAACATCGAATACATGGTGTCTGACCTCGCCAAAGTTCAGCCGTTGGTTGAAGCTTTGACCGAAGCCGGCTTCCCTGTTGGTGGTACAGGTGCGTCGGTTTCCATGATTTCGCACACGCAGGGTTGGTTGCACTGCGATATTCCGGGCACTGATGCGTCCGGTATTGTGAAGGGCCTGATGGACGATATGTACAAAGACTTCACAACCGAGCTGATGCCGAATCGTGTTCGTATCACGACATCTTGCTGTCAGATCAACTGTGGGGGTCAGGGCGATATTGCGATTAACGTGCAGTACACCAAACCTCCAAAAATCAACCACGATCTGGTTGGTAACGTGTGTGAACGTCCCGCAGTTGTTGCGCGTTGCCCTGTTGCGGCGATCCGCCCAGCTATGGTTAACGGCAAGCCTTCGCTGGAAATCGACGAGAAGAAATGTATATGTTGTGGTGCTTGTTACCCTCCATGCCCACCTATGCAGATCAACTCCGCAGAAAGCACGAAAATTGCTATCTGGGTTGGTGGTAAGCACTCGAACGCGCGCACCAAACCTACGTTCCACAAACTTGCAGTGGCCAACCTTCCAAACAACCCGCCACATTGGCCGGAAGTTCGCGCAGTGGTTGCCAAGATTCTGGACGCCTACAAATCCGATGCCAAGCATTGGGAGCGTATAGGGGAATGGATCGAGCGTATCGGTTGGGCTCGTTTCTTTGAGATGACTGACCTCGCGTTTACTAAACACCACATTGATACATGGACCGGTTCTCGTAAAACGATGAACGCTTCGGCCCACGTACACTTCTAAAGAGTGATTTGACGTGAAATTCGGAATCGTAGTTTCAGAAGGGCCGTATCAGCACCAAGCGTCTGACTCGGCTTACAACTTCGTCAAAGCTGCATTGGCCAAAGGCCATGAAGTTTCGCGGGTGTTCTTCTATCATGACGGGGTTAACGTAGGCACACGCCTGTCGATCCCGCCACAAGATGACCGCCAGATTCAAGAGCAGTGGACTGCACTGGGCAAAGAGCATGATCTGGATCTCGTGATCTGTATCGCTGCTGCCCAGCGTCGCGGGCTATTGGACAAAAACGAAGCTGATCGTCAAGGCAAAGACGCCGATAACATCGCCGAGGGGTTCCGGATTTCCGGCCTCGGCCAGTTGATCGAGATGGGCATCCAAGCCGATCGCACGATTACATTTGGCGACTAGGGGAATATTATGAGTGAAGTTAAAAAATTCCTCTATGTGAATCGCAAAGCGCCTTATGGCACGATTTACGCGCAGGAAAGTCTGGAAGTTGTGCTGATTGGCGCGGCTTTTGATCAAGACGTCTCTTTGGCGTTTCTCGATGACGGCGTGTTCCAATTGACAAAAGGTCAGGACACAAAGGAAATCGGCCTCAAGAATTTCTCGGCGACATATCGTGCGCTGGGTGATTACGAGGTGACCAAGCTTTACGTCGAGAGAGAATCGCTCGAAGAGCGCGGTCTGACTTTGGACGATCTGCAAAACATCGAATACGAGGACGAAGACGACGATTATGCTGAAAAACCGTCGATCCGTTTGGTTTCTCGCGCTGAAATGGCCGAAGTTATGGCCGATCAAGACGTCATTTTGAGCTTCTAGGAGGGTACTATGGGAACTTTACACACTGTTAACAAATCGCCTTTCCAGAATCAGACTCTGCTTAGCTGTTTGGCGCATGTCAAAGCCGGCGATGCAGTTCTGATGATCGAGGATGGCGTCTACGGCGCTACCACGGGAACGGTTGTAAGTGATGCACTATCTACAACGGGTTCTGATGTGTCCCTATATGTATTGGGCGCAGACCTTGCTGCACGCGGCATCGATGCTGGCCGAGTGGCCGAGGGCGTGACATCGGTGGACTACGAAGGTTTCGTAGACCTTGCCGCAACGCACGACCGAGTTCAAAACTGGCTTTAATTAACTAATCATCCCGGGACACCGGGGGCACAAACAACATAAAGGAATATAATATGGCATATGACGTAAACGGCGCTACCATAGAACATGACGAAGAAGGCTACATCACTACCCTTAGTGAATGGTCCAAAGAACTGGCTGACGTGATCGCTGCTGCTGAAGCAGTAGACATGGGCGAAGAGCATTGGGCAGTTGTTAACTTCCTTCGTGATTACTACGAAGAATACCAGATCGCGCCTGCGGTTCGTGTTTTGATCAAGTCGATCAAAAAATCCATGGGCCCTGAAGTTGGTAACAACAAGTACATGTATGAGCTGTTCCCTTACGGTCCAGCGAAACAGGCCTGTAAGATTGCCGGCCTACCTAAGCCAACTGGCTGCGTATAATCCACGTCTAACACTCCGAATAATAACAATAATAACGGGGTTCATTGCTACTAGACTCGGTTCCGGCATTGCCGGTGCCGGACTGTCCTATGGGAGGAATTAACGTGATCGGCACGTTGTATGCAATTTTGTTTTATGCCGCTACATTACTGCTCGTTGTCGGGACAGGAATGAAGATACGGCGTTATGCAAAAGCCCCTGCGCCCCTGAAAATTCCAACCATGCCAGCGCCTCGGACGCTACGCGGTGTCTATTTCCGTATGTTCCGCGAAGTGGCTGTATTCGAGAGCCTGTTTAAGGCCAACAAATGGATTTGGCTGTTTGGATACCTGTTCCACGTCGGTATGCTGGTCGTTCTATTGCGCCACATCCGCTATTTCACATACGACGTTTGGTGGTGGGTTGAAATCGTTCAACCGTTCGGCATTTATGCCAGCTATTTGATGATAATCGGCCTTATCGGCTTGCTGGTCCGGCGTATCGTTGTTGAACGCATTCGCTATATCTCTAGCCCGTCGGATTATTTGATGTTGCTGTTGCTGATTGGCATTGCCGGCAGCGGCATGATGATGAAATTTGTCTTGCCCACGGATATTATCGCCGTGAAGGGTTTCTTCCTTGGCTTGATGCGCTTCCAGATTAACCATCTTCCGAGCGACCCGATCTTGTTGGTACATCTTGGTTCGGTTGCGTTCCTGATGATTATCTTCCCGATTTCGAAGTTGCTGCACGGCCCGGGCATCTTCTTTAGCCCGACGCGCAACCAGATCGATAACTCGCGTGAAAAACGCCACTTCGCCCCTTGGGCCAAGAAATTTGAAGATAAGGAGGGCTGAGACATGGCATCGCTTGATATGAATGCAGAAGGTGGCCCCAAGTTTGTGGCCGATCCGCTGGCTGTTCCAAAAATCAAATGTGGCGCGATGGAGGATCTTGATTCCTACATGGCCCACCCGAAGCACAACACCGACCTCGGGTTCCCAGGTGAGCTGATCGACAACTGGAAAGAAGTCGCCATCGCCAAAATTGGTGAGCTGGCCGAGAACAACCGCGCGTTTCAGGTTTACCTTGATAGCTGCGTGAAATGCGGCGCTTGCACAGACAAGTGTCACTATTTCCTCGGCACAGGTGATCCAAAAAATATGCCGGTTGCGCGCCAGGATTTGCTGCGCTCGGTTTATCGTCGCTATTACACGTTTGCAGGTAAAAACTTCCCTTGGCTGGTCGGCGCACGTGATCTTACACGCGAAGTTCTGGATGAATGGTATAACTACTATCATCAGTGTTCGCAGTGCCGCCGTTGTTCGGTTTTCTGCCCGTATGGCATTGATACCGCAGAAATTTCCATGGCAGCACGTGACATTATGAATACGGTTGGCAAAGGCCAGAAGTATTGCAACGAGATCATCGCCAAGGCGCAGGATATCGGGAACAACCTCGGCATGAACCCCAAGGCGCTTCGTGCGACGCTTGAGGATCTGGAAGAAGATCTGGAAGAAGAAACCGGCCTTTCTATCCGAATTCCATTGGATGAAAAAGGTGCCGACGTTCTGTTGATCACACCTTCTGCAGATTTCTTCGCTGAACCACACATCGACGGCCTTCTGGGCTATGCGAAAGTGTTCCACGAAGCTGGAGTTAGTTGGACCGTTAGCTCTTATGCTTCCGAGGCAGCCAACTTTGGTATGTTCATCGGTTCTTACGAAAACATGCGCACGCTTTCCTTGCGTATTCGTCAGGCCGCGATTGACCTCGGCGTGAAGCGGATTGTTTTTGGGGAATGTGGCCACGCTTGGCGGGTTGCGTATAGCTTCTTGAACACATTGGCTGGCCCGTTTGACTTCCTCGATCAGGACTATCCGATTCCGCAGCATATCATGGAGTTTACCCACGATATGATCCAGAAGGGTGAGTTGAATTTCGACAAGTCGAAAAACGATCACATTCGCCTGACCTATCACGACAGCTGTAACGTTGCGCGTGGTGCTGGCATGGGCGGGTACGAGGGGGGTCAATTCGACCTGCCGCGCGAAGTTCTGAAGGCCTGCTGTAACAACTATTTCGAGATGGATCGTGACACCACCCATGAAAGCACGCTGTGCTGTGGTGGTGGAGGTGGTCTGTTGACGGACGAGCTGATGGACCTGCGCGTCAAGGGTGCAAGCCCGCGTATGACAGCGTTGCAACAAGTGACCGAGGACCACGGGGTTACGCACATGGCCGCAATTTGCGCCATCTGTAAAACCCAGTTCTCGAAAGTAATGCCGAAATTTGGCTACGAGATGGATTCGATCCTGTCGGTTCACCAGCTCGTAGGGAACGCTCTGATTTTGACAGGGCAAGAAATAGAAGAAGACACCGCGCCCGAAGGGGATGGAGTCGCAACGGAGGTAAACTCATGAACGATCACATGCCAACATTTGTGCGCTATGAAGAAGGCGAAACACCAGACGATTGGGATCTGGAGGATAAAATCTTCCAGCAGGACACTTCCTATAAGTGCCCTACGTATATCCAAAAAACCGCACCATGTTCCGGTTCGTGCCCATCGGGCCACGATATTCGCGGCTGGCTGGCAATTGCCCGCGGCATGGATAAATCTCCCGTCGAGGGCCAAGCTTGGCAGGAATACGCTTTCGCCAAAATGGTAGAGGCGAACCCGTTCCCTGCATCCATGGGCCGCGTTTGCCCTGCACCTTGCGAGTCGGGCTGTAATCGGAACGAAGTTGACGACTATGTTGGCATCAACGCGGTTGAACAATATGTCGGTGATTGGGCGAATGAAAATAACCTGAAACTGGCCGAAGTTGGCACAGCAACCGGTCGTAAAATTGCGATTATCGGTGGTGGCCCTGCTGGTCTGTCGGCTGCCTACTTCTTGCGCCGAGACGGCCATGAAGTTGTGCTGTACGACTCCAACAGCAAGCTTGGCGGCATGATGCGCTACGGTATTCCGGGTTACCGGACACCGCGCGACATGCTGGACATCGAAATTGGCCGCATTACCGAAATGGGGGTCGAGGTTCATCTGGACACCACAGTTGGCACCGACGTTACAATCGAAACACTTGAGGCTAACTTTGACGCGATTTTCTGGGCTATTGGTGCTCAAAAAGGTCGTCCACTGCCAATTCCGGGTTGGGAAGGCACTGAAAACTGCATCGACGGTGTAGAATTCCTTGACGCTTTCAACAAAGGTTGGGTTGTCGGCACTGCGAAAAAAGTTGTGGTTGTTGGTGGTGGTGATACCTCCATCGACGTTGCATCCGTTGCGCGTCGTCTTGGCAACGTAACAAACGTTGCGAAAACCGAGCATTCGGATGGTTCGCTGGTCGACTTCACTGCGCAAGATACCGCAGGCGTTCTGTCACGCGAGGGTATGCAGGCGACTCTGACATCACTGTTCCCGATCGAACAGATGACCGCCGCCGAGCATGAGCGAGAAGATGCAAAACGCGAAGGTGTTGATCTTCGTGGCAGCGTTATGCCGCTTGAGGTTATCAAAAACGAAGCCGGCATAGCGATTGCGCTGAAATGTTGCGAATGTGACATGAAAGGCAACACGCCTGTTCCTCGTGAAGGTACAGAATTCGAAATCGAAGCTGACATCATTATTTCTGCGATTGGTCAATCCGGAGATTTTGAAGGATTGGAGGATTTCGACAATGGTCGTGGTTTCATCAACATTGATGCAAGTTATAACGTCAAAGGCCGCAAGAAGCATTTTGCTGGTGGCGACATCATCAAGCCACATCTTTTGACAACAGCAATCGGCCACGGCCGTGTAGCTGCGGCGACCATCACTGATTTTCTTGATGATGGCGAGATTGAAAAACGTCCAACCATCGACATCCACCAGTTCAACCTGCTGGAGGAACTCCACACGCGCGGTAAAGAGCCGGACGCCTATGACAATCTGCCAGTCCGCGGCACGGATAGCGAAGATTTTGCCGTGCACAACTTCGATGACCGCTCGGAAAGCCAAATCGTCAAGCACACCGAGCTGTACAAGGGCCACTTCCCTTATGTGGCGCGTGAAGTTCGCGACGAAGTACGGATTGAAGGCGAAGACGTTCTTGGTAATTTCGAAGAACGCATCATCGCGTATTCCGAAGAGCAGGCCCAAAAAGAGGGCGAGCGTTGCATGTCCTGTGGTATGTGTTTCGAGTGCGATAATTGCGTGATTTACTGCCCGCAGGATGCCGTATCCCGTGTCAAGAAATCGGATCGCACGCTTGGTCGGTATGTAGAAACAGATTACGATAAATGTATCGGTTGCCACATCTGTGCCGACGTTTGCCCGACTGGGTACATCAAAATGGGTCTCGGAGCGTAAATATGAAACGGCTGATCATAGCTACACTGGTTCTGTTCGGCCTTTCGGTCGGCATGTCGCAAGCGGGTTCGGTTTACCCCGAAGTTCCAATGGCGACTGGCGAAGCACATCCTGAAGGCAACGCGTTTTGGCGCATTAACCACATGGATTTGTTGCGCCACGACCGTGATTTAACCATGCGTCAGGGCGAGCGCGACGTTGATGCGTCTTTGGCCAGTTGTGTGACCTGTCACGCGGTCAATGGGCCGGATGCCAAGCCTGTTACGGTGAAAAGCGAAGAACATTTCTGTCGTGTTTGCCATGATTATGCAGCAGTGAAGATTGATTGTTTCCAATGCCATAACTCGGTTCCACCGAATTTGGGCGAGGCATCTTTGATGTTTAATCGCACGGACGACACGTTGGATATCTTGTTGGCATATCTTGAAGGGCTTTCGCTATGAACATACCCGGATTTAAACCTTCGGGTGGATGCGGTGGCGGTTGCTCTAGCAAGAAGCTTGGCAACGAGAATGGTGCGGAAATGCATCGCCGCGATGTCTTGAAAAGCGGCGCGGCACTGGCAACCGTTTCCTTGGCCCCCGGTGTGACATTGATGGCTATGGGCAGCGGCGTTGCTGCCGCACCGGCCAATCCTGACACTCGCTGGGGTCTCTTGATCGACGCGGGTAAATGTCCATCCGATTGTTCAGCTTGTGTTACCGCCTGTTCAGACGAACATGGGTGGGAAAACAACGGATTGGACACGGACCCGCAGTGGATTCGTAAAGTAACTGTTCGGAATAAAACCACGGGTTGGGAAAACACGATGCCGGTGATGTGCCAGCATTGCGAAGACCCACCCTGCGTTGACGTTTGCCCAACCGGCGCGTCGTTCAAACGCGCCGACGGGATCGTTCTGGTTGACCGGCACACCTGTATTGGTTGCCGTTATTGCATGATGGCGTGCCCGTTCAAGGCGCGCTCACTGGTGCATGAACCTGTGACGGATCAAAAGGTCACAACTCCGCGCGGAGCCGGAACGGTTGAGGGCTGCAACATGTGTGTCCATAAACTGGATCGCGGCGACGGCACGACCGCCTGCGTCGAAGCCTGTAATGCGACCGGCAACAACGCCATGATTTTCGGAGATATGAACGATCCTGAAAGCGACATTTCCAAAGCGCTGGCCAGTTATCCTAGTATCGAGCTTCGTGCCGATCTTGGGCTGAACCTCGGCGTTCGCTACCAGAACATATAGGAGCGTTGTCATGGAACGGATAATCTATCGCGAGCTTAAATCAACACCGCAAGTTTGGGGCTTGCTGGCCCTGTTGGCCGCGTTCGTAGCTGCCGCCGGCGCTGTTGTTTTATACATCGAACATTACGGCCACATCGTAACCGGCATGAATAACCAAATCGTTTGGGGCTTGCCGCATGTGTTTGCGATTTTCTTGATCGTTGCCGCATCGGGTGCGTTGAACGTGGCTTCGATCGGGTCTGTTTTCGGCAAAGTCGCCTATAAACCCATGGCGCGGATATCTGCATTGCTGGCGATTGCATTGCTTGTTGGTGGGCTGGCGGTTCTAGTCCTTGACCTTGGTCGTCCGGACCGCCTGATCGTCACCATGACCCACTTCAACTTCAAGTCGATTTTCACATGGAACATCCTGCTATATACGGGTTTCATGGCGATTGTTGCGGTGTATATCTACACGCAAATGGCACGCGGATTGCCGTCATACGCGGTAAAAGTCGCTGGGCTGGCCGCATTCGTTTGGCGTTTAATACTAACAACTGGTACGGGTTCCATCTTCGGCTGGCTTGTTGCTCGCGAGGCGTATGATTCCGCCGTGATGGCCCCATTGTTCATTGTGATGTCATTCGCGACAGGTATGGCGATATTCTTGCTGGTGGTGATGGGTATCACAACAATGACGGGTCGTGATTTTGGCCCACAACTACGCACCCGTCTTGCCAGCCTTCTGGCTATTTTCATAGCGGCAGTCCTGTATTTCACCGCCGTGCAACACCTGACCAATATGTATGCAGCCGAGCATTGGGGCGTCGAGACGTTCATCCTGCGCGATGGCGGCATTTACACGGTCTTGTTCTGGGGCGTTCAAGTGCTGATCGGTGGTCTGTTGCCAATGGCGATCCTGTTTGCACCCAAGTTGGTCAAGCAAGCGCGGATGGTTATTCTGGCGTCCAGTTTGGTCATCATCGGCGGCTTTGCACAACTGTATGTGATCGTCGTCGGTGGGCAGGCTTATCCGTTGGACATCTTCCCCGGTTACGAGATTAGCAGTAGTTTCTCGGACGGTGTGATCAACGCGTACACTCCGAATATCCTTGAGGTTATCCTTGGTTTCGGCGGTGTTGCGCTGGCGCTGGCAATCGTGATCATCGGGATGAAATTTCTACGCATCTTGCCCAACAGCCTTTCAGATGCGAATGTCTCTGCTAAAAGTTAACACCAGATAAAGGCGTATCATGGCACAGGAATTACACCCATTCGCTAAGTTTATCCAGATTCTCGCGCGGGGCAAAACCAAAACCCGCGCGTTTACTGTCGAGGAATCGCACGAAGCGATGGCCATGATCCTTCGGGGCGAGGCAAAGCCCGAACAGATCGGCGCATTCCTGATGTTGCTGCGCCTGAAAGAGGAAACTCCCGAAGAAATCGCAGGGTTCACAATGGGCACACGCGACACGTTCAATTTGCCTGCGAATATTCCGACAGTGGATGTCGATTGGTCCTCGTACGCTGGCAAGCGACGGCAATTGCCCTGGTTCATTTTGTCGGCGCTGTTATTGGCACAGAACGGCTTTAAAGTTTTCATGCACGGCACTGGTGGTCATACGCCGGGAAGGATATATACGCGAGAGACGCTACAAAAGCTGGGCTTCCCGATCGCGCTTAGCTTTGAACAGGCCCGTGACCACCTCGCCATCCGCAATTTCGCCTATGTTCCACTAGAGGTTCTGTCACCGAAATTGCGTGAGCTGATCGAGATGCGCCCGACGTTCGGCCTGCGTTCTCCAGTTCACAGTTTTGCGCGGATGCTTAACCCTTTCAACGCTCCAGTAATGATGCAAGGCATTTTCCACCGTGGCTTCATGGATATTCATGCGAGCGCTGGCCTGTTGCTGGATCAACCCGTCACAACAGTTTTCCGAGGCGAGGGTGGCGAGATCGAACGTCGCCCCAATAAGCCAACCGTTGCATGGACCGCCGCAAATGGCGAGATCACCAATGAAGAATGGCCATCCTTACTGCCAAACGGCCACGCGGCCGCAGACGAGGAGATGGACATACAGAACCTGATCGCCATCTGGCGTGGCGAAGAATCTAGCGACTATGCCGAAGCCTCGGTCATTGGAACATTGGCTATTGCGCTGAAATCCATGAGTCAGGCAGATACGGTTGAAGCGGCACAAACCATGGCGGAAAGCATGTGGGCATCCCGAGACCGGAGCGGCTTGCCCGTAGCAGCATGACCTCCCGGTTCCTGATCGCTGCGGCGCATAAATCATCCGGCAAAACGGTGGTTTCAACGGGGTTGTCCCGAGCGGTGAACATGCGTGGACTAACCGTTCAGACCTTCAAAAAAGGCCCGGATTATATCGACCCTATGTGGTTGAGCTTGGCCAGCGGGCGGCCTTGTTACAACCTCGATTTCAACACGATGACCGAGCAAGAGATCCGCAACCTTCTGGTTAGCCGTTCGTCAGGCTCGGACATTTCGGTGATCGAAAGTAACAAGGGCCTGTTTGATGGCGTCGATCTGCATGGTGCGGATTCCAATGCTGCGATGGCAAAATTGATAAAAGCTCCGGTGATTTTGGTAGTGGACGCGACGGGGATGACGCGCGGGATCGCGCCACTGTTGATTGGGTATAAGGCGTTCGATGCTGAGGTGAATATCGCAGGAGTGATCCTGAATAAAACGGGGGGCTCACGCCACGAAGGCAAACTGCGTGCAGCTGTCGAGGAATATACTGACATTCCGGTTCTTGGCGCGGTCGGGCGCAGCGCAGACCTTGAGATTGGCGAGCGGCACTTGGGTCTGACCACCCCCGTCGAAACGGGTAGAATTCAAGCATTGATTGACCAACTGGGCCAGCGAATGATCGATTCCGTCGATGTTGACGCATTGATCAACATTGCAAATACCGCCGCGGACGTGACACTCGCTCCTCATAAGGTGGGTAATAAATACGCCCAAGGTCTGCGAATTGGCGTGGCCCGCGATACGGCGTTTGGTTTTTATTACCCCGACGATTTTGAAATATTCGAAGCCGCAGGTGCCGAGTTGGTGTTCTTTGATACGATTAACGACCAGCGTTTGCCCGACCTCGACGGCCTGTTTATCGGCGGTGGCTTCCCCGAAACTTCGATGGCTGCGCTAGAGGCGAACTCCCAAATGCGTCGTGATATTGGGCAGGCGATTGCTGATGGGTTGCCGGCCTATGCCGAATGTGGCGGGCTGATGTATCTTTGCGATACGCTGGAATGGAATGGCCGGAAACATAATATGGTCGGGACCATTCAGGGTGATGCGATAATGTATGATCGCCCACAGGGGCGGGGGCATACGCGATTAGAGGCCTCGGGCGATTGTCTTTGGCAGGTCGAGGGCGGCGCGTTCAATGCGCATGAGTTTCATCATGCGAAGGTCGAAAATCTGCCGAATGGCACCAAATTCGGTTTTGACGTGAAGCGTGGCTCGGGAATTTCCGGTGTGCAAGACGGGGTTGTCGTTAATAACCTTATGGCCGGATTCTGCCACATGCGGAATACCGAGTCGAACCCGTGGGTGCACCGCTTTTTACGCCATGTTCTTGACGTTAAGGCAAGAAAAAACCCCGCCTGAAAAGACGGGGTTTTCGATGTTCGGTATCGACTAGATCAAGATTTTTTGATCTCGAAGTTGTAAATGTCACCAGCTTGATCCGAAGATACCAGCTCGTTACCAGTCTGGCGGCAGAATGCCGCGAAGTCTGCAACAGAACCTGGGTCTGTGGATTCAATCGCCAGAACCTCGCCCGGGTTCATGCCCTTGAGCGCCTTTTTGGCTTTGATGATTGGAAGAGGGCAGTTCAACCCTTTTGCGTCAAGTGTTTGGTCAGCCATAAAATCAGGCCCTTTCATAGGTTGTATGTAGTTGGAATTACATGAAGTAGTTTATGTCGGACTTGGCAGCGACTTCGATAGCCGTAGCAGCGCCACCGATTTCAACGCCGTCGATTAGGTCCGTATCTTTGATTTCGAACAGATCAAGCGTCATTTGGCATGCAATCATACGCACGTCGGACTCAAGTGCCGCGTCGCGAAGGTCGGCGATCGTAGCGATCCCCTTATTGTTCATAAGGTTTTTCATCATCATAGACGCGCCCGCATCAACACCCGGAACCATGCCCATGATATTCGGCATACCGATGTGCATTCCCATCATAGGAAATTTCATCGTAGGGTTGCCCAACGTTGAAATTTTCAGATCCATGTCTTTTTTCAGCAACTCAAGGCCGTAGAAAGTGAAAAACATGGTAACTTCCATGTCCATCGCAGCGGCCGTTGTGCCAAGAATAAAAGGTGGATATGCCCAATCAAGCGCGCCTTTTGTTGCGATAATCGACATGCTTTTGGAATTGCTTCCGTCGTTAGCGTCGTCCAGCATAACCGGTTCCTCCATGGTTATTGCGTAAATTCCTATATTAGCATAAATGAATACTATTTCTGCCCAAGAGTCAACAAAACAAGGGTAAAAGAATAATCACAAGTGTGTAATCGAAGTTATCACGCTTGCAATATTACGAGTTTTGTATATAAGTAACTGCATATACATAAAGAACTTTAGGAATTTTTCGTCATGATGGGAAATATGGACCTTGCGGAACTGAAAGAAAAAGCTTCCGAGGTGAGCAGTTTGTTGCGTGTAATGTCTAACCAATGGCGCCTGTTGATCCTTTGTAATCTGGCCCAAAGTGAACACTCGGTTCAAGAACTGCAAAAACTTGTCGGCCTTGGGCAGTCAGCGCTTTCGCAACACTTGGCAATCCTGCGGTACGAAGGGCTGGTTGCGACCCGTCGTGAAGCGCAGTCGATTTACTACTCAATTGCCAGCAACGAGGCAGAGCGCCTTTTGGGAACGTTGTACGATATATATTGTGTGGCTCCCGCAGTTAAAGAGATTGCCTGACCACGATTTCCCCCCACTCCGGACCCATATACAGATCGACGCACTATCATATCGGAATATGATGGTGTATATCTGGTGTTGCCCGTAAATTTGTGAGGATATACAGGCTAGAATAAATAATGGTGACGCGACGGGGGATAGCAATGATCGACGCACTCAAGGGTTTAGTCATAGAGTCTCCGGCACTCTATGTCGGTTTCGGCGGCCTGATTATCGGGACGGTATTTGGCTACATCGTGTTCATTACGAACTTTTGTACGATGGGCTCCATTTCGGACATCATGAACTTCGGCGACTACCGCCGTTTTCGCTCATGGATTTTGGCTACTGCAACGGCGATTATCGGCGCGACCGTGGTCCAGATGGCGGGAATTGCCGATCTAACCGGGTCATTGTACCTGACGCCCAGCTTTAACTGGCTTGGGAATATCGCAGGCGGGCTTATCTTTGGATTTGGTATGGTGTTCGCGGGTGGCTGTACCAGCAGAAATCTGGTTCGCGCTGGCGGCGGAGACTTGCGTTCATTGATGGTGCTGATTGTTGTCGGCATTTTTGGATATATGACTATCGGTGGTTTGCTCGGCCCGTTACGCGTCGCGATCTTTTCGCCCGTAACGGTGAATCTTGGCGATTACGGTCTGGATTCCCAACATAGCGGCGATATTCTGGCGGCGATGACCGGACTTGATTCGGCGCTTGCCGGTAAAATTGTGCTGGCGGTTCTTTTGGCTGGCCTTCTTGGATACGTCCTCAAAGACAGGGGCTTCCGCAACTCTCCTACGCACATCATTGCCGGTGTTGGCATTGGCTTATGTGTGACCGCTGGCTGGTTGCTGACCGGATTGGCGCAGGATGATTTTGCCGATGTGCCTGTCGCATTGGCGTCGCTTACATATGTCCGACCTTCGGGGGACACGATCGACTATTTGATGCGTTTTACGGCATATTCTGCACCTACGTTTGCAGTTGTAACAACGTTCGGCGCACTTCTGGGCGGGTTCATCGGTGCGGTAGCCCACGGCAAATTTGCAATCGCTACGTTTGCGGACGCGAAGGACACTAGGCGCAATCTGTTTGGTGCAGCACTGATGGGCATCGGCGGAGTAGTCGCTCTTGGCTGTACCGTCGGGCAGGCGATTTCCGGTGCGTCGACCTTGGCGCTAGGGTCATATATTACATTCGTGTTTATTGTGGTTGGTGGCATTGCTGGAATGAAGTTCTTTGAATTCCTGCTAATGCGCGAAGCCTAAAAGGATTCAGCCCCCGCTGTAATACGGGGGCTGCTCTGTTTATTCGTTTCCGCGAAGTTGCGTCGCGATATTCAATGCTATCGACTTAAAGATTTTCGTATGTGGACCATCAGGGTCGGATACCACCGTTGGCTTTCCGATGTCTGAATGCTTGCGGATGTCGATGTGCAACGGTATCGCTCCAAGGAACGGAACGCCGAGCTTGATCGCCTCGTCCCTCGCGCCACCATGGCCGAAGATGTCCGAGGTTTCGCCACAATGCGGGCAGACGAAGTTACTCATGTTCTCGATGATTCCAAGGATAGGCACGTCTACGTCCTGGAACATTTTCAGCCCCTTGCGAGCATCGATCAACGCCAAATCCTGTGGTGTCGAAACTATAACCGCGCCAGCCATCGGAACCTGCTGCGCCATCGTAAGCTGCGCATCACCCGTTCCCGGAGGCATGTCCAAAATCAACACGTCCAGCGTGCCCCAGTTGGTCTCGTGTACCATTTGCATCAACGCTGAAACGATCATCGGGCCACGCCAGATTACCGGTTTGTCTTCTTCCATCATAAAGCCCATCGACATGACTTTCACGCCATACGAGTCCTTTGGGATGATTTTCCCGTCAACTATATCAAGTTTACCTGCACCACCCATAAGGCGCGGGATCGAAGGGCCGTAAATATCGGCATCCAACAGACCAACACGCAGGCCCAAGGACGACAATGCCAGCGCGATGTTCGCGGCGGTAGTGGATTTACCAACCCCACCCTTACCCGAGGCGATAGCGACAACCGCGCCCACACCCTCAATTGCGCTCGACATAGGACGCAAGTCGCGACCAACGGGCTTGGTGGTTTGCAACTGCGGCGGCTGCGCGGCAGTTGCTGGCGCGTCAACGGCGGCGGTCAGTACAACCAACGCCGACTCAATTCCGTCCATCGCCTCGATACGAGCTTGCGCATCTTCGCGGATCGGATCGAAGTTGCCACGAAACGCGTCCGGAACGGTTATGGAAAAGATAACTTTCCCCTCGGTCTCGGTTATTTCCGAGACCAGACCCAGCGAAATCAAGTCTCCGTCAAGGCCGTCGACTGCGATTTGGGACAGTTCGCCCTGTATCCGGTCCGATAATGAATCAGCCATAATTCCCCCATTTGTTGTGCGTCTCGAAGCGAGCGCCTTGGTGTTCATGCGTATATTAGAATATACCTACGTAATTGACAAGGATTCGATGGTTTATTGTGGGCATCACCGCAAAAACATAGACCGCATTCGTAATAAACTTGACTTGCTGAGGCGAATCCATGAAAGCTTGGCATGCAAGGTTCCCCATATGTTTGCATAAGCAATCGGGGATGAAACGGGAATGCGTTGAGGGACTACCCATTGAGGGGCCCAAAGCCGCAGCCGCCCCCGCGACTGTATGTGGTTAGCGGGCATCACATGCCACTGGGTAACACCGGGAAGGCGATGCCAGCCAAAAACCACAAGCCAGGAGACCGGCCTAGCAAATGTGTCAACAAACACCGTCGGGGTAGACGGTAAGGAGAACTGAAAATGACTACAGCTACACAAACGGCCGTTAAATCCGATACGAACCTTGTCTCGATCGCATTCGTTGCGTTCTTGGGTCTGTCCGTGTTGTTCATCGCAGGTTTTGCGAGTTCCGCAACGCTGCACGATACAGCCCACGATATGCGCCACGCTATCGGCTTTGCCTGCCACTAATCATGTTGAAAAAACTGGTTTACAGCGCGTTGTTCGCTGGTCTCGCTGTGGGGATAATAGTCGCAGCGCTGACGATATCTATGCTTGTTCCACTGTTGTTAGAAGCGGAGCTTTATGAAACGGGGCAACTTATCCATTTCGGTGACGTGACCGCCTCCATGCCAGACATCGAGGTCGAGCACGATTGGGCCCGCAACAGTATGACAGCGCTATTCGCTGCTACGATCTACATCGGGTTTGCTTTCGTGATGGTCGCCGCAATGGCCTTCGCACAGGAAAAGGGCGTTCAGATCACCACCCGCAGCGGCATCCTTTGGGGATTAGCGGGCTTCGCGGCGTTTCAGCTTGCGCCCGCTGCCGGAATGGCACCGGAGTTGCCAGGTATGATCGCCGCTGAAATTACAGCGCGACAAATCTGGCTGATTGGAACAATTGCAGCGACCGCCGCAGGCATTTCGACCGTAGTGTTCGGGAAAAACTGGATACATTGGGGTGTGGGTCTGGCCGTACTGGCCGCCCCTCACATTATCGGTGCCCCCCACCCCGCAGTGTTTGGCGGGACTGTCCCGCCCGAACTCGCAGCTGAGTTCGTAGGCAGAAGTTTAGCTGTAGGGGCCGTGGGGTGGATAGCGTTGGGTGTTCTGTCTGCCTATTTTTGGTTACAAGAAAACCGTTAATAGATTGTGGTAGATTCAGCCGTCACAGGGTTGTGGTCGGAATTTCGAAACTTAAGATCCATCGTCCGAATGTGCCGTAAGCGCACATTCGGTGAATAAGCGAACCCGTCAACGATTGCTGTATAATTTTCGCCCTCCACGTATGGTTTGTGCAGGGTGCGAACGGTTGGGGCGCTGTCATCAACCCCGAAGCGCCAACCCTGTGGCAGCAAGCCCTGCGGGAAGTCGTAGATCCAAAACAGATTTTTTTCTGCGGTGGTATGAGGGAACTGCGTATCTGCGATGCGCATGTTCCAGTCCCCTCCCAGCACCACAAAGTTGCCTTTTGAATACTCGGCCTGTGCAAAATCAAAGACCGCCCGAATCTGCGCCTGCCGGGCATCGGCCCCGGCATCGAACGCTGACATGTGGACGTTCATCAAAACCCACTTTCTATCCGATCCGGCAATGGGGATTTTGGTCACCATAGCGGCGTAGTATTTTTTGATGCCAAGAAAGAAGTATCCCGGTTCCTGCGGTAATTCGTAAGCCTGACTAACCGCAATGTTATTCAGCGCATAAATCCCCATCCCGTGCGAGATGTCGTATGGCGGCGGGGCGATCACCCCCATACCCTGCCAGTAAATCGCAGAATAATCCGACAAGTTTTGCTCAATGGTGTCCCTTATTGGAATGCCGCGGGTCAGAAAACTGTCATTTGCCAGCTCTTGAAAAAGCAGAAATTGTGTATCTAGTACATCCACGCGCATTCCGATTTCGGCGACCGCTCTTGTGATTGCCACCGCATTAAGCGCGCGCAAGTGTGTGCCGCCATCGGTCAAGAAATCGGCTCCCGCCCCAAGCGCACCATAACCTACATTCCATGTTGTGACGCTGATTGAGTGCCCCGCCTTAGGCTGGTCGATCCCGTTAATGACATCCAGTTACCCGTATTTCGGCAGGCTACCACATCCGGCAAGTGTCAGAACAAGCGCCAGCCGGATGTAAAAACGGCCCCCGTGATCTTTTGGGGGCCGTAGAGTTTTCCGGAATATCGCCAGCTTATTCTGCCGAAACTGCGAAAGTGGCGAGATAGGCAATCAGATTCGCACGATCCTCGGCGTCTTTGAGGCCCGAGAAAGACATCTTGGTTTTTGCAACGAAAGCCCTAGGCTTCAACAGGAATGCGTCCAGGTTTTCAACGGTCCAAATTATACCATCCTCGCTCATCGCAATCATGCCTTTAGAGTAACGAAATCCGTCAAACATACCCAGTTGTGCGCCTACGATTGTGGTAAGCGGAGGGCCAGTGCGCGCCTTAGCGCCGTCGCCAACCATGTGGCACGCCTTGCACTTTTTGAAAATCTTTGCACCAGCATTGGCATCACCACCAGCGAGCGCGGCTTCGATAGTCATCGCGGTCGCATCTTCGGCGGCCGCGTGGGATTTCGCATAAGCGATTGTGGACGCCAACATGAAGGCACCCGTAAGGGCGTAAGTCACTAGTTTCATAAATTTGCCTTTCCATATTATTCGCTACAAAACACAAGTCGTATCCTGAAGCATTCCATTGATATGCCTCAATAACACCTTATATACAAAGGTAACAGTGCGGTGATTTTGCCATAAGCGAGTGGCCGCTGTTTTTATTAATTTAGGGATAAATATGCGGACGCTTACCTGTTTTAAATCCTACGACATTCGCGGCGAACTTGGAGATGAGCTGAACGAAAGCATCGCTTACGACATCGGCGCAGCTGTTGCGCAGTGCATGACGCTCAAGACCGTGGTTATTGGTGGCGATTGCCGCGAAACCAGCGAGGCGTTGAAGGAAGCCGTATCGCGCGGGTTGACCGATATGGGCGTTGATGTGCTGGATCTTGGCATGTGTGGAACCGAAGAAGTTTACTTTGCAACCGACCATCTGAACGCCGATGCCGGGATCGAGGTGACCGCCTCGCACAACCCGATCACATATAACGGTATGAAACTGGTCGGTGAGGGATCTCGCCCGTTAGACCCGGCCACGGAAATAACGGCGATCCGTCATTCAGCCGAGCAAGCCATGTTTGATTTTCCAGATCAGAAAGGGAAGGTAACGAAAATCGATGTTCGGCAGGCCTATGCCGCCAAAATTTGTTCGTTCGTTGCACCCGCCAAACTGAAACCGTTGAAAATTCTGGTTAACGCGGGGAATGGAACGGCCGGCCCGGCATTTGACATTATCGCCAACCATTTGGAGGCCTTGGGTGCACCGTTAACGTTTATCCGCATGGATCATACACCGGATGCCACGTTTCCGAACGGCATCCCCAATCCGTTGCTGCCCGAAAACCAACCAAGAACAGCCGCTGCCGTCGTAGAACATGGAGCGGACTTTGGCGTCGCTTGGGACGGCGATTTCGACCGCTGCTTTTTCTTTGACCACACAGGCGCATTCATCGACGGTTATTACATCGTCGGGCTTCTCGCCCAGCAGACATTGGCTGCAAATGAAGGTGCTACTATCGTTTACGATCCGCGAATGATCTGGAACACACAGGAAATTGTTGCTGAATCCGGCGGCCAAGCCGTCCCCGCTCGCACTGGACACGCTTATCAAAAGGCCATTATGCGCGAACACAGCGCAATTTATGGCGGCGAGATGAGTGCACATCATTACTTTCGTGACTTTTCCTATTGCGACAGTGGCATGATTCCGTGGTTGATGATTGCAGAACTGGTATCGACGGCGGGCACATCGGTGGCTGATCTGGTTGCCGAACGAAAAGTCAAATTTCCCACTTCCGGCGAGCAGAATTTCGAAATCGAAAACCCTGCAGCCGCAATGAAAACCGTCGAGGCAGCGTTGCGGTCCGAAGCTGGGGAAATCGCGTATTTCGATGGGTTAAGCATGGATTTTGGCAATTGGCGGCTGAATCTACGCCCTTCCGGAACTGAACCATTGGTGCGCCTTAACATCGAAACGCGCGGCGATCGAGAGGCCATTGCGGGCCATCTCGCCCGCGTAAAATCTTTGCTAGACGTGGCCTGACAACAGGCCTAGCCTGCCCAAAAAGCAGGAGCGTAGCATGTGCAAAACCATACTCGTCATCGGTGCAGGAATTACCGGTGTGTCATCGGCAGAATGGCTGCGCCGTGATGGTTGGGATGTGACTCTGATCGACCGGATTGTTTCCGGCCACCCCGATCAAACATCTTTCGGTAACGCTGGCTTGATCGCCCGAGGCGCAATTATACCGGTGTCCGTTCCCGGATTAGCGGCGAGCGCTCCTGCGATGCTTCTGAATCCGGACTCGCCCCTATATCTG
Organism: Paracoccaceae bacterium; assembly: GCA_050256375.1. Lineage (GTDB taxonomy): Bacteria > Pseudomonadota > Alphaproteobacteria > Rhodobacterales > Rhodobacteraceae > NORP23. The sequence goes on along the minus strand of JBBWVU010000011.1, from coordinate 55,763 downwards.
CGCTGGTCCTACTTACCGCGATTATTACCATGGCTGATTCCATTTCTGCGAAACGGCACCGTCGAAAAAGTCACCGAGATCGCCGCGGGATTGGCTGCACTGACCGTCGACGCCGTCGATCAACATCAAGCTTTGTCAACTGGAACGCCCGCTGAGGCGTTCATCCAGACTGGCGAATACGTTAACCTTTTCGCCAGTAAAGCGGACTATGACGCTGACCCTTTGTCCGCCGCTCTTCGTAAGAAACACGGGTTCGATCCTGACAAAATCGGGCGCGCTGAAATCCTGTCGCGAGATCCCAATATCGGTCCGGCTTACAATTTCGGAACCGTTTACAAAGATTACGGCTGGTTAACCAATCCAGGAGGGTATGTTGCTGCGTTGTTCGGACATTTTCGATCGCAAGGTGGGCACTTCCAGCGTGGCGAGGTGGTGGACATCAAAGCTGGAGAAAATCCGTCGGTTTCACTGAAAGGCGGTGAAGTTTTGACGGCAGATAAAATCGTCCTCTCTGCGGGTGCGTGGTCCGGCCTGCTAAACAAGAATCTCGCCCCGAAAGTCAAGTTGGAGGCCGAAAGGGGATATCACGTATCGATGTTCAACCCGAATTTCACTGCGCCAAACCCATATATGATTACTGATTCACGCTTCGTATTGACCCCGATGGACGGCTTTTTACGCGCCGCCGGGGCCGTCGAATTTGCTGGTCTCGACGCACCACCCGCGACTGCGCCAGTTAACTTGCTGCGCAAGCAAATGAAAAAAGTCTACCCAAACTTGAAGTTCGAATACGACGAAGTCTGGATGGGCCGACGGCCAACTACCCCAGACAGCATGCCCGTGCTAGACGAAACTGATAATATCATCCATGCTTACGGCGGTCAGCACATCGGCCTTACAATCGGGCCGCGACTTGGGCGCATGGTGGCAGATATTGCTGGTGAAAGGCACGCCAACGCGGATATCGGTGCGTATCGGGCTGACAGGTTCTAGATTCGGTAACACCGTTTGGTGAAAGCCTTATCGTTTAACCCGCCGCTCGATCGCTTCCCAAATCATTTCCGAAACGTTAATTCCGTCAAATCTGTCCAGTTCCATGATGCCAGTAGGTGAAGTTACGTTAATTTCGGTAAGATTGTCGCCAATCACATCAATTCCGACAAAAATCTGCCCCTTCTCGCGCAGCAACGGTCCAATCCGTTCGCAGATTTCCAGATCCCGTGCGGTCATTTCTACTTTTTCGGGGCGACCACCCACATGCATGTTCGAGCGCGTTTCGCCCTTCGCGGGCACACGGTTGATGGCCCCGACAGCGACACCGTCAACAAGAATAACCCGTTTGTCGCCTGCTGCAACATCAGGCAAAAACTTCTGGGCTATCAGAGGTTCGTTGTTCATCCCGGCGAACAACTCGTGCAGCGATGTCAGATTGCGGTCTTCAGGCCCCAGCCGGAAGACGCCCGCGCCGCCATTCCCATACAAAGGTTTCAGGATGATATCGCCGTGTTTTTCCTTGAATGCCTTTAGCGCCCCAATATCCCGCGCGATTGTTGTTGGAGGGGTAAGGTCGGGAAAGGTCAACACAAGCAGTTTTTCAGGATAATTCCGCACCCAGAAAGGGTCGTTAACCACAAGTGTATCGGGGTGGATCATATCCAAAAGGTGCGTGCTGGTGATATAGCCCATGTCGAACGGAGGGTCTTGGCGCAGCCACACAACATCCCAATCGCCTAGATCAATTTCTTGTTCTTCACCAAGCATAAAATGATTGCCCTTTTCGCGCCGAACCGTCAACGGCCAACCGCGCGCGGTGACACGCCCGTCCTGAAAGGCTAACTTATCGGGGGTGTAGTAGAATAATGAATGCCCGCGTGCTTGGGCTTCCTCGGCAATACGGAAAGTCGAGTCACCGTCGATGTTCACATCTTCGATCGGGTCCATTTGGAAGGCAATTTTCAAGGCCATATCGGGAATCCTTTGTTGTTTGAAACAGATTTGGACTACACGTGGGCGGGATTCAACCCTACCAGCCCATCGCCATCGCATTTTCCAGAACTTCCGATCTACCGTGGCGGTCCACGAGCACCATATCAAACTGTGTTTCCGCGTTCAGTCCAGCCCCACTTTCAGCAAGATAGTTCTGGGCAGTATTGAACATCCGGTTTTGCTGCTTGCTCGACAATGATCGCGCAGCACCTTCCAGCGTTTTGCGCAATTTGACTTCAACGAAAACAATCTGCTCACCCCGCAAAACAATCAAATCAATTTCGCCTGAACGCCGTTTCCAACGCCGCTCCAACACTCGACAGTTTTGACTTTCATATAGGCGAACGGCGATATCTTCAGCGGCTAAGCCGTTGTGATATGAGGTGCTACCAGCCATTATTTCAACTCCAATGCTCGGGCGTATAATTGTTTACGAGGGATATCCAGCGCGTCGGAAACCGCCTTGGCGGCGTCCTTTACAGACAGGGTTTTCAAGGCCTCGAGCAGAGCGACGTCTATGTCCTGCTCCGATGCGTCTTCGTTGATTGGAGGGCCGACCACCACCACCACTTCGCCCTTCGGGGCCGGCTCAGTTGAATATTTGGCAGCAAGGTCTGTCAAAGTCCCACGCCTGACCTCTTCGAACTTTTTTGTTAATTCTCTGCAAACCGCCACGCGCCTTGCGCCACCAAAAGCGGCAACCATTGCGGTCAGGCAATCCGCAAGGCGTCTTGGGGATTCATAAAATACCAAAGTTGCCGGAACAGTGGAAAATTCTGCTAAAAATTTCGCTTTCGCCACGGATTTCACAGGCGGAAACCCAGCAAACAAGAATCGATCAGTCGGCAAACCGGCCACGGCCAGCGCCGCAAGCAACGCCGATGCGCCGGGCGCCGAGGTCACTGGCAAGCCTTCGCTAATGGCATCCGCTGCCAACCGATATCCGGGATCCGCGATCAACGGTGTACCGGCATCCGACACATAAGCAACAGACTTTCCATCCCTGATGGCTGCAAGAATGCGGGGCCGTTGGGCGGGACCATTATGGTCATGGTACGGCAGCATTGGCCGCTTGTTCAGCTTAACGCCATGAATACCCATCAATTTCCGTGTATTCCGCGTATCTTCGGCTGCCAGAATATCGGCGTTTTCCAGTATATTCAGTGCCCGCAACGTAATGTCCGATGCCGTCCCGATAGGTGTTGATACCAGATAGAGCCCTGCAGAAAGCGTTGGAGTTAACTTAGACAATTTGCCCTAATCCTTGTTCAAAGCCGCCGTTTACTTGTGACACTCCGCGTCATAACCTTGCCACGAAATTCGACTCTATCCAGACCCGTCTTATATTGCGAGGCAGTATGTTAAAAAACAGTTTACTTTTCACACGGTTAATACCTCGAATTTTAATCGGTGCAACCGCCCTGCTTCTTGCCGCATGCGGTGGCACGTTCTCGACACCTACATCGTCGGTTGATCCTACCAAGCCAGTGATTGTTGCCATAATGGTACCGTACGGATCCGGCGAGGCGGCGAATGATGCGCTGGCTAACAATTTGGTTAATGCTGCGAACATGGCAAAGCTGGACTTGCAAGGCGCTATTATTGACTTGCGTGTTTACGAAACAGGGGCCGACCCTGCCCGTGCAGCGACCGAGGCAGAACGTGCGATCGCCGACGGTGCCCAGATTATCATCGGCCCACTTTTCAGTGGTGCGACCAGTGCGGTGGCGGCTGTTGCTGCGCTCGAAGGGGTCAATGTTTTGAGCTTTTCGAACAACGCTGCAATCGCTGGTGGGAATGTTTACATCATGGGCGTGACGTTTGAGAACGTTGCGACGAGATTGTATGCACATTCTGTTCGCAATGGGCTGTTCAATGTCGGAGTCGTATATCCTGAAGGCGTCGAAGGAAATGCTGGTCTGAAAGCTGCCGTTGCGGCAGCCGACAATGTCGGGGCCACTTTGACCGCGATTACATCCTATCCGCTAAACATGGAGGGCCTAAGCGAGGCTGCGCCAACCATTGCTGCGACTATCAAGGACAGCGGTGTGCAGGCCTTGTTGTTCACAGATACGCCAACACGTGGGCTGTCGTTCATCGCTGCAGCGCTGGGGGCCGAAGATATTACGCGAGAAAATACGCAGTTCCTTGGCTTGACCCGATGGGACAGCTCCACCGACTTGTTGCTACAACCCAGCCTTCAGGGTGGTCTTTTTGCTGTACCTGATTCGGCGTTGACCGCATTGTTCAACGAAAGATATCTGAACGCATACGGAGTGGAGCCCCACAACCTTGCCGCCATCGCATACGATGCAATCGCCGTTGTGGGTGCGTTGATTAGTAGTGCTGCCGCTGAAGGGGCAACTGATACGTTCTCGGCTGATCGGATCACCAACTCAGCTGGTTTTATCGGCGCGAACGGTATATTCCGCTTCCGCGTTGATGGTCAAAACGAACGTGGCCTGGCGATCCTGGAAGTAGACACAGGCACCGCCATTGTCATTGACCCCGCACCAAGAAACTTTGGCGGGTTCGGATTTTAATCTATGGCCTTCGACATTGCTAAAATCAGCGTGGGGGGGCTTATCGGCTCCCCCATTGACATACTCGACCCTGACACCGTCCGCACGCAGCTGGAAACAGCCCTTCAGGATGCTAAAGACGCGACCGATATCCGGGTGCGGGCAGTTGCTGTTCTAAAACTGGCCAACGCTGACGGGCGAAACAGGATTGCGGCCGCGTTGCAAGGCGATCCACACGCGGCACCCAAGGCAACCAAGGCTTATACTTATCTGACCGACGAGATCGTCCGTTTCGCCGTCGAGGTTTCAACCCGCTGGCTACATCCACAAATGTCGTTCACCACAGCGCAGAGCATCACGGTGATGGCTGTCGGCGGGTATGGTCGCGCTGAAATGGCCCCGTTTTCGGACGTCGATTTGCTGTTTTTGACCCCCTACAAGCAAACTGCGTGGGGCGAGAGCGTGATCGAGAGTACGCTTTACACCCTTTGGGATTTACGTCTCAAGGTAGGCCATTCGGTGCGCACTGTTAACGATTGTATCCGCCTTGGCCGCGAGGATTTTACCATACGTACAGCCTTGCTGGAGCATCGTTATGTTTGTGGAGATGAATCCCTTGCCTTCGATCTTGAAGTTCAGTTATGGCGGGATTTGTTCAAGGATACCGGTCCTGAGTTCGTAGAAGCGAAACTGGAGGAACGCGACCTGCGGCACAAACGGCACGGGAACTCGCGCTATATGGTTGAGCCAAATATTAAAGAGGGCAAAGGCGGCCTGCGGGATTTGCAAACGCTGTTTTGGATCGCGAAATACCTGTATCACGCGAAGGAAACTGATGAACTGGTGGTTCACGGCGTTTTCACCGAAGACGAATATAAGACGTTTATCGAGGCAGAGGCGTTTTTGTGGACCGTGCGCACGCACCTGCACCTGATTGCCAATCGCGCGGTGGAACAACTGACGTTCGATATGCAGGTTGAAATTGCTGAAAGACTTGGTTTCAAAGACACCAAAGGCCGTCGTGCGGTTGAACACTTCATGCAGGTCTATTTCCGTCACGCAACGCACGTGGGCAACCTGACCCGCATCTTCCTGACCGCGCTTGAGGCGCAGCACGTCAAAAGCCGACCTACGATAGGGCGAAAGATTTTGAACGTATTCTCCTTTGGGCAGGAAAAAACTGCCAAGGGATATACGTTGAAACACGGACGGTTGGATATTTCGAAGCCAGAGGCATTTCTATCAGATCCCGTGAACATCCTGCGCCTGTTTGATGAGGCACTGCGTTCGGAAATCCTGATTCATCCGGACGCCATGCGCCTTGTCGCCCGCAACTTGGATCTGATAGACGAAGAAATGCGTCATGACCCCGAAGCGCAGCAGATTTTCCTCGATATTTTGCTTAAACACGGCAATCCTGAACGTGGATTGGTGCGAATGAACGAACTCGGCGTGCTCGGGGCGTTCATACCGGAATTCGAGCGTATTGTGGGGATGATGCAGTTCAACATGTATCATCATTTCACCGTGGACGAACACACAATCCGTTGCATCTCGATCCTTGCACGCATTGAGAGCGGCGATCTGGTCGAGGATTTACCTGTTGCTTCGTCCATTTTGGAAAAGGGCGTGAACCGCAGGATTTTGTATATCGCGCTGTTGCTGCATGACATAGGTAAGGGCCTGCCAGAGGCGCACGAGATCGTTGGTGCAAAGATGGCGCGGATCATCGGGCCACGGCTTGGACTTGATCGCGCCGAATGCGAGACGGTGGAGTGGCTGGTCCTTAACCATTTGTTAATGTCTGACGTTGCCCAGAAGCGCGATCTTTCAGACCCGCGCACGGTGCGGGATTTCGCCAATATTGTCCAAAGCAACACGCGACTGAAACTTCTGCTGGCCCTGACCGTTTGCGATCTTCGCGGCGTTGGCCCAGGGGTCTGGAATAACTGGAAAGCCATGTTGTTGCGCGACTTGTATGGTCAAACGCGCGAAATGTTAATGAATGGTCAACAAGCCATCAGCACGCCGGGTCGCGAAGTCGAGGCTAAAGAGGCACTGGTCGAGACGCTCGAAGGTTGGTCAGAGGCCGAGATTGCGGCAGAATGCGAGCGCCATTATCGCGCTTACTGGCTGGGCCTCGATACTGAAACTCAGACGATATTTGCCAATCTTGCGCGAAGTGTGAAGGCCGGGGAACCTGTCAGTGACATCGTGCCTGACGTTTCCCGCGACGCCACGCGCGCCTGTTTCGTAATGCCCGACCACCCCGGCATTTTCGCCCGTTTCGCAGGGGCGCTAGCGCTTGCGGGGGCGAATGTGGTGGATGCGCGGACTTATACCAGCTCCGATGGGTTGGCGACGGCGGTTTTCTGGATTCAGGACGGTGAGGGCAAGCCCTACGACAAAAGCCGCCTTTCGCGCCTTCGCAAGATGATCCTGCGGATACTGCAAGGCGAGGTGATTGCTCGTGATGCGCTGAAATCCAAGGACAAGATCAAGAAGCGCGAGCGGGATTTTATCGTACCGACGTCGGTAATGTTCGACAATGACGGTTCCGAGATTTTCACGATTATCGAGGTCGACACGCGCGACCGCACGGGTCTTCTGTTCGATCTGGCGCGAACCTTGACCGATTGCGGCGTGTCGATTTCTTCAGCGATTATTGCGACCTATGGCGAACAGGCGGTGGACGCATTCTATGTTAAGGATTTGTTTGGTCTGAAAATTCATTCTAAAGACAAGCAACGCACGATTGAAAAACGCCTGATTGCCGCGATTGAGCAAGGCCAGAAGGGTGCGGCGCAATGAGCCGCCCGATCCGACTTTTATCAGGGGTTTTCACCGTAGGTGGATGGACGCTGATCAGCCGCGTTCTGGGCTTCGTACGCGACATCATGATCGCGGCGTTCCTCGGATCCGGCCCCATTGCCGAAGCTTTCCTGATAGCGTTTTCGTTACCCAACATGTTCCGCCGTTTCTTTGGTGAGGGCGCGTTCAACACCGCCTTTATCCCGATGTTTTCCAAAAAAGTCGAAGGTGGCGAAGGTGCGGTGAGATTCGCCGAGGATGCGTTTGCGGGATTGGCCTCGATCCTGATTGTGTTCACCTTACTGGCGCAGCTGGCGATGCCGTGGTTTGTATTGGCCATGGCCAGCGGCTTTGCTGATGACGCACGCTTTGATCTGACTGTCGGATTTGCGCGGGTGGCCTTCCCTTACATCCTGTTCATATCGCTGGCGGCGTTGTTAAGTGGAGTGCTGAACTCCGTTGGGCGATTTGCGGCTGCGGCTGCGGCACCGGTGTTGCTGAACATCATACTGATCGGCTCCATGTGGTTTGCTCATGCAACCGGGCACGATATTGGCAAGGCGTTGGTCTGGGGTGTTCCAGTGGCCGGTGTCGGGCAACTGGGGCTGTTGTGGTGGGCAGCGGCCAAGGCGGGGTATCGTTTGCGGCTTCGTCTGCCGCATATGACGCCTGAACTGAAAAGGCTGGCGGTGATCGCTTTTCCGGCGGCGCTGGCTGGCGGCGTGGTGCAGGTTAACCTTTTGGTAGGGCGGCAAGTGGCGTCTTATTTTGACGGGGCGATCGCGTGGCTGAACTATGCGGATCGCCTGTATCAACTGCCGCTTGGCGTGGTCGGAATCGCAATTGGAGTAGTGCTTTTGCCAGACCTTTCGCGTCGCCTTCGGGCGGGGGATGTCGTGGGCAGCCGCAACAGTATTAACCGCGCCGCCGAGTTCACCCTGATGTTAACACTGCCGGCCGCCGTGGCGCTGGTGGTTGTGCCATTCCCGATTGTCTCGGTTCTATTCCAGCGCGGTGCGTTTGATCTAGCCGACGCGCAAGCTACGGCATTGGCAGTGGTGATTTACGGGATCGGGTTGCCGTCGTTCGTGTTGCACAAAGTTCTGTCACCGATTTATTTTGCCCGCGAGGATACCAGAACGCCTTTTCGTTTTGCACTGGTTTCTATGGCTGTGAATGTAGTTTTGGCTGTCGGTTTGGTGCATTGGTTCGGATATCTGGCGGCGGCGATTGGCACATCGGTTGCGGGCTGGGCCATGCTGTTGTTGCTTTGGCGCGGGACGCGGTCGATGGGTGATGCGGGACGCGTTGACGATAGGTTACGGCGAGTTTTACCAAAAATCATCATCGCCAGCCTTGTGATGGGCGTTGCCTTGTGGGGTTTGGCGTTTGGAATGCAGGACTGGTTTGTAAAACCAACCGTCCGGTATGGAGCGTTGGCGCTGCTAGTCGCAGGTGGGGCAATCGTTTACGGCTCGTTAATCATTGGCCTTGGCGCGATGAGCTTGCGCGACATTAAGCAAGGTTTAAGACGGGGTTAACGTCGTCTTAACACCTCAAGCCAGCGCATCATTCGTGCGCGGCCATCGGGGGCCAGAACGAACGACAGTAAGAATCCCGTGGCGAAACCTGCCAGATCGGCCACCCAATCGTTTCCGCCTCCAAAGAACAGACGGTAGAACAATTGCAAGCTCGCGAGTAACCCGATCAATCGAAACGCCTTTAACCGACTCTCACCCGTCGCACTTGCTTGCAGCCATAACAGCCAAGTGAATGCACCGAGCAGCCCGTAGATAGCGGGATACGAACCCAGCAACGGATAGTTGGACCCGTCCACCATCCCGTAAGCTACCGCGCCGATGATCGAGCACGCAATTAGCAGGAAAACGACCGACGCCGTGTGGAACACTTCGGCCACGGCTTTACCGATGGCGAGGATCATGACCACGGCAAAAGCGGCGTGGGTAAAGGCGAAATGGAAGAACGGGTAGGTGACGAACCGGCCCAGAGTTGTCCAGTCGTAAGTACGTGTTTCCCGCATGTACTCGAAAATCGGATCGTAAAACGCATAGGCCTGGATCGTGTCAACGCGCCAACTTATTCCTTCCTCGCCTCCGATAATGCCACGTGCGGAAAGTTGCATCATGATCTCGATCCCGCTGATGATTACGGCCAGTGCTACGATCACGGGAGGAATTTCGTGGAAAGGGGATTTATCGGCGTTGGGGTCGAACATTTATATACTCCGGTTGACGCGCGAAGGCGTGGGCGCGATAAAGCGCCACTTGTTTAACCCATGTAAAGGAATAATTGCCATGACGGAAGCGGTCCACACGCGTCGCGTCTTTTCCGGGATCAAGCCTTCGGGCGGACTGACCCTCGGAAACTACCTCGGTGCCATCAAACGTTTTGTAGCTTTGCCTGAGCAAGGCTTTGAGACCATTTACTGCGTTGTTGACATGCACGCGATCACCGTCTGGCAAGACCCCTCCGAGTTGAAGCACGCCACGCGGGAGTTGACGGCGGCATATATCGCGTCTGGTCTGGACCCTGACCAGTCGATCTTGTTCAACCAGTCGCAAGTTTCGGCCCATGCCGAGTTGGGCTGGGTTTTCAATTGCGTGACCCGTGTTGGCTGGATGAACCGCATGACACAGTTCAAGGACAAGGCTGGCAAGAACGCCGAGAAAGTCTCGCTTGGCCTGTATGCCTATCCAAGTCTGATGGCGGCGGATATTCTGGCCTATCACGCGACGCATGTTCCGGTGGGCGAGGACCAGAAGCAGCATGTTGAACTGACGCGCGATATTGCGGCCAAATTCAACAATGACTTCAAAGTGCCGGATTTCTTCCCGCAGCCCAAACCGATGATCGAGGGGCCAGCCAAGCGGGTGATGAGCCTGCGCGACGGGACCAAAAAGATGTCCAAATCTGGTGAATCGGATATGGAGCGGATCAACATGACCGATTCTGCCGAAAGGATTTTAAAGAAATTCAAGAAGGCCAAAACGGATCCGGAGCCATTGCCGGATAATTTGGACGCTCTTAAGGACCGGCCAGAGGCGCGGAATCTAGTGGATATTTACGCGGCACTTTCAGACGTTAGTTCCGAAGCGGTGATTGCGGAATATGCGGGCGCACAATGGGGTCGCTTCAAGCCTGCGCTGGCAGATTTGGCAGTTTCCAAACTAGTACCTATCTCCACCCGTATGGCGGCGCTGATGGACGACCCTGCCGAAATCGATCGAATTTTGGCGAAAGGTGCTGACAAAGCCGCCGAGATTGCTGAGCCGATTCTGGCCAAGACGTACGACATCGTTGGTTTCGTTCGTAGTCGTTAAACAGTGGGGTGTGTGGAAGACCACGCGCCCTAGGGATCAATTAGCAACAGCAGTTATCAGCGCGCCTTCCCGCCGGACTTTGAATACACCGTCACTCTCGATCAGGCGCTTTGCGATCAGTGCGCGTAACGTCGCTTGCTGCTCATCCGTCGCTTGAATTCCCGGTGGGAAGGAGGTCAGATAATGGTAAACGTCTTCTGCGTCGTCGATGTCATATATATCCTCGAATTTATGCAGCGTGATTTTTTCGAAACCTTCCGACAGCAGGCTTTGCGCTTTTAAGGTGCTGAATATCTGGGCCGCGGGGTCGCCTTTATGGCCACCGAAAACCTGTGCGCCCAATTCAAAAAGTTCCTGCAGGTTATCGTCTGCGTTGGTCGAGATCGCAATTATACAATCTAGACGCAGAACACGCCTGAATTCGGCGATGGCCAGTGCGGGGTCTGGGACATGATAAAGCATGTGCATCGCAAATACGATTTCGAAACTATCTTTACGGACGGGTAAAGCTGCCGCGCGGAGGTTTTTCCTGTGACTTTGGGATAATGCTGGTTGCTCGACACATTTTGAACCACCTCGGTTACCATACCTTCCGAACTGTCAACGAGCGTGATTTTCAGGTTGTCGGGATAGTGGTTCGCAGCCGATGCCCAAAACCAACCTGCGCCGCAGCCTACATCGAGAACGTTGGCACCTGTCGGTATTTTGAATTGTTGTGCCACCCAATCGAATCAGTTTTTCTGGCCATATTTCGAATGTATATTTCCGCGCGCCTTCAGATTGACGCTGGATTTGTATTGTTCTTTGGGGTCAAGTTTTGGCATCTTGTAGGCTCCTACTCTGGCTGTCGGTCAATGATGAAACCGTTACCGTCAACTACGCTTAAGTAAAGTTAATGCGAACCTGTACAACGTTGTATCGCCATGTGGTGATCGGCGAGGCTATCTGACGCAGTCGTCACTTGTGCCTGCCTGTATTACATGCAGAGTAACGAATGTAATGCAGGAGAGACTTATGCAAAAGATATTCAAACTACTTCAAGTTCTGACGGTGATGATTTTCACGGGAACAGTCGTCAATGCTGAAATCATCAAAATGACGCCGGACGTGGCGCGTGAAATGGCGCTGGCGGGCGAGCTGGTTCTGATAGACATTCGCCGCCCTGAAGAGTGGGCTGAAACCGGCGTACCCGACGTGGCGTTGCTGCTGGACATGACGAACCGCGAATTTCTGACTCGTTTGAATATTATCCGTCTGCAAAATTCGGATATTCCGCTGGCGTTTACCTGCCGGACGGGTAGCCGCTCAGATTACCTGACGACCGAGCTTGAGAAGTTAGGGTTCTCGGGGCTGATTGACGTTGTGGGTGGCATGTCCGGCTCTCGGGTGGATAAAGGCTGGGCGAAGCGCAAATTACCGATCCGCTCGGTTAACGAGCCTGTGAATCCGATGATCATGGTGACGCAGCCTTAAGAGTGCAGTTGCACCATGAGCTGACATCGGCGATGATAGCCTTAACCAAACAACTACGGAGCCATAGCTTTGCGTAAATTTCTTGTAGTCATGGACGACAGCCCCGAATTCCTGAATGCCCTGCGTTTTGCTGCGATTCGCGCCAAGAAAACTGGTGGCGGCGTCGCTATATTGGGTGTCGTTGCCCCCGAAGAATTTCAGCATTGGGTTGGTGTCGGCGAGGTGATGCGGGCTGAGGCGCGCGAACGGATCGAAGAGCATTTCAAGGTGTTCTCGAAATGGATGATCGATAAAGAAGGCCTTGAGCCGGAACTGGTGATCCGCGAAGGCGAAAAAGCGACCGAAGTGCTTGCTGCCATCGAAGAAGACCCCGAAGTTGGCGTTCTGGTGCTGGGTGCAGGTGCTACAGGCGAAGGCCCTGGCCCTCTGGTGACACAGCTCGTGGCACGTCAAACAGCGGAAATGTCGGTGCCGATTACGGTTGTACCGGGTGGCTTGACGAAAGACCGGATTATCGCGGTTTCTTAAGGTTTCATTAACAATGAACTAGGGCGCGTGGTTTCCATGCGCCTTTTTCATGTGAACAGTTAAATTTTCGTTAAGGTCCAGCGTTCCTGCCCGATGACGGGCGGGGATAAATGCACAGGCGTTGCGTTTGGCAGAGTGCTGGCGATGCCCAGTTGCATATGCGTGTGCACCGGCCAAAAGACCGCTCCGTGGGCGACAATCAGGGGAGTGCCATCGTTTTTCAGAACTTCGTTGATGGCGGCGAATACACGGGCGGTAAACTCGACGTAGGTTTCAGCCTTTTCGGGCGTCACGCCGTTGCGCCAGTTGTCCGAAAATCCCGTCTTGGGGCTTAAATGCCCCTCTAGCACTCCGAAGTTAACTTCTTGCAGGCCGTCCATGCCGATTACGGTCAGGTTTAAGCTTTCGTTAACTATATCCGCTGTCACGCGCGCTCGTTGCAGGGTGCTGCTGTAGATGTGGGTTATTGGTAAACCGGACATTAACGATTTGGCGGCGTGCGCTTGCTTAACACCTGTTTCGTTTAACGGAATGTCCATACTGCCCTGAAAGCGGTGCTCTACGTTCCAGTCGGTTTGACCGCGGCAGATGTAATAAAATGGCTTGCGAATAATCATTCGGGCTTACATATGCGGGGTGGCGGAATAGCGCAACTTAGAAAGATTCTAGCATACTTGACTTTTTTGGTCAGACACGTCAAATATATGCCAAGTTCTGAAAGGGCCAATCATGTTTATCCAAACCGAATCCACTCCGAATCCCGCTACATTGAAATTCTTGCCCGGTCAGGCGGTTTTGTCGACTGGTACGGCCGATTTTCCAAGCGCGGTTGCTGCAACTTCGTCGCCACTTGCAACACGGGTTTTTGTTGCTGAGGGGGTCGTAGGCGTGTTCCTCGGGCCTGACTTTGTGACTGTGACGAAGCGCGACGACGTTGACTGGTCGCACATCAAGCCGACTATCCTTGGCGCTATTATGGAGCATTACCAATCCGGCCAACCAGCCATCGCTGACGATAGCGGCAATGTTGGTCATGCAGATCACGATGGGCCCGACGAGGCGATCGTTAAGCAGATCAAGGAACTTCTGGATACTCGCGTTCGCCCTGCCGTAGCGCAGGATGGCGGTGACATTACGTTCCACGGGTTTGAAAAAGGCGTTGTTTATTTGCACATGCAGGGCGCTTGTGCGGGTTGTCCGTCTTCGACGATGACGTTGAAAAGCGGGATCGAGAACTTGCTACGGCACTACATCCCCGAAGTGACCGAGGTGCGTGCGATTGCCGCCTAAGCCACTGATTTTATCCTTTGATACCTCGGCTGCGCATTGTGCGGCCGCTTTGGTTTCTGGTGACCAGATTCTGGGCGCAATGTCGGAGCCATTGCAAAAAGGGCAGGCCGAGCGCTTGATTCCCATGCTTGAAGAAGTGCTGACGGATGCGGGTAAAAGCTGGGCGGATGTTAATTTGATCGCGGTTGGAGTTGGTCCGGGAAATTTCACAGGCGTCCGGATTGCAGTATCGGCGGCGCGGGGGCTGGCGTTTTCGTTGGGGGTTCCTGCGGTGGGTATTTCGGTTTTCGAGGCCTTGGCGTTTGGCACCAAGGGTGTTGTTAAGGTGTCACGGGATGCACGGCGCGGAATGGTTTTTTCGCAAGGCTTTGAGGATGGCCTGCCTATTGGAGAGCCAGTGATGACCGAAGGCGAACCGGTAGTTGATGCGGTAGTTGATCCAGCCAAGTTGGCGTTTTGTGCGGCGCAGAAGAGTGGCGATGTGCCTCCGGCGCCGCTATATCTGCGTTCGGCCGATGCGGCGTTGCCTTCTGACCCGCCGCCAACGATATTGCCGTGAATTTCGAAGAAATGGCCGTTATCCACGTGGCGAGCTTTGATTATGCGCCGCGCCCTTGGTCAGCCGAAGAGTTCGAATCTCTGCTCGATTCACCAAACGTTATACTTTTCACGCAAGCCGGCGGTTTCGTGGTTTTCCGTTTCGTCGGACCCGAAGCCGAGCTGTTAACTATCGCCGTTGACCCTGCCTGCAGGCGGCAAGGGATAGCGCAAAAATTGGTGTTAGCAGGGCATGAATCGGCCAGATCCGCAGGGGTCGAAGAGGTTTTCCTTGAGGTTTCCGAGCAGAATACAGCCGCAAAATCTCTTTACGAGCACTTTGGTTACGAGGTCAGAGCTATCCGCCAGAATTATTATTCTGGACCAATTGGTCAAAAAATCAATGGGTTAGTCATGCGTTGCACGTTTTGAGTCAGCCTAACCTCTCGGAAACATGAATAAATCGTGAATTAGACGTTGACCCAAGACCTGCCTGCGCCTTTACTGCACGCATTGTATTTCTGTCTCGTACTAGTCTGATGGCGCAGATCATCGGTTAGGCGGGGCATTTTTGAGTGTATGATGACCACAAGGAGAAAATAATGAAACTCATCAAAACGCTAATTGGTGCGGCGGCTTTGGCCACAGTTGCTACGGCAGCATTCGCACAGGCAACCCCTGCGATCATCTTTGATCTGGGCGGTAAATTCGATAAGTCGTTCAACGAAAGCTCGTATGAAGGCGCTGAGAAATTCAAAGCTGAAACTGGCATTGAATACCGTGAATTCGAACTTCAGTCAGATGCGCAGCGCGAACAGGCGATCCGTCGTTTCGCACAGCAAGGCAACAACCCCGTTGTTATGGCTGGCTTTAGCTTCGGTACAGCGCTTGACGTTGTGGCACAGGAATTCCCTGACACTAGCTTTGTAATCATCGACATGGTTGTTGATCAACCAAACGTTCGTTCGGTTCTGTTTAGCGCCCATGAAGGTTCCTACCTTGTAGGTCTGTTGGCTGCTATGGCGTCCGAAACCGGCACAGTTGGTTTTATCGGCGGCATGGATATTCCGCTGATCAGCGCGTTTGGCTGTGGGTTCGTTCAGGGTGCGCGTTCGGTTAATGCCGATGCAGTGATCTTGCAGAACTCTGTTGGCACAACCGGCGCGGCATGGAACGACCCTGTAAAAGGTGGCGAGCTTGCGATGGCACAGTTCGAGCAAGGCGCTGACGTGATCTTCGTTGCTGCTGGTGGTACTGGCCGTGGTGTTCTTCAGGCTGCTGCGGATGCAGGCAAACTGTCGATCGGCGTAGATTCGAACCAAAACTACATGCAGCCAGGCAGCGTTCTGACCTCGATGGTTAAACGCGTTGACGATGCTGTTTACAGTGCGTTCATGGACGTTAACAACGGCGAGTTCACTGCCGGATTTAACATCATGGATCTTTCCAACGGTGGCGTTGGTTGGGCATTTGACGAGTATAATGAAGCGTTGATTTCCGACGAAATGAAAGCAGCAGTTGCAGCAGCAACCGCGAAAATCGTTTCTGGCGAAATCGCTGTGCATGACTTCATGTCCGACAACACCTGCCCTATTGAGTAAGACAGAGTGAGCGTGGAAACACAAAAGCAGGGGCAGCCGGAAACGGCTGCCCCTGCTGCTCCAGCGATCGAACTGATTGGTGTGAGCAAGAACTTTGGCCCCGTTCAGGCCAATAAAGACATCGACATGACTGTCGCCAAAGGCGCAATTCATGGCATTGTCGGTGAAAATGGCGCGGGTAAATCGACCCTGATGTCTATCCTCTATGGATTTTACAAAGCAGACGCAGGCGAGATCAAGATCGACGGTGTAACCACC
The DNA here is from genome assembly GCA_050256375.1 of Paracoccaceae bacterium. Classification (GTDB taxonomy): domain Bacteria; phylum Pseudomonadota; class Alphaproteobacteria; order Rhodobacterales; family Rhodobacteraceae; genus NORP23. The sequence goes on along the minus strand of JBBWVU010000011.1, from coordinate 39,416 downwards.
GAGATTACGGACAGCCACGCCGCGATTGCTGCCGGTATCGGGATGGTGCACCAGCATTTCAAGCTTGTTGAGCCCTTCACCGTTCTGGAAAATGTTATCATGGGGGCCGAAGATGGCCCGTTGCTGCGACCCTCGCTTAACAAGGCCCGCAAGATTTTGGCAGAGTTGGCAGCAGAATACGAACTTGACGTTGACCCTGATGCGATCGTCGGCGAATTGTCCGTTGGGTTCCAGCAGCGCGTTGAAATTCTAAAAGCGTTATACCGCGAGGCGGACATTCTGATTTTGGACGAACCGACAGGAGTTTTGACACCTGCCGAGGCGGACCACCTGTTTCGTATTCTGCAAAACCTGAAAGAACAGGGTAAGACGATTGTTCTGATTACCCACAAACTGCGCGAGATCATGGCGGTGACCGATACGGTTAGCGTAATGCGGCGCGGGCAGATGACGGCGACGGTCAAGACCTCTGAAACTTCGGCTAGCGAGTTGGCGGATCTGATGGTCGGACGGCATGTTACGCTGGAAGTTCAGAAAAACTCGCCAAACGTGGGCGAGACGATTTTGGAGGTTAAGAACCTCTGCAAGACCGATGGCCAAGGTGTCAAAAAGCTGAAAGATATTTCGTTGCAGCTTAAGGCCGGCGAAATTCTGGGGGTTGCGGGCGTGGCTGGAAATGGTCAGTCCGACCTGCTGGAAATACTTAGCGGCATTAGCCCGGCCACGAGTGGCGAAGTGCTGATGCGTGGAGAGTCGATTGATCTGACCCATAAGGCGAGCGCCGCGATGCGCCGCGAGCGGGGTATCGGGCATGTTCCCGAAGATCGCCATGCGCTGGGATTGGTGATGCCGTTCCAGACGTGGGAAAACGCAGTGTTCGGATATCACAACAATCCGGAATTCAGCGGCAAATTTGGTTTGGCCGATCACAAGGCCATGATGGAAGATACGAAGCGGAAGATCGAGAAATTCGATATTCGCCCAACGAACCCACATTTGCTGGCGATGAACTACTCCGGTGGTAACCAACAAAAGATCGTTATCGCACGCGAGATCGAGAACAACCCAGATGTGTTGCTAGTTGGCCAGCCAACGCGCGGGGTGGATATTGGGGCGATTGAGTTCATCCACAAACAGATTGTGGCGCTGCGCGACCAGGGTAAAGCGGTGTTGTTGGTCTCTGTTGAGCTGGAAGAAATTTTGGCACTGTCGGACCGCATTATCGTTATGTTTGACGGTGTTATTCAGGGTGAACGTATGCCCAAGGAAACTAATGAACAGGAACTCGGCATGTTGATGGCCGGTATTGATCCGGAGGCATCGGCATGAACAAGGGATTACCTAAATGGGCGGACATCATCCTGATTCCACTGCTTAGTCTGACGCTGGCGTTTCTGGTTTCAGGGTTGATTGTGATGTTTATCGGTCAAAACCCTATTGAGGCTGTTAAGGTAATGCTTGTTGGTGAATTTGGCAATTCTGGTGCTTTCGGAAGATTCGGCATTGGCTATACGCTCTATTACACCACCAACTTCATATTCACCGGTCTTGCAGTTGCGGTCGCCTTCCACGCGCGGATGTTCAACATCGGTGGCGAGGGTCAGGCTGGTATGGGCGGTGTTGGGGTCGCCACGGTTCTGCTGTCAGTCGCTTGGCCGCACTGGACGATTGCGATCGTCGCAGCCTCGCTGGGCGCGATGGCTTTCGGGGCAGCTTGGGCTGCTATTCCTGCGTATTTGCAGGCGAAACGTGGCTCTCATATCGTTATCACGACGATCATGTTCAACTGGATCGGTTCTGCGCTAATTGTGTACCTGTTGGTTGGCCCGATGCAGGCACCTGGTATGGTTCCCGAAACACTCGGATTTTCGGCGGGGTCTTCTATTCCAACCTTACACGATATGTTCCCTGGTTTTGATAAACACGCCCCCGCGAATGTAAGTTTGTTCATTGCGCTTTTTGCGGCTTTGGGCGTGTGGGTATTAATTTGGAAAACTAGGCTAGGGTATGAAATTCGCGCCTTCGGACATTCCGAGAAAGCGGCAATTTATGCGGGCATCAAGCCTGTGAAGATCATCATGGTGGCCATGCTGGTTTCCGGTGCTTTGGCCGGCATGATGGCGGTGAACACGGTGCAGGGCGAGGCCGAACGGCTGATCCTCGACACGGTTCAGGGTGCAGGGTTCGTTGGTATCGCGGTGGCACTTATGGGCCGCTCGCATCCGGTGGGTGTTGTCTTGGCGGCCTTCCTGTTTGGCGTCCTTTATCAAGGTGGCAGCGAACTTCAGTATATTGGTATTCCGCGTGAAATGGTTGTGGTCATTCAGGCCTTGGTGATTATGTTCGTCGGGTCCTTGGAAAATATGGTTAGAATTCCGGTCGAACGTATGTTCGTGCGTTTCAACAAGGGAGCTGCGTAATGGATTTTAACACAATTTTGCAGTTATTCGATTCCGCCGTCCGGCTCTCGACTCCATTGTTGCTCGCTTGTCTCGCTGGTTTGTATTCCGAGCGTTCCGGTATTTTTGATATCGGTCTAGAGGGCAAGATGCTGGCTGGTGCATTCGCGGCAGGCGCAATGTCCGCCTATGCCGGTATGCCCGTTGCCGAGGGTGGTTTGGGTATGACCTGGGGCATGGCATGGATGGGCGCGTTGGCGGCGATCGCGGTTTCCATTGTGTTGGCGTTGATCCACGGATTTGCGTCAATCACATTGCGCGGGAATCAGTTGATTTCAGGTGTGGCGATTAATTTCTTCGCGGCGGGATCTACGGTTCTGATTGGGCAATACTGGTTCCAGTCGGGTGGGCAAACACCACCGTTAAGGGGTGCGCAGCGCTTCGAGGCGATTACGTTGCCTTTTGCAAAAACGCTGGAAGGCGTGCCGATCTTGGGTCCGATCTATCACGACCTGATTTCCGGACATAACGCGCTGGTTTATATGGCACTGTTGGCGGTTCCGCTGACATGGTGGCTGTTGTTCCGTACACGGTTTGGCCTGCGCCTTCGGGCGGTCGGGGAAAATCCGGGGGCTGTGGATACGGCCGGCATCTCGGTCGTTCGACAACGCTATGCGGCGGTTTTGATCGCAGGCATGCTGTGCGGGTTGGCGGGGGCCTATCTTAGCCTTGGGACCTCGGCAGCGGGGTTTGTTAAGGATATGAGCGCCGGTAAAGGCTTTATCGCGCTGGCCGCACTGATCTTTGCGAAATGGCAACCGAAATCGGCGCTGTTTGCCTGTCTGTTGTTTGGTTTCCTTGAAGCCATCGGCAACCGGTATCAAAGCATTGATCTGGGCGCGTTTGTGGTTCCGGTGCAGTTTATGCAAGCCTTGCCTTACATCCTGACGGTTGTGATTTTGGCCGGATTTATTGGCAAAGCGATTCCACCTGCGGCAGGCGGCGAACCGTATGTGAAGGAACGGTGATCACTTATATGCGATAATCGGCATATAATTCAGAAATTGCTCCGATTTGTCGCAGTTGAGAGCTAGCGTTTTGTGGCGGTTTTGCTGTAGAGGAAGTGCACTAGAACCCCCGTTTAGGTGAACCCATGCAAATCTATCTACCTATCGCCGAAATGTCGGTGAATATATTCCTGTTGATCGGCCTCGGTGGTCTGGTCGGCATCCTGTCTGGCATGTTCGGCGTTGGCGGCGGTTTTCTTATGACGCCGCTTCTTTTCTTTATCGGAATTCCTCCGGCTGTTGCGGTTGCGACGGAGGCGAACCAGATTGTGGCTTCGTCATTCTCGGGCGTTCTGGCGCATGTGAAAAAGCGCACCGTGGACTTCAAGATGGGCACGGTCCTGTTGATGGGTGGTCTGCTTGGTGCGGCCGTTGGGGTGCAGGTCTTCAAATACCTTAAGGAAATCGGGCAAGTCGATCTGTTGATCACGCTGTCCTATGTGGTTTTCCTTGGCATGATCGGTGGCCTGATGTTCATCGAGAGCCTTGGCGCGCTCCGTCGCTCCAAAAAGTCGGCCCCTCCTAAAAAGGTTAAACGTCATACATGGATCCACGGTTTACCATTGAAAATGCGGTTCCGTACATCGAACCTATATATCAGTGCGATCCCTCCGTTTGTTGTGGGGGCGTTGGTTGGTGTACTGGCCGCGATTATGGGTGTCGGCGGCGGGTTCATCATGGTACCTGCGATGATTTACGTGTTGGGAATGCCAACGAAAGTGGTTATCGGGACGTCGTTGTTCCAGATTATTTTCGTGACCGCGTTCACCACGATGATGCACGCGACGCAGAACTATACAGTTGATGCAGTGCTTGCACTGCTGTTGTTGCTTGGTGGTGTTATCGGGGCGCAGATCGGTACACGTATCGGCGTCAAGATGAAAGCCGAGCAGTTGCGTATTCTGCTGGCAATCATGGTGCTGGGTGTATGTCTGAAGCTGGGTCTTGATCTGGTTCTGACACCTTCCGAGCTGTTTTCTATTGGCGCAGGGGGTCACTGATATGCGGATTATTTTCCTGATCATCGGCCTGTTTGCAGCAACGATTACTAACGCGCAGGAAACCATTGTTTCCGAGCTTAGCCAAGATGGTGTGTCAATTACGGCCACCTTTGATGGCTCCGAAATCTTTCTTTTTGGTGCAATCAAGCGTGATGCGCCCTTGAACTCCAGTGCGGGTAAACTGGATGTTATCATCGAAGTTTCTGGCCCACCGACCAACACACTGGTGCGTCAGAAAGAGCGTAAAATTATAATCTGGGTGAATGCCGAGTCTGTGGAAATGGAACGTGCACCCAGCTATTATTCCATTGCGGCCACTGGTCCGCTGGAAGAGTTGGTATCTGAGAGCGAACGCTCGTTACGTAACCTTGGGCTGGACTACGCAGTGCGCGTCGCCAATCCCGAGGACGAAGAGTTTCGTGAGGCTGTGATCCGGCTGCACCAGAAAAACGGGACTTATGCCACCGAAGTGACACCAGTAACGCTGACCGAGGAAACCCTGTTCACAACCAAACTGGCGATGCCGGTGAATGTGGTCGAGGGGGAATACACGGTGAAAACCATGTTGGTTCGTGATCGGCAGGTTATCAGCACGTCAATTTCAACCATTACCGTTCGCAAGGCCGGCGTGGAAAAGTGGGTGTACGACTTGGCCCATGAACAGGCGTTTATCTATGGCCTTCTTTCACTGGCCGTCGCGTTGTTGGCTGGTTGGACAGCGTCCGAAGTTTTCCGCCGTATTCGCGGTTAGTTAATCTTCCGATCCTGTCAATTCCATTGGCGGGGTCGGGGTTTCAAGATCGGCAATGCCCAGCGGTTCGGTTGGGCGAGCCAACATGTAACGGGTCACCCAACGCAACCGTGTTTCTGCCCGCGTGATGGCCACGTAAGCCAACCTTTTCCATACCGCTATTCCTGCTTCGGACCGACCTGATCGGTAGGCGGCATATATGTCGGGCGCGAACAATTGTACCTCGGGCCATTGAGAGCCTTGCGCTTTGTGGATGGTCACTGCCGCGCCGTGCAGAAAGGTTGCCCCCATGCGGGCGGCAGTGGGGATGAAGGGCTCTTCGCGGTCCGGTGCTTCGATCTGGATGATGGTTGCGGCGTTGACGCGGGGGTCTACGGCACCCAACACATGCAGGCGCGAGAAACCGGGCTTGCGACCAGGGCCTAGGTAGATGGTTTGTGCACCTTTGATCAGCCCACGTGCCTCTAGGTCGATGCGCTTTTTGCGGTGTTTGATGGGCAGTTCGATGCCGTCACAGATCAATGGCTCACCTGACAACAACGAATCCTCGGGGGCGTCGTACGCAGTTCTAAATGCATGGATTAGGCGGATGCGGGTGGCGTTTCGCCAGACCAAAACGGGAGAGCGGGCCATGAGGGTCGCGTCAACACGGGGGGTCACGATGATGCGGTCATCTTTGGCGGCGGCGGCTTCGATCATGCACTCGAACTCGGGAAAATCCAGCTTGGGGTCGCCAAGTGCGTGAGCCAGATCGAGGATCGGGCTGCCAGCTTCTTGGCGATGAATTCGGTGCAAGGTCAACTTTTTGTCGTTGGGTAGCTTGTCGAAGCTCATGTTGCCGGATTGTCCGACGGGGGCCAGCTGTGCTGGGTCGCCGAACATGATTAAAGTTGAGAAAATTTCACGCAAGTCTTCTAGTTGTTTGTCGTCGATCATCGAGGATTCGTCGATGAATCCGATATCCAACGGATCATCGCGGCGTGACCAGCCGGTGATGAAATCAGACCCGCGCAGGCCCGCGGCGGCCAGTGCTCCGGGGATCGATTTGTGCAGTTTGTAAAACGCCATGGCGCGGTCGAGGGCGGCATCGGTCAGGCCTTCGATGTCAGGGCGCTCATCTGCTCCTTCAAGCCATTCTGCGATTTTTTCGTATTCGGGGTCATAGACAGGGGTGTAAATAATACGGTGAATCGTGGTTGCGGGCACGCCGTGGCTGCGTAAAACACTGGCCGCCTTATTGGTCGGCGCAAGGATTGCAAGGCTGCGTTTGTCCTTGCGTTTGCTGCTTTCAAAATCCGGCGAGATCGTGTCCACACCCGCGGCATTCAACGCTCTGACCAGTTTCGATAGAAGCATGGTTTTACCGGAACCAGCCTTGCCCAGCACCGCTAAAACACGAGTTTTTCCGGTGCTCGCGGGCAGCAGGGTGCCTTTTTCGATATCAATTCCGGCGCCTTTTAATGCTTCGGCGATTGCGTCGAACGCTTGCGCTTGGTCTTCGGAAAATTTCATGTGGTTCTGCTGCCCTCTTTTGGCGTATTCTAGCCGGACGGGGCAGCAGTAGCCAGCCTTAGGCGGCAAGTGCAACGGGTGTAATTTTGGTGTCGTTGAAGGACTGGTCAAACCAGTATTCCAGCAACTCCGGCGCGATGCGGAATTTACGATAGATGTTGGCTTTGACCTCGGCGTTGATGGGCCAGCGGCATGCGGAAATTTCTTTGCGACCTTTGCCACTGCTTCCAATCACGTCTGGAATCCAACCGATACGGCGGTAAATCGGCAAGGTGTGGGTGTAAACCACCCCGATGGAACTTTCCAAACCAAATCGCACGCCAAGTTCGCACCCCGCGAGGATCAGCGACGCAGCGATTTTGCTTTGGTCGGATTTCAGGCGTGGCGAGATGCAAAACCGTGTGCACTCCCATATCACCGGACTAATGGCTTTCATGTCTGCGAGACCGATGAAGTGATCTTTAAACATCGTTTTGCCAACTGTGGGCAGGATACGAATCGAGCCGCCGTGTGTTCCCTCGGGCGGTTCCCAGATTGCGTATAGCGGATTAAGAGCATCGTATTCGTCGATTTCGTGGTCATCGTTGTTGACGGTAACCGCCCAGCCGTGGCGTGCTTTGAATTGTTCGGCGCGATCCTTGAACATAAGTCATTGAGGGCGGGAAAGTTGACGAGCTGGTTAGCGCAGATGTATTTGATCAAGGCGATCTCCGTTCAAAGTTGATTTTGAACAGTGATAACTTGATGGGGTTAACATTCGTCGAACGGGCGGTGATATAATTGGATACGCAACGGTTTAGATTGCAATGATCCCCCGCGCCAATGCGATAGCAACGGCGTGCGTGGTGTTCAGTGCGCCCAGTTTATAGCGAGCGGAATCGACGTATACTCGCAAGGTGTGTTCGGATATTTTCAACACATCGGCGACCTTACCGCGGCTTAACCCGACGCCCAGATATTTCAGGACGTCCAACTTGCGCGGCGACAACTCGCGACCCTCGACGGGCTGCGTTGTGTGCGTCGCTGTCAGCGCTTTTTGGTGAAAGTAGTGCGAGATCAGCATGAAGTCATGCGCATTTTCGTCAAGGTAGCGGTCCCATGCTGAATCCTTGGTGTCATGATTGATAGCAAAAATCGCTGTTTGCCCGTTAGGGCCACGGATCGGCACAGTGTAGCCTTGTCGTCCAACACCAAAATCAAGCGCTTCGTTGTAAAATGACCGAGTGCGTTTGGTGGACCAATCGAGGCGTTTCCAGTCCAGCGGGTTGAATTGCTGCAATGCGCGCGAACTACCGGGTCGATCAGCATTCCGTTCAGATTCGCCGCTAGATACGACATGTGTTTCACATTATATGTATCGCGAAGAATGCCCGCCAGTCTGGACAGATCATCAGTTGTGTTGGTTGTGTCCAACCGTTCCAAAAACGTTTCTAGCTTGGTTGTCATTTACGCCTACACCCGTCATCCCGCCTCCGCTACGGTTCCTGATTTCGATGGCCGCCACCATGATGGTGTCGTCTAGGTGTTCGGCCAATTCCAATATCGCTTGCTGTGCAGCAAATTTCCGCAGGTCCGTTAGAACATCAATCATCCATTCGTCAGCCATAACAATACTCGCATAGGCTGTAAGTACATTATTAAATTAAACTTACGGAGTTTGAGTGATGATACCATTCGCTATTTTACCCCCCCAATTTTGGGGAGGGCTGTGAATTTAACATATTATAATAACACAATTAATGGATTTGGACACCATCAGCAAAATTGGCCAACCGGCGAGAACTGGCAAATGTTAGAATTATGCTGACTGCAGCTCCCTTGCATCTTCCAAGGTGCGTAATCCGGTGGTTGGAGCGCTGACGAGAACCGCCATGTTGCCGGGTTTGTGCTCGTTTTTCAGCATTTTCATATGGGCGGCAGGGATGTCGGCCCACGGGAACACTTCGGACATGGATGGGTCAAGGCGGCGCTCCAGCATCAACTGGTTGGCCGAGCTGGCTTGCTTGAGGTTGGCAAAGTGACTTCCTTGGACACGCTTTTGGTGCATCCACAAATACCGTGCATCCATCGTCAGATTATAGCCCGTGGTGCCCGCGCATATCACGATCATGCCGCCTTTTTTGCATACGAATACCGAGGCGGGGAAGGTTGCCTCGCCTGGGTGTTCGAATACCATGTCGACGTTGACGCCTTTTCCAGTGATGTTCCAAATGGCTTTACCGAACTTACGAACTTCGCCAAACCATTCCTTGTACTCAGGGGTGTTTACGATGGGCATTTGGCCCCAACAGTCGAAGTCTTTGCGGTTAATGACGCCCTTAGCGCCCAGACCCAGCACGAATTCGCGTTTGCTCTCGTCCGAGATCACACCGATAGCGTTTGCCCCTGTTGTGTTGATAAGCTGGATCGCGAACGACCCCAAACCGCCGGATGCGCCCCAGACCAAAACGTTCTGACCGGGTTTCAGTGTGTGGGGTCGATGGCCGAACAGCATGCGATACGCAGTGGCGAGCGTTAGCGTGTAGCATGCGCTTTCTTCCCAGGTCAGGTGTTGTGGGCGGCGCATAAGTTGTTGTGCCTGCACGCGTGAGAATTGCGCGAAGGAACCATCGGGAGTTTCATACCCCCAAATCCGTTGACTGGGCGAGAACATAGGGTCGCCGCCGTTGCATTCTTCGTCATCGCCGTCGTCTTGATTGCAGTGAACCACGATTTCGTCGCCGACTTTCCAGCGCTTAACTTTGTCGCCAACTTTCCAAATGATGCCGGACGCATCCGAGCCAGCGATGTGGTAGACAGATTTGTGGATGTCAAAAGGGGAAATCGGTGTGCCAAGTCCGGCCCATACTCCGTTATAGTTAACGCCAGCAGCCATCACCAAAATCAACACTTCGTGGCTGTCAATTTCGGGCGTGTCGATCACTTCAAGCTGCATCGCTTTGTCAGGCTCGCCGTGGCGATCACGACGAATGGCCCAGCCGTACATCTGTTTCGGGACATGGCCCATCGGTGGAATTTGTCCGATTTCGTATAGGTCTTTGACTTGGGCAGTGGGCATGGTGGGCCTCGTAAGATTGGCGTTGTAATAAAGTTGCGTAAAGGCGTGTAGATACGTCATTACATGATAAGCGGGGGTTCACAACATCTAATTTGTGCGGTGCAGCGGACATTTTCTTACGTTCACCACGTTGTTTTCGTATTTATATTGCTCACTCAGCGGAAATTACCAACAAATCGGCATCGAAGTGCTGAATGATGGCGTTGGCGTAATATTGAACAATTACGGACTGAGCGGGGTCAACGGCGAAACGTCCGTCGGTTTCGGTTACCACATGGCGTAATGTCAGCATCCGCAGGCCAACTTCGACGGCGTAATCCTCGTCGGAGTGTGGAATATGACTGTAAATGTCGCGAGCTGACAGGTCTTGCCAGATGCGTTGCGCTTCTGACTTAAGCTCCACCATGGTTAACGGGCCGTCGGCTTGCAGGAGTACCGTTGAGATCAGCGATACAGGTAGGACGGGCACCACCTGTCCAATGCGGGTCATTAACACGGAGCCGAGGTTTTCGATAATCTCCGGCATTTCGGCGGGGGGATGAAGGACCATATAGTCGGTCAGGGAAATTGGGCGACCGAAACTAACGCAAGCATAACCGTTGCGATAGAAACGCCCCCTTACACGCAACCATAATTGGCGGGTGACATAGTTCAGGAAAGCGCCCGGCTGAAAGCGGAACTTGCGCCTGCCGTTGATGTTGATCGAGGTCAGCACACGGTCTTCCAACACGCGGTCGTAGTTCAGACCGACGGGGACAAAGACAACATTGCGCGAGGTCTCGGGATCAAAATCGCCCAGAATGTAACTTAGCAAGCCAAGTTTAGGTTCGCCCAGCGCGCCATCACGGCTTAGGCCCCCTTCGGGGAATATGGCTTGGGTAACGCCGCCCTCGGTTGCGAGTTGCACATAGCGGGCAAGAACTTTGCGATAAAGCTGGTTGCGGGATTTGCGACGGATGAAATATCCACCCATTGCTTTAATCAGTTGTTGCAACGGCCAGACTCGCGCCCATTCCCCAACGGCATATGATAGGGCCGAGCGTTCGGCGACGAGGAAAGTCACGAGTATATAGTCCATGTTCGAGCGATGGTTGATAACGAAGATGACGGTCGATTCAGGATCTACATCCTTGAGTGCCTCGTCGTCGATATATCCGAGGCGGACGCGATATAGTGATTTTGAGATGAAGCGCGACGCGCGGATGGCAAAGCCGAAATAAGTGGATGCCGAGAAGGCGGGCACGATCTCGCGGGCATAGCGTTCAGCGATTTTTGCGACAACCTCTTGCGGCATGTTCTCGGATTTGGCGTGCGCCATGATCGCGTCCATGACTTTGGGATCGTGTGTCAGACGGTCGATCATGATTTTGCGGCGCGTCAGTTTGAACGGCTGGATTGAAAGTTGTAGGCGGTCGTTCAGCCTGTCGATAACACGGTTCAGGCGGCGACGCAGATACCATCGGACTGACGGCATAAGTAGGCGGTCAAGACTCCCGATGGCGGCAAGCAAGCCTCCGGCGACCAACAGCCACACGGGAATTTCTACAACGTTATTCATCAAGGCAGCTTTGCAGGAAAAGTGGAACAGGTCCAGTCGGGCATTGTTTGAAGAAATTGGCCACGACACATTGTTCCAGTAAACTTTCCCCTTGCGTAATTATCTTAGCTTTGTAAGTCTATGCTGCAACGCAATATGAGAATTCGGAGATACATCTGTGAGTGAAGCTAGCAAAGATCGACCATGGTTGTTTCGAACTTACGCAGGGCACTCGACGGCGTTTGCCTCGAATGCGCTTTACCGTTCGAATCTGGCAAAGGGGCAGACGGGGCTTTCGGTTGCATTCGATTTGCCCACGCAAACCGGATATGACAGCGATCACATTCTGGCACGGGGCGAGGTCGGCAAGGTTGGCGTGCCGATCAGCCATCTAGGCGACATGCGGGCTTTGTTTGCGGATATTCCACTGGAACAGATGAACACTTCGATGACCATCAACGCAACGGCGGCGTGGATGCTGGCGCTGTATATTGCTGTGGCCGAGGAGCAGGGGGTTGATATTGCTGGACTGCAGGGGACGGTCCAGAACGATATTATCAAGGAATACCTCAGCCGTGGAACATATATTTTCCCGCCCGAAGCCAGCCTCAAACTCATTGGGGACGTAGCGGAGTATTGCTATACCTCCGTTCCAAAATGGAACCCGATGAATGTTTGTTCCTATCACTTGCAAGAAGCTGGCGCGACGCCCGAGCAGGAGTTGGCGTTTGCCTTGACGACGGCAATTGCGGTGCTTGATCAAGTGCGCGGGCAGGTCCCGGCGGAGGATTTCCCTAAAGTGGTCGCGCGGATTTCATTTTTTGTGAATGCGGGCATCCGATTTGTAACCGAGATGTGTAAAATGCGCGCTTTCGTGGACTTGTGGGATGAAATCTGTCGGGATCGTTACGGTGTGACCGACGCCAGGCAACGGCGGTTTCGGTATGGCGTGCAGGTAAACAGTCTGGGCCTGACTGAGCAGCAACCGGAGAATAACGTCTATCGTATTCTGATTGAAATGCTCGCCGTTACTCTTTCGAAAAAGGCGCGAGCGCGGGCGGTCCAACTGCCAGCGTGGAACGAGGCCTTGGGCTTACCGCGCCCTTGGGACCAGCAATGGTCGCTGCGTATGCAACAGATCATGGCCTATGAAACTGATTTGCTGGAATTCGATGACCTGTTCGACGAAAACCCCGCGGTAGAGCGGAAGGTTGAGGAGCTGAAAGCTGGCGCTCGGCTCGAAATATTGCATATTGACCAAATGGGTGGCGCGGTTTCGGCGATTGAATATATGAAAACGCAGTTGGTTGTGTCCAACTCTGCCCGTATCGCTCGGATTGAGGCGGGGCAAACTACCGTTGTTGGCGTTAACAAATTCCAAAACGGAGAGGAAAGCCCGCTGACCTCTGGTGGTGGCGGCATCATGGTTGTTGATTCCACAGTCGAGCAGGAACAGATCGACGGTCTGAATTCTTGGCGCGATACGCGCGATGAAGCGGCGGTCATGGTCGCGCTTGAACAACTTCGCGCAGAGGCCAAGAACGGGATTAACATTATGCCAGCGTCGATCGTAGCGGCAAAGGCAGGTGTTACTACTGGTGAGTGGGCTACTGCCATGCGCGATGAATTCGGCGAGTATCGAGCTCCGACGGGGGTTAGCTCGGCCATGTCGAATTCGACTGAAGGGTTGGAGGATGTGCAGGCCGAAGTTAGCCGAGTGGCGGCAGATATTGGCAGCCCGATCCGGTTATTAGTTGGCAAGCCGGGGCTGGACGGGCATTCCAACGGGGCAGAGCAAATTGCCGTTCGGGCTCGCGATTGCGGGATGAAGGTTACCTACGAGGGTATTCGCATGACTCCTGAAGCAATCGTCGAGGCCGCAGTGATCGAGAAGGTTCACATCGTCGGGTTGTCGATATTGTCAGGCTCGCACCTTCCACTGATTGCTGAAGTGATGGAGCGGATGCAAGCTGCGGGACTGGATATTCCGGTGATCGTCGGTGGCATCATTCCGGACGAAGATTGTCAGGCACTAACCAAAATGGGTATCGCGCGGATTTACACGCCGAAAGACTTTGATCTGAACCAGATTATGCTGGATATCGTGGCACTCACTGCTTAACGGTGCGTGAGACTATTATCTGAATTTCCAGCATCTTTTGATTGGCTTCGATAAGGGCGAAATGTGCCTATTTCGTTCGCCATACGTTCGGCAATGGTCGGTTGCTGTTGGATAAGTGATTCTCGACTAACCTAAAATTTGTGGTCAGGTGCCGGAATTGTAGCCATGTGGGTTTGACCTCTGCCATTGCCAGCTTGAGGCGCACATTTCGTCCAACCCGATTTCGGCTTTCCAGCCCAGTTCGGCATGCGCGAGGGCGGGGTCGGCATAGCACGTTGCGATGTCCCCTTCGCGGCGCGAGGCGTTGGTAAAAATGATTTCCCGACCGCTAGCTTTTGCATAAGCGGCGATCATTTCCATAACGGACACGCCTTGCCCGATCCCGAGGTTAAAGGCGCGGGTCCCTTGGTGGGTTTATGTCCAGTCGGGAGCCGCAACATGTGTCTTGGCCAGATCAAGCACGTGGGTATAGTCGCGAACGCCCGTTCCATCCGGCGTGTCGTAGTCAGAGCCAAACACGCTGACGTGGTCGCGTCGCCCGATGGCGACTTGGGCGATCATGGGCATCAGGTTGTTCGGGATAACGTTTGGATCCTCGCCGATGCGCCTGCTTTCGTGGGCGCCTACGGGGTTGAAATACCGTAATATGGCTGCGGTGAAATCGGCGTTTGCGGCACTCATATCACGCAACATTTCTTCGATGTGCAGTTTGTTGCGGCCATATGGGTTGGTGGCGCGTAGCGGGCGGGTTTCGGTTATCGGCAGGAATTCTGGGTCGCCGTAGACGGTTGCGCTGGAGGAAAAGACGATGTTTCGGCAATCCGCTGCTTTCATCGCTTGTAAAAGGTTGATCGTGCCCTGAACGTTGTTTTCATAGTATTCTAGTGGCTTTTTAACGGATTCTCCAACGGCCTTGAGGCCAGCGAAATGTATCACGGCGTCCGGTGCGAAGTCTGACACATGTCGGGTCAGTGCGTCGCGATCCCGCATGTCAGCCTCGTGGAATTCAAAACTGCGGTTTGATAGGGTTTTGACGCGCGTTAACGCTTCGGGGCAACTGTTTACAAAGTTGTCGATGACGCAGACCTCATGGCCGGCTGCGAGGACCTCGAGCATTGTATGAGTGCCGATGTATCCTGCATCTCCGGTGATTAATATGCGCATTATCGAGCCTGCAAATAGGGGACTATTGGGTCCAGCGGATTATTACCGATATATTGTCGTGTATTCAATTTTTGGTTGAAAATTCAATGTAAGTATCTTATTCAAAATTATTAGCAAAAAGGAAGGATACAGCTTTGCACGTCGGTATCATCATGGATGGCAATGGCCGCTGGGCGACCAAACGTGGGCTACCGCGCCTTATGGGGCACACGCAAGGCGCGAACAGGGTTAAAAATATCGTCAAGGCCAGCCCAGAATTTGGCGTAGACACTCTGACTCTTTATGCTTTCTCGACGGAAAACTGGAAACGAGCTGCCCATGAGGTGGAAGGAATAATGAAGCTGTTCCGCAGGTATTTGCAGAACAATATTATTGAATTGAATGCAAAGAATGTAAGGGTTTGCTTTATTGGCGATCCGACACCGTTAGCGGCAGATTTGCGCGAACAAATGGATCTTTTGGCTAACCTGACCAAGAATAACACGCTTATTACCCTGAATGTTGCCATAAATTACGGCGGTCAGGACGAACTTGTTCGCGCGATGAGGAAAATTGCCCTTAAGGCAGTTTCTGGTTCCCTGTTCGTGGATGACATAGACGCCGATACGATTTCAGCGCACCTGGATACTGCTGGACAGCCTAATCCCGACTTGATTATTCGCACGGCAGGCGAAATGCGTCTTTCGAATTTCATGACGTGGCAGGGTGCATATTCCGAGCTGGCGTTCGTTGAAGAATCATGGCCAGAGTTTACACCTGAGGTTTACGCTGAAGTTTTGGCAGATTTTCGCAGCCGTACCCGACAATTCGGCGCAGTGATACCAAAGCCTGCCGAGATTAGCGGCAAAGCGTAACGTGCCACGCTTGGAATTGTAACTTCTTCAAAAGGCATATAACTCTACTGGCAACGCGACTCTAGAGATTAGGCCGATGACCCAGAAAACCCATTTCGGATTCAAGACCGTGGACGAGGATGCCAAAGCTGGCATGGTTCACGGTGTTTTCACCAATGTTGCCTCTAAATACGACGTAATGAACGACGCGATGAGCATGGGCGTGCATCGTATCTGGAAAGACGCGATGATGGATTGGCTGGCCCCGCGCAAAGGCATAAAACTGCTGGATGTGGCGGGTGGTACAGGGGATATCTCGTTTCGGTTCCTGAAACGCGCCGGCGGTGGGCATGCAACGGTGTTCGATATGACACAATCCATGCTGGACGCGGGCCGGCTGCGGGCCGAAGCCGAAAGCATGCAAGACAGCCTGGACTGGGTGTGCGGCGATGCCATGGCGCTGCCATTCGATGATAATATTTTCGACGCTTACACCATCAGTTTTGGCATTCGCAATGTCACGCGCATTCAGGACGCCATTAACGAAGCTTACCGGGTATTGAAGCCAGGCGGGCGGTTTCTGGCGCTGGAATTTTCGACCATTCCGAACCCTGCGATGCAGTGGGCGTATGACCGCTACAGTTTCAATGTGATTCCACGGTTGGGGCAGGCAATCGCCAATGATCGCGACAGTTATCAGTATTTGGTTGAATCCATCCGCCAGTTCCCCAAACAAGAGCAGTTCGCCCAGATGATCCGCGATGGCGGTTTTAGTCAGGTGAAATATCGTAACCTTTCCTTAGGGATTGCGGCATTGCACTCGGGGTGGAAAATATGAGGGGCCCGCATAATATCTGGCGGCTGATCCGCACAGGTGCCACGTTTGAGCGCGCTGGCGCTATGCGCGTGGTGCTAGAGGCGCTGGATGCACCTCGGCCCATTCGTATCACTGCGCGGATTATCGGCTGGCCTGTGCAATGGCTTGGTCTGAGGGGCGACCCGTCTCAACCACCGATCCTGCGGGCGTTAACGGCGCTTGGTCCGGCGTATATAAAATTCGGGCAGCTACTTTCAACCCGCCCCGATATTGTTGGCGTTGAATTAGCAACAGACCTGCGGATACTGCAAGACGCACTACCGGCGTTTGATCTCGATATTGCCAAAGCCGAGGTTGAGTCTGAGCTGGGCATCGAAATCGATGAGATGTTTTCCAGTTTTTCAGAGCCGGTCGCCGCTGCCTCACTGGCGCAGGTGCACAAGGCTGTTGTGCGCGAAACTGGACTGACTGTTGCCGTAAAAGTTTTGCGCCCAGGCATTGAGCGTGCATTCCTAAAGGATGTGGATGCGTTCTTTCTGGCGGCGTCGATCATCGAAGCGATCGCTCCGTTTTCACGGCGATTGCGCCCCAAGGCTGTAATTGAGCATTTCGCTGGCGTCGTTGACGGAGAGTTGGATTTGCGGATGGAGGCCTCGGCCGCCGATGAGTTTGCTGCGAATACCAAAGACGACGAAGGGTTCCGCGTTCCTGCGCTGGTGTGGGAACTGTCATCGCGCCGTGTGCTGACGACCGAGTGGGTCGATGGTGTTCCGCTTGGCGACGTAGACGCTGTTCTGGCGATTGGATCGGACCCTACGGAATTTGCGACTAGGATTTTGCAAACTTTTCTGCGCCATGCTTTGCGGGACGGATATTTCCATGCCGATATGCATCAGGGTAATCTGATGCGCGGACCGGACGGCGATCTGATCGCGCTTGATTTTGGCATAATGGGGCGGATTGATACATATACACGTAAGGTCTACGCCGAGATTTTGATGGGCTTTTTGAAACGTGATTACACGCGGGTGGCAGAGGCGCATTTCGAGGCAGGATATGTGCCTGCCGATCAGGATGTCGCAGCATTCGCGCAGGCATTGCGATCCGTGGGCGAGCCGATCTTTGACTATGACGCTTCGCAAGTTTCTATGGCGCGATTGTTCGGTCATCTGTTCGATGTAACCGAGCGTTTCGGGATGGAAACCCGCACCGAGCTGATACTTTTGCAACGCACAATGTTTGTTGTCGAAGGGGTAACACGTACGTTCGACCCTAACTTGAATATGTGGGACACGTCCGGTCCAGTGATCGAGAAATACATCGTCGACAACCTTGGCCCTAAGGCAATCGCACGCGATTTGGCGGCGACCATTAAGGTTCTGGCAAGATTCGGGCCGCGGCTTCCAGCACTGGCCGAGGCTGCTTTAATTAATCTTAACGAACCCTCAAAACCGACCCGTGGTAACGGTTCACATGTTGTTTGGGCAATATGCGGCATAGCGTTGGGAATTGCCGCAACTTTATTATTTGTTGGTTAACGGGGTCGTCGATTAATAGTGCCGATGTTAAAGGGTCGTTAAGGTTAATGCGTTAAATTTTCTCCAGGCAGGAGGAAAAATGACAGCAATAGATATGATTCGCGAAGGCTTCTACGTTTGGGCCGATGGATCGCTGGGCGAAAACGTATTTTCGACACCGATTATTTTCGCTCCCTTGTTTTTGGTTGGTTTCCTAACAACAGCGATGCTGAGAAGTATTACGGTTCGGCAGGGCGTATCGGACAAGGTCCCTGCCATGATTTCCCGCGAAATCCCTAGTAGGTCGGATGCCACCAAATTGCTGGCGCTCGAATCTGAACTGGCGGCTTCGGATGCGGCGTTAAGAAGGTTAACGGATACGTTGTCCACGACTTTTGCCCATCTTTCGGGTGGGATGGCGGTTTTTGATGCAGACAGTTCGTTACATGTATTCAATTCGGCCATATGCGAGCTGTTTGATCTTGACCCTGTGTGGTTGGCAAGTCGCCCGACGATTTCTGAATTTATAAGTAAGTTGCGCGAAAAAAGACTTCTGCCAGAGCGCAAAAACTTTTGGCTTGGCGAAAGCTGCTGACAGGTCTGATCAATAGTGAACAACAAGAAAACTATGAGGATGACTGTGTGTTGCCGGACGGCCGCGTTTTGCGTGTAACGGCGAGGCCGAACGATACGGGTGCGGTCGCGTTCTTTTTTGAGGATATTTCCAGACAGGTCGCCGTTGGGCGGCAACTTCGTGCGGAAACGAAACTGAACCAGTGTGTGTTGAACAGCGTTTCGGATGCAGTCGCGATCTTTGATCCATCCGGTGCAGCAATGCTAACGAATAAATCTTTCACAGATTTGTTTGGCGAAAACTGTGCGAAAACTTTGGCGAAAGGCTGTTCGCCGAATACGGGAGAATTCGCAGGATTTTGGCCTAAGCTAAAGGCGCATGCGTCGACATCTGCCTCCGAGCTGGGTTGGGCGCAGATGCTGAAAGCAAACGGGAAAAGGAAAATTCTGGCAGAAATTTCATCTCTTTCTGGCGGCGCAACACTTGCAGTGTTTCGTGAAAATGGGCTAACGAAGATTACTGATAAAGCACTTGAGGTGGAAAAACCTGACCCGATCCGTCTCGACTATCTTGCTCGAATGTTGAACGAGCGCGATATTTTGCTCGACCATTCTGGGCTGCATTTGTCTTGGCACACATTCGAAGTCCCCGTCAGGTTGCGCAGCGTTCTGTGGAATTTAGTTATAGCCGCCGCGAATGATTGCAGTGAGCGTGGGCAGGTTGCCTTGTCATCTGAAATATCCGGACCAACGACCACGTTGGTTTGTCGTGTTTCTGATATGGACAGGCGAGTCACGGAGCATCAGAATGTTGCCGCGAACCTGTTAGAACAGTTGACAATCCGACCGGACGCACAGTTTGGCTGGGTTTATGGCCGCACGGTCGATCCGCTGACAGTATCGTATAAGCAACCAAATGTGGTGGCGCTATCGGCGGTCTGAAGCCTAGGTCAAGAACCCGTCAGGCACCTTCTTACCGAGTCCTTCCAGCCGGCATACTTTCTGCCACGTGTGGCATCGTCCATCGACGGGGTAAATTGTCGCTCTAAGCTCCAGCTTTTCGCGAATTCTGATTGCGAGGGATATAATCCAGCGTGCATCCCCGCCAGCCAAGCCGCGCCCAACGCGGTCGTTTCAAGGATATTCGGCCTATCCACGGGAGTACCAAGAATGTCGGACAGAAATTGCATTGCCCAGTCATTCGCGCTCATCCCGCCGTCGACGCGAAGAATGCCTTTGGTGCCGCCGCCCCAATCGGCCTGCATAGCTTCCATTAAGTCACGCGTTTGGTATCCGACGCTTTCCAGTGCGGCGCGGGCAAAGTCGTTTTGGTTAGAGCTTCTCGTTATCCCGAATATCGCACCGCGGCTATCGGCATCCCAATGCGGTGCTCCAAGACCTGTAAAAGCCGGAACCATGTAAACATTTTCATTGTCTGACGCGGCCTCAGCCATTTTTTGTGTTTCGCTGGCATGCCCAACGATTCCTAATCCGTCCCGTAACCATTGAACGGCCGCACCAGCAACAAAAATAGACCCCTCCAGCGCGTAGGTTGTTTTTCCATCCAGCTGATACGCGATTGTTCCTAGCAACCGGTTTTGTGATGTGACAAGCCGGTCACCAGTATTCAACAGGGCAAAACACCCTGTACCGTAAGTTGACTTGAACATTCCGGGCGCGAAACACGCCTGGCCGATTGTTGCTGCTTGTTGGTCCCCGGCAATCCCATGTATCGAAATCTGGCCATGCAACAAGTCCGGGGCAGTGTTCCCGAAATCTGACGCGCAGTCGCGAACTTCCGGTAACATGTTCATTGGGATGTCTAACAACTGACAAATATCGGTATCCCAAACGCCATTACGGATATCGTAAATCATAGTGCGCGCCGCGTTGGTCGCTTCGGTCGCGTGAACCTTTCCGCCGGTTAACTTCCACAACAAAAAACAGTCTACCGTGCCAAACAGCAGACCGCCCGTCGCGGCTTTTGTTCGAGCGCCATCCACATTATCGAGAATCCACTTAATTTTGGTCGCCGAAAAATACGGGTCGAGCAGCAATCCTGTTTTTCTGGTTATCATCGACTCTAACCCGTCGGCTTTCAGTGCTTTGCACGTGTCCGAGGTTCTTCGATCCTGCCAAACAATTGCATTGTAAATTGGCCGCCCGCTGGCTTTATCCCAAACAATGGTCGTCTCGCGCTGGTTCGTAATGCCGATTGACGCAATATCAGACGCTTGAACGCCCTGTTTGGACATGACCTCGCGGCACATATCTATTGTTGTTGACCAAATCTCGTCCGGGTCATGTTCAACCCACCCCGAGGCCGGAAAGTGTTGTGCAAACTCTTTTTGAGCGGTGGCGGCGATTTGCATCTTCTGGTCAAATAGTATCGCCCGAGTCGAAGTTGTTCCTTGATCGATGGCTAATATATATTTCATCGCATGCTCCTAGATGGCCAATTTTCATCACGGTATCAGATCATCCGAACGGGAACAGCAGAAAATACAGCGGTTTGAACTCACAATTGAGGCATCCTGAGCGCGGTTGTTTTGTCCAGCGCCAAATCCGTACCATCGCGAAACACAAGGAACGTGGTGGCACCATCCATGCGGACTTCGGTAACCAAGTCGAAAACCCTACCTTCACCGGTTTGCAAAAGGGTTTCACCGGAATAGCTTTCAATTTCGAAGCTATACCGGCCGGAAGGTGCAATGTCTGAGGTGAAGCTGGAGCCATGCCAATCAACAGATCCTGATTCCGGGTTGATCTGCTCGGTATACATAATCTCGGAAGCATCGTTGCGAACGATAAGACGTGCAGAATCTGTTGACGAATGTGGGGCAAAACCGATTGCGATAGGGTCGCCCTCAAAACTAGTGGCACCTTGGCGCAACGAAAAGATAACTCTGCGCATTGCCGCCACAGTAGTTGATGTTCTTGCAAACGGGCACTTGGTTGTCAGCGGTCTACAAGAGGTTCGCGTGAACTTTGAACTGTGAGAGTTGCAGGTTGTCGGGATCGTCCAGCCCGAGGACATCGTCGCGACGAAACGAAATCACTTACGACAAAATCGCCGGCGCGTACATTTCTTACGGTGGACGAGGCCGTATTACCGATGTTCAACAACCAAGATACGGGCAGCAGATTTTCGAAATTGTGGTCCCGTTTCAAGGGGCAATTATGGCCAAAATATTTCCAGTACTAATTCTTCTTGTCGGGGTGATCATTGGCGGCAGCGCCGGAATGTTTATGCGCCCTTCGCCAATGAACGTGGCAGACTGTAGCGCTGATGAAAGTTAGCAATGCGACGAAATAGTCGAGGACAACAGCCGATCGCAGGAAAATGCGGCGATCCCCGGATCGGTATACTATGCAAAACTGAGTAAGCAGTTTGTAGTACCCGTCGTAACGGACGGAAAGGTCTCTGCGATGATAGTAATGTCCCTTTCGTTGGAGGCCGCGCCAAAAGTGGGCGACAGGGTTTTCGCGCGGGAACCAAAATTGCGTGATGCTCTGTTGGGCGTGATGTTCCTACATGCCAACTCCGGCGGATTTGAAGGGCAATTTACCGGGGGTGTGGCCATGCAGGATTTGAGAGGTTCGCTAACCGAAAAAGCACGCGAGGTTATCGGCGAAGGAGTTTACGGCGTGCTGGTTACCGACATCTTGCGCCAGGATATTTAGTTTTCTGACATTCGGGCGACGCCAATCTCTTGTAACTCGATCAACTGTTCCAGCAGGTCGAAACTATCGTCCAGAAACTGTCCGTAAGATTCCAGCCAGAACGCGGCGGGTTTCAAAGCGTTAGTGTCTAACTTGCACCACTTCTCCCGCCCCGATTTAATTTGCGATAACAATCCTGCTTTCGCCAGAATCTGGATATGTTTCGAGACAGCGGCGAGAGACATTTCAAATGGTTCGGCAATTTCCTTAACGGTCATGTCCCTGTTCAGCAACATTAGCAATATCGCACGCCTCGTCTGATCCGACAAAGAGGCGAACAGGGCGTCCAGCTGTGCATTTGAATTCTCAACCATGTGTTTGACTATAATCCGCATGGAATAATGGTCAACCGATCAGTTGATTTTATTAGCGGCAAAATTATTACCGGCCTTCATGCGCCAGCACGCCGCAGGTCAGATAAACTTAATAAATACATATACTTACCTGATAGTAAGTAATCATCCAACGCGCTTGACACTGCCTGCCCACATACATATTGTCCGCCCGGATGCTCACACTAGGGAATCTGTGCTACGAGGGACTGGAAAAGGAGGGTATTGGATGACCGATACACCGGATTCGGAAAAACTCAAGGCGCTGGAGGTGAAGATCAGTGCGGCCAAGGCTGCGATTGAACCCGCCCCGAGACGGGAGAGCAAGTACGAAAAGGCCAGTTTGGCTTGGCGTATGGTTTTAGAGCTCGTCATCGGAATGGCGATGGGCATGGGTATTGGGTACGGGCTGGATAGCCTGTTCGGGACACTCCCGATCTTCCTGATACTGTTTTCGTTGTTGGGCTTCGGGGCCGGTATTCGCGTAATGATGCGGACCGCCGAGGAAGTTCAGAGGCAAAAGGTCAAGCAATTGACCGAGAATGAAACGGCCCAAAAGGGTCAAAAGCGAGGGTAGATCGTGTCTGTTGAGAGTACAACTGAAGAAGCGACAAGCGGTTTCAACATTCACCCGATGGACCAGTTCGAGGTTCACCCGTTGTTTGGCGACGGCGCAATCCATTGGTACACGCCAACAAACGTAACCCTTTGGATGGGTCTGGCCGTTCTGGCCGCATTCCTTTTATTGGTTGTTGGTTCACGTGGCCGCGCAATGGTTCCAAGCCGCAGCCAGTCTGTTGCCGAAATGACTTACGGTTTCGTTCGCAAAATGATCGAGGACATTACAGGCAAAGAAGGCCTGAAGTATTTCCCGCACATCATGACCGCGTTCTTGTTCATTCTATTCGCGAACCTGCTGGCCTTGCTGCCCTACAGTTTCTCGGTCACTTCGCAGATCGCTGTGACCGGTATTCTTGCGGCGACCGTATTTATCAGTGTCACCGTTCTGGGCTTCGTTATAAACGGCCCATCTTTCATAAAGCTCTTCTGGGTATCCAGCGCGCCGATGGCCTTGCGCCCTGTGCTGTTCCTGATCGAGCTGATCTCGTATTTTGTCCGCCCCGTCAGCCACTCCATCCGTCTTGGTGGAAACCTTATGGCTGGTCACGCGGTGGTCAAAGTGTTCGCCGGTTTCGCCGGCGCACTGGGGATTGGGGCTGTTATCCCGATAACCGCAATTGTCGCGGTCTACGGCCTCGAACTACTCGTAGCCTTCATTCAGGCTTATGTTTTCACAATCTTGACTGTGGTGTACCTAAAAGATGCGTTGCATCCGGCACATTAGGGTTAACAAACTAATCTAGATATTCGAAAAAGGAGAATACTATGGAAGGCGATATCGCAGTAATGGGTCAAATGATCGGTGCAGGCTTGGCAAGCATAGGCATGGGCGGCGCTGGCATCGGTGTGGGTTTGGTTGCAGGTAACTTCCTGTCCGGAGCACTTCGCAACCCGGCAGCTGCCGGCGAGCAGACGGCTACTTTGTTCATCGGCATCGCGTTTGCGGAAGCTTTGGGGATCTTCTCGTTCCTCGTTGCACTTCTGCTTATGTTTGCTGTTTAAGCAAAACGCTGAATTGCGGTCACGATACGCGTGGCCGTATATGGATTGCATCGGGCGACGTTTAGGCGTGGCCCGCCCTGCTATCGGAGAATAACATGGCAACTCAAGACGCCGCACAAGCAGCAGAGGCTTCCGCACCCGGAATGCCACAGCTCGATTTTTCGACGTTCCCGAACCAGATATTCTGGTTGGTTGTGTCGATTGTCGTATTATATTTCATCGTGTCCAAAGTGGCCCTGCCACGTATTGGTTCGGTGATCGAAGACCGGCATAACGCCGTCGCAAATGATATTGAACAGGCTGCTGAATTCAAACGCAAAGCGGAAGAAGCCGAGGTCGCGTATAACGCCGCCCTAGCAGAAGCCCGCTCGCAAGCAATGGCTATCGCAGGTGTTGCTAAAGCCGAGATCAAAGCAGATGTCGACGCGGCAATCGCCAAGGCAGATGCTGAAATCGCGGCCAAAGCAGCCGAGTCCGCAGTGCGTATCGACGAGATCCGCGCAAGCGCATTGAAAAGCATCGAAGAAGTTGCTGGCGTTGCCGCCAATGACATTATCGCCAAAATCATGCCGTCGACTGCGGATGACAAAGCAACCAAAGCAGCGGTTGCTGCACGTCTGAAAGGGTAAACGATCATGAAACGTATTGCTCTATTGGCTTCCATGATGGCAACTCCGGCGTTCGCTGCCGGTGCTGATATCCCGTGGTACAGCCTGAACGACACAAACTTTGTGGTTCTGATCGCCTTTACCGGTTTCATCGGCGTTTTGCTTTACTTCGGTGTTCCGAAGTTGTTGACGAAAATGTTGGACGACCGCGCGGAAGGTATCAAATCCGAAATCGACGAGGCCCGTGCCCTTCGCGAAGAAGCCCAGACAATTCTGGCGTCTTTCGAGCGTAAGCATAAAGAGGTCGAAGGTCAGGTTGAAGGCATTATTGAACATGCCAAAACCGAAGCCCAGATCGCTGCCGATGCGGCCAAAGCCGACCTGAAAGACAGCATTGCGCGTCGCCTACAGGCCGCAGTTGACCAGATCGCGTCTGCGGAACAAGCTGCGGTTCGTGAAGTCAAAGACAAAGCGGTTAACATCGCGATCGCTGCAGCTGGCGAAGTTATGGCAGCCAACATGTCGGCAGATGTTGCTGGCGGGTTGATCGACGATGCGATCGAGACGGTTGCTGACAAACTGCACTAAGCTTTGTGACATATTATTTGGAAAACCCGGACACTGCGTCGGGTTTTTTATTGCGCCGGTAACCGTTTCATTGCCCATTCGGCGGCATCGCGCACTACTGGGTCGTCGTCGCTCAGTAACGGTTGCACATAAGGGCGCAATCCGGTTTCGTCGGAATTACCAATCGCATAAAGAACATTTCGCACAAACCGGTTGCGACCAATCCGTTTGATGGGCGAACCGCTGAAAACCTCGCGAAAATCTTTTTTGTCCAGCGCCACCAGATGCGCCAGTTTTGGGCATTGTAGTTCAACACGCGCCCAGTAATTCGCATCCCGTGAAGCACTCGCAAACTTGTTCCATGGACAAACAGCCAGACAGTCATCGCATCCGTAAATTCGATTACCCAACATAGGTCGCAGATCTTCGTCAATCGGGCCGCTGTATTCGATCGTCAGATAGGAAATGCACTTCCGTGCGTCCAGTTTATAAGGCCCAACAAACGCATTCGTCGGACAAATATCGAGGCAATTTGTGCAACTACCGCAGTGATCCACCTCGGGTTCATTCTTCGTGAAATCCAGCGTTGTGAAAATCGCACCCAAAAAAAACCAACTGCCTTGTTCGCGGCTGACCAGATTCGAATGCTTTCCTTGCCAACCCAAACCAGCCGCCGCACCCAGTGGTTTTTCCATCACAGGGGCCGTATCGACGAAAACCTTAATGTCACCGCCCGCCTGTTCCAGCAACCAGCGACCAACGCGTTTAAGGCGTTTCTTAACTAGGTTATGATAATCCCGATTGCGTGCATAAACCGAAATGTTCCCACGATCCTGCATCTCTAACACGCGCATCGGATCGTCGGCGGGGCCATAATTTTCCGTTAACATAATGACAGATCGCGCTTCTGGCCACAGTTCGGACGGATCACCGCGCCAGTTCTGTCGCTCGGCCATCCAATTCATTTGGCCGTGATAACCACCATCAACATAAGCCTTCAGCCGCGCCGCCGCTTCGGGTATTGCATCTGGCGCGCAGACGCCGAACCCCGAAAAACCTTCTGCCAACGCGTGTTCGCGAAGGCGGCCCAACAGTTCGTCATTTTCGGCCGCAGCCACCTAGAAATCCAGATCGGCGTAGTGCGGAGGCGGCACAAAGCCCGACACGAGATCAGATAACAACGGCCGAAACGACGGACGAGATTTTATCTTGGAATACCAGTCATGTACGGCCTCGTGCCGCGACCAGTCGACATCGCTGATGTAATCAAGACAGCTAAGCTGCGCCGCTGCCGAAAAATCCGCGATCGTCATTCGGTCGCCAGCCAACCATCGCCGTTGCTCCAGCAACCAGCCCATATAATCGAGGTGGTATTTGATATTTTTAGCACCAGCCTTGATCCGCTTACTATCAGGGTAACCGCTCTGCATTAACTTCTTGTTAATACGTTCATACAAAAGGTTAACGGTAACTTCGTGATGAAACTTGTCATCAAACCACGCCGCCAATCGTCGCGCTTCGGCCCGATCCGCCGGATTAGATGGCAGAAGGGGGACTTGGGGATAAACTTCTTCCAGATACTCGAAAATCGCCGCCGAATCCGCTAAAACCAGACCGTCAGCTTTCAGCATCGGAACCTTGCCTGATGGGTTCTGTCGTAAATAATCCAGCCGTCGTTCCCACGGGAATTCCACGACTAGATCAACGTCGATCTTCTTTTCGGCCAAAACTAGGCGAATTTTCCGACAAAATGGCGAAAGGGGCAGGTGGTAAAGGCGCAGCATTGGAAAACCCTAATAGTAATTAATACTCTTTCATTAGCCCAAATCCCCAATAATTCAAGGAGAAGCTGCAGCCAAAAAGCAATCAGCCCGGTTCTCATCACGCAAAGTCGTCGCGCCGATGGAAATCTGGCTAGCGCGACGTTGCGTTGACGTTGACTGTCCGTTAACCGTGCGCCCTTTAGGATCGGGCAACACTAATGCCAGCCTAGCGGCCTGATTGATCCGCAAGTTATCGGCGCCGGTTCGAAAATTGTTAAGGACGGCGGCATCAATTCCGAACACCCCCTCGCCAAACTCGGCAATGTTCAGATAGACTTCCATGATCCGACGCTTGCTCCACAGACTTTCGATCAAAACGGTAACGCCGGTTTCCAATCCTTTGCGCAGCCAACTACGGCCAGACCATAGAAACAGGTTCTTGGCAACTTGTTGCGAGATCGTAGATGCCCCGCGGCCCGCACCCTCCTCAATCGCCACTTCGATAGCATCAAAATCAAAGCCGTTGTGTGCGCAAAAATTCGCATCCTCGGCAGCAGCAACCGCAAGCGGGATATACGAGGACATGTCGTCCAAGTCCCGCCATTGATACTGGATCATGTCCAGCCGATTGTATTCCGAGTACATATAATAGGTTAACGGAGGATTGACCCACTTGAAAGTTGAGACAAGCGCTGTGGAAAGCAGCAAAAGGATTAACAGAAAATTAACAAATGGCCGCACAAACCAGATGATGACGCGCACTGGAAAGAACCAGTCACGTTTGGGCTTCGGTTCAACCGGAGCTTCAACAGGTTTTGTAGGTGGTCGTCTTGCCATGGTCTGGTCCAAAGTCTCCTCCGAACCAGCAGTTATCAGGCAGAGGCCGACGTTTCAACATCGCTAAGCGGGTACGAAATACGGGTCAGCATTTCTTTGGGGCAAAGTTGCTTGAATTTCGGCAGCATCTCGTCCCAACGTTGCAGGATTTTTGTGGCCTGCGCTGATCCGGTCTCGGTTGCATGTTGTTCGATAAGCCCCTTCAACTGTGCCTCCCAATGCGCGGATTGCACTGGCTGTACCGTCAAAGTTTCCACATTGGCGCGGGTTTCGACCTCGTCGTTCGGGTCAAGAATATAGGCCATTCCCCCTGTCATTCCGGCCCCGAAGTTGTCACCGATCGGCCCCAGAATAACCGCCACACCACCAGTCATATACTCGCAACCGTTGGATCCGCAGCCCTCGACCACCACCTGAGCACCGGAATTGCGCACGCAGAACCGCTCGCCAGCTCGACCATTGGCGAACAGCTTTCCGTCAGTAGCGCCGTAAAGAACCGTGTTGCCAATGATGGTGTTATCAGCCGCCACCAACGGGCTTCCTAGACGCGGGCGTAATGTAATCATGCCCCCCGACAACCCTTTGCCGACGTAGTCGTTGGCATCACCAGCCACCTCGATCTTCAAGCCCGGTGCTGCAAAAGCTCCCAGCGATTGCCCAGCGGAACCGGTCAGTTTTATCGTCAGATGGTCAGGTTGCAACGAATTGCGCATACCGAATTTACCAACAATATGGCTGGAAACCCGTGTGCCAACCGTCCGATGCGTGTTTTGCACCGAATAGGAAAGCTGCATTTTTTCGCCGTCGTTAAAGAACGGCTGCGCGTCCGCCACGATCTGCGCATCGAGCGTATCTGGTACTGCTTGACGCTCGCGCTTGCGATCATACGTAATCGCGCCAGCTTCGCTTGCTGAAATCAGTAATGGATTCAAATCCAGATCATCGAGATGCGCCGAGCCACGCGAAACCTGCGTTAGCAGATCCGCTCGTCCAATAACTTCGTCTAAATTCCGCACTCCGATCGAAGCCAGAACATCGCGCACTTCCTGCGCATAGAACGTGATTAAATTAACGACCTTGTCGGCGGACCCGGTAAACTTTTTACGCAATTCCGGATCTTGCACACAAACGCCGACAGGGCAGGTGTTCGACTGGCATTGGCGCACCATAATGCACCCCATCGCGATCAGCGCTGCGGTGCCGATCCCGTATTCCTCGGCGCCCATCATTGCAGCAATCACGATGTCACGGCCGGTGCGCAAACCACCATCGGTCCGCAAAGTTACGCGGTCGCGCAGGTTGTTCAGCGCCAAAACCTGATGCGTTTCGGTCAGGCCCATCTCCCACGGAAGCCCCACATATTTGATCGAAGTCGCGGGCGACGCGCCCGTGCCACCATTGTGGCCCGAGATCAAAATCACATCGGCTTTGGCCTTCGCCACACCTGCCGCAATTGTACCAACGCCGCTTGAAGCCACAAGTTTTACGCAAACTTTGCAACGCGGGTTGATCTGTTTGAGGTCGTAAATAAGCTGCGCCAAGTCCTCGATCGAATAGATATCGTGATGCGGCGGCGGTGAAATCAGCGTCACACCTGGTGTCGAATGCCGTAAACGCGCGATCAATTCCGTGACCTTGATGCCGGGCAACTGCCCTCCCTCACCGGGCTTGGCACCTTGGGCAACCTTGATCTCCAGCTCTTCGCATTGATTCAGATATTCGGCGGTAACGCCGAAACGACCAGACGCTACCTGTTTGATTTTCGCGGACGGGTTGTCGCCATTCGGTTCAGGATGGAAATGCGCGGGGTCTTCGCCGCCTTCGCCGGAATCCGACTTTGCCCCGATCCGGTTCATAGCCACATTCAGCGTTTTATGCGCCTCAGGGCTAAGCGCGCCCAGCGACATGCCCGGCGTTACAAACCGTTTACGGATCGAGGTGATGCTTTCGACGTCATCTACCGAAATCGGAGCGTTCGCGGGTTTGAAGTCCAGCAAATCGCGCAAATGGATAGGTGGGCGGGATCGCATATCCTTGGAATACTGTTTGAACAGGTCGTAAGAACCACGATCACAGGCCGACTGCAACAAATGCATCGCCTGCGCTTCCCACGCATGCGTTTCGCCGCTTTTGCGGGCCTTGTAGAACCCGCCGATGGGCAAAATGTCTTGCCCTTGCAGCCATCCCGTAGCATGCACTTTCAACGCCGCACGTTGAATACCCGTGATCCCGATGCCGGAAATCCGGCTGTGCATTCCGGGGAAAAACTCGGCGACCATGGCGCGTGAAAGCCCCACAGCTTCAAAGTTCAGACCGCCGCGATAGGACGAAATAACAGAAATTCCCATCTTTGACATGATTTTCAGCAGGCCCTGATTGATCGCCTCGCGATACCGCTCCTTGGCCTCGTCCAGCGTGCATTCCAGCAGTCCACGCTCGATCCTATCCGCCAGTGAATCCAGTGCCAGATAAGCATTAACCGTCGTCGCACCTGCCCCAATCAGCACAGCGAAATAATGCGGGTCAACACACTCAGCCGAGCGTACGTTCAACGATGTAAAAGTCCGCAGCCCTTTTTGCACCAGCCAACTATGCACCGCAGAGGTCGCCAAGATCATCGGTAAGGCCACACGTTCCGCGCTTTGATGGGTGTCGGTCAGCACAATTTGCGTAGCTCCGGCCCGCACGGCTTCTTCGACCTCGGCCTGAATCCGGTAAAGGCCATTTTGCAGACCTTGGGCCTCACCCACCGCAAACGTACAGTCAACCGTGACCGCACTTTCGCCGAAATATTTCATCATTGCCAAAAAACGACCGTTCGAAACAAACGGGCTATCCAGCGTCAAAATCTCGGTCTGGCTGCCATCCTGATCCAGCACATTTTTCAGGTTTCCGAAGCGTGTTTTCAGACTCATGACACGGTATTCGCGCAAACTATCGATCGGAGGGTTCGTTACTTGGCTGAAATTCTGCCGAAAAAAATGGCTAAGCGGGCGGTACTTTTCGGACAAAACCGCCGACGGTGTGTCATCCCCCATCGAGGCCAAAACCTCTTTGCCATCCTCGGCCATCGGGTGCAGGATCATCTCCAGATCCTCGACGGAATAGCCGGCAGCGATCTGGCGCGTCCGTAAATCCGAGCCGGTAAACTTCGGCTTTTCGTCCACGCCGTCGGTGATTTCTTCAAGGTTGGTGATTGCTTCGACCCAATCGCCAAATGGGCTCGAGGCCGCCAACATGTCTTTCATTTCAGCGTCATGCCAAAGCTTGCCCTCGGCCATATCAACGCCGATCATCTGCCCCGGTCCAAGCGCGCCTTTCTCGACAACACCAAACTCGTCTGTCGGCACCATGCCCGTCTCGGAACCAGCAATCAGCAGCCCGTCACCCGTAATCGCATAGCGCATCGGGCGCAGGCCGTTACGATCCAGACCCGCACAAACCCATTGTCCATCGGTCATCGCCAACGCGGCGGGGCCGTCCCACGGCTCCATCACGGAATTCGCGTAGGAATACATATCCTGCCATTCCTTTGGCACGGCAGTTGCCAAATTCGTCCAGCTTTCCGGCACCAGAATTGTCTTGGCCATTGGCGCATTACGCCCACCTCGAACCATCATCTCGAACACTGCATCAAGCGCCGCTGAATCCGAAGATCCATGCGCGATAACCGGTTTAATATCTTCGGCCATGTCGCCAAACGAATTCGATGCCATGCGAATCTCGTGGCTTTTCATCCAGTTAACGTTACCTTTAAGCGTGTTAATCTCGCCGTTATGGGCCAGCATCCGGAACGGTTGGGCCAGCCACCACTGCGGGAAAGTGTTCGTTGAATAGCGTTGGTGGTAAATCGCGAACGCGCTTTCGAACCGGTCGTCCATCAGGTCAGGATAGAAAACCGCAACCTGCTCGGCCAACATCATCCCTTTATAGATGATCGAACGACACGACAACGAACTGATATACAACTCGTTAACCTGCGCCGCAGCGGCCGCTTTTTCAATGCGGCGGCGGATAACATAAAGCTCGCGCTCGAAGGTTTCTTCGTCCACGCCTTTGGAATTCGAAATAAGAATTTGCTCGATTTCGGGGCGCGTGGCATTGGCCTTGTCGCCCAGACAGGAAACATTAACCGGAACCTGCCGCCAGCCGTAAATGTAATAGCCCATCCGCAGAACTTCTGATTCAACGATCGTCCGGCAGGTTTCTTGTGCTCCAAAATCTGTGCGCGGCAGGAATATCATGCCCACAGCAATCAAATTGTTGTCTGGCTCGTGGCCTGTGCGTCGAATTTGGTCGTAGAAAAACCTGACCGGAATCTGAACATGAATGCCGGCCCCGTCACCGGTTTTTCCGTCCGCGTCGACGGCCCCGCGATGCCAAATAGCCTTCAGCGCTGCGATACCGTTTTCAACAACCTGACGACGCGGTTTGCCGTCGATGGAAACAACCAAGCCAACCCCGCACGAGGAATGCTCGTCATCTTCGCGATACAGGCCGTTTTCCGCCAGAGTTTCGCGCGCAATTTTATGTTCGGCAGCCCATTTTTCATCATACTTGGTCATAGTAGAACCCCCGAAGTTAATAGTTGGTTAATGCATATAGACAGACTGTATGAACTATTAACCTCTTGTTTATGTTCGTTAACTGCACATCGTGTGTACGGGATGTGTGCGCGTTGTGCACGGGTTGTGTACGCGTGATTTTCTGAGTAATTAAACATTACGAACCCCCATTAAGGAATTTGACGATGCTGTCCGCTGCGTCGCGACCGTCCTTGATCGCCCAAACCACAAGGCTTGCGCCACGAACGATATCGCCGATGGCATAAACGCCTGAAAGGTTAGTTTCATGGGTTTTGAAGTCCGCCGAAATGGTGCCCCAACGGGTCACTTCCAGCTCTGGTGTGTCCCACATTACGGGCAGATCTTCAGGCTCGAACCCAAGCGCTTTGATGACCAGATCGGCCTGCTGGACATATTCGGAACCCTCGATTTCTTCGGGGGCTTGCCGGCCAGTTGCGTCCGGTGCACCCAGGCGGATTTTTTGCACCATCACGCCAGTAACGCTGTCGTCTCCGGTGAACCCTTTAGGGGCAGCCAGCCAGACGAACTCGACACCCTCTTCTTCGGCGTTCTGTGTTTCCCGAACCGAGCCGGGCATGTTCGCGCGGTCCCGCCGATACAAACACTTCACCGATTTTGCACCTTGTCGAACGGCCGTGCGCACACAATCCATCGCGGTATCACCGCCACCGATCACGACAACATTTTTGCCCTCGGCGTTCAGCTCTCCACTTGCGATTTCGGGCACATCGTCGCCGAAATTCAGGTGGTTGCTGGCGGTTAGAT
This sequence comes from Paracoccaceae bacterium, assembly GCA_050256375.1. Lineage (GTDB taxonomy): Bacteria > Pseudomonadota > Alphaproteobacteria > Rhodobacterales > Rhodobacteraceae > NORP23. The sequence goes on along the minus strand of JBBWVU010000011.1, from coordinate 6,261 downwards.
AGTCCAAAGCCTTAACAATTCCGCCCAGTCCAGACCCCGGCCCACCAAGATCACGAGACTTGTAAACGCCAGTGGCTATTATCGTTGCGTCATGTTTATCGCGAAGATCCGCAAACGTGATGGTCTCGCCAATCGCGCAGTTGTTAACTATTTCGACGCCGCCATCTTCCAGCAGCTTCACCCGCCGCATGACGATATCTTTTTCCAGTTTGAACCCCGGAATACCGTAAGTCAGCAAGCCGCCAGAGCGGTCGTTGCGATCATAAACCGTCACCTGAAAGCCCGCCGAGCGTAATCGATCAGCCGCCGCCAACCCACCCGGGCCGGCCCCGATAATCCCAACACTTTGGGTCCGTTCAACCGCAGGCGAGGCAGGTTTCACCCAGCCCTTGTCCCAAGCCGTGTCGGTAATGTATTTTTCAACCGCGCCGATGGTTACAGTTTCATGGCCTGATTTTTCAATCACGCAATTGCCTTCGCACAGGCGATCTTGCGGGCAGATACGTCCACAGATTTCGGGAAAAGTATTAGTCGCCTGACTAATCTGATACGCTTCTTCCAGGCGTCCCGTCGCTGTCATCAACAGCCAATCGGGAATGTTGTTATGCAACGGGCAATGCGTCTGGCAATAGGGCACACCGCATTGCGAACAACGACTCGCTTGCTCGGTTGCCTTTTTGTTAACGAATTCGTGGTATATTTCTTGGAAGTCATCCCGCCGATCCTCAGCCGAACGCTTCTGAGGCATGGCCCGATCAACGTCCACAAATTTTAGCATAGGCTGTCTGGCCATCTGGAAATCCTCTATCCAAACAATTTTTAGTTATTGAATTTACTACTGCGAGTACGCGCGCATATAAAGACAATTATGCTGACCTAAATAAAGATTAAATTAGTTTAAAGCAAGTTTCTCACGAGTATTCTTGAAATATAGGTAACTAATGTTTACTAATATTCCGTTACCCGCTAAAAACAAGGGCAAATTTTCAGGAAATGTAACCGCGATATTAGCCACGTCGATGCAAGAAACTTCAACTTAACTCGATTCTCCGATGACCGTCGATAAATATGGCGCTATTTTCTGGCCGAAGCCGTCATCGTAGTGAACTGCCCGCTTGCGCGATAATGATATAGGTAGCCGTCCAATACCGAAGTCATGGCAGTGGGCTCAACACCAAACGCAGCAAGGTCTGCTGCGCCCTTGCTAACTACATTATCGATCTGCAAAACCTTTAACTGATCCCTCGTAATAATAGCCGGTATCAAACCGCCAGACAGCTTTTCGATCGTCTCAAAGGCCCAGCCCTTCATGCGCGCAAGCCACATTGGCGCGACAACAAGCACCCGCCGCCGTCCCGTCACATTCATCGCAGTTTGTGCGAGCGATCGCATCGTTGCCACCTCGGGACCGCCCAGTTCGTAGATGCCACCAGTGATCACGCCGCATACCGCGACCTCGACCGCGGCGGCTATATCGTCAACGTAAACGGGTTGGAACTGCGTTTCGGCGCCCAGTAAAGGTAACACTGGACTAATTAGGCTGAAGCTAGCTAAGCGGTTGAAAAGTTGATCCTCAGTTCCAAAAATGACCGAGGGCCGCAGGACCACAGCGTCCGGCATCGCCTCTAAAACCAACAAGTCACCCTCGGCTTTTGTTTCGAAATACCTGCTGTCTGATTCAGCACTCGCACCAAGTGCTGAGATATGGACCAGCTTGGAAACACCAGCCTCGGCACAGAGGTTTGCGATCATTTCGGCCGCATCAACATGGACGTCTTCGAACGACTGGAACTTGGTTTCCTGCAAGATACCGACGCAGTTCACAACCGCATCAGCACCTTCAATAACGCGCCGGAGCGAACCCTCGTCACGTACATTACAAAGGATCGGTTCTACCTGTCCGACATCGCCGTAAGGCTTTACATACATAGCCTCATTGGGTCGCCGCACCGCCACCCGAACCCGCCAACCAGCCCGCGCCATACGTTGCGCAACGTAGCGACCGACAAAACCGGAACCTCCGAAAATTGTAACGATTGGAGTGGTGTTCGACATGGGGTAGACTCCTTGAATGCAGCTTACATATTGCAATACGCCCCTAAACTTCCGCGGACAAGTTGGATTTATCGCAAAGCACCGGATAATTGACCAAAGTGTCGTTGACACCCTTATCCTACCGGTATAAGTCGCGCCTGCACACCTGCCCAGGTGGCGGAATTGGTAGACGCGCTAGCTTCAGGTGCTAGTGTCTGTATGGACGTGGAGGTTCGAGTCCTCTCCTGGGCACCAAAATCCCCCGTATTTATCCTTGTTTTTATGACATAACGGCTGTAATGCTGGCATTTAGGAACCCTTTTTGGTCGAAAAGGGAACCCATTGGGTCATAAACGGGAAAACGCACATGACGTCCTCGGATGAAGGTTCCTCGAGCAACCTCGAGGAGACGCACATGAAGCTTCCACCCTTCACCGAGATAAAGGCCGATGGGTATTATCGCTATCGCCGACGGGTTCCAAAGAAACTGGTAGCCCTACTGGGCAAGGAACGCCTGTACCGCAATCTAGGCAAAACCTACGAAGCCGCTCTGCGGAACTGGCCCGCAGCGCATCAAGAGATCGAGGCCCTGTTTGGCAAGACGGCTGTCGTTGCCCAGAAGCAAGGCGAGCGGGACAAAGTACTGCTCCTGGTCGCAAACCACTTCGGATCAACAGCCGCTGAGTTGCTCGCAGCAGGTCAGGTGGACGAGAACCTGAGTATGGCCCTGTGGGACTTCTCAAACACCATCGAGGGGAAGGTTGCCAAAACAACGCAAGCAAAGCTGGCGAATGCCACCCTGCCAGAGGAGGTAATTACCCTCGGAGATGTTGTGGATAGCTACTATGCTGGAACGACCTCGGGGAATGCCGCCAAGGATCACCGTCAGAAGACGCGGCTAGAGCGCTGCAAGAAAGACCTTGTTGCAGCCTTAGGGCAGGTGAAGGTGTATGACCTCGCCCATGATAAGATCACACGGAAGGATGCCAACGCCTACCGTGACTATCTGCTGCAGCGGCTGTCTCCAAACAGTGTGATCCGCAACAAAAACGCGATCAATGCGGCTTTTAACTGGTATCTCAAGGAACATGGTCTGGAGCTGAACAACCCCTTCAACGGTATGCTCGTCAAAGGGGCAGGTGCCAGCAAGGAAGATAGGCTTCCCCTAAACGATGAGGATATCTTGCGCCTCAACGAGATATATAAGTCCACAACCGCTGACGTTTACTACCTTCTTCTGAAGGAGACTGGTCTGCGCATATCAGAGCTAGCAGGCATACTTGTAGGGGATATCTGCCTTCAGGACAGAAGTTTGCACGTTCAACCCAATGATATTCGAGGCCTTAAGACCAAAGGGTCACAGCGGGTTATACCCCTGTCTGATCAATCACTGGCAGCCTTGCAAGAATACCGGCACGGCAAAGAAGATCATGAGCCCGTCTTTCCAAAGTATGCCCGTACAAACGGGAACACCTCCCTTTCGGCAATGATGATGAAGCACTTCCGTAAAGGTATCACAGATCGCAAGAAGAGCCTCCACTCTCTGCGTCATCGTATGAAGGACGCCCTACGTAATACCGGCTGCGGTGATGAACTGAGCAAGAGCATCCTGGGCCACACCACTGCAGGGGTGTCCGCACGCTACGGCTCTGGGTATGACCTAAAAATCATGCGGGAGTCTATGGAGAAGGTCTGGTAGGTTCTTCCAGAGGTGCCCAGAGTGGCCCGAAGGCAAGCATGTCCTCCTTCTTAAGGCTTCCCCCATCCAGACGGCAGCCTATGCCTGAGGGGTGCAAAGTGGCACCCTAGGAGAACTTACTAAGCACCGAATAAAATATCTTACTGACAATCCAAACACATCCAGAATATTGCCCATGACCACAGACTACCCCGATCAAAGCGCACGCCCTTTCCACCCGCATCGCTGTGGGAGGTCAGACGGTATGCGGGAGCTACTGCGGGAAGTTTTGCAACAAATGTCGGGCTATGAGGCCTACCATCAAAGCCGTAAAAGAGCCCGAACACAGACAGCCCAAGGGACCTACGAGCACACGGTGGAAGCGGTTGTCTGCGATCTGATCCACAGGGAACTAGAGCTAGCCGGAGGGAGCGTCCACGTCACCCAGAGCAATCAGGTCCTGAGAAAGAAGTCCCGCTACAAAGGGGCGGCACTTGGCAAGACCCTGCCAGACATCCTGAAGGTCATGTCAGCCGAGGAAATGGACTTCGTTGAGATGGAGAAGGGCGAGAGAACCTTCACGATCAAGGAAGATGACCTGAGCTATCATGTCGAGGGCAAGCAAACCCTGCTGAGGGCAGGACCCAAGCTTCTATCTCGAATCCAGCGCTTTGGGATTACCTTCAAGGACATTGGCAGGTCGCCTGATGAGGAGGTGATTGTGCTGAAGGGCCCAAAGACACGAAGCGATAGGCCGGGTTCCCTAGTTGAATATCAAGACACACCAGAGACCGAGACGATGCGAGGGCAGCTGCGGGACATCAATGACTGGATAGCCCAGGTTGATATCACTTGTGACGGATCAGGCATCGATACCACTGACAGACGGCTTGTCCGGATCTTCAACAACGATGACTTCGCACAAGGAGGGCGTCTTTACGGCGGGTTCTGGCAGAGTATGAAGGCTGAGCACCGCATGGATGCCATCATCATTGATGACGATAGCATTGCAGAGCTGGACTACGGACAGGTGGGTGTGTTGTTGCTCTATGCCCTGGAAAGCAAAACCCCACCAGAGGGAGACCACTACGACCTGACAGCTTACGGCATCCCAGAGAGTTGTCGTGCGGGGATCAAGAAGGTCGTTCAGGCTGCCATTAATGCCGACAGTCCCCTCAAAAGAATGCCTAAAGGTGCGCGTAAGACCATTCCCAGCAGGATCTCCCTGTCAGTCATCCTCAGTGCCATCCAGGACAAGCACCACGGGATTGCCCAAAGGTTCCACGCAGGGGTGGGCCTACGACTGATGCGCAAGGAGTCCGACATTCTGATTGACGTGCTACTGGCGCTGAAGAAAGAACAGATAACAGCACTTCCCATTCATGATGCTGTTCTGGTTCGTCATGACAAAGCACAACAAGCACGGGAGGTCATGGTCAGGGTCTTTAAGGATCATACTGGGTTGGTGCCTGAGGTGTCTGTGGAGTAGGGGTTAGGGGCCCCTAAGGGTAAAGTAATTTAGTGTTGTTATGTATTGGTGGGATTAGGATACATAAACAACAAGGGATCCCCCTAAGGACCCCTTTAACCCTCTTCATATATGGGACCCGTAAGAGGGGGTGGGCTGTAAGAACTGGATGTTCGCAGGCTCACAGCGCGGCGGTAACTCGATGGCTATCGCCTTCACTCTGATTGAAACCGCCAAGCTGAATAAAGTCGACCCACAAGCCTGGCTGACTTGGGTCTTGGGACGCATTGCAGATCACAAGATCAACAAGATAGACGAGCTGATGCCGTGGAATTATAGTCCGGAAGTGTAGACGGCAGACGCTTACTGAGAGATGTCCGCTGATGTCATTTTAGCAGCGATTGAATAGCCTCTAGATTTGTAGACACTTTGCTTGGTAACTTTGGAACCAAGGAGAGATGGATATGAGTAAGGGAATGCGGTTTACGGACGAGTTTAAACAAGACGCTGTGGCGCAGGTTGTTATTCTTTCCAGTCGTCACCGAAAGCTTTGTCAAACGATGATGGTTTTCTAGGATAATCATCACGGTAAGCGGCTTTGTAGAGAAATATCCAACTTAAAATGGAACCAAATGGAATAACAAACCCCACTAATACGGCAGGAATTGCCCAAAGTAACAAGCTATTAGGTTTTCGCGATTTGTATAGAAACGCGAAAGCAACAGTACTGAATAGTAACGAATAAATCATACGCAAAAATTTCCCTGTGTATTTTACGGGCCTCAAATTAACGTTGTAGTCATCAGAAACGGTTGTTTCGTCTTGTATTCCAACGTCAAAGAACACAGGTTGTCCGGGATGTTTTCGCAGCTCACGCCGATCAGATCGGCCTCGCAACCGGTAAGATCGACTCCAAAGGCTCTTGCAGTCATTTTACCCCCGCATTGCTGGGCAATTACAATGATCTGTAGTGGTGCATATTTCGTTAACTTCAGGGATTGCTCCTATTTGACTTGCTCAAAATCCGGGATGGTTAGTGCTATGCGTTCTAGGTCTGCTTTCGGCCCTTAGCGGTCGTTCG
>JBBWVU010000010.1:0-7362 GCA_050256375.1 Paracoccaceae bacterium | reverse complement strand
GAAGCCTGCAGCGGTTCATCTCGATCCATTCCGCCATTCGAAATTGTTTTTCTGTCCCAGCCCGCCGCCGCTCTGCTCTAACAATTCGATACCACAGACTCGAAGCATTCGACGCCTGGAACGCGGCAGTCTGTGCCGCTTGAATAGTGATACTTGTTCTATTTAGCCACCCGCACAGTTAACGTGACAACACCCTGTGGAAGCAACAGGAGTGAAGTCAGAGGGGTAGTAAATGGGTGACGTTGATAGCATAATTATCAAAATGGTGAAATTAGGCCCAAGGCGTCGTAAAATTGCGGCCCGAATTAGGCCGACTTTGTGCAGAAAATGTAGCAGCGTGTTGATACTATCCGAATCCCAACGGCTCCCGTTTCGCAAGTTGCGACAAATATATAACGGATTTAATATCTTTTTTGCTCATTTTTACACACGATAAAAATGACTCTTATATAATTATACTAGTAGAGTTTAGTTTACTGTCTATATTTCCTTTCCGGAACGGGGGTAGTTAATATTATACTATCGTCACTCATTTGTAAAAAATTACAAACTCGTTGCGTAAGAAATTATTTGCCCATATGATAATAAAATAATTAAACAAAACCGCCGCATAGGCGGTTCAACTTTTGGAGGAAGAAATGATCACATTCAAAAAATTACTTGCAACATCAGCATTTACGCTGATTGCGGCAACTGGTGCAGCGAATGCTGCCAGCCTGACGTATTATTGCTCAGCGCAAGAGGACTGGTGCCAGTTGATGGCCAACAGTTTTGAGGAAGCATCGGGCATTGAGGTCAACATGACCCGCAAAAGTTCTGGTGAGACATTTGCCCAGATCAAGGCAGAATCAGCCAATCCGCGCGGCGACGTGTGGTGGGGTGGCACTGGTGACCCGCATCTGCAAGCTGCCGAAGAAGGTTTGACCATGGAATATCTGTCGCCAATGCGCGATCAGCTGCATCCTTGGGCGATTTCGCAGGCTGAAAGCTCCGGTAACCGCACCATCGGAATTTATTCCGGCGCGTTGGGTTACGGGTATAACACCGAGTTGCTAGAGGCCGCTGGTCTTGAAGCACCTTCATGTTGGGCTGATCTGTTGGACCCATCATTTGACGGTCACGTTCAAATGGCCAACCCGAATTCATCAGGCACGGCGTATACAACGCTTGCCACCATCATTCAGCTATTTGGCGAAGACGAAGGTTTTGAATTCATGGCTGGCCTTCACGCCAATATCAACCAATACACCAAATCAGGTTCAGCCCCGATCAAAGCGGCTGCACGTGGTGAAACCACAGTTGGTATTGTGTTCATGCATGATGCTGTAAAACAAGCGGTTGCGGGCTTCCCGATTACCGTTGTTGCACCATGCGAAGGCACTGGTTTTGAAATTGGTTCTATGTCGATCATCGACGGGGCGCGCAATGAAGACAGCGCCAAGGCGTTTTATGACTGGGCTTTGACCACTGACGCGCAAAACCTTGCTTTGGAAGTGAATGCGTTCCAAGTGCCATCGAATGTTGGTTCTAACACGTCGCCATCTGCGCCAAATATGGATGATATCACGTTGATTGACTATGATTTCACCCTTTACGGTTCGTCGGCTGAACGCCGTCGCCTGTTGGCAAAATGGGATGAAGACATCTCAACTCTGCCACAATAATACGTGGCTTCGTCAACCAAAACACTTTCCCAGCCGATCCTGATATTTTGGATAGTGGTCGGCTGGGCCGGATTTATGTTGATGCCATGGTATTTGGTGGATGGCGGATTATTTTCGTTTCAATGGCTGGTTGACGGTTATCCTTTTGATAAAAATTATGCGCCAGCGGTATTTCTGATTGGGCAGGTGGAGAAGCTTTGGCTGACTCCGCTAATTATTCCGCTGGCCATGCCTTTATTTGTTTTTCGACGACCCAAAACGGACCCGATATATGCCAAAGTTCTGATACTGGCCGGTGTGATCGGCTTTAGCTGGTTGATGATTCAGGGCTTTAGCATCGGCATTCGCGGTTGGAACTATGACTGGCTGACCGATGCGTTTGGCAAGCTGGACGGGCGACAGTTTGGCATGGGCTTTGGCGGGATGCTGGTTGCCAGTTCATTCTTGTTTATTCTGACCCAAGGCATCGCGGCGCGGGGCGCAATTAACGGCGACGTATTTGTTGTCAGTGCCATTGGATTCATCATCGCCATCGTTGGTGCCTTTGTGTTTTTCCCGATTGTAAACATGCTGATGTCAGCGTTTATCACTCAGGACGGCTCTTATTCGATCTTGGTATTTGCAAGCAAATTCTTTGATGACCGCATCTGGGGATTAAGCTGTTTATGGGGGCCGGGGCGCTGTGGCGTTGCATGGAATTCGCTATTTTTGGCGCTGTGCGTTGGCTTTTTAACTACGGTCTTGGGGCTGACCTTTGCGCTGGTGGTGACGCGGTCTGGTTTCAAATATCGCCGCGCGGTGCGGGCGTTGACCATTTTGCCGATCATCACGCCGCCCTTTGTGATCGGCCTTGCGCTGATCCTGATGTTTGGCCTGTCTGGCTCGGTCACGCAGTTCTTTGCCGATCTGTTTAACATTCCGGCAACGCGCTGGCTGTATGGGCTACCCGGCGTGATGATCGCCCAGGTTCTGGCCTATACGCCGATTGCGTTTCTGGTGCTGATTGGCGTGGTTGAGGGCGTCAGTCCGTCAATGGAGGAGGCCGCGCAGACATTGCGCGCCACCCGCTGGCAGGTGTTCAAAACCGTTACCTTGCCGCTGATCCGGCCAGGTTTGGCGAACGCGTTTTTGCTGGGCTTTATCGAAAGCATGGCCGATTTTGGCAATCCGCTGATTTTAGGTGGCAATTATGATGTGTTATCGACCGAGATTTTCTTTGCCATCGTTGGCGCCCAATATGATCAAGGCCGCGCGGCGGTGCTGGCGATTGTGTTGCTGGGCTTTACGTTGAGCGCGTTTTACGCACAGCGCAAATGGCTGGGAAAAAAATCATATACCACGGTTTCGGGCAAGGGCGACAGCGGGGTGCATCCGCTGATGCCGCGCGCGCTGTCCATTCCGGTTCTAGTTGTTGCCGGGATTTGGAGCACGTTTACCGTGGTGATCTACGGCATGATTATTTATGGCAGTATGGTGAAGCTGTGGGGCGTGGATAACTCGCTAACCTTCAAGCATTACGTAACCGCGTTTTCGATCAGGATTTCCGAAAAGGGCTGGCAATGGACAGGTTCGGCTTGGGATAGTTTCTGGACAACGATCCAAATCGCCGCCATTGCAGCGCCGCTGACGGCCGCGATCGGGTTGTTGACCGCCTATTTGCTGACGCGCCAAAATTTCAGGGGCAAAAATGCATTTGAATTTGGCACGATGCTGTCGTTTGCCATCCCGGGCACGGTCATTGGCGTTAGCTACATTCTGGCGTTTAATGTGCCGCCTTTGGAGCTAACGGGGACGGGTGTTATATTGGTGCTGAGCTTTATTTTCCGCAACATGCCGGTTGGCGTGCGGGCGGGGATTGCGTCGATGTCTCAGCTAGATAAATCACTCGATGAATCCTCACTGACCTTAGGGGCAAACAGTTGGCAGACCTTCCGAAAGGTTATTTTACCGCTGTTGAAACCTGCCATTCTGGCTGCCTTGGTTTACAGTTTTGTGCGGGCAATGACCGCGATTTCGGCGGTGATTTTCCTGGTGTCGGCCAAATACAATATGGCAACTGCGTATATCATCGGGCGGGTTGAAAACAATGATTACGGGCTGGCGATTGCCTATTCCACAACCCTGATATTTGTAATGCTGTCAGCGGTTGGATTGCTGCAAATACTGGTGGGCCGTACGAACATAGGGCGTCGCACGCGCGACCAAAAGAGGTAAATCATGACAGATATCAACAGCAAAGCCGCAACCGTCAGTTTTCGCAACGTCACCAAGATGTATGGCAGCGATGTTACTGCGATTGATAACATTAATCTGGAGATACCCGCCGGAAAACTGGTGACATTGCTGGGGCCGTCCGGTTGCGGCAAAACCACCACATTGCGGATGATTGCCGGCTTGGAAATGGCCACCAAAGGCCAGATTTTCATTGGAGACAAAGATGTTACCACGCTGCCCGCCACGGACCGTGACGTTTCGATGGTGTTTCAATCTTATGCCTTATTCCCGCATATGACCGTGCTTGAAAACGTGTCGTACGGATTGGGATTTTCGGGTTTTAAAAAATCTGAAACCAAGGATCGCGCACATGCTGGGTTAGATCTGGTGGGGCTAAACGGTTATGGTAATCGCCTTCCGAGCGAGCTTTCGGGCGGCCAACAACAACGGGTAGCCGTGGCGCGCGCGCTGGTGCTGGAACCACAGGTTCTGTTGTTTGACGAGCCGCTGTCGAATTTAGACGCAAAATTACGCCGTCAAGTGCGCGAGGAAATTCGCGAAATTCAGCAAAACCTAGGGCTGACCGTTGTTTATGTCACCCACGATCAAGAAGAAGCGCTTGCGGTTTCAGATGAAATTGTGGTGATGCGCAATGCTGCGATTGCTCAGATGGGAACGCCGCGACAGTTATATGAAACTCCAGCCGACACTTTCGTTGCCGATTTCATAGGTGAGGCTAATTTACTGCCTTGTGAAGTAACGGCCATAAATGACGGCATAGCTAGTGTTACATTGGGCGATTTTCATACAACTTTACCCGCAAGAGGCGTCACTCAAGGCGCGGCGATCACTGCCATTCGGCCATCTCGGCTGGTGATTGGCGCAGTGCAGGGGTTCAAAGCGGTCGTCAACAAAGCAACTTATGTTGGCAGTCGCATGGAATACACGCTGGATTCTGGTTTTGCGACCATGTATGCGGTGCAGGACGATGTAGATAATCCGCTTTCAATTGGGCAAGAGATTACGGTTGGGGTTTCGGAATCCGGCCCGGTTTTGCTGCCGGTCAACTAAAGTGTATGCATTGCGTTATGAAAATAAGCTGCTTGATTTGAGAGGAATCGAAGCTGCCATTTTCGATCTGGACGGCACCCTTGTTGAAAGTGAACCGGTTTGGGCAGAGGCAAAACGTTATGTCGCTAATCGCGAGAACGTGGAAGTTAGCGAGCAGGTATTGATGGCATATGTTGGCCGTAGCGTTGCAGATTTTGTGAATGAAATTATTGCTCCGACCAATGCACCGTCAATTACACGGGATATTGTAGAGCGCGCTCTGTCTCACTACGACAACAACGTTGACGAGATTCCCGGGGCTTCTGATTTAATTAAAGAATTCTCAAGAAATGGCTTCGCCACAGCTATTTGTTCGTCTGCGCCGGAAAGAGCAATTCAGAAATGCATGCAGTTATTAAACATTGAACTTTGCATAAACACGGTCGTATCAACCGAGTTTCTGGCAAAGGGGAAGCCCAATAAGTTCCCATATGTAGAGACTCTGCGTCGACTTGGGATACCTTCTGAAAAAGTGGTCGTTTTTGAGGATGCACCGGCTGGCTTGGCTTCTGCAATATCGGCAGGGATCAAGACAATTTGTGTTGGTTCATCTGTCAACTCGCGTAAATTTGATTGCGAACTTTACGCAAGAAGTATTGGCGATATCAGTCTTGTAGCCTCACCCAGATGATGGTTTTTTTGGAGAAGAGACCGGCGGCCCCCAATTTGTCGCTTTTTGGCATTTCCGGCGTATTATCTGTCATTATATCGACAGACAGTAGTGCGAAACACTGCGAATGATCAAGAGAACATTTCAACCCGGAGATACGCAGATGTCACGCAACGAAGCTCTTCAATTCATCAACGTTGCCCATTTTTTTGATCACTTCTTCCTGCTGATCTTTCCAACGGCAGCACTTGCCATTGCTCCCGCTTGGGGCATGAGTTTCGCAGATGTCCTTTTATTCGGATCGCCTCTATACATCATGTTCGCGCTTGGAACACTACCGGCTGGTTGGCTTGGCGACCGGATCGACAGATTAACTCTTATCGCTGTATTTTTCGTTGGATGTGGAACATCTAGCATCTGGATTTCTCTGGCGACCGGGCCGAAAGCGGTGATGTTTGGGCTTGGTTTGCTCGGCCTGTTCGCTGCCATTTACCATCCGGTCGGCCTTGCCCACGTAACACAAATAGGGTTGAGGTCTGGTCGGGCGCTGGCCATAAATGGTGTATTCGGCAACATGGGACTGGCAGGAGCAGCTGTCACGACCGGCGTACTTGCACAATTCTTTGGCTGGCAAAGCGCATTTGCACTGCCTGGAATTGCATCACTTAGTATCGGCGGTGTGCTCATCCTTCGGAACAGGAATAATCGCCAATCGGCAGCACAAAGTGCGACTGAGGACAAACGTATTGCCACAAAGCATGACCGCCGAACTCAGTGGACCGTGTTTTTGGTTATCTGTGTCGCGGCGCTTTTCGGCGGGCTGGTGTTCAACATGGTGACAATCTCTCTGCCCAAATTCCTTGACGAGAGGCTTACCAGTGATGGTGCTGATCTTGCTTGGATTGGCGCGTCGGCTGGATTTGTATTTGCAGTCGCCGGCTTTGCGCAATTGCCGGTCGGGGAAATGTTGGACCGGATCGGTGCGCGCCCAATTCTTCTGTGCCTGCTGGCAGGCGAGACCATTCTCTTGCTAGCGCTCACACAGGCGACGGGTTGGGCCGCGTTCGTGTTGACACTTCTCGAAGTTACTCTGATCTTTGCAGGCATTCCGATCACGACGTGGTTGGTTGGGCACTATCTTGATGCTGGTGTACGTTCGCGAGCTGTTTCGGTGGAATATGCTCTGTCGCTGGGGATCGGGTCTGCCGCAGTTCCTCTGATTGCCTTCTTGCAACGCGCGGGGTTTGGATTTGATATCCAGTTCGCTGGCCTTGCAATGTCGACCTCAATCATTTTCGTAGTGGGTTTTTTCTTGCCAAAACTGCAACGTCCAACGGTCGAACATGAATCGACCACGATTTAGAACTCCTAAGGACCGCTAAGTCCGCATAGCTGACATTTAATGCTCACAAATTGTTGCACTTCACCCAAAGGTCCGCTTTTTAAAGTTGCAACGCCGCATCGTTTTCTTTCGCAGATGGCGGCTATGGGCCGGAAGCAGACATGGTCGATAAGGGCGGAAAGCGGAAGTTCGCTGCGGATGCGAACATATAAGTTGATTTCCGCAAAGCGGACCTTCACGCTAAATGTGTGGAATGCAACGGCGTCAACATCAATACCACAAGCGAATTAACCGCTCACCGATTTCGAAAGAAACGATATCGCTGGTTAGAATTCTAGGCACTCCCTTTTACCTGCCAAGATTACCCCAAGAGCGGATCGGGAGGGACACAGAGGCATAAGAGCGAAACATGGCGTGTCGTT
>JBBWVU010000009.1:0-181385 GCA_050256375.1 Paracoccaceae bacterium | reverse complement strand
CATGGCTTGGGGCCCTTTGTCGGAAGTGTTGGCAGGCTCAAACCACATTCATATTGGCGAGACAAGTATCGATGCCCCGTTCTTGTAAAATATCCTCGACATTCCGAAGAGATATGGAAGTCCGGTTTGTCCGCATTGCTGCCGTTAGGATGCCAAACTTCGATGCAATAGCGGCGAACGACTGCTTTCCAGTGCTGCCATGCAGCATGTGATTCGTCCATGAATGAACCAAATTCCACGAAATTTCACAAAACTTGATCTTTAGAAATTCCGCAGCCCTTCAAAACTAACCTCCATTTTCCTTCAATCAGGTCTATTTAGCTCTAATTTCCTACACTAGCCTTACAAATGGATTTAGCCCATGGCATGCAAGAGGTCGACGGTTCTATTCCCTATGGCTCCACCAATATTCCTGATATCTTTAGGCATATGTTAGAATGGGTTGCGGGGTAATCCGTTACCTCTTGGATACGTCGTTACCGTTTTGCCTGCGGTCTCGGGTCACCGTCGGTTCACCAAAATTATGCGAAAGGATGCGTGGAATGCTCGGAAACGCATGAGGCCCAAATCGTTTGAGTCAGTCAGCGTTAGTTTTCATTATGTATCGCTGGAAATTAGTTAGACTTAGAACAAGAGGTCACTGTTCGATACCTTTCGAAGCCAGTGAACCCACAAAGAACCAACTTAGGGCGACAAGTGGAATTCCAATTCCGAATGAGATGCGAATTCCGAAGTGCTCGGCGATCGTACCCAATAGCGGCGGAGCAATAAGGAATGTAATAAACGCAAGTTGTGCGAGCGCCGCAACGTTTACCGCCGCAGGTCGATCTGTGCGTTGGGCCGCTGCGGACATAGCGAGCGGAAACACGACGCCATGCCCCATTCCCATCAGTCCGAAACCAATCAAAGCGATTGCGAAATTTGGCGAGAACGTCACCATCACAACCCCGACCCCAAGCGTGAAAATAGATAATTTCGCAATGGTGGTCGCCCCAAAGCGGTCTACATAGCTGTCGGCAAAGAACCGCACCATTGCCTGCGTCAACGCCCCGATAGCCAGTGCCGAACCGCTGATGAAAGGCGCGGTCTGGAATGTATCTCGCATGAAAATGACTGACCAGTCGATGCCTGCCCCCTCCAGCAGCATTGCTGAAAGCGTGAAGGCGACGATCATCATTATACCTTTAGTCGGGCGTACAAATGTCGGTGATCCGCCCTCGATCACCTGTCGGGAAGGGGCGGGTTCGTAATTTAGCAGCACCACAAATGTAGCCAGGCTCGTAACGATCACAAATCCGATCAGGTGATAGGTGACATCTATCTCCCATTGCGAAATTGCTGCACCGGTAAACCCTGCGGCAAAGAAACCAAAACTCCAAAAAGCATGCGAGCGGTTCATAATTCTATGTCCCATTTGATGCTCGACGCGGTCCGCTTCGAGGTTCACGGCGACTTCGACTACACCAATGCCCAGACCACCAACGATCAAATATAGGAAGAACATAAGAGGAGTTGACGCAGTCGATGCAGCTACTTCGGATAACCCCATCAACGGGATGCCAAGAAGCATGACTTTGCGATAACCAAGAAATTCCAAGACCCGCCCGCCAAACATTAGGGCGATCTGAGCGCCAAAAGGCAGGCCGACCAACGCGAACCCCAATGTGCCCTCGCTGATTCCCATTTTAAGTTGCAAGTCGCCCAAACGCGGGAACATCGCACCCAGCGCAGCCGAGTAAATAAAGAATGAAAAGTACACGCTGAATTTTGCGGATAAACCACGATGCGTCATATAGTGCTCCGAATACGGTAATTGCTAATCGGTGCAACTATTGACGAAATTGCTATGGCAATCCAAGCGAAATTAAATGTGGCCACGGTTGAACAATAAGTGCGAACGCCGATGCGGCCGAAATGGTGTCATGTGGTCCGAAAACTCGTCGGGGTGCTGGTACGATTGTTCAGAACATATTAATATATATCGGAATAGACTACGAGGTAATATTTGCGGAGCCATAGCAGAGTCAATTTATTGCGTGACATAGAGCTTCCTTTCCGTGACGGTCTATTTTGACGCCTTCTGCCAATGACGGCTTTTATTTACTACAACGCGGAATCTTCACTCCACTCGTATGGCAGTAATTGGCCGCTTCGGGCCCAAAGCTGCCTTTGATTAGCGGTAAAAATATCTGATTTGATCTTTAGTTGGGTAGGGAGCTGTCGGGAAGGTATTTTTTGCTTGAATATGCCGGTGGTGCGACGGCAATCTTGGTTTGCGTTATGAAGGAGGTCATCGAAATTGGGTAAACGTATTCTATTCACAGGTGGTTCTGGCAAAGCTGGTAAGCACGTTATCGAGTATTTGATTGCTCAGGGCCATCGCGTGTTGAACGTCGATTTGGTCCCTCTTGAACTTGCCGGTGTGGAAACCCTGATCGCAGACATCACGGATTCCGGTCAGATGTTCAACGTCATGACAAGCTATGCCGATTGGGATGAAATGGAAACGGGTACTGGTGTTCCGCAATTCGACGCTGTTGTACATTTTGCTGCCGTCCCACGCATTCTTATTAATCCAGACAATGAGACCTTTCGGGTCAACACGATTGGCACGTATAACGTGATCGAGGCAGCGGTTAAGCTCGGTATCAAGAAAGTCGTAATAGCGTCTTCCGAGACCACGTATGGCATCTGCTTCTCAGATGGCAGGGTCAATCCAAAGTCATTTCCGTTAGAAGAGGATTACGATGTTGATCCGATGGACAGTTATGGCCTGTCCAAAGTGGTGAATGAACATACGGCACGTGCGTTCCAACGGCGATCCGGGATCGACATCTATGCGTTGCGCATCGGCAATGTTATCGAGCCGCATGAATACAACCGCTTTCCTGGTTTCTTTGCAAATCCAGAACAGCGTCGCCGCAATGCATTTTGCTATATTGATGCACGCGATCTTGGCCAGATCGTCGACCTTTGTCTTGAGAAGGATGGTCTGGGGTATCAGATATTTAACGCAGGGAACGATACCAACTCGGCGATTATTCCGTCCGCAGACCTAATAGATCAATTTTTCCCCGACACACCGGTAACGCGCGCTCTTGTTGAACATGAAGCGTTATTCTCCAATCGTAAGATACGCGAGATGCTAGGGTTTGTTGAGGAACACAACTGGCGTAAGTACGTGAGAGACTGATAACGATACTTTGGCGCAACACTACGGGAATGCGTCGACGCGGATTTCATCGGCCGTCTTTGTTTCGACGCTTGTAAGCTTCGTGACGCTAACCGTGATTATGATTGTAGGTTCGAGTGAAGCCTCAGGCTTCCTCTAATCTATCGGTAGCAGGAGCCGGCTGGCGCGAGAGAGCTGTAATCCGATGATAAAGATCGTCGGATAATTCGTAATCCAGCGCTGCAAGCGAAGGTCGCAGTTGCTTCTCAGAGCGCGCGCTGATGATTGGTTGCGTAACCCCGGCATGACGCGCAACCCAACATATCGCGAGCGTTATGGCGCTGACACCAACCTCGGCGGCAAGGTCCGAAAGACTGGCGGCAGTCTTGTGCATCCACTCGACGCCATATCGTTCGTTATACGATTTGTCATCGACGATACGACCGCCGCCGCCGGTGATGTATTTCCCGGTCAATAACCCCCCGCCCAGCGGCGAGTAGGGCGCAACATTGAATCCTTCGTTGACAGCCATAGGCAGGATTTCAACCTCGACCTGCCGCTTGACCAGATTATACATGGGCTGGAGGATGTCGATCTTGATGCCTAGCCTCTCGGCGATGCAGGCAGCTTTCATTGTCTGCCACGCTGAGAAGTTGGAAACCCCGATGTAGCGAAACAACCCGGCCTCGCGCAGTTCCGCAAGGGTCGAGAAGGTCTCGTCCAGAGAGGTGTCGCCATCCCATTTGTGCAGGTAGAAAACATCGACGGTATCCATCCCCAGCCGTTTCCGGCTTTCATCTAGCTGGGCGCGAATATTAGCAGCACCCGCCCCGCCAACCGATGCACATTTGGTTGCGATTATAAGTTGCTCGCGCTCGGATGCTGCGAACTTCCCAAGCAACCGTTCGGAACGACCTTCCGTGTAAACATATGCCGTGTCGAAAAAGTTGATCCCCGTCGCGCGGCTGGCGTCATACATTTTGCGGCTCTCGGTTTCATCGGCCTTACCGCCAAACTGCATTGTGCCAAATGAAAAGGCCGATGCGGGAATTCCACTGGCGGTTGTGAGCGGGGTAACCTTCATGGCGTTTCTCCAGTGGGTGTTAAATAACATAGCTGTTCGGATATTCTGGGCTTCTTGAATGACGTCAGACAAGGCTTGGTGCACAGGCATTCAAAAGCGCTCATCGCAGGCTACTTGTGTGCATGGGAAACTTCAAGATCCTGATGTTATCCTCCGATTTGCCACGACCGTCCACTTCATCCCAATCAGTCCAGCTTCCTAGATCATTGCTCATCCAAAAACGGTTTCCGTGCGGTACCAGCCCACCTTCTGCACTTTTTGAATGTTATTGCCCCCGTGATTTATTTTCTGGTGATTCACTAATTGCTGTTCGTTCCACTTTGAAAAGATGTCCTGAAATAACAGCTTGAAGATTGGCGCCCTAACACCTTTCTAGAGACGGATTAAAAGACAGGATTGGAAAAATAGGCGCCTTCTCGTTGTTGGACTCAGTATTCTCTGCTTGCGCGGGTACTAAAACTAGTAATGATAAGATTATGACTCTGGATCAAATATTATTGTTCTGTCTTTTTGCAGGCGTTTTTGGAATGCTCTTGTGGGGTAAATGGCGATACGATCTGATTGCGTTTTCAGCGCTTCTGATAGCATTAGTTTTGGGTTTGGTGCCTACGGATCAAGCATTTGCCGGATTCGGTCATCCAGCGACCATCATTGTGGCGCTTGTTCTGGTTATTTCTCGCGGCTTGTTAAACTCAGGTGCAATTGATCTCATCACCAAACGGATAATTGATACAGGCCGCTCCATTAGCGGACATATCGCGGTGATGAGCGTAACGGGTGCTCTCCTTTCGGCTTTTATGAATAATGTTGCGGCTATGGCGCTGTTTATGCCCATCGATATTCAAGCAGCTGCCAAGGCCGGTCGTACGGTCAGGCGAACGCTAATGCCTCTGTCTTTTGCTACGATTTTGGGCGGCATGGTAACGCTTATCGGGACTCCGCCTAACATTATCATCGCTTCCTATCGTGAGAAAGCCGTTGGTGAGCCATTTACAATGTTTGATTTTGCACCCGTTGGCTTGACCGTGGCTTTCGTTGGCATCCTTTTTGTTGCCACGATTGGTTGGAGATTGATGCCCAAAAAGGACGAAAGCGATATCGGGCAATCAGGGCATATAGAACTGGAGGGGTATGTCGCCGAGCTGGTTGTGCCAGAAAAGTCGAAGGCGATTGGTAAAATGGTTCGGGAATTATACGGGGCTGCCAATGAAGATGATGTTGTCATTCTCGGCGTAGTCCGCAACGGTATTCGACTTGGGGGATTTGGTGCGCGAACCGTTATTCGCGAAAAAGACATGTTGGTGGTTGAAGCGACTGCGGAAGATATGGATCGATTCCGAGGTTCGGTCGCGTTGGAATTTTTTGGCGAGCAACCTCGCGGTGAAACTATCACAGGCGGGCACGAACTGATGGAAGTCGTAGTGCCACGTGATGCACGTATCATCGGCCGCTCCGCTCTTTCACTGCGTCTTCAGGCTCGACGCGGGATTGCCCTTTTGGGTATATCTCGTCAGGGAGAACGATTTAATAAACGCGTACGCCACGAGCCTGTGCGCGCGGGCGATATCCTTTTACTACTGGGCCCGCACGACGAGCTGCCAGACGTTGTCAATTGGCTGGGAGTTTTGCCGTTGGCCGAGCGCGGCTTGAATGTAACGCAACACCGCCGTGCCTGGTTGGCAATTGGCATTTTTGCGACCGCAATTACAATTTCAGCGCTGGGTTTGCTTTATTTGGCGACGGCGCTGTCCATTGTTGTTGCACTTTATGTAGCGCTTAAAATTGTGCCAATCCGAAATGTATACGACCATATCGAATGGCCGGTTATCGTCTTACTTGGAAGCATGATCCCCTTGGGTGTGGCGCTTGAGGATTCCGGCGGAACCACGATGATCGCGTCGAGCATAATCGACATAACATTTGGCCTACCTGCATGGGCGGTGCTTACGGTACTAATGATAATTGTGATGACGCTTTCGGACGTTCTGAACAACACAGCTACGGCCGTGATTGGCGGACCAATCGCGGTTGATGTTGCCACAAAACTTGGCGTGAATCCGGACCCATTTCTGATGGCCGTAGCCGTAGCCGCGTCCTGCGCTTTCCTTACGCCAATTGGCCACAAGAACAACACGCTTATTATGGGGCCGGGTGGTTATAGCTTTGGCGACTATTGGCGCACCGGGTTGCCATTGGAAATACTTGTTGTAGCAGTTTCTGTACCGATGATATTGTTAGTTTTTCCGCTAGTTCCATAGTTAAATATTTATACAAAAAACGGAGCGGCACCCTCAGATTAACTTATTCGAGGCGAGAAGGAGGGTCACCTTTTTTGCCTGAATCACAAATCCGAACCCTTTTTACTATTTCAAAACGTCGCTCGAATTTATTCGCCTTGCCATGAAACAATACGGCTCTCTAACACCAATCCGCATAATGCAGGGGACCGTGGGGCATGCCAAGGGGTGGCGATGCAAGCTTCAATCGAGATCTCATCTAAATGTGCGTCGTCAAACGGTATCCACGGCCGAAACTCATTTTTGCGAAAGTTACTGGGGTGCCGCTCAGCCAAGTCGTGCGTTCGGCCGTAAATGTTGGTTCACCAGGTTCGATCGAAAGGAACTCGGCCAGCTCGATGGTTGCGGCGCCTGCACTGAAGCTTATCTCCACGTCGGTGAATGGGATCTGATCCAACAGCCATTCGTTCGGGCCGGTGCCGCTGAAATCAGCCTGCTCGACTTGGGGAACTGCTGCGATGTTGATCCAGCGATCCTCAAACTGGAATGGAGAATTGTCGGCGTAATGCATGCATTTCAGGTGTACGACTCGGCTGTTGTTAGGAAGATTAAGTCGGGCGCGCAGCCAATCTGGTGCGGTTTGTGTTTTTTCGTTGACCAGAACGTATCGATATGTGGCGCCAGTTACCTCGATCTCGACGCGCACTAATGGAATGGCAAACTTGGCTTTTCGGATTGGTGCGGCGTTAATCCGCGTCCCAGCTTTGCGTTTGCGATCCAGTATCCCTTCATCAGCCAATTCGCGCATCGCACGGTTTACGGTTGCCCGCGCGCAGCCAAACTCTTCGGCCAGGTCAATTTCGGTTGGGATAATTGTTCCGGGTGCCCAGGTTTTGTCACGGATACGGTCGAGAACGCTCTGTTTAACATCGCGAAAGGTGGTTTTTTCGGTAGCTGGCACGTTCGCTCGATCCATGATTATAACGTCGTCTTGTAGTATAGCCCGAGCACCTTGGCGAAAGCTATGACTGAAACCTGAGGCATTTCTATATCACGGACATCAGCTGTGACACGGCAGAACGGTAGTTGGAAATTATCCGGTCGCGCGAAACATGTTTACCAACTCGCACGCGGTGGCGCCCCGCTGACCATAGATCTGTGACCACCTTATCACTGGCGGTAAACGCCAGCCCGTCAAGGATCTGGTCGTCAGTAAGCGCACATAGACTAGGGCTTTCACCGTTGATAGCGACCAGATCGGCAAGCGCGCCGATTCGGATAACACCTGCATCGCGGTTCAGGGCCCGTGCCCCGCCTCTGGCGGCACCGAGATAGAGCGCTTTGCCGACGGACCCATCCCTGCCAGCCAACACGTTGCGCGACATATCACGCAGGCGTTGCGAATATTCCAATGTCCGGAGTTCTTCGGTCAGCGATATCCGAACATTGGAATCCGAACCCAGACCAAATACGCCGCCGTTTTCAAGGTAGGTTGGTCCATTGAATGGACCGTCACCCAGATTAGCCTCGGTGATCGGGCAAAGGCCGGCAACCGCGCCGGATTTTGCCAGCGCGATGGTTTCGGAGGTTGACATGTGGGTGGCATGGATCAAGCACCACCTTTGGTCGACGGTGGCGTTTTCCAAAAGCCATTCGACCGGTCGCGCGCCAAGCCAATTTTTGATATCCGCAACTTCTTTTTGTTGTTCGGAAATATGGATGTGGACGGGGCCTGAGGGGTGCGAGTCTAACAGATCCGACAGATCTTCTGGGGAGGTTGCCCGTAACGAATGGGGTGCGATACCTACGCGGGTGTCAGAAGGCAGGAACTTAACACCATCCTTAATCTCGCTGACCAGTCGGTTGAAGCTTGCAACATCATTGCCAAATCGCAACTGCCCGCCTGACAGCGCGGTTTTTCCGGCACCGCCATAGGTGTATAGAACGGGCAAATGGGCTAAACCGATCCCGCTGGTTTCTGCTGCCGCAAATATCCGGTTTGAGAGCTCGGATAAATTATCATAGGGCTGGCCACCGTTTTGATGGTGGATGTAGTGGAATTCACCAACGGATGCATAGCCGGCCTCCTGCATCTCCATGAAAACCAGACTCGCGATCGCTTCGGTTTGTTCAGGGGTGATGTGGTTAACGAAACGGTACATTAGATCCCGCCACGTCCAGAAACTGTCGCGACCAGCGGAGCGGAATTCGGTCATTCCAGCCATAGCGCGCTGGAAGCTGTGGCTGTGGAGATTCGCCAATGCGGGTAGCAACGTGTCCACTATTGCTTCGTCAGGCTTTGCTGTGGTCGACGGGGTGACCTTTGCGATTTTCCCACCCTCAAGAGTTATCCGCACATTCTTGGTCCAGCCTGTTTCAAGTAATGCTGTTTTGGAAAATATCGAAGGCATGACGATCCTTATTATGTATAGACATAATAAATATAACCATATATCAATACGAAGCAAGTCAATATTGGAATGTGGAAAGATTCGACTATGTCCCAACAAATTCTCACAAATGCGCGTATCGCGACAATGAACCCAAACGCCCAGCCGTATGGGCTGGTTGAGGACGGCATTATCGTGCTTGAGGGTGCGAATATTGGATGGGCGGGGCCAAGCGCTGACTTGCCAGCGCGGTACCAAAACCTTGATCGTCTGGACATGGAAGGGCGGTTGGTTACGCCTGCGCTAATCGATTGCCACACACATCTGGTATCCGGCGGGAACCGCGCCCATGAATTCGAGATGCGCCTGAACGGCGCCAGCTACGAAGAAGTCGCGCGCGCAGGTGGCGGAATTATATCGACTGTGCGCGCGACCCGTTTGGCCAGTGAAGACGAGCTGCTGTTGGATGCCTTGCCGCGCGTGGATGCGCTGATCGCTGAAGGCGTGACTTTGATTGAGGTGAAATCCGGTTATGGATTGGATCGCGACACGGAGCTACGAATGTTGCGCGCAGCGCGTCGAATTTCTGTTGAACGTCCGATTGAAGTTCGTACTACATTTCTTGGGGCCCACGCTGTGCCGCCTGAATTCCAAGGCAAAGCTGACGAGTATGTCGACGAGGTATGCATCCCCGCGCTGCGTGCTGCTCATGTTGAAGGGCTGGTCGATGCCGTTGACGGTTTTTGCGAGGGCATCGCGTTTCAGCCAGAACAAATCGCGCGTGTGTTCGAAGTGGCCAAAGCGCTTGGTTTGCCGGTGAAGCTGCATGCAGAACAGTTATCCAACATAGGTGGCACCAAGCTGGCGGCTGAATATGGCGCAATGTCCGCGGAACATATCGAGTATCTCGACGAAGATGGTGTCAAAGCTATGGCGACAGCCAACATGGTCGCCGTGATTTTGCCGGGTGCGTTCTATACCCTTCGTGAAACCCAAACTCCGCCCATCGAACTATTGAGAAAACATGGCGTACCAATGGCGGTTTCTACCGATGCGAACCCCGGCTCTTCGCCGATGGCCTCGGTTTTGCTTGCAATGAATATGGCGTGCACGTTCTTTCGCATGACCCCTGAAGAGGTGCTCGCCGGAGTGACCAAAAACGCCGCGCGCGCCCTTGGCATGACAGATCGCGGTGTAATCGCAGCAGGTCAGCGGGCTGATCTGAATGTCTGGAACGTCGATGATCCTGCGGAGCTATGCTACCGCATTGGTTTCAACCTCCTTCACACCCGTATTTTCGGAGGCAAACTTTGAATACTCTAACGCTTACATCCGGCGCTGTTACATTAGCCGCACTTGAACAGGTTTTCCGCGAGGAACCGCCGGTTAAACTGGACCGCGGATGCAAATCTTCTGTGGAAAGGGCTGCAGCACAATTGGCTGCGGCGGCCGCCGGTGATGCGCCCGTATATGGTGTAAATACCGGTTTTGGTAAGCTCGCCAGCCTGAAAATCGAAAAAGAGGATACTGCCACCCTTCAGCGTAACCTGATTATCAGCCACTGTTGTGGCGTCGGCGAGGCGATTCCACGTGCCCATGCTCGGCTAATTATGGTGCTGAAGCTATTATCGCTAGGCCGTGGAGCATCCGGTGTTCGCTGGTCTTTGATCGAGTTGCTGGAAGACATGCTGGAACAAGGGGTGACCCCGGTAATCCCAGCGCAAGGTTCCGTTGGCGCATCTGGAGATCTGGCCCCGCTGGCACATATGACAGCGGTTATTATTGGCGAGGGAGAGGCGGAATTTGATGGGATTGTCATGCCCGGCGCCGACGCGTTGGCAAAGGCTGGTTTGTCGCCCATTCAGCTCGGCCCCAAAGAAGGCTTGGCGTTTATCAATGGCACACAGTTTTCAACAGCTTTTGCTTTGGCAGGTCTGTTTGGCGCGTGGCGCTCTGCGAAGTCGGCTTTGATCACTTCAGCGCTTTCTACCGACGCCATCATGGGGTCAACCGAGCCTCTACAGCCGGAAATTCATTCCTTGCGCGGGCATCGTGGCCAGATTGAAGCCGCCAGCACCATGCGAGACCTTCTCGAAAACTCCGAAATCCGCGAGAGTCACCGCGATGGGGACAGCCGAGTGCAAGATCCGTACTGCATCCGCTGTCAGCCACAGGTTACGGGTGCTGCGATGGATGTTCTTCGTCAAGCCGCGACCACGCTGGAAATCGAAGCGAACGCCGCAACGGACAACCCTTTAGTTTTGGTTGAAGCAGGGGTGATCGTTTCGGGCGGTAATTTCCATGCAGAACCAGTCGGTTTTGCGGCGGATATGATTGCGTTGGCGGTGTCGGAAATCGGCGCAATTGCGCAGCGCCGGATCGCGCTTCTTGTTGACCCGACCCTGTCGTTCAACCTGCCACCATTTCTTACGCCGAAACCTGGTTTGAACTCTGGTTATATGATTGCCGAAGTCACTACCGCCGCTTTGATGAGCGAGAATAAGCACCTTGCTAACCCTTGCGTTACTGACTCTACCCCGACATCGGCCAATCAGGAAGATCATGTCAGTATGGCTGCCCATGGTGCGCGTCGGTTGCAACAGATGATCAAAAATTTGGACCGGATCTTGGGTGTTGAACTTCTGTGCGCCGCTCAAGGCATTGAATTCCGTGCACCGTTTAAGACAAGTGCACCCCTGCAATCGGTTATCGAACGGTTGCGGCAGGATGTGCCCACACTGAACGAGGACCGCTATCTCGCACCGGAACTGGAAGTTGCCCACGCCCTTGTCAGCAACGCCGAAATCATCGCAGCCGCTCGTATGAATATGCCGGAGTTTGGCACATGAACATGTTTGAAATCACCGAAGGGGACAGCCCGATCATACTCGCGCAACCGCATGGCGGAACGCATGTTCCCGCAGAGCTATCAGCGCGATTGAACGAGCGAGGAAGGGAATTGAGCGACACGGATTGGCACATCAACCGTCTGTACGATGGCCTGATTGAGGGCGTTACCGTCGTACATTCCAACATCCACCGATATGTTATCGACGCAAACCGTGACCCTTCCAATGTTTCTCTATACCCCGGGCAAACTACCACTTCGCTATGCCCGACAACGGACTTTAATGGGCGCGATATTTGGCAAGCGGGGCAAGCCCCTTCGGATGACGAAGCGATGGCGCGCTGTGCGGCGTTTCACACGCCATATCACGAAGCCTTGGCCGAACAGGTGTCCCGCGTTCGGGCAAAACATGGTATGGCGATTTTGTATGATTGCCATTCCATCCACTCGAATATTCCGTATTTGTTTGAGGGCCAGCTGCCTGTGTTCAACATCGGCACGGATAATGGCCAGACGTGTCATGCTTCGATCCAAACAACAACACATACAATTTGCGCAACCGCACCCGATCACGACACCATCCTGAACGGCCGTTTTCGGGGTGGATGGACAACACGTCACTACGGCCAACCAAGCAAGGGCGTTCACACGATTCAGATGGAACTTGCCCAACGCGCCTATATGGACGAGTTCACCCCATGGAACTACCGCACAGATCGAGCCGAAACTTTGCGTCCAGTGCTTGGCCGCATCCTCGAAAATCTAGACCAAATCGCCCGCTCTGGCGCGCTTGACATTTGAAGGAGATCACCATGTTAAATCGCAAAAATACCCGCGATATCTATCCGCCAACAGGCACCAAGCTTAACGCCAAAAGCTGGTTGACCGAGGCCCCGCTGCGGATGCTGATGAACAACCTTCACCCGGACGTCGCTGAAAACCCGCACGAACTAGTGGTCTATGGCGGTATCGGGCGTGCAGCCCGTAGTTGGAAGGATTTCGATGCGATTGTGGCCACGTTGAAAGACCTCGAAGCTGACGAGACTTTGATCGTGCAATCGGGCCGCCCAGTGGCTGTTGTCAAAACCCACGAGGATGCCCCGCGGGTGTTGATCGCGAACTCCAACCTTGTCCCGCGCTGGGCAACTTGGGACCACTTCAACGAGCTCGATAAAAAGGGTTTGATGATGTACGGTCAAATGACCGCCGGGTCTTGGATTTACATCGGGTCGCAAGGCATCGTTCAGGGAACATACGAGACTTTTGTCGAAGCGGGTCGCCAGCATTATGACGGAAGCCTGAAGGGAAAATGGATCCTTACCGCTGGCCTCGGTGGTATGGGCGGGGCGCAACCGCTTGCGGCAGTTATGGCCGGCGCGTGTTGTCTGGCTGTCGAGTGCAACTCGGACAGTATCGATTTCCGCATGCGTACTAAGTACGTCGATGAACGTGCCGAAACGCTGGATGAAGCCCTGGAGATGATTGAACGCTGGACTGCAGCTGGCGAAGCGAAATCGGTTGGCCTGTTGGGCAATGCTGCGGACATTTTCCCGGAACTTGTGAAGCGAGGCGTTCGTCCGGATTTGGTGACCGACCAGACCTCGGCCCATGACCCTGTGAACGGATACCTTCCACAAGGGTGGACTATGGCTGAATGGATCGAAAAACGTGAATCTGACCCTAAAGCTGTTGAAAGGGCCGCACGTGCTTCGATGAAAGTACAAGTTGCGGCTATGTGCGAATTCCATGCGATGGGCATTCCGACGGTTGATTACGGTAACAACATTCGCCAGATGGCGCTGGAAGAAGGGCTGGAGAACGCCTTCGATTTCCCCGGTTTCGTGCCAGCCTACATCCGTCCGCTGTTCTGCCGTGGTATCGGTCCGTTCCGCTGGGTTGCGTTGTCAGGCGATCCCGAAGACATCTACAAAACCGACCAAAAAGTAAAAGAGCTGATGCCTGACGATAAGCACCTTCACAACTGGTTGGACATGGCGCGCGAACGCATCAGTTTCCAAGGATTGCCCGCACGAATTTGCTGGGTAGGGCTTGGAGATCGCCACCGCCTCGGGATGGCTTTCAACGAGATGGTCAGGAGTGGCGAGTTGAAAGCGCCCGTCGTTATCGGCCGCGATCACCTCGATGCGGGTTCGGTTGCCTCGCCGAACCGAGAAACCGAGGCCATGAAGGATGGTTCGGACGCTGTATCGGATTGGCCACTTTTGAACGCGCTGATTAATACTGCGTCAGGTGCTACGTGGGTGTCGTTGCACCACGGCGGCGGTGTGGGCATGGGATTCAGCCAACACTCGGGCGTTGTGATCTGCGCAGACGGGACCGACGCTGCCGCCAAGCGGTTGGAGCGGGTGTTATGGAACGATCCGGCGTCGGGCGTGTGGCGCCATGCGGATGCGGGTTACGAAGATGCTGTTGCCTGCGCGCGAGAAAAAGGTTTGCGTTTACCAACGATCCTTGGGAACTGAAATTTCGTGCGGAATCTGCAACAGCCTATAGCTTGATTACCAGCTTACCCTTTACCTCGCCACGGCCTGTGCGAGCTAAAGCCTCAGGCACGGCAGATAATGGTAGCACAGCCTCAAGATGCGGTGTGATTTGGCCATCGACAGCAAGCTTTATCACCTGCTCTGTCAGTGCTCGCCCTGCTGGAACCATCAACATTCTGACAGATTTTTTCTGAAGCCGGAACCGCAATCCGCCAAGCAAGAGCGATAGCAATACCTTCACATTGCCACCCACGGCTTTATATTTACCACCCACTGCTAAAGCTTTGGCAATTTTACCCGGCCCGCGAGTGGCAACCATATCAAGGATATTGTCCCACCGCTTTCCAGTTTCGGTAAAGTCGAGCGCGCGATAGTCGATTACTTCATCAGCACCTAATGATCGCAGCCACTCAATTTTGCCAGCATTGTCCACAACGGTGACATACGCGCCCGCCGCTTTGGCCAACTGCAACGCCATTGTGCCCGATCCGCCGCCAGCCCCGTTAATCAGAAATGCAGAGTCTTTTGTCAGGTTTTTGGTGCCTGTCACGGCGATTCCGCCACCTTGCGGCAAGCACGCCGCAATTTCATCAGTCAGACTTTCTGGAACTCTTGTCATTTCTTTTGCTGGCACACAGGCAAACTCAGCAAAGCCTCCTCTGAACATTACAACATCGCCCATGATCCGGTCGCCTAAGGAAAACTCCGAAACATCAGGGCCAAGCTTGTCCACCACACCGACAATATCGGAACCCAATATGGGCTGTCTTGGTCGTCTTATGCCGCCCACAAGTCGTACATATAGCGGGGATCCGACGAGATATTCCCAGTCCGACAGATTTACACCGCAAGCCAATACCCTTACTCGGAGCTGACTTTTGAGTGGCTCCGGTATTGGTATATCGGCAAGCCGCAGCAGTTCTGGCCCGCCGTAGCGGTCATATATAGGCTTTCATAAAACAATCCTGACACTTGTCGTTTCCCAAGTGAAACACTTATTAGCCAAGCCTGTCACCTTTGCGGAAGTCGTTCAAGATGTAGGATCAAACGGTGCCCGAATAATGTCTCTTGGGCCCCACATTTTATCCTCGGGACCCTAGTTATTCACATGGGGGAAAATCAGGATCGGAAGGATCGAAAACTAAATGATGGCTGGTATGACACCCAACAAATCCATCGAGTCGAAGCCAGTCTGGCGCAATGTGACTTCGATTAGTAGGCCCAAAAAGTGTCCGAACAAATATAAAAGCGACAGGTGGAAAAAGCGCCTTTCTGCTGTAAATCTGTCACTTATGGCCGCATCTTCCTGACGACGCCATAGTCCTAGCGCTCCCTTCACAAAGGCCACGTTTAGCCAAAGAGATGTTAACAGGTAGATGAGCCCCCCGACGGCGCTGAACGCCAGAGATAGAGATACCGGAACCAGCGCGATCGCATACAACAATATTTGCTTGCGAGTCTCGACCTTGCCGTGAGTCACTGTCAACATGGGTACATTGGCGCGCGAATAATCGTCTTTCGTGAATAAAGCGAGCGCCCAGAAATGTGGTGGAGTCCAGATGAAAACCAGCCCGAACATCAACACTGCCTCAAAGCCGAGGCTGCCCGAAGCCGCGATCCAGCCGATCATTGGCGGGAATGCTCCGGCGGCTCCACCGATGACAATGTTCCATGGGGTTAGGCGTTTTAGCCAGATTGTATAAATCACCACGTAAAAGAAAATCGTAAACGCGAGCAGCCCTGCGGCGGCGAAGTTCGACACCAGCCCCAACAGTACGACAGATATTACCGAGAGCACCAAACCAAAGTTTCGCGCGGCTGTTGCGCTCAACCGGCCGGACGGAACTGGACGACTGGCAGTGCGGCGCATTTTTGCATCTATGTCCGCATCCCACCACATGTTCAACGCACCGGACGCGCCGCCGCCAATTGCTATAAGCAATACTGCCGCCATGGCGTTCAGTGGATTTAGGTCGCCCGGGGCCGCGAACAGGCCAGCGACAGCGGTGAAAACGACCAAATACATGACTCTGGGCTTCATAAGCGCAAAATAATCGCCAAACAACGAAGTCCAGGTTCTCGGTGTTGCTGATATATCGGTCATAATGTCTCCATGTCCGAGCGCCCCCATTCAGTCATGTTTGATTTTCCCCCAATCGAAATGCCCCGCGTCGGAAATCA
Source organism: Paracoccaceae bacterium (assembly GCA_050256375.1). GTDB lineage: Bacteria > Pseudomonadota > Alphaproteobacteria > Rhodobacterales > Rhodobacteraceae > NORP23. Next base: position 164,969 of record JBBWVU010000009.1, on the reverse strand, counting down.
GCAGGTCACCTCCACCCATATCCTTGGCGGCGCCTTCAAACCGCTTTCTGTTTTTAGCAATGTAACAGAACCTACACACAAAATGTCGCGATGCACGTCAAGAGAGACGAAGTAGTTTGGTTTCTCAGGTATCCTGCCAAACAATTGATTTTCTATAAAAATGCCACGTTGCATGACCGAGGATTGGAAACGAAATCGCAAGACCTATAAATGCCAATACCGTTCCCAGAAACAGCACGACGGCAACTATCAAGCCCCAAGCAGCAACCGGAATCGGATTTTTCCATGCTACGCGTATTGAAGCAGAAACTGCCGCTATTGGGCCAATGTCGCGATCAATTAACAGCGGGAAGGACACGGCACTTGTCGCAAGCACGATCAGCGCAAGTGCAAAACCTGCTGAACAACCGACAAATATCAACGACCAACCTTCAGCTGTTACAAATACTTGCTTTGTGAATTCGACGATAGAGGTTTGCTCCTCTCCACCAAAATAAACACCGTAAATGGAGCTAGCAATGTACAACCACACGACAAAGATCGCCAATAACATCAACGACAGTGCGGCGACACTAAGCATTACAGGCGATTTGAGAATCCTCAACGCATGACGCCATGAAGTGTCCATTCCACGTTCACGCCGTCGACTAACTTCATAAAACACAACGGCGACGGCTGGGCCGACCAATGCGATACCGCCCGAAAGAGGGAACAGAAGCGGGATTACATCCATTCCGAAGGCCACACGGGCAGCAAAAAATGCAATAAACGGATAGAATACATAGACGAAAACCAACTGGCTTGGCTTTGCCTTGAAGTCGGCGATGCCAAGGCGCAAAGCATCGGTCACGTCGCGAACATTCATTTTTCTAACTTCAGGAAAACCGTTATCTTTGATGCGATCTTGGTTTCTGTTTAACGTGTTATCGATCTGCATAATGCTCCCTCCGCTTAGTTTACAGGAGCGGGCGTTGGCCCGTTACTCCTTATTGATATAGTAATATTGTCATCATTTGTCATTCATGGGCCACAAACGTTACCGGCGCAAACGCGCTCGCGCGTGAGCCAGAAACGTAGTTTGACTCGATTACCATCAGCGCAACGAAAACCAGAAGCGCCAAGGGCGGTAGCAATATTGCACCGCGAATGGCCAGACGTTCCCACTTCATATGCATAAAAACGCTGACGATTAAACCGGCCTTTAAGAACATAAATACCAGGATTAGGAACCAGCGCATGTTACCCTCAATCTGGAAGTAATCGACGAGATATGAAAACGTACTCAGGACGAAAAGGAGTAACCAGATCGACAGGTATGTGCTGATCGGATGTGTTTGGTGTGCAGTTTTTTCCATGTTCTCCCTCACCACAGATAGAAAAATGCGAAGATAAAGACCCATACAAGGTCAACGAAGTGCCAGTACAAACCGGCGATTTCAACGCTTTGATAATCGTCGCGTCGATCATAATCGCCACGTAAGACCTTTCTGCCGATTATCGTTAAGTAGATCACGCCAATGGATACATGCAGGCCGTGAAAGCCCGTTATCATGAAGAATATCGATCCGAATTGCGGGGCGCCCATTGGGTTGCTCCACGGTCGCACACCTTCTTCAACGATCAATTTGGTCCACTCAAACGCTTGCAGACCAACAAACGACAATCCAAACGCCGCAGTGATGAACATTAACAGCGCTGTGCGTTTCCGGTTGCGTTGATAACCATAGTTTACAGCCATCGCCATCGTGCCGCTGCTGCTGATTAGAATAAACGTCATGATCGCGATCAGTATCAGTGGGAAATCGGTGCCACCAATATTCAATGCGAAAACTTCACTTGGATTGGGCCACGGAACGATTGTGGACATTCGGACGCTCATATATCCGATAAGGAAGCTCCCAAAAATGAAGGTATCACTTAACAGAAACACCCACATCATGGCCTTGCCCCAAGGAACATTTTTAAATGCTTCCTTGTCTGAGGACCAGTCGGCAACCATACCTTGCAACCCTTCACCAGAGGCAACGGCTTCGACGAGTTGTGTGCTATCAGACATTCTATTCCCCTTTTTATTCCATCGGCTCAAAAACTGGTTTCTCCAGATTTTGATTTGAGCCTTGGTCCGCTAAGTATCTTCACTCCCGTATTCAAACGCGATTTGCGTCGTATTAAATTTTATCCAGTATATTACCGTTATCCATGAGCATCATCGCAAAGATCACGACCCACACCAAAAGCAGATAGTGCCAGTAGGTGGCGCATAGTTGGATCGTTCTTTTTATCGTGTCTACATTGTCTTCCCGATAAGCCCTATCCAGAGCAAAGACCAAAACCGTGACGCCGCCGAAAATGTGAAGACCGTGCAGAGCCGTCATAAGATAGTAAAACGCATATGACGGATTTACGGATGCGAAATAACCAAGCTGCAACAGCTCTAGCCATGCAAACATTTGCCCAAATAAGAAAGCTACCGCCAAGACCGCACTTGCGATCAGTAACCTGCGAGCCTGCACATGCAATTCTTTACCAGACAGATTGCGCGCTCTTTGTATTGTCAGGCTGCTGAGCACTAAAATCGCGGTGTTCAGCCACAGCAATTGTGGTTCAAGTAAGGGCGTCCAATATGCCATGGTCGTATTTTCAAAATATGCAACTGATAGAAGCGCAAACAATGCCGTGATCACACCAAGGAACAATCGAAGACCGCTCTTGGTTGTCGAAGTTCGAGACGCCAATCCCGGATGGATCACGTGTGCTGGCCGCTCGTCTAACAGCCATGGTTTAGTTGATATGTGCCGAAATATCTTCACCGCTCGTTCATCTCCCCTTCGGCGACCGGAACGGTTTGCGGCACGAAATCTTCCTCGACACCTGGAAGGGAGTAATCATACGCCCAACGGTGAACGACGGGCAACGAGGCCCCCCAATTCCCGTGTACAGGTGGCGTCTGTGGAGTTTGCCATTCCAGCGAGGTTGCGCGCCAAGGATTGCTGCCAGCTTTCTTTCCGTTCCGAATGCTCCAGAACAAATTGAACAAGAACACCATTTGCGCCGCACCGACAACGAAAGCTGCAATACTAATCGCGGCGTTAAGTGTAAGGGCCGATTCTGGAATAAAGTCCAAACCTTCGAACGTAAAATACCGTCTTGGCATTCCGACGAAACCCAAGAAATGCATCGGGAAGAAAATGAGATACGTACCAATGAAGGTAACCCAAAAATGTATGTGACCCATCGCTTGGTTCATCATTCTTCCCGTAGCCTTAGGATACCAATGATAAATCGCGCCAAAGACGACAAGGACCGGCGCTACACCCATCACCATGTGGAAGTGGGCGACCACGAAGTACGTGTCGGACAGCGGTACATCGACAACCACATTTCCGAGGAATAATCCGGTCAACCCCCCCACAACAAAGGTGAATACGAAGGCGATTGCGAATAGCATGGGCAGCGTAAAATGAATGTTTCCACGCCACAATGTTAGCACCCAGTTATAAACTTTAATCGCTGTAGGTAGCGCAATTATCAGGGTGGTGATTGCAAAGAAGAATCCAAATGCGGGATCCATACCGCTGACATACATATGGTGCGCCCATACAATGAAACTCAGCGCTCCAATGACGACAATGGCCCAAACCATTTGTCGGTATCCGAATATATTCTTACGGGCGTGAATGCTTATGAGGTCCGAGACAATTCCGAATCCGGGCAGCGCCACGATATAAACTTCCGGATGTCCAAAGAACCAAAATAGATGTTGGAATAATAGCGGGCTGCCCCCACCGTATTCCAGTGATTCACCCATCGATACAATCGCCGGAATGAAGAAACTTGTGCCCAGAACCTTATCGAACATCATCATAATTCCGCCGACGAACAATGCCGGAAATGCGAGCAGTCCCATAATTGTTGCGACAAATATTCCCCAGATTGTAAGCGGCATGCGCATCATGGTCATGCCTTCAGTCCGAGCCTGCAACACTGTGATTACATAGTTCAGGCCACCCATCGTGAAGGCAATAATGAACACGATGAGCGAGACCAGCATCAAGATTATTCCCCAATCAGATCCAGGAGTACCTTCCAGAATTGATTGCGGTGGATACAACGTCCAACCCGCGCCAGTTGCGCCGCCCGGTACGAAAAAGCTTGAAGCCAGAATAATTACTGAAAGTAGGTAGAACCAATAACTCAACATGTTCAGATACGGGAAAACCATATCTCGGGCCCCAACCATCAACGGGATCAGGTAGTTTCCGAACCCGCCCAGAAAGAACGCCGTGAGCAGGTAGATAACCATTATCATTCCGTGCATCGTGACATATTGATAATAGGATTCTGAATCGATGAAATCGAACGTATCCGGAAAACCGATTTGCAGGCGCATGAACCATGATAACACGAGCGCGACCAAGCCAATTGCGGTTGCGGTGCCCATATATTGGATGGCGATAACTTTGTGGTCTTGGCTCCAGACATACTTGGTTAAAAAAGTTTGCGGACCGTGCGAACCCAGTTCGCTATCTTCGATGTTCGTACTAACCATTAAAGTTCTCCGGCGTTATTGATCTAGTTTGACCACGGTAATTTCGGTTGCGGCCTATTCAGAATTTTGTGCGTACTCTACATTGTCGTTGCGCTCATTCGCGACCAGCTCGGCGTAGGTTTCCTGCTCTGCCAACCATTCGTTATATTCTTTTTCCTCATCAACAACTACGTATCCGCGCATTTGCGAGTGTCCGACACCACACAACTCGGCACAGATAATCTCAAATGTTCCTGTCCGAGTCGGGGTAATCCAGAAGTACGTCACGATACCGGGGACCAAATCCATCTTGGCGCGAAATTGTGGAACGTAAAAATTATGCAAAACATCGATTGATCTAAGCACCATTTTGACCGGCTGCCCTAGAAGCAGATGTAGCTCGTTATCATCAATTATAATATCGTCACTTCCGGCGGGGTCAGAAGCAGATACACCAAACGGTGTTTCGTAAATGTCGTGCGTCGACACGAGACCAAATTGGCCGTCCTCGCCGGGTAGGCGAAATGCCCACGACCATTGTTGGCCGACGGCTTCGACTACTTTTGCATCATCGGGAACGGTTATATACTTATTCCAGACCACCAAACCCGGGGCCAGCATTGCGATAACGCCTACAGAAGTTGCCACGGTTAGTATCAGCTCCAACCGCTTGTTTTCGGGTTCAAAATCTGCACGATGTCCGGCCGATTGTCGGTATTTATACAATGCGTAAGCCATGAACAAAGAAATTGCTGCGAAAACAGCACCGGTGATCCAAAGCGTTGCGTTTAGTAGCAAGTCGATTTCCGACCAGTTGGATGCTATCGGGACAAAAGTCCACGGGCTCACAAAGCTGAATACGACGCTGAAAATCACAAGCAACACGATAATTGCTATTATAATCATTTGACACTCATCCCATTTTTTTTGGTCTACCGGAGACCCAAACAGAATGTAGTAAGTGTATTCCGAATTCCTTAAGGCTCCAGTAGACAATTTCACGCTACAATAGAAGTTGAATTTTCGCAAGTTTACTGAATTTTGAACGTTTTAGTCTTTAGATTTAGCCAGATTGCCAGGGCAAAGTTCGGGTCATCTTAGATTGCAACGTAGGCTTTCTTCAACGATTTTGACTCCTGCGCAGGGGACAGATTCGACTATTTCGGCGTTAACGCGGCGCCTTCAAACAGAGCAGAGGCTTGTCTGATTTCGCGTAGCATATGTTCGCGAAAGAGGGCCACACGTTTGTTGGTATCACCGGATTGCCCGCTGGTATATCGACCGATTACGGGGAGCCAACGCCAAACGGCCCGCCCATTTACCACATCCTCTGTGATACCGTCGGCAAAGTATTTGTCACTTTTTAGGTCACTCATACACCGAAATGGCATTACGGCGACTGAGGCGCGGCCATTGAACAGGCCTCCTAAGGTTGATGTCGATGCCTTCGCGGTAGCTGGGCGACTCGCTGTGTCGGCGGTGTCGCCAGAAAGAAATCTTTGATTGAGTTCGAGCATTCCTTCTGACGGAGCGACCCCCAATTCTGTTTCTATCAGTGCCGCGTAGCCCATCGATTTCGCCAATGCGACTGTCCGGTCTCCGGTCGCCGCCAAAGCTTCAATCAACAGACGGTGGCTTATTTCCCTCAGCGGGCCGATATGTATTGCGTGTTCCTCCCATTTGACGGTTTGATCTGGCTGACCTTGATCAAGGTAACACTGGGCCAGCCGTATCGTCGCGCCAAGGGCTTCATTCTCTAGGCTGCGGCGTACTGTTTCTACCCAGTCTTCAAAGCCTTCGGACTTAGGGTCATGTCCGGCCATCAATGGACCCGTATAAAGCGCGGCTGCAGCCTGTAGCGTATTAATCGTGTCCTTAACGGCGTTATCGCGAAAATCGAGCACATCTACAGATACGTGTTCCCGTACCAGTCGAATTGACCGCTTGTTCGCAACAATCGCATCACTTCCCAGAACGCGGCGGATTTGCGAAAGTTCCTGACGCAGGCTGGCTCGTGCCTGTTCTTCGCCGCGATCAGACCAGATTATTCCCGCAGCTTTCTCGCGAGTAACTTCCGACCCGTCACTAAGTGCTAATAGGCAGATCAAGCATTCGGATTTTCGGCCAAGTGTTCGCAAAGGTTGGCCATCATCTAGTTTGGCGTGAAAGCCGTTAAAAAGTTGGAAATGCGTTCATAGAACGAATCCTCCTTAGACAATTATTAGTCGGATATTAAAAATTTTACGGAAATTTTACGCTAGAGAGCGCGAATAGCACGAAACATTTGCACTAATTTTATGCGTGGTGGCGATGGTGGGTTCATCAACACAAACACATGGAGAGAAACAATGACCTACACTGAAACAGCAACCACATTCGCAACGGCCACTAAATTCAACCTGATTAAACGGGTTCTTCGTTTGGATGCTTCATTTCGCGAGGCTGACCAGCTGAAGAAAACTGAAGCACGAAATCTTGAAGACATGGGGGTTATGCGCCAGCAAGCAAATACAGGCTTCCACCGCCAGTTTGCAGAAAAGCGTTACTAGGATTTCCGGCGCAGAAATTGTTCGACGCGCCCCCGCTAGAACAAGTTTGTAGACCAACATTCAAAAATAACAGAGGTTACGGAAGCTGTCGGAACCTAGAGACAGCACATTCTGCCAGCGTCAACACCGATCACCAAAATGCGCTGGCCTAGGAGCGGCTTTTCACCGCTCGTAACAGAAACGTACAATCAATTGATATCCAACTCTTGCAACAAAGCGGCCCAAGACGCGCCGTGCATGTCGCGGTCCTTGACAGAACCTTGTGTGGACGGTCTCGGTAGGCTGAATTTTATTACGGAAAGCGAAGGGATATCGAAGCGTTTAACCAACGCAGCTTCGGTTTCGAATGTTTTGGCGACACGATTTGTCGAAAGGTTCTCTCGGACGTGTGCGAACACATCTGGTGACCCGCAAAAAATATCTATGGTAAGCCAGAACGGACCGGCATTCTTGCTGCGGATCTTCTTTACGATTTTTCCAAGTTCAGCCATGGTTCACAACCTCGATTTCGAAAACCTCCATCGGGTGGGATAGCTCCATCACGTGGTTCAGACAAAAAGCGAATATCGCACCTCGGTTCAGTTCGGCCGGGGAGAATGGGAACGCAAATGTTGGTTGCTCTTCCTCGGTGGTAAGTGGGTGGTGCAACAGGTAGGGGTTTAACATCTTCGCGATTTCGAGCGCCAACGCTTCTGTTTGTGCTGTTACAATACCCAGAACGCCAATCTCCAGAGGATTGACAACCTGTGTTTCCAAGTGCCCGAAACTGGCATTCTGTCCGATTAGGCGCAGCTCGACTGAAAAGTCCGATGACGCAAGTCCTAATCTGCCCACGACTTTGGCGCAGCACTTTTCTTGAATGTCAGCGGCCCATGCAGAAGCATTTAGTACGTAGCGTCCGTCCCTAAGCAGCACGAGCGATACAACCTGATATCCTGTCAGTATCGCGCCTTCCAGCTTCACCGAATAGTGGTCGGCAGGTATCCATTTTGATCCCGTAACACGCACACGCCGGTCGTCCAGTGCAATATATTCAGCTTCGGCAACATCCAGATGCCCCCCCGGTTCATAAAGAATAAACGGGTCACTGTTTTCATACAGCATGTGCGCCGAAACCGTTTCAGGTGTTGCCAGCGAGTTGTCGGCCATCGGTGTCACGGTGAAGCCGGTATTGTCAAATTCGATCAGGACGACGCCGGATTGCGGGTTGGATGCGCAAAGCGCTCCGCATTCTCCGATCTTCGCACCGTGCCATGCGGCGCCAGCATTCAGCCCATTCATTAAGGGCAAAGCGGCGATGATGGCTGTGTCAGTTGTGCGTCCAGCAATGATGATGTCTGCCCCTGTTTCCAGCGCAGCTGTAATCTGTTCTGCACCTGCCAGCGCAACGATATTGGTGCAATCCTTCAATATTTGTGGTGAAATATCAGGAGCATTGGGCAAAGGAGAAAGTCGGTTATTGGCGTAAGCTTGCGCGATGTTATCGTTTGATTGAGAAGACCGCAAAACTGCAATTTTCAGGGTTTGGCCCAGTTCGTCAGCGATTTCGCGCGTTATATCCAAAAGCCAGTCTACGGCGCTGTCGGTTCCGCAGGTTCCGGCAGTCCCGATGACCAACGGGACCGCCGCTTGGGCACGTGCTTCCATCAACCCTTTCCATTCAACTTTGGTCGAAGCGCGGGAATATTTGGAAACACCTCTGCCAAGATATGCCGGACCAGAGTCGGTAGAGCCGCCGTCGATTGCGATGATATCGGGCTTGCGGTCCAGCCCCCTCTGCAACGCCACTTTGTCGTAGTTTAAACCAAGCGCGCCAGAGGGGATCAGAACACGAACCATCTAGTCAGTTATCCGTTGCGGCTTCTTAAGGAATTTGCGTAGGAACATCGGTGCGATAAAACCGGCAATTGCAGCAATCCAAAGACCGATCGTGATAGGAGACGAAACCAAATACAGTAAATCACCGTCCGAAATCACCATCGCTTGGCGCAACCTGTCCTCCATATGGCCCCCCAGAAGAATGCCCAAAATGACCGGAACAGTTGGAATGTCGAGCTTGCGAAGCACATAGCCCAGCGCACCAAAAGCAATCATCAGTAGTAGGTCGAAATAGCTGCCGGAAAGCGAGTAGATACCTACAAACGAGATCATTGTGACACCGGGTAGCAATATCCACGGCGGTACCATCAATATCCTCACGAAGATTTTTACCATTGGAACGTTCATTAACAACAGCACAACATTGGCGATCAGCAGCGAGGCAATAAGCCCCCAAACCAACTCTGGCCGCTCGGCGAAAAGCGTCGGGCCAGGGGTGATATTCAGGGTCATCAACAAAGCAAGCAGAACGGCCGTGGTACCTGAACCCGGAACCCCAAGCGTCAGCATCGGGATTAGCGCGCCACCAGCGGCTGCGTTATTCCCTGCTTCGGGCGCGACGACTCCTTTGGGGACACCGGTGCCAAATCCTCCCTTTTCACCTGCGATGGACTTTTCGGTCATATAGGACATAAAACTTCCCAGCGATGCCCCTGCTCCGGGCAAAATACCGGCGATAAATCCGACTATTGATGCGCGGAACATTGTCCAGCGCGTTTCGTAGATGGTTTTCCACGGGATTTTCACCTTTTCTAGCTTCACGCCGATCGACGAACTTTTGCCGTGGCTTTCGATGAAAAAGAACACTTCGGCGACCGCAAACAGGCCAACAATTGCCACAAGGAAATCAACGCCATCATATAGATGCAGGTTTCCACCTGTCAGGCGTGGCAGTCCGCTGGAATTATCAACACCGATCATCGCGATACCAATACCAAGGCAGGCAGCGATTGCCGACTTTGCCTGATTGTTACTTGCCATACCGCCAAGGGTCATAAAGGCCAGCATGTACAAAGCGAAATACTCGGCAGGGCCAAACACAAAGGCAACACGCGCCAGCATTGGGGCGAGAAACATCAGACCAATTGTGGCAAACATCGCACCGTAAAAAGAAGCAAAGCCAGATAGTACCAAGGCTTCACCGGCCCTCCCGGCTTTGGCCATCGGATACCCATCCAGCGTGGTCATCAGCGCCGGTTCGTCACCGGGAATATTCAGCAAAATCGAACTGATTCGCCCGCCATACATCGCGCCATAATAGACTGAGGTCATCAGAACCAGCGATGATGTCGCGTCAAGCCCGAGCGAAAAAGTGATGGGGATAAGGATAGCCACGCCGTTAGACGGACCAAGCCCCGGCAGTGCGCCAATGATTGTGCCAATAAAACAGCCGATTACGGCCAGCATCAATGTGTAAGGCGACAGCGCAACGGAAAATCCCATCGCCAGATTTGTAAACACATCCATAATTTAGCCCATCCAACTTTTAGGAAAAGGAACAAGGCCCAGATCCAGCGCGTATTTGAAAATAACAAACAGCCCGATTGACAGGCCAAGACCCGACAAGGCCGCAGTTTTGACTTTGGGTGATATCTGAAAGCTCAGCACACCCGCAGCAACAGCCGTCGGCATCAAAAACCCAAATGGTCTCAGCGCATATGCATAAGCAACTAGCACGAACACGGCGAAACACAACGCACCAAATGTGCGCAAAACAGGCCAGTCAGGTTCGGCGTCTGGTTTAAATACCATGAACATGGCGCTTATGGCGCAGACAACTCCGATAAGAATAGGGAAAGTTTTAGGCCCTACAGGGTCCGACAAAAAACTGGTCTGGATCTGTGTGGCGCTCGCAATGTATGCGAGCGCCACGATTGCCATGACCAGACCAAAGATCCGGTCGCTAGCCATTACTGGATTACTCCAATGTCTTTGCTCATCTGGCGGATTTCTACAACCAGATTGTCAATGTAACCTTGGAATTCATCACCAACCAGAGTGAACGGCGCTAAGCCCCGTGCCGTCATTGCTTCTGCCCATTCATCTGAATCAGCAACCGCTTGCAAACGACCAGCCCATAATTGGAATGTCTCATCTGAAACACCACGCGGGATGTAAAGGCCGCGCCAGTTACCAGCGACAACGTCATACCCTTGCTCCATCGCAGTAGGGATGCCTTCAAATTGAGCACCAGCTACGCGTTCGCTTGTTAGAACTGCAAGTACACGAATGTCACCTGACGCCAAGAAACCAACAACTTCAGACATGTCGCCTGTCATTGCTTGGGTAAAGCCACCGATGGTTTGCGTAATCGCATCGCCGCCACCATCAAGACCGATGTATTTTACGGTTGTGATGTCGGTCAGACCCGCTTCCTTAAGCAGCATCAATGGTTTCATGTGATCAAAACCACCAACCGCCGAACCACCTGCAAATGTGACGGAGCTTGGATCAGCTACAACAGCTTCTAATAGGTCACTTAGCGTCATGAACGGGCTGTCAGCAGCCACAGCAATCACGCCCGGGTCAATGCCGATTGCGCCAACAAACCGTACTTGGTCAGCAGTCATGCCAGCATAGGCGTTTTGTGCAAGACGCGTGGTCGTCGCCGAAGACGCGGCGACAATCAAGTCTGCGTCGTCATTGCGCTCAGACACAACATGGTTGAACGCGAGGCCACCACCGCCGCCGGCCATGTTAGTAATTTGGATAGGCTTATCGACTGCGCCAATATCAAACATGATTTTGCTGATTGTACGGCAGGCGAAATCCCAACCGCCGCCGGGGTTCGCAGGCGCGATACATTCGGCTGCCGTTGCGGCACTACCGAAGCCCAAAAGCGCAGTAGTCGCTAGGACTTTAAAAATCCGAGTTTTCATTTTATTCCTCCTGATTGATTTTATTCTATTATTTGACATGCAGGCAAAGGCTTGCACATTATGTCAGTTAAGGCCTTTAACCTGACACCAACCTGTCACGTTCAACAAAAAGGGACTATTGCGTGCGATTTTTACTTGTCGAGGACAACATCCAGCTTGGGAAAGCCGTCGTTGACCGATTGGTACTGGACGGACATGTGGTTGACCATGCTGCGGATCTGGAAACAGCGTGGAGCTTTATAGACGTCACGTCTTACGATTTAATTTTGCTGGATATTATGCTTCCAGATGGTGACGGTCGCGATTTTCTCGCCAAGCACAGACGCAACGCCGATCGGACGCCAGTGATCGTCCTAACGGCCCGTTCGCAGATATCCGACAGGGTCAGTTTGCTGGATTTGGGGGCGGATGACTATATCACCAAACCCTTCGATTTTTCCGAACTAGAGGCCCGTTGCCGTGCTGTTTTGCGGCGACAAGGTGGCGTGGCCAACAACTTGCGACACTTCGCAGGCGTCGGGTTTGATTCGCTGGCAGGGACGATCAGCATCAATGATCGGGTAGAACCGCTGCGTAATCGAGAACACAGATTGCTGGAAATATTTTTTGCATCGCCCAGCCAGATATTCTCGAAAACGCACCTAATGGACCGGTTGTTTTCCTTTACCGAGGACGTATCCGAAAACGCCATCGAAGTGTATATTGGACGCTTGCGCAAAAAACTGGAAGGTTCAGCTGCGAAGATCGAAACGGTAAGGGGCTTAGGCTATCGCTTGATTGAAGAAGCATGAAAACGCTTTTCCCCAAAAGTTCGATTCGCCGCCGTTTGGTTGTTCAACTGTCGATTATCGCGGCCATTCTTTCGCTCGCATTTTACTTGATCGTCCGCGTTGTGGCCGAACAGGCCGCTACTGACACGCAGGACAATATTCTGGCTGCATCCGCCACATCGATCGCCGATGCGCTGTATTTCGAACGTGGAGAGGTTAATCTAGAGCTGCCGTATTCAGCCCTGTCCATGCTGGGATCTATAAGTCAGGATCGAGTTTTCTACCGGATTATTGTGCAAGGCGAAACCCTGACCGGATACGCGGACTTGCCGGCACCAACTGTTGCGCCTTCTGCATCGGATCCGATTTTTTCAACATTTGATTACCGTGGCGAAGAAGTGCGCTCGGTCGCTGTCGCCCGATCTGTTAGCTCGGGAGGACAGGCTGTGGGTGTTACAGTTGTCGTGGCGCAAACGCGACTTGGTTTGGCGCTGATTTCATCCAGTATCTCGACGACGGCTGCCTTGGTTGGCATCGGATTTTTTCTATTTTCGACAGCGCTAAGCTTGTTGGCTGCCCAATCGGCCCTGTCGCCGTTGAACCGGATGACACAGTCAATAAAACGCCGCGGCCCGCATGACTTGCGACCTGTAAAAATGGAAATACCGGATGAGTTGGTGCCACTTGTCGGGGCGCTAAATAATTTCATGTCACGCCTTCGTGCCTCGCTTGCCCAGTCCGAGGATTTTGTTGCCGAGGCCGCGCACCGGGTTCGCACTCCCTTGGCCATCGTGAGAACGCAGGCCGAACTCGCGCTTCGGCGACTTGAAAAGCCCGAAGACAAGAAGGCCTTGCGTGAAATGATTCGCGCTGTAGACGAAAGTTCACGTTCGGCAGGGCAATTGCTGGATCATGCAATGGTTACGTTCAGGACCGATAATCTGAAAAGCGCGAAGCTCGACATTGGAGAGCTGACCCGCGACACCTGCGAACACCTGTCGCCTACTGCGGGGCTGAAAGACATCAATATTGCTTTGGATACCCCTGAAGACCCGTTGCCATTTGTCGGTGACTCAATCCTGTTGCAAAATGCCCTGCGTAATATTCTGGATAACGCCATCAAGTATTCGCCAGCGGATAGCGAGATCATTGTTAATGTGCGCATAAACGACCATTACGAAATTTCCTTTACCGACCAAGGAAGGGGTTTCGGAGATGCAGACGTGACGACTCTGACGAAGCGGTATTCGCGCGGGTCGAATGTGTCGGATATCGTAGGTTCTGGTCTTGGCCTTACCATTGCCGACGTGGTTGCGCGGGCCCATAAAGGTCAAATTACCATCCAATCAAACACGAAAGGACCGGGCGCATGCGTTTCGCTTATCTTGCCACAAGTCTGATTTATTTTCTGGCGACGCAAATGGCCGCCGCATTCGTGGCCGAAGGAAACCGCACTTACACCACACCCGACGGTACAGTCACGATGCGGGTGGTTTCGACGGCAGATGTAAATGTGTTCGAGCCGATTATATTGGAATTTCAACGCCAGCACCCGACGATAAACATCGAGTATGTCATCGCTAGCAGTACAGAGTTAATGAAAGCTTTGCACGACGAGGGGGCGAGCTTTGATCTGGCCATTTCCTCGGCTATGGATTTGCAGACCAAGTTGGCGAATGACGGCTTTGCGCAAACCTATACCTCGACGGCCACGAGTGCGTTGCCTGACTGGGCCGTCTGGCGGAACCAGCTGTTCGCCTTCACCCAGGAACCTGCAGTCCTGGTGATATCAAAGGCGGCGTTCGAAGGGATGGTTCCGCCAAATACCCGCGAAGAGCTCATCACTTTACTTCGCGACAACCCCGAGAAATTTGAACACCGTGTAGGAACCTATGATGTACGCATTTCCGGGGCGGGGTACCTTTTCGCTACGCAAGACTCACGTAATGCCGATTCCTACTGGCGCCTGACCGAAGTAATGGGCCGGCTGAACACCCGCCTATACAGCGGCTCGGGCGCGATGATACGTGATGTGGCGTCCGGCCAATTGACCATGGCTTATAATGTTGTTGGCAGTTATGCAGCCTCTCGATTGCCTGAGTTCCCTGGGATTCGAATTATCCAGTTCGATGATTACGTTAATGTCATGTTGCGGACGGCCCTGATTCCCAAGAACGCGCAGCACCCTGTGCAAAGTGGCTTGATGATAGATTTTTTGGCGACTTTGAATGAGCGGCCTGACCTTACCAAGTTAACCAGCCTTCCCCCCATAGATTCAGCCCAGTTGCAAGAAAACAGCGCAGCCCGCCCGATCAGGTTGGGGCCGGGATTGCTGGTATTTCTGGACAAACTAAAAAAGGAAAACTTTTTGAAAAACTGGGTGAGTTCGATGGAACAGGAATAATTCCTGTGAATCTGTCAGAGGGTCGCCCTCGTAAATACCGGCTTACACAAAATAATCCCCCTGTAGCCCCACAAGAAATTCCTCTATTGCTCTTCGGAATTACAAAACAACGCGAGGTCACACATGTCCAATTCGTTCGATCAGGAACTTGAAGACCGGCTTGTCCGGTATGCTGCAATCGACAGTCAAAGCGACGACGATTCCGCCACAGCACCCAGCACCAAAATCCAGTTTGATATGTTGAAGCTGTTGAAACAGGAGTTGACGGATATTGGTGCGCAGGATGTTGAACTTACGGAATATGGTGTTATTCTTGCGACTATCCCTGGCACGGTTTCTGCACCGACTATAGGGTTTCTTGCCCATGTTGATACTGCGCCCCAGTATAATGCGACCGGCGTAAAGCCGCGTGTGATACGGGGCTATAATGGTGGCGACATTACATTTCCGGACGCGCCGGATCTGGTCCTGTCACCTGATGAGTTCCCATATCTGGCAGAGAAGGTTGGTCAGGATATTATCACTGCGTCGGGTGCTACGCTGCTTGGCGCTGACGACAAGGCTGGAATTGCAATTGTTATGACCGCGGTGCGTCATCTACTTGATAATCCTGATATTCCCCACGGACCGATCCGAATTGGTTTTACCCCTGACGAAGAGATCGGACGCGGCGTGGGCTCGAAGCTGCCAGCAGATCTGGCAGCTGATTTCGCCTATACCTTCGACGGTCAAGCGGTGGGTGAGATCGAGTATGAAAGCTTTTCTGCCGATGGGGCAGTGGTGACCATAACAGGCGTCTCTATCCATCCGGGCCTCGCCACAGGCAAGATGGTCAGCGCGATAAGTCTGGCTTCCAAAATCATAGCAACACTGCCGCAGGCAACGATGACACCCGACACGACAGCAGATCGCGAAGGGTTTATTCATGCGACTGAAATGACGGGTGATGCTGCCGAGATGAAAATCAAATTCATCCTGCGCGACTTCGAACTTGATGGATTGGCTGCGAAACGTGCCTTGGTCCAGCAAGTGTGCGCAGCGGTACAGGCGTCCGAACCACGTGCAGAGATTACCTGCACGATTGACCCACAGTATCGCAACATGCGCTATTGGCTTGAAACCGATATGGCGCCCGTGGACCTTGCCCGCGAAGCGGCAATTGATCTGGGCATAGATCCGGTTTCCGTTCCGATCCGCGGCGGAACCGACGGCTCGCGTTTGACCGAGATGGGTGTGCCGACGCCGAATCTGTTCACGGGCATGCAAAACATACACGGGCCGCTCGAATGGATCTCTGTTCAAGACATGGCCATGGCAACGGATCTGTGCCTAACCATCGTCAAGTTTGCAAACCGTCGTGATAGCACAAAAGCGTAGAGGGCTTAACTGACCTCCGTCCGCAGGCGCCGTGCTTTCGGTTATTTCGTTATACACATTGGCGTAGGAAACCATGTTCATTCCGCGTTTGTGCAATATTACGGATTTTTAATCAAAATATTGGATGCGCCGCATAATTCCGCTATACAGTTTGGGGCATTGGAGGTGCATGACATGACGGATAGAACGGAAATCACCAATCGCTTGGCCGGCAGATTGAAAGAAGAGCGTACATCAAAAGGGCTTAGTCTGGATGCTTTGGCCAAACTGTCCGGCGTCTCTCGATCAATGCTTAGTCAGATTGAACGGGGTGAAAGCAGCCCGACGGTTGCGAGTCTGTGGAACCTGACAAGGGCGTTGAATGTAGACTTCTCGGCACTTCTCGATCAGGAAATGGAGCCTGTGAACCCGATCCGTGAAATTGTGCACTCCGACCAAACGCCAGTCATCCGTGATCTCTCATCGGGCTGTGAAATTCGAATTCTCAGTTCTGCAAACGAAGTTGGTGGTACCGAAGTCTACGATATCCGTTTTGACAAGGGAGCAGCTCTGGAAAGCTTGGCGCACAAGAAAGGCTGTATCGAGCATCTTACAGTATTTGAGGGCACCCTAGAAATCATGTCGGATGGTGCGCTGGCATCAGTAAATGCTGGCGACACGGTGCGGTATGCTGCGGATGTAGAACACTCAATCAGGTCAAAGATACCCGCGCGGGCATTGTTGGTCGTGCAGAACGCATAAATTCCGTTATAGTGCCGTCAATCCGTTATATTGACTTATCCCGCAATGCTGGATACATATCCGTTAAATTGGAGGATGCTATGTCTAAGAAATTTATAGACCATATTAGTCACACACTCGACGGGATCGAAGCTGATGGCCTTTACAAGCGGGAACGCCTGATAATGTCACCTCAATCCGCGCAAATCACTGTTGAACTGCCTGACCGCAATACTCGCAAAGTGATCAATCTTTGCGCCAACAATTACCTTGGGCTTGCCGACCATCCAAGTTTGATTAAGGCGGCAAAAGGGGCGATGGATGACCATGGCTATGGCATGGCCTCTGTGCGGTTTATCTGTGGCACGCAGGATTTGCATCGCAAACTGGAACAAGACTTGGCAGCTTTTTTGGGCAAAGACGACAGCATCCTGTTTGCTGCCTGTTTCGACGCAAACGGAGGGTTGTTCGAACCGTTGCTGGGGCCAGAAGATGCGGTGATTTCCGACAGTCTTAACCATGCTTCGATCATTGATGGCATACGGTTGTGTAAAGCAAAACGTTATCGCTACGCCAATAACGATATGGACGCACTTGCGGCGCAACTGAAGGCCGCACGCGAAGACGGTGCCCGCTTCATAATGGTTGCGACGGACGGCGTATTTTCGATGGATGGCACGTTGGCAAATCTTTCCGAAGTCACAAGGCTTGCCCGTGAATATGACGCCATGGTGATGGTCGACGATTGCCACGCTACCGGATTTATGGGTCCGAAAGGCGAGGGCACACCCGCACATGCGGGTGTGGAAGTGGACATCCTGACAGGGACACTGGGTAAGGCGCTCGGAGGGGCTCTGGGCGGTTATATCGCCGGGCCACAATCTGTGATCGATTTGCTGAGGCAGCGCGCGCGACCCTATCTTTTCTCGAATGCTCTACCACCATCAATAACGGCAGCAGGGATCGAAGCTTTGAAGCTGGTTGAAGCGGGCGGTGACCTACGTAAACGTTTGTTTGAAAACACGGCATATTGGCGCGAAGGGCTGGCCGAACTTGGCTTTGATTTGCTGCCGGGCGAACATCCGATCGTTCCGGTGATGCTTGGTGATGCGCGGCTCTCCCAAGAAATGGCAGCGCGGCTTTTCGAGCTGAGTGTGTTCGTGGTTGGATTTTTCTTTCCGGTTGTTCCCAAGGGGCAGGCGCGAATTCGCACGCAGATGTCTGCGGCACTTAGCCGTGAAGATCTGGACGTTGCGCTTAGTGCCTTTGCTGTCGCGGGCAGGGAACTGAAGGTGATTTCATGACTAATATGATGAAATGTCTGGTGAAAGCCAAAGCCGAGGAAGGCCTTTGGATGGAAGAGCGTCCTGTTCCCGAGATTGGACCGGACGATGTGCTGATCCGCATCAATAAGACGGGAATTTGCGGCACAGACGCACATATTTGGAAATGGGACGAGTGGTCACGCAATACCGTTCCCGTTGGCCTGATAACGGGCCATGAATTCGCTGGCGAGATCGTCGAGGTCGGACGCAACGTAGATGACCTGAAGATCGGGCAGCGGTGTTCAGGTGAGGGGCATCTGATTGGCCACCATTCGCGTCAGGTGCGTGCTGGCAAGTTCCATCTGGACCCTGAAACTAAAGGCATCGGAGTGAACGTCGATGGTGCTTTTGCAGAATACATGCGCCTGCCTGCCTTTAATGTTGTGCCTTTGCCTGACGAAATACCGGATGAAATCGGTGCCATTCTCGACCCATTGGGCAACGCTGTTCATACCGCGTTAAGCTTTAATCTGCTTGGCGAGGATGTATTAATCACTGGAGCTGGCCCTATTGGAATTATGGCCGCTGGAGTGGCCAAGTACGCAGGTGCCCGCAACGTGGTTATCACCGATATTAGCCAGGCACGGCTGGATCTTGCCGCCACCGTAACCGAGGTAATTCCGGTGAATGTCACCACCACCGAATTGCACGAAACCGTTGTCGGTTTAGGAATGGAACAAGGCTTTGATGTGGGTCTCGAAATGTCCGGTAATGCGATGGCATTCGACCAGATGGTCGAGGAAATGGTAATGGGCGGAAAGATTGCGATGTTGGGCATTCCACCGGGCAAAAGTCAGGTGAACTGGTCGCGTATCGTTTTCAAGGCGCTAACTATCAAGGGTGTATACGGTCGCGAAATTTTCGAGACGTGGTATAAAATGATCGCCATGCTGGAAGGTGGGCTCGATATCAGCAGTATTGTCACCCACCAGTTCGCCGTGGACGACTTTAAGGAAGGGTTCGCTGTGATGATGTCAGGGAACTCGGGCAAGGTGGTTCTCGACTGGCGAGGTTGAGTTCGTAGTCGTGTAACGGCAACTTTTTAAGGGATCGTGATCCAATCAAATTTACATCCGACCCAGTTCAGAAATGCCACTAACCCTTGTGGGGTCATGGCCAATGTGCGGTCATTCACTAGTGGATGCGGGTAGATCATTTTGCAGTCTTGCAGCGAGGCATCCATAAACAACCGCACGCCAGCACCGACCCCGTTGATCATCGCAAGCGGTGTAACCGCACCTGGCCGGACGCCTAGATTTTCCATCAGACGATCAGACGAGCCGAACGACAACCTGCCCGATCCGATCAACTGTGGCAGGGCTTTCAGGTCAATCTTGCGGTCTTGCTCGGCCACTATCAGGAAATTCCGTTTCTTGTGGTCGCGCAGATACAAGCTCTTAATGTTTCCACCACCCTCGTCGGTCGACAGAAACATGCCCTGCACCAATTTGGAATCGGCTACCGTTTTCAACGGCACATGATCGTGGCGTTGGAAAGCAATGCCCCATTCAGTTAGTTTTTCCAGTAACGTGTCAGATGAAACAGGCAGGCTATCCTGAAATCTGGAAGAGGCATCTGGTGTCATCATCATATCCCGACTTAGTTAACTACCTTCCGTGGATACGACAGTTTCGACTGTGTCAAAAGCCCGAGTTAGTGTTTCATTAACCCTTTAACGCGTGCCTTGACGATTTCTTCGGCGGCGTCCTTGACCGGACCAAACCCGCGAATATCCAAAGGTGCTTGCATGATCTGCAACCAGTCGCCGTTCCCGCCTTTTTCGCAAGCAAGCATCAGATCTTCGAACCAGTCGATTAGCGCGACTTCGGCTTGCCGCTCGCCTGTGTAGCCAAACGGATCAAGCGCTGTACCGCGCAGGATTTTCAAAGGCGCCAACACCTTGAAGCTAGCTGCCATGACCCGTCCAAACGCCCTTTTTCGGGGCCGTCCCAATGCGTCTTTCTTTGACGGCAACAACGGCGGTGCCATATGGTATTTGATCGTCGGGTTCTCCTCGAACTGTTCGGCAATCTGGGCTTTGAACTCGGGCAAGAGATGTAATCGCGCGACCTCATATTCATCTTTGTAAGACATTAACTTAAACAACGACTTGGCCGCCGCAATCGCCGTTTCATCCACGTCCGAAGCATTGGTTTTCGCCACGAACAGTTCCATCCGCTCCAGATATCGCAGTGACCACGCACTGTCCTTGTAGTCGATCAAATACTCCGCCCGAATTTTCATGATTTCACCCAGAGTTTCCGCAACGCTCGGGGCCGCTGGTAAAGCATGCTTCAACACGTCAGGATCAGCAGCTACCAAGCGACCATAGGCAAACGCCGTTAGGTTCTTTTCGATTGCAACTCCATTCATCTCGATCGCTTGCCGCATCGCAGCCAGCGATGCAGGAACCAAACCGTTTTGCCAAGCTGTGCCCAACAGCAGCATGTTGGCAAAAACACTGTCGCCCAACAACGCCTCGGCTGTGGAGTTGGCATTGATAATCGTCATATCAGCCGGATCAACAACCATCGCAATCGCTGCTGTGCGCGCGTCGATTTCTATATCGGTGTCGCGGTTACGGATCATGTCGCCCGTTGGCATTTCAGCGCTGTTCAAAACGAGCTTAGTTCCGAAACGATAGCAAATCGTAGCCTTGGGGGATGATGAAACAACCATGTCGCAACCGATCACTGCATCGGCCGAGCCTTCATCGATCCGCACTTGCTTTACTTGTTCTGGCGAAGACCCGATGCGGACGTAACTAAGAACCGTGCCGCCTTTTTGGGCGAACCCAGTGAAATCCAAAATGCTTACGCCCTTGTTTTCAAGGTGCGCGGCCATTGCGATTATTGCGCTGACGGTAATCACACCCGTGCCACCTACACCCGTGACCAGCAGGTCAAACGGCTTATCAAGCGGGATCGGAGCGGGCAGAGGCAGGCTTTTCTCGGCTGCGGCGAAATTGAACTCGGCCGTAGACTTCTTGCGCCTTGCGACCCCCTCGACCGTGATCATAGCAGGGCAAAAGCCGTCCAAACAGGTGTAATCCTTGTTGCAATTGGAAAGGTTAATCCGCCGCTTGTTGCCAAACTCGGTTTTTACAGGCTCGACGCTAAGACAGTTGGACTGAGTTGAGCAGTCGCCACACCCCTCGCAAACTGCCTGATTTATCGCGACAAACTTTTGCGGATCATCCAGCAACCCACGTTTGCGGCGGCGGCGCTTTTCAGTGGCGCAGGCCTGTTCGTATATCAAAACCGAGACACCCTTAACTTCGCGCAATTGCCTTTGTATTGCGTCCAGATCATGTCGGTGATTCAGTGTGGTGCCTTTCGGGAAGTCGGCCAAATCAAACTTTTCAGGTTGGTCCGAGACCAACGCGATCCGTGAAATTCCCTCAGCGCGACAGGTATTTGCAATCGCGGCAACGCTGACCGGCCCATCCACCGGCTGTCCGCCTGTCATCGCAACAGCGTCATTATACAGGACTTTATATGTAATGTTGACACCGCTGGCCACGGCCTGCCGGATCGCCATGGATCCCGAATGATACCAGGTGCCTTCGCCCAGATTCTGGAATACATGCCCGTTACCCGTAAACTTGGCCGAGGCTGTCCAGTTGACCCCCTCGCCACCCATCTGGGTCAGCGACGTGGTTTTGCGATCCATCGTCGCCGCCAACACATGACATCCGATCCCAGCCATAGCGCGCGAGCCGTCCGGAACCCTAGTCGAGGTGCTGTGCGGACATCCTGAACAGAAATACGGTGAGCGGTTTGCACCTGCAATCACCGGAACTGCTGGCTGGGCTTTGGTCAGAACAGCAGCTTTATCCATAAACCCCTGATCCGGGAAGACCCCGTGCAGACGTTTGGCGATTTGTGGAACCAGAAGTAATGGCGACAGTTCACCCGTCCACGGCAGTAGGCGCTCGCCGCTTTCGTCGTTCTTTCCAACCATGCAGGCCGGCTTGTCGCCCTGCCAATCGTAGAAATACTCCTTAAGTTGGCTTTCAATGATCCCGCGTTTTTCTTCGACGATCATGATTTCTTGTTTGCCGCTAACAAAATCAAGGGCACTTTGACGGGACAACGGCCAAACCATCCCGACCTTGTAGACGTCAATCCCCAGCGCCTCACATGCGGCGTTATCCAGCCCCAGTAGACGCAACGCTTCCATTAAATCCAGATAGCCTTTGCCTGTGGTAACAAACCCGAACCGCGCATCTTTGATATTGTAAATGCAGCGATCAATCGGGTTTGCCTCGGCGAACTTCATCACGGCGTGTTTTTTGTATTCCAGACGCTCTTCAATGGCAGGGTTGGGCATGTCGACGCGGCGGATGTGCAGCCCGCCCTCTGGACCGTCAAACTCCGGCGTAGCAAACTGGCGATCCGGTCGTAATTCCACGGATCGCGCGCTTTCCACAGTTTCCGAAATCGCCTTGAAACCGACCCAAGTCCCGGAGTACCTCGACAAGGCATAACCGTAGGCACCGTACTCCAGATATTCGCCTACGTCGGCAGGGTTCAGCACAGGCATGAACCATGACAGAAACGCGGCGTCCGACTGATGCGACATGGACGAAGAAACACATCCATGATCGTCTCCGGCAACCACCAAAACCCCACCATGTGGCGATGAACCGTAGGCGTTTCCGTGTTTTAGTGCATCGCCCGAACGATCTACCCCCGGACCTTTGCCATACCACATGCCAAACACTGCATCGACGGTCTTGTCGAGGTCGCCCTCAACTTGTTGCGACCCGTAGATCGCCGTCACTGCAAGGTCTTCGTTAACGCCAGGTTGAAATATGATGCCGGCCTCTTCCAGTGGTTTTTCTTGACGCCACAGCTCCATATCCAACGCTCCCAATGGTGACCCGCGATAACCCGAAACGAAGCCACCTGTATTCAACCCTGCCCGCCGATCTCGCCGTGACTGGTCATATAAAATACGAACCAATGCCTGAGTTCCTGTCAGGAATACCCGACCGGACGTCTGGGTATACCGATCTGACAATTTATATTCTTTGAATGCGGCTTGATGCTTGCTCATTACGTTCTTTCGGAGTGGGTTGGGTTTATTGAAATTTTAACGATTTCTGCTGACTGAACATTCCTATTGTTTGCAGAAAACGTAGATATCTGGTATATTTTGTTGAAATGGAGCAAGAAATCGGTGAATTTTCATGAAAAACACAAATACACTGGAATTAACGTCACAAGACCGTGCTTTGCTAATTTTGTTGCAAAAAGACGGTCGAATGTCCACTCAAGCGTTGGCGGAGGCTACGGCCATGTCCAATTCCGCTTGTTGGAGGCGGGTGAAGTTGCTTGAAGATCGCGGGGTTATTAAAGGATATTCCGCAATTCTAGATCCCGGTGCATGTGGGTTGGATTTTCATGCAATGGTTCAAATTGTCTTGTCACGCCACAACAGCGATTCCGCTTTGGATTTCATCAGTGCGGTACAGGACCGTCCAGAAGTTCTGGACTGCTTCGCGACAACTGGAGACTCAGATTACCATCTGCGTGTGCGCTGTCAGAATATCGACGCATATAATGAATTTCTCGAAGGGTTCATGTTCAAGCTTGACGCGGTGGCTACTGTGCGTACAAATTTGGTTTTGCGGCAAGCAAAACACGAAACGGGAATCGCGCTGTAAGCAGCAGGGGGAATCAGTGTAGACTCGCCGGATTATCCATCCCGCCAAGATGTTAGCGCAGACCCCGGACATTATTGCCAGAATTCGAGAAAATATGAACACTACAAAACCCTACGATATATTTGTAATTGGCGGCGGCGTGAACGGATGTGGGATCGCCCGTGACGCTTCTGGCCGCGGGCTGACAGTTGGTCTGGCCGAGATGAATGACCTTGCGTCGGCGACATCTTCGGCCTCAACCAAACTGTTCCATGGCGGTTTGCGCTATCTAGAGCACTACAAATTCCGGCTGGTACGCGAGGCCTTGATCGAACGCGAAGTACTGTTGCAAGCCATGCCTCACATCAGTTGGCCGATGCGGTTCGTTTTACCATTACACAAAGAAATGCGTCCGGCGTGGCTGATCCGGCTGGGGTTATTTATCTATGATAATCTAGGCGGGCGAAAAATCTTGCCGGGCACGGCAACGCTGGATTTGACCAAAGATGTAGCAGGCGAGCCACTACAATCTAAATTTTCCAAAGCATTCGAGTATTCAGATTGCTGGGTGCAAGATTCCCGACTTGTAGCCCTGAATGCCCGCGATGCGGCACAGCTCGGCGCTGATATTTTCACGCGTACCAAGGTTGTTGGTGCCCGTCGGGATGATGGCATGTGGAAAATTACGCTAACCGATGAAAAAAGCTCGCGCGACGTGTTCGCCAAAGTTTTGGTTAACGCGGGTGGTCCTTGGGTTGCCGATATTGTCGAGCATGCCGTGCATCTGGATACACATGAATGCGTACGCTTGGTCCGTGGCAGTCATATCGTTACCGACCGGCTGTTCGATCACGACCGCGCCTACTTCTTTCAGGGCAGCGATAACCGGATCATTTTTGCGATACCCTACGAGGATGATTTCACGCTTATTGGCACAACTGATCACGATCACGTCGGCGACCCGTCGTCACCAGTCTGCACTGAGGCCGAGGCTGATTACCTACGCAAATTTGCGTCGGAATACTTTAAACGCCCCATTCGGAAATCACAGATCATCTGGTCGTATTCAGGCGTTCGCCCGCTGTACGACGACGGCGCAAGTTCCGCGACCGAGGCAACCCGCGATTACGTGCTGACATTGCGCGAAGGTGGCGCCCCACTACTGAATGTTTTTGGCGGCAAGATCACTACTTACCGCCGCTTATCCGAAGCAGCGTCGGCAAAGCTTGCTCCGTTTTTCCCGAACATGGGCAAAGACTGGACGAAAAAGGCACCCCTTCCTGGTGGTGATTTCCCAGTGGACGGCGTGCAGGACCAGATAGATAAACTGATGCTAGAGTTCCCATTCCTGAGCCACATCTGGGCGCGGCGCCTTGTGCAAACTTATGGCACGGACGCGTTTTTATTGCTCAAAGGGGCGACCAAGCCAGCCGACTTGGGCGAAGACTTCGGCGCTACCCTGACAATGGCCGAAGTTGAATGGTTAATGGAACATGAATTCGCCCGCACCGCTGAGGACATTCTGTGGCGTCGAACCAAGTTGGGCTTAAGACTGACACAAGAAGATGCCAAATGGCTGGATATGTTAATGCAAAAACATTTTGAGCACCCCGCCTGAAATGTGGCTCCCGACTAATCTAATATTGGAATAAGAAATCCGCATGAAAGTCCCGAGCAACGTTGATGTAGTCATTATCGGCGGCGGTATTATCGGCGTTGCCACCGCCTATTACCTCGCCAAAGCAGGGGTTTCGGTGGCCGTATGCGAAAAAGCCGAGATCGCATGTGAGCAATCCGGTCGAAACTGGGGCTTTGTTCGCCAACAAGGGCGCGACGCGTCCGAAGTTCCGATGGTGCGTAAAAGTCTGGAGTTGTGGCAAGGTCTGGCTTCCGAGATTGGTGAAGATGTGGGGTTTCGCCAAGGTGGCATCTGTTATCTTACTGAAGACAACGAAAAAATCGCTGAGTACGAGGCCGCGATGGCCCTGTCAAAAAGCCACGATATCGATACTCGGTTGCTGACTCCGGCAGAGATCACCAAGGTATTACCAGCGGCCAAGGGAAACTGGAAAGCAGGGCTTTACACGCCCAGCGACGGACAGGCCGAACCCGGTATGGCGACGCAGGCCCTTGCCCGTGTGGTTCGCAAACTTGGCGGTCACGTTTTGGAAAACTGCGCAGTCCGCGGAGTCGAAACCCACGCTGGCCGCATCAGTGCAGTTGTAACCGAGCATGGCCCGATAACCTGCAACGCGGCAGTGCTGGCAGGTGGCACGTGGTCATCGATGTTTTGCGCCAACCTCGGTATTCGCCTGCCACAACTGGGTGTGCGCGAGTCGGTGTTTCGCACAAACCCGCTGCCAGCAGTGTGGAGCGGTGGATTCTGGAGTGGAGACATTGCTATCCGGCGACGTATTGACGGTGGTTTCACCGTTGCCGATGGATCGACTGTAGAACACCAGATTGTGCCGGACAGCTTTCGCTATTTCCGACATTTCGTGCCACAGCTACGAAACAAAACGATGAAGACAAACCTTCGCATGGGTACGGAATTCCTGCGTCAACTTGCGGCCCCGCGGAAATGGGCTCTGGACGAGGTTAGCCTGTTTGAAAAGCGGCGAGTTATGGACCCACCAGCCGACAAACCAAAAATCGCGATGATCGCGCGGAACCTGAAGCGGATATTCCCCGACTTGCGCGACGTTGAAATAGAAGAATCTTGGGCTGGCCAGATTGATGTCACGCCTGACGCCATTCCGGTGATTTGCCCAATTGAAACGATCCCGGGATTCTACTTATCCACCGGTTTTAGTGGTCACGGGTTCGGCCTTGGACCGGGGGCAGGATTGGCGACCGCTGAAATGGTGATGGGGAATGCCACGTCCGTTGATATCTCGGCTTTCAAGCTGAGTAGGTTTGGCGGGTAGGTTTTCTGAACGTTTCGGTGAAATATCGGCGGGGCACCATGCGCGCCCCACCGTTAACTTTTACTTCAGACTTTCAGCCAAGCGCATCAAGGTAATCAGTTCGGCACGATACCCGAACCTGTCCGCGCCTTTACTGGTCGCGGCCAGAGTACGCGCGTCTTCGATGCCCCAAACCGTGCATCAAGGTATCACCGCGCAAAATCTGCCCGAAACCGGCAACTGCGGCGGCAAATTCTACTTCGCGGCTAAGCCCGGCATCGGAGGTCGGCAAGATCGGGGTGCTAATCAGCATACTGGTCTCAGCCCCGGGATTTTTGTAGCGCAGTTTCAGAAAAGCGTATTCGCCGGCGTTCAGGCTGTCCACCTCGTCAGTGGCATAGCGCAAGTCGTCAACCAACATTGCGGGGGAACCTACAGGTGTGATTTCATATATTGCGGTCACGGTGTGCCCAGCGCCGATTTCACCGGCATCTACCGCGTTGTTATTGAAATCTTCACGGTTTAATGCGCGTGTTTCGTAGCCTATCAAACGATACTCGGCGATCTCGGCTGGATTGAACTCGACCTGAATTTTAACGTCCTGCGCGACACAGCCAAACTGCAATCCGGTCAAAAGATCCTTATCAACGGGGCGTCCGGTTCGATCGGCACATACGCTGTGCAGCTTGCCGCAAATATTGGTGCCGAAGTGACCGGCGTTTGCAGTACCGCCAACATCGATATGGTTCGAGACCTCGGCGCCAGACATGTGATTGACTATACGCAAAGGGATTACACGAAATCTGGTGAAACCTACGATGTGATTTTCGATACCGTGGGCAAAAGCTCGTTCGGCAAGAGCCGTGCATCTCTTACCAAGAACGGTATATTCATAACAACAGTGCCTGATCCGGCAACGCTGATTTCACCGTTGTTTCGAGGGTTCACCAGCGGAAAGCGTGCTAAAATGTCAGCCACCGAACTGCGAAAGGACGCGGATAAAATCAAAGACATGGATATTCTGAAAGCGATGATCGCAAGAGGTGAGTTAACGAGCGTTATCGACCGGTCCTACCCTTTGGAACAAATCGCGATGGCACACGAGTACGTTGAAAAAGGCCATAAACGTGGAAATCTGGTTATCACGGTGGATCACAACAAGGCACTAATTTAGCCGGTGTTTGTACAGTCGCTCATAATAGGGAAGGGCCTCGGCATACAAAGTATCTCCTTCCCGTGAAAGCGTTTGCGTTGAAGCGGCGGGTTTTGAAAATCCGTCGCTTTCCCATACCGATCTATACCAGTGATCCGCCCACGCCCCATCGTCCTTATGCCCACCTTTCGGCCAATTCAGCATATTTTTCTGGAACAATAGGCCGATGTGATCACAAATGCTTCGCAGCAGGGTTTCTGGGTCTTCCAGAATGTCTGCACTATCAACAACAACGGGCACTTCGCCTGTTGCCTTCGTTACCTGGTCGAATAATTTGGCCTGCTGCCTAAGCCCGATATCATCCAGCGTCGGGTTCTCTCGTTTCGCATTATAACTGGCAATAACTTTGGCTGGATCGCGGATCAGGAAGATGTTTGTAACGTGTTTCATCCATTCCCGATCAATCGCAGGCACCATGTGATGCGTCATGTGTTTTTGATAAAACACAGTCTTCCCGTCAGGAATGCGACCCAAACACCGCGCAGCAACCGTTTCGGCATCGGATTCCCCTACCGCCAGTATCTCGGCCCGCATGGGGTGGTCTAAACCCGTTTGCGCAAGATATGCTGCATAGAAGGGCTCATCCCAAACCGCACAATCATCCCGCACACCAAACGAATACATCATCGCGGTCGAAAGGTTGCGAGGTCCAGACCACATCGCGATCCGCATCATCCGATGTCCTTGGCGACGAGGTCTTTATACAGTTTCCGAATACGCATCGTAATTGGCCCCAGCTCACCGCTGCCAATCTGCCGCCCATCCAAATCGGCCACAGGCGTCTGCGCCCCGAACGTACCCGTTAAGAATGCTTCGTCAGCGCTGTACGTATCCACCAGCGAAAAATTCCGCTCGAACACCGGAATGCCATCGGCGCGACACACATCAATCACCTTTTGCCGTGTAATTCCATTCATGCAGTAATCTCCGGTAGAGGTCCAAACCGCACCCTTCTTGATGATGAAAAAGTTGCAAGCGTTCGTAGTATTTACGAAACCGTCAACGTCTAGCATTAAAGCTTCATCTGCGCCGGCCTTCTCGGCAGCTATACAAGCCAAAATACAATTTAGCTTCGAATGCGAATTCAGCTTTGGGTCCTGTGTCATAGGCAACCCGCGCATATGCGGAACGGTCGCCAGCCGAATCGGGCGCGGGATGGAGGGTTTGGAATGCTCACAAATAATCACCATCGTCGGCCCGCTGGTGGACAGTGACGGGTGCTGGAACGGCTTGTCTTTCACCCCGCGAGTAATCATCAGCCGCGCGTGCGTGTCCGTCTCCATCCCGTTAGCTATACGGGTCGCTTCCAGTGCAACAATCACACCAGCGCGATCCATCCCAACGTCCAGATCAATCGCTAGCGAGGCCTCGAACAACCGGTCCATGTGTTCGTCCAAAAACGCCCACTTGCCGTTGTAGAGGCGCAACCCCTCCCAGATGCCATCGCCCAACATAAACCCGCTGTCGTAAACCGAGACCTTAGCCTCGTCCCGGTGCACAATCGCGCCGTTAACATAAATCTGGATATCCGCATTTCGTGCATCGTCCGATGCCTGATGGGTGGTTACATGTTCGCTCATAAGATGCCTCGCTTTACTAGGAGTGTCAGCTTCACGTCGCCCCAAAGCAATCCAAAATTTCCGAACTTAGCTCAAATACCTGAAATAATTTGCAAGCAATATTTCCTTGTCGTGAAATTTTATTTGATTTTTTCACGAAACATGCGCTCACTATCCAAAACAGGTGAAAGGCCATGTGATTCCCATGTTGAAACCTATCCACCAAGATACCGATCACTCCGCCGCCCTCGGCCGCGATCTGCGCGCCCTGCGAAAAGCCCGCAACCTAACGTTAAACGAGCTCTCCATCCGAATCGGGCGTTCCGTTGGCTTCCTCAGTCAGATCGAGCGCGGCCTCTCGGCGCCCTCGATCCGCGACTTACGCACTCTCGCCAAAGCATTCGAAGTCCCCGTAAGCTGGTTTTTCCTGACAGACGAGGGCGACGAGGCTGAGCGTGAATACATTGTACGCGCTGACAATCGTCGCGCACTCGGCACGACCGAGGAAGGCATCATCGAAGAACTCCTCTCGCCCGACCTTGGCGGCAGTTTCGAGATGTTTCGCTCCGCCATCGAGGCTCGAACCGAACAAACCGAATTCATTTACCGCGAAACCGAAGAAGCCGGATATCTCGTCTCTGGACAGATCGACCTATGGATCGAAGACCAGAAATTCAGCTTAATCGCAGGCGACAGCTTCCGTTTTGATCATAAACCCGTTCGCTGGCACAACACCGGCGACGTTCAAGCAATTATCATCTGGGTGGTCAGCCCCCCAGTTTACTAAAAGGATTTCACCGATGGCAGAACTTCCCTCAACATCCCGTGTGGTCATTATCGGTGGCGGAGCCGTTGGAACTTCGGCCCTTTATCATATGGCCAAGGCGGGTTGGACTGATTGCGTGCTGCTTGAAAAGAACGAACTAACTTCCGGCTCTACATGGCACGCCGCCGGAAACGTCCCGACATTTTCCACGTCGTGGTCCGCCATGCACATGCAACGGTATTCCGCCGAAATGTACCGTGGTTTGGCAGAAACTGTTGATTACCCGATGAACTATCACGTCACTGGTTCCATCCGTCTAGCGCACAGTAGAGAGCGCATGCAGGAATTCGAACGGGCCAAGGGCATGGGTCGTTATCAGGGCATCGACATCGACATGTGCGACTTGTCAGACCTCAAACGACTGTATCCGTTTCTCGAAACCCATGATCTTGCGGGCGGTCTTTACGACCCGAATGACGGGGATATCGACCCCGCACAGCTAACCCAAGCCATGGCCAAAGGCGCGCGCGATCTGGGCGCAAAGATAGTTCGGTTCTGCCCTGTTGAGGGTGTGGGCCGCGAGAATGACGAATGGGTTCTTTCTACCCCCAAGGGCACAATACGCGCCGAAATTGTGGTTAATGCTGCTGGTTACCGTGCCCAAGAACTCGGGCGTATGTTCATTCCCTTCGGGGGCCGTGAAGTACCGATGATGACAATGAGCCACCAGTATTTGCTGACCGACGAGATCCCCGAGCTCGAAGAATGGTCCGCCGCCAACGATCAGAAACTGCCCCTGCTGCGCGACGTCGACAGCTCCTATTACCTACGCCAAGAAAAGAACGGCCTCAACCTTGGCCCGTACGAGCGGAATTGCAAAGGGCACTGGATGACGGCGGACGACAAAATGCCGGACGATTTTTCCTTCCAGCTATATCCCGACGATTTGGATCGCCTTGAATGGTATATCGAGGATGCGATGGCCCGCGTGCCAATGCTCGGCAAAGTCGGGATCAGCAAGGTCATCAACGGCCCGATCCCCTACACGCCCGACGGCAACGGCTTGATCGGCCCAATGCCTGGCGTGCCAAACGCGTTCGAAGCCTGCGTTTTCACCTTCGGCATCGCCCAAGCTGGCGGTGCTGGCAAAGTGTTGGCGGAATGGGTGACGGAATGCGAGACCGAGTGGGATATGTGGTCCGTAGACCCTCGCCGCTTCACAGCGCATTGCGATCAGGATTACACGAACAAAAAGGGCATGGAGATTTACGGATATGAATACGCCATGCATTTTCCCCGCCATGAATGGCCTGCCGCGCGAAACAAGAAACTGTCCGCGATCCACGACAAAATTTCCGCTCTTGGCGCTCAATTCGGTACCGGAAACGGCTGGGAGCGCGCAAACTGGTACGCTCTGGAGGGCGATGACACCTCTCACGATTCCACCCAGACATGGAACCGCGACGGCCCGTGGCAACAACGTATCCGCGAAGAATGTCTCGCGGTACGTGACGCCGCAGGTATTCTCGATCTCCCCGGTTTCTCGCGCTACAACGTGAAGGGTGCAGGCGCGCGCGATTGGCTCGCTACCCGCACCGCCAGCCTGATCCCCAAAGTTGGGCGCGTGGGTTTGGCGTATTTTACCGATAACCGCGGCCGCGTGGTAACCGAAATGTCTATCATCGCGTTAGGGGAGGATTCCTTCCTTCTTATCACCGCCGCCTCGGCAGAATGGCACGATCTGGAACTGCTGATCCGCAACCTCCCCAAAGGCTCGGATATCGATATCCAGAACGTCACAGCGGACTTCTCCTGCCATATCCTGACCGGCCCAAAGTCCCGCGCCATCCTGACGGAAGTCTGCGATGCAGACCTGACCGGCCCTTGGCTGACCCATCAAACCACCCAAATCGCCGGAAAAGAATGCCAGCTGTTGCGTGTATCCTTCGCCGGTGAACTCGGCTGGGAAATCCACACGATGGTCGGTGACACACCCGAAGTTTTCGACACGGTTTGGGCCGCTGGCCAAGCACACGGCCTGAAACCGTTCGGGATGTATGCACTCGACAGCTTGCGCCTGGAAAAAGGGTATCGCGCGTGGAAGGGCGACCTATCGACCGATTATTCGATGCTGGAATCCGGTTTGGACAGGTTCTTGAAGCTGGATAAACCTCAAGATTTCCCCGGCAAAGCTGCGCTTCAAAACGAAAAGCAGCAGGGCGTCAAAAAGCGATTCGTCACGCTGATAGTCGACGCCGGAAAATCCGACGCCCCCTATATGTCCACCCTCTGGCACGACGATCAGGTTGTTGGTGAAACCACATCCGGCGGATGGGGGCATCGTATCGACAAATCCATCGCGCTGGGAATGTTGCGTGTTGATTTAACCGAACCGGGAACAGAAATCGAAGTTGAAATTTATGGCGAGCGGTACAAGGCAACCGTTCAGCTAGACCAGCCCTTTTGGGATCCGAAAAACGAAAGATTAAGATCATGAATAAACCCCTTCCGTCATATGCACGTGCTGTTGTGATTGGTGGCGGTGTCGCGGGCGCCTCGGTGGCGTACCATTTAGCAAAGCTTGGCTGGAAAGACGTGATCTTGCTGGAACGCAAGCAGCTTACGAGCGGCACAACATGGCACGCTGCAGGTCTAATCGGCCAACTCCGCGCCAGCTCCAACATGACCCGTCTGGCGAAATATACGCAGGAATTATACTTCGATCTAGAGGCTGAAACAGGTGTCGACACAGGTATCAAGCGCAACGGCTCCATCAGCGTCGCCCTGACCGAAGAACGCCGTGAAGAACTGTACCGTGGAGCCTCCATGGCCCGCGCGTTTGGCGTTGAAGTCGAGGAAATTTCGCCCGAAGAGGCCAAAAACCGCTATCCGCATCTGAACATCGATGACGTGGTTGGTGCGGTATACCTGCCCAAAGACGGGCAGGGCGACCCTGCCAACATCACCCATGCGATGGCAAAGGGTGCGCGGCAAATGGGTGTGCAGATATTCGAAAACGTCAAAGTTACCGACATCAAAACTGAAGGTGGTCGCGTCACTGGCGTCACTGCCGAACAAGATGGTGAGACGACTCACATCACCTGTGACCACGTCGTTAACTGCGCAGGTATGTGGGCGCAAAAAGTCGGCGATATGGTCGGCGCGGCGATCCCGCTGCACGCTTGCGAACACTTCTATATCGTCACCGAAGGCATCGAAGGTTTGGGCAAACTCCCCGTCCTGCGCGTGCCTGATGAGTGTGCGTATTATAAAGAAGATGCAGGAAAAATTCTTCTGGGCGCGTTCGAACCCGTGGCCAAACCTTGGGGCATGGACGGCATTTCCGAGGATTTCGAGTTCGACCAGCTCCCCGAAGACTTCGACCATTTCGAACCCATCCTTGAAAAAGCCATCGACCGTATGCCGCTGCTGGCTGAGGCAGGCATTCACACTTTTTTCAACGGCCCCGAAAGTTTCACGCCAGACGACCGTTACTACCTTGGTGAAACGCCCGAGGTACAGAACTTCTGGGTTTGTTGCGGGTTCAACTCGGTCGGTATCCAGTCCGCTGGCGGCGCCGGCATGGCGTTGGCGCAGTGGATGGAAGATGGTGTCGCCCCCTTCGATCTGTGGGACGTGGACATCCGCCGCGTGCAGCCTTTCCAGAACAACCGCGCGTATCTGAAGGAACGTGTTAGCGAGAGTCTCGGCCTGTTGTACGCCGACCACTTCCCTTATCGCCAGCCGGTGACATCACGCGGAATCCGTCGCTCACCCATCCATGAACACCTGAAGAAACGCGGTGCGGTGTTTGGTGAAAGCAGTGGCTGGGAACGCGCCAACTGGTTTGCCGATGAAGGCCAGAAGGGCGAATATGAATACTCGTGGAAACGTCAAAACTGGTTCGAAAATGCCAAACGTGAACATATGGCTATCCGCGAGGGAGTCGGTCTGTTCGACATGACCAGTTTCGGTAAAATCCGTGTCGAGGGTCGCGATGCCTGCGCGTACCTGCAACACCTTTGCGCAAACCAGATTGATGTTGAAAACGGCAAAATCGTCTACACTCAAATGCTGAATGAGCGTGGCGGCATTGAATCCGACCTGACCGTCACGCGCCTGTCCGAAACCGCCTATCTGCTGATCGTTCCGGGCGGCACATTGCAACGCGATCTCGCATGGTTGCGCCGTCATTTGACCGATGAATTCGTGGTCATCACCGACATAACAGCAGGCGAGGCGGTATTCGCCGTCATGGGGCCAAAATCCCGCGAGTTGTTGCAAAAAGTCAGCCCTAATGATTTTTCCAACGAAGCCCACCCCTTCGGCACCATGCGTAATATAGAGATCGGCATGGGAATGGCCCGCGCGCACCGCGTTACGTACGTTGGCGAATTGGGCTGGGAAATCTACGTCTCCACCGACCAAGCCGCGCATGTGTTCGAGGCGTTAGAGAAGGCGGGCGAGGACGTTGGCCTGAAGCTCTGCGGTTTACACGTGCTGGACAGTTGCCGGATCGAGAAAGCCTACCGTCACTTCGGCCACGACATCACGGACGAGGACAATGTGATCGAAGCGGGCCTTGGCTTTGCGGTAAAAACCGACAAGGGCGATTTCATTGGCCGCGCTGCAGTTTTGGCGAAACGCAAAGACGGTCTGGATAAACGGTTCTTGCAATTCCAGCTTAACGATCCCGAACCGCTACTTTATCACAACGAACCCATCCTGCGCGACGGCGTGATCGTCGGGTATTTATCGTCGGGCAATTACGGACACTTCCTCGGCGCAGCGATTGGGCTAGGGTACGTCCCTTGCGAGGGCGAGAGCGCGCTACAGGTTTTGGCCTCCACCTACGAAATTGAGATTGCAGGCGAGAAGTTCAGTGCCACTGCCAGCTTAAAACCGCTTTATGATCCGAAATCCAAACGCGTGAAGGAGTAATACATGAGCAGACGATCAGGGGGCCGCAGCGCCCGCAAAGCCATGCGTGCCGCGCCACTTTCGGAAGAAATACGCCCGATTCGTGCTGGCATGTCGGGTGGGCGTTACAAGCCCTTGTCCGATGACGACATCGCGCAAATCCACGAGGCAGCGATGGAAATTCTGTCCGACATCGGGTTTAAGGACGCGACCGAGAGCTGCATCGCCGCCTGCACCGCCGTAGGGGCGAGCTATAGAGACGGGCGGTTGTTTTTTCCGCGTGATCTGGTTCTGGAAACCATCAAAAACGCCAACCGTGATATTACCCTCTGCGGACGCGATTCAAAACACGACATCCACCCACAGGGTACCAAAGTACATTTCGGTACAGCGGGCGCCGCGGTGCATATCGTCAACGTGGAAAAAAACGAATACCGCGAAAGTATGCTACAAGATCTTTATGATGCCGCTCGCATCGTGGACCAGCAGGACAACATCCACTTTTTTCAACGCCCTATGGTGCCGCGCGACATGACAAATGAGCTGGATCTGGACATAAACACGCTTTATGCGTGCCTTTCGGGCACTAATAAACATATCGGTACCAGCATCACTCTGGTCGAGAACTGCAAGCCGTTTGTTGACATGATCTACGCAGTTGCGGGAGGCGAAAATGCGTTCCGCGCCCGCCCATTTGTCTCGGTTTCCGCGACGTTCGTGGTGCCGCCGCTACGCTTTGCGACCGAGGCACTGGATGTGATTGGCGAGATGGTCAAAGCCGGTGTTCCGGTGCTGCTTTTGTCTGCCGGGCAGGCGGGCGCGACCTCGCCCGCTGCGCTCGCCGGATCGGTGGTGCAGTCGATTGCCGAAGTGCTGGCTGGTCTAGTTTACATCAACGCACTTGCCCCTGGCCATCCGGCGATATTCGGGCCGTGGCCGTTCGTGTCGGACCTGCGTACTGGTGCTATGTCCGGCGGCTCGGGTGAGCAGTCGTTGCTGATCGCTGCAGTAACCCAGATGGCCAACCATTATGACCTTCCTTGTGGTGTGCCCGCCGGAATGACCGATGCAAAAATGCCGGATATCCAGTCGGGTTATGAAAAAGGCATCACCACGGTGATGGCTGGCTTGTCCGGTGGTAATATGGTGTACGAAGCTGCGGGAATGCATGGTTCGTTGTTGGGATTCTGTCTTGAAAGCCTGATCATCGATAATGACATTCTGGGTCAGTCGCTTCGCTGTGTACGCGGGATTGAGGTGAACGAGGATACGCTGTCGTTGGACACGATCCGTAATGTAATCAACGGGCCGGAGCATTTTCTGGGCCAGCCTCAGACGCTCGATCTGATGCAGAAAGAGTACATCTATCCGGTGATCGGTGACCGCACGACCCCGAAGGAATGGGAGGAATTGCAAAAACCCGAAATGGTCATCAAAGCCATTAAGGAAAAGCGCCGCATTCTGGATGAGTTTTTCCCGCAGTATATTTCAGAAGCAGTGGATGCGGATTTACGTGCGCGATTTGATATTAAGCTGCCAAGGGAACGGATGAGACGGGCGTAAGAAATCCAATAATGAGCGGTAATACTCTTAGCAATCGTAGCTGCAAAACGATTTGGTTACTAAACCCTTAACAGTTCGGACGTGACCCGAAAAAACGCGAATTATTCGACTGAACGGTGATAAGCGGCCTCCTTTTTCGTCTCTAATTCACCTTTTTCCCTCGCCACGGCAGCGGCGCTACGGGAATGCCGTCATCAATCAATGACTTTGCATCCTCGAGTTTGGCTTCGCCATAAATCGGGCGCTCAGGGGCGTCGCCTTCGTGAATTGCCCTTGCCTCAGCGGCAAAGTTGTTCCCTACGTTGTCGGCGCTACCCTCTATCTTTTTGCGCAATTCTCTGACTGCTTGTTCTGCAGCCGACGCTGGTGCACTTAGAGGGTGTTCGCCCTTTGAAACGCGCGGGGCCATAATGGTTTTTTCTACAGTGGCATCACCACAAACCGAACATGAAACCATTCCGGCGGCGGACAGTTTGTCGTAACCCGCGCTCGAGCTAAACCAGCTTTCAAAGCGGTGGCCTTTGGCGCATTTTAAGTCGTAACGGATCATTTAACCCTCGTTGGTTTCTTACATAACGTATATAGGAAGTGTTAACGTAATCCTACTAGGGCTGAGTCCAAAGGGAAGCAATATGCAATCACGCCTTCTTCCTTTCGTCCTGTTTGGTATAGCCATCGGCGTGGTCACTGCATTTCTGTCTGTTCTGGAGGAGCCGTTCTGGATCGTTCTCATCTCGGTTCTAGTGATGGTAATCTTATTTGGGCTGTTGCTGGAGGTTATGCGTGATCCGGTCGAAGAAGGAGATGTCGAGGTGGCGGCAACTGCCAAGCCGATGCCGACGGGGTTCGGGCGGGCGATGCTGGAACAAATGCCGCTTCCGCTGCTGGTGATTTCGCGTGAGGGGCGGGTGGTTTATGGAAATCCCGCCGCCAAAGAGGTTCTACCCAGTTTGAAGCCAGGGGATCATTTCGCTAGCCTACTACGTGTTCCCGTATTCGTTGATGCGGTCAATGCCGCTGTGACCGATGGAAAGAGTAGCAAGATTTCCTTCACCACCAGCCAACCACACGAACGGTATTATGAGGCCAGTATAGGCTTGATGCCGGCGGGCAGCGATTTTGACGACAAGGTGCAAGCGATTGTCCAAATCGAGGACCGGACACAGGATCGCAGGGTTGAAAAAATGCGCAGTGATTTTGTGGCGAATGCCAGTCATGAGTTGCGGACACCGCTTGCCTCGATCTTGGGATATATTGAGACTTTGCAAGGCCACGCCAAGGATGATCCGGTTGCGCGTGAAGAATTCCTTAATATCATGGACAAGCAGGCGACGCGGATGCAACGCCTTGTTAACGATTTGATGTCCTTAAGCCGGATCGAACTGAACGAGCATGTCCGCCCCAGCGACCCATGCGAGTTGAACGAGCTGGTGCGCGAGGCGATATCAGCCCTGTTGCCGTTGCAAAAGAAATACGAAGTGACATTGGAAACCTTGCTGGACGGCGATGGTCCGGTGGTTGCTGCAGATCGTGATCAGCTGAATCAGGTGCTGGTCAATCTGATAGATAACGCCATGAAATACGGTGGCGGTGGCACGGTTGTGACCGTGACAACTGCCGCGCCGGATTTGCGATATGCTAATATGGTGGGGATCACGATTGCGGATCAGGGCGCAGGGATCGGGGCCGAGCATTTGCACCGCCTGACCGAACGTTTCTATCGTGTAAACGTAAAACAAAGCCGCAATAAGGGGGGCACCGGCTTGGGTTTGGCGATTGTTAAACATATCGTTAACCGCCACGGCGGCGAGCTGCAGATAGAATCGACTTTAGGTGAGGGTAGCCGGTTCACTGTCTGGCTGCCTGTATCTTAATCATTTTGGTCAATAGTACCGGTGGGGGCGCTAACACCCCTTCTTGTCATAAAA
Organism: Paracoccaceae bacterium; assembly: GCA_050256375.1. GTDB lineage: Bacteria > Pseudomonadota > Alphaproteobacteria > Rhodobacterales > Rhodobacteraceae > NORP23. Next base: position 126,034 of record JBBWVU010000009.1, on the reverse strand, counting down.
CCGTCATGCCAGTGCAATAAAAGTGTGTTCGAAGTGGCTGATTCACGAGCCGCGGAATAACTATTCTGCGGTGAATGTCACACACTCGATGCAGCAGGCGGCGCGGGTCTCGCAAAAAACGGTGTTTTTTCATCTGGGGGATAGGGTAGAATACGGCGACACGTCGGCGATTTTCACCAACCCGGTTGACCAACGCACGCAAGATTACATTGGCGGCCTGTTCGGTTAAGGGGGGCAAGGATGAGCATTAAAGTTCTGATAGTCGAAGATGAAGAGGCGATCAGCCATCTGCTGAACTACAATTTGACGGCCGAGGGATTTGCAGTTTCCATCATTGATGACGGTGATGAGGCGTTGATGGCGGCGGAGGATCTCCAACCGGACATCATTCTGCTGGATTGGATGTTGCCGAACGTGTCGGGTATCGAAATTTGTCGACAATTACGGGCGCACACCGAGACGCGGGACATTCCGATTATCATGCTGACAGCGCGGGCCGAGGAAGAGGACCGCTTGCGCGGGTTTGGCAAGGGCGCGGATGACTACGTAACCAAACCGTTCTCGATGAAGGAACTGGTGGCGCGGATACATGCGGTTTTGCGACGGGTTAATCCTGCGGTAATGGGAAATGTGGTGGAGTTTGGCGATATCGTTTTGGACCGCGACACGATGCGAGTGAAACGGGCTGGCGAGGCGGTGACGCTCGGACCGACGGAGTTTCGCTTGCTGGAAGTTTTAGTTAAACGGCCAGGGCGTGTTTATAGCCGCGAACAATTGCTGGATCAGGTTTGGGGGCAGGGCATTTACGTGGAGGCCCGCACGGTCGACGTGCATATCGGGCGGTTGCGCAAGGCGTTGAACAAAGGCGGCTTGGCTGACCCGATCCGCACAGTGCGGGCTTCGGGTTATGCGCTGGACGAGACGTACGGTGGGTGAAGTTGGGCGCTACGGTGCGTTGAGACCGCGCACGCTACGGCCTAAAATCTACCGCGCTACTCGTCATCAGGGCCTTTTTCTTTATTTACTAAATTCTTGGCAATATCGACCGCAGATCCTGCCAACATCCCAATGAACATACCACAGACGACTCCTGCGCTTACGTTACCGAAGGCCGCGCCGAAGGTTGTGCCAAACGCTATGCCTAGGCCCACACCGATAGCTATGTTGCGGATCTTCGGAGTTTTTTGAGGATCAAATTGCATTGTCCAATCCTACTATTAACCGATGATGTTTTGCAACGAATGAACCTCGATTTCGCTTTCGGTTCGACCTTTCATCGCGCGCGCTGCGGCGCGACAGCCTGCGGCGGTCGTGTAGTAGGGGATCTTGTCGTACAGCGCCACAGAACGAATTTCACGAGAGTCTTCAATGGATTGCACGCCCTCGGTCGTGTTGAAAACAAGTTGGATGCCGCGGTCTTTCATCATATCTACGATGTTCGGGCGGCCCTCGTAGACTTTGTTAACCACGTCCGCCATGATGCCGTTCGAGGCTAGATATTCCGCGGTACCGCGTGTGGCGACGATCTTGAAACCAAGGTCGGATACGTTGCGCGCGGCCTCTAGAATCATCGCGCCTTTGTCGGAATCTTTGACGGAAACAAAAACATTACCTTCGGTTGGGAGGTCGACACCTGCACCGAGTTGCGACTTCAGAAAGGCACGTGAAAAAGTTTTATCGAGTCCCATGACTTCGCCAGTTGAGCGCATTTCAGGACCAAGCAAGGTATCGACGCCGGGGAAGCGGTTAAAGGGCAGAACGGCTTCTTTCACCGCGTAGTATGGGATGTTTGGATCGACCAGATCGAAGTTCGACAGTGACTCTCCAGCCATGATGCGGGCGGCGATGGAGGCGATCGGGGAACCTGTCGCTTTGGCTACGAAGGGCACAGTACGACTGGCACGTGGGTTGACTTCGAGAACATAAATCACGCCGTCTTTGATCGCGAATTGCACGTTCATCAGACCGACGACGTTTAGGCCGATGGCCATGGCCTCGGTCTGACGCTTTAGCTCGGTGATGGTTTCGGTGTCTAGGGAATAGGGTGGTAGCGAACAGGCTGAGTCGCCGGAATGCACGCCGGCTTCTTCGATGTGTTCCATGATGCCTGCTACGTGGACGGATTTGCCGTCACATAGCGCGTCTACGTCAACTTCGATTGCGCCAGTTAAATAGCTGTCGAGCAACACAGGGTTGTCGCCTGACAGGCTGATCGCCGCATTTATGTAGCGAGTCAGTTGGGCGTCGTCGCGTACAATCTCCATGCCGCGACCACCGAGAACGTAGGACGGGCGAATAACCAGTGGATAGCCAACGTCTTTGGCGATCTCGAACGCTTGTTCGGAGCTGGAAGCGATGCCATTGTATGGCTGTTTCAGGTCCAGATCGTTTAGTAATTTCTGGAAGCGTTCGCGGTCTTCTGCAAGGTCAATTGCGTCGGGCGTGGTGCCGAGGATCGGGATACCTTCGGCTTCTAGCGCGTTCGCCAGTTTCAACGGGGTTTGACCGCCGAATTGCACGATAACGCCGTGGAGGGTGCCGTTTTCCTGTTCGACGCGCAGGATTTCCAAAACGGATTCTAGTGTGAGAGGCTCAAAATACAGGCGGTCCGACGTGTCGTAGTCTGTCGATACCGTTTCAGGATTACAGTTAATCATGATGGTTTCATAATCGGCAGCAGTCAGGGCGTAACAGGCGTGACAGCAGCAGTAATCGAACTCGATTCCTTGGCCAATACGGTTCGGACCGCCGCCAAGGATGACGACTTTCTTGCGATCTGATGGGCGAGCTTCGCATTCCACGGTGCCCATCGCGTCGGCTTCGTAGGTCGAGTACATATACGGGGTCTGCGCCTCGAATTCGGCGGCGCAGGTATCGATGCGTTTGAAGCAGGCTTTAACGTCCATAGCGAGGCGCGAGTGACGGACACCTGTTTCGGTGTTCTTGGTCAGGGTTGCCAGACGAGCATCAGAGAATCCCATCATTTTTATCCGGCGCATATCATGCGCGTTGGTCGGCAGGCCGTTTTCGCGAAGAAGGGCTTCTTCATCGACGATTTCCTTGATGCGCTCAAGGAACCACGGATCGAATTTGGTGTGTGTGTGGATTGTTTCCAGCGACATGCCTTCGCGCATGGCTTGGGCGATCAGCAGCATTCGGTCGGGCGTTTGCGGGGATATGGCGGCGATGATCGCGGCCTCTCCCTCGCCTTCGATTTCCATTTCATCGAATCCGGTCAAACCTGTTTCCAGCGATGCGAGCGCTTTTTGCAAGCTTTCGTGGATGGTCCGACCGATAGCCATAGCCTCGCCCACGGATTTCATCGCGGTGCCGAGAATTGGCTCGGCGCCAGGGAATTTTTCGAATGTGAAACGCGGGATTTTAGTTACAACATAGTCGATGCTTGGCTCGAATGACGCCGGCGTGACCTTGGTGATGTCATTATCCAACTCGTCCAGCGTATAGCCGACCGCCAGTTTCGCTGCGACCTTGGCAATTGGGAAGCCTGTGGCTTTGGACGCAAGAGCCGAGGAGCGAGACACGCGTGGGTTCATTTCGATGACGACCATACGGCCATCTTCAGGGTTCACGGCCCATTGCACATTGGAACCACCGGTTTCGACGCCGATTTCGCGCAGCACGTCGATGGAGCGGGTCCGCATCAACTGGTATTCTTTGTCCGTCAGGGTCAGCGCAGGGGCTACGGTGATCGAGTCACCCGTATGCACGCCCATCGGATCGACGTTTTCGATCGCGCAAATGATGATGGCGTTGTCGGCTTTGTCACGGACGACCTCCATCTCGAATTCTTTCCAGCCCAGCAGGCTCTCGTCGATCAGGATTTGGTTGACGGGGGACGCATCCAACCCAGTGCCGCAGAAGTGGATATAATCTTCGCGATTATAGGCAATGCCGCCGCCAGTGCCGCCCATTGTGAAGGCGGGGCGAATGATGGCGGGCAGGCCGATGTCGTCCAGCGCGTCCATGCACTCGTCCATGGTTTCAGCGATTGCCGCGCGTGGGTTTTCGATGCCAAGACGGTCCATTGCCTCGCGGAACAGTTTGCGGTCCTCGGCCATTTCGATGGCTTTACGATCCGCGCCGATCATCTCGACGCCGAATTTTTCCAGCACGCCCATGTCATCCAGCGCCAATGCCGTGTTCAGGCCCGTTTGGCCGCCCATGGTTGGCAGCAACGCGTCTGGAAGCTCTTTTTCGATGATTTTGGCGACGACTTCGGGGGTAATCGGCTCCACATACGTGGCGTCGGCCATGTCGGGGTCGGTCATGATGGTGGCGGGGTTGGAGTTGACGAGGATCACGCGGTAACCCTCTTCCTTCAGCGCCTTACAGGCTTGCGCGCCGGAGTAGTCGAATTCGCAGGCTTGGCCAATAATGATAGGGCCAGCGCCGATAATCATGATCGAGGAGATGTCAGTTCTTTTAGGCATACTGTGTCCGCGCGTTTGGCCGCCAGCGCAAGGGCGCGAGCGGGGAGGGATTCGTCTGCGAGCTGCAAATTGTGGCGGTTATAGTCCGTCGGGCAAACCGCGCAACCCCAAGCTGGTGGAAAATTGGGGTGTACGGCTAGTTAAATAGCGACATATACGTCGTAATCGAGGTGGCCGTGCCCGAAAATTACCTATAAACCCGCGCCGATCATCAAAATTTGACAAGGGATCGAAGTGCACACACTGTATATACGTTTTGACATTGGACCATCAGGTGTACCGGAAGAGTTTTCCGGCGCCTCGGCCGTGTTATGTGCCCGCACGCCCGAGGAAGTGCCCGGTGTGTTACGTCAAATGGATGAAGCGCGACGCGGCGGGGCGTGGCTGGCAGGCTATGCGAGTTACGAACTGGGCTATGCGCTGGAACCCAAACTGGCCGCTTTGATGCCAGCAAATCGACGAATGCCGTTAATTCAATTCGCCGTCTTTGACGCGCCTGTTGTAGCATCCGATTTGCCGGACTTTGACAACGCTATAACGGCGTTCCAACCGAAGTGGTCGCGTCAGCAATACGCAGATGCGTTTAAAGTGGTGGCTGAGTGTATAGTGTCGGGCGACTTCTATCAGGCGAACCTGACGTTGCAGTTGGAAGCGACGGTGGAGGGCGACATTCTGGGCTATTATGCAGCTTTGGCTGAGCGGCAGCCGACACCTTACGGCGCCTACGTTGATTTTGGCGAAGGGGTGAAAATCTTGTCACGCTCGCCGGAGTTATTTTTCGAGATTGATAAGAGCGGAAACATTCGGACTAGACCTATGAAAGGCACCGCGCCGCGTGATGTTGACCCGCTCATTGATCGCGCTTTGGCCGAGGGATTGGCCGCGGACGAGAAAAATCGCGCCGAGAACCTGATGATTGTCGACCTTCTTCGTAACGATCTTAGCCGCGTCTGCGAGGTCAACTCGGTCAAAGTCCCGAAATTGTTCGAGATCGAAACCTATGCGACCGTGCACCAAATGGTTTCGAAAATCGAGGGCCAACTGCGGGCAGAAATAGACGTCACCGATTTATTCTGTGCATTGTTTCCTTGTGGTTCGATCACGGGTGCGCCGAAGATCCGGGCAATGGAGGTTCTGAATGAACTCGAAACCGCGCCACGCGATGTGTATTGCGGGGCAATCGGTTGGATGGCCCCTGATGGTCGCAGCCGGTTTAGTGTCGCTATCCGCACGGTGATCGTGTTTGATGAAACCCGTGCCGTTTTGAATGTGGGTGGCGGGATCGTATACGATTCAACCGCTGCGTCTGAATATGAGGAAGCCTTGTGGAAAGCCCGTTTTGCCAACCTGTCCTCGAAGATCTGAAGGTTATCGAGACTTTCGGGTTTTTGACCGAAAAAGGGTTTGTTCGGTTGGAAGGCCATCTCTCGCGTCTGGCTGGAACTTGTGCGACGTTGGGAATTTCCTGTGACCTCGACGTTTGCCGACAAAAGCTGGCCACATTACCGGTCGAACAAAATCTACGTGTTCGCCTGACGATAGGTATATCCGGCGAGGTCGATGTGACGAGCGTGGAGATGACACCGACACCGAAAATTTGGCGGATTGCCGTTTGTGAAACGCGTCTGAATTCTGCGGATCAATGGTTGCGAGTCAAAACGACGAATCGAGTGCTTTACGATAGGGCGCGGGCAGGTTTGAATTCAGAGGTAGACGAGATGATCTTCCTGAACGAAAAAGACAAGGTTTGCGAGGGTACGATCACCAATATCTTTGCTGATTTCGGTGATGGTCTAGTTACGCCCCCAACTTCTTGCGGGCTACTTCCCGGTATCCTTAGGGCGGAGTTGCTGGAGGCGGGCGCGAGGCAGGAAGTTATCCCGTTCACGCGCCTTACACGCGCCAAGAGGTTGTTTGTCGGAAATTCGTTTCGTGGATTGATTCCGGCTCGACTGGTTTGAATACCTTTGATGACGGCGGCACCCTTGACATTTGTCCCCTAAAGCTGTGTATCCAACCTCGATCAATTCGGCGTGTCATGGGGCGCGCCTTAAGCTGTTTGTAAGGACTTACCATGCACGCCTTTCGCTCTCATAAATGTAACGAACTTTCGGCCGCCAACGTGGGCGATGCGGTTCGCCTTTCGGGTTGGGTGCATCGCGTTCGTGACCACGGCGGCATCCTGTTTATCGACCTTCGCGACCATTACGGCATCACGCAGATTCTGGCGGATGAGGATTCCCCTGTTTTTCACGAGCTTGAAAAAGTTCGCTCCGAGTGGGTTATCCGCATCGACGGCACCGTTATGGCGCGCGCTCCTGAGTTGGTGAACTCCAACCTGCCCACAGGCGAAGTAGAGATTTTCATTCGGGATATGGAGGTTCTGGGCGCTTCCGAAGAACTACCGCTGCCAGTGTTTGGCGAGCAGGATTACCCCGAAGAAACCCGCCTGAAGTACCGCTTTCTCGATCTGCGCCGCGAGGGAATTCACAACCGTATGATGATGCGTTCGAACGTGGTTTCCAGCATTCGCAAGCGGATGGAAGCCATCGGGTTCAACGAATTCCAGACGCCGATCATCACGGCTTCTTCCCCTGAAGGGGCGCGCGATTTCTTGGTTCCGTCGCGTATGCATCCGGGCAAGTTCTATGCGTTGCCGCAGGCTCCGCAGCAGTTCAAGCAGATGATGATGATTTCGGGGTTTGACAAATATTTCCAGATCGCACCGTGTTTCCGTGATGAAGACCCGCGTGCTGACCGCTCGCCCACCGACTTCTACCAGTTGGACATGGAGATGTCTTTTGTAACGCAGCAGGATATTTTCGATACGATCGAGCCTATAATTACCGGTATTTTCGAGGAGTTTGGCGATAAAATCGTGAACACCGACATTGCGCAGATTTCGTATAAGGACGCGGCGCAGTGGTATGGCTCGGACAAGCCGGACCTTCGCAATCCGATTAAGATGCAGGTAGTTTCCGAGCATTTCGCTGGCTCCGGCTTCAAGATTTTCGCTTCGATTTTGGAGCAGGACGGAACCGAGGTTCGTGCTATTCCGGCACCCAAAGGTGGTTCGCGCAAGTTCTGTGACCGCATGAACAAATTCGCCCAGCAGGAAGGTCTGCCGGGGATGGGGTATATTTTCTGGCGTGAAAAAACTGCGGATGCTGTGGCGCAAGAACTAGGCATCAAGGTTAAAGAAGCGCAGGCGATGCTGAAATCCGGTGAGGTTGAGGGTGGCATGGAAGCCGCTGGTCCGCTGGCTAAAAATATCGGGCCAGAGCGCACCGAAGCGATCCGCCAGCAGCTTGGTCTGAATGTCGGCGACGCGGCGTTCTTCCTTGGTGGCAAGCCGAAGTCCTTCGAAGCCGTTGCGGGTCGTGCCCGTAACATCATTGGCAAGGAACTTGGCCTGACCGATCAGAACAGCTTTGAATTTTGCTGGATAGTTGATTTCCCGATCTTCGAAAAAGACGAAACCACTGGCAAGATAGATTTTGAACACAACCCGTTCTCCATGCCCCAAGGCGGAATGGATGCCCTGAACGGCGATCCGCTTAAGGTTCTGGGCTACCAGTACGATCTGGCCTGTAACGGTTACGAGCTGATTTCCGGTGCGATCCGCAATCACAAGCTGGACATGATGTATAAAGCCTTCGGGATTGCCGGATATGGTAAGGACGAGGTCGAAAAACGTTTCGGCGGTATGGTTAAAGCATTCAAATACGGTGCTCCTCCGCATGGCGGTTGTGCTGCTGGTATTGATCGGATCGTGATGCTGCTGGCGGATGAGGAAAACATCCGCGAGGTCATCATGTTCCCGATGAACCAACGCGCCGAGGACCTGATGATGGAAGCCCCCGGTGAAGCCACGAACGAACAGCTACGCGAGTTGGGCTTGCGGATTATTCGACAGGACTAGAAAAAGATACATAGTTCGGCAGACGCATAGGTATTCGAAGGCATCGGATACCTATGCGTCTGGTCGGCTTGATTATCCGGTGGAAATTGCAGGCTGGTTAACGGAGACAGTTGCCCTGTCGGCGGCCTCTACGGTTCTGGACCTTGGAGCGGGCACGGGTAAGTTTACGAAGGTTTTGGCGCGTACAGACGCGCGTGTAATCGCGGTTGAGCCAGTTGATGCGATGCGCGACCAACTTTGCCAATATGTGCCGGAAATCACCGCCCTTGCCGGATCGGCTGAAAATATCCCGCTGGTGGACAGTTCAGTTGACGTGGTGGTTTGTGCACAATCTTTTCATTGGTTTGCTACGCAATCGGCGCTGACAGAAATCCATCGGGTATTGCGGCCGGGTGGGAAATTCGCGCTGATCTGGAACGTACGTGACGAGAGACGACAGTGGGTACGCGCTTTAAGCGAAATTATGCAACCTTATGAAGCCGGAACACCGCGGCTATATAAAGGTAAGTGGCGTGAACCGTTTGAAAGCGGGTTGTTCTAGATGTTGAAAGAACATCCTTTTCCGTATTCCCATATAGGACCGTTTGAAGAAGTTATCGTGCAACGGATTATGTCAGTCAGTTTCATTGCGGCTTTACCGAATGACGAGAAAAATGCTGTTCGGACCAGGGTTTGGGCGGTCATAAAAGAAACGCCCGAACTAGCAGAAAAAGAAATGGTTTCCTTTTCTTATCAGACGCTTGTATATTGTTGTAAAAAGATGTGATGGTCGGATTATTACGCAGGACTGAACGCGGATTTGAGGGCAACGGTGCAATAATAGGTACTGTTGTCCTTGTTGGTTTCTTTGTATGAAACAGCGCTCTTAAACCCTGCGGTTTGTAGCTGCAATTCCACGTCTTGGTGTTTGAAACGGGTTACTTCGTCAGGCGACTGCTCGGAATAGCAAAGAACAAGTTTGCTTTCGTTGGCAAGAACCCGAAAAGCCTCGGACAGCATTATCGACACGTCCGGCCAGAAGTAAATAACATTCACACCGACGACCTGTGTGAAAATGGTGTCTTTGAAGGGTAGTAAATCGCCGTCAATGTGTTTGAAGATTGCACGCGGCGCTTTCTGAAATCTCTTTTTAGCAGATTTAACAGCCAGCGCAGAAATATCTGCTCCGGTTACATGCGTGGCCTGCTCCTTTGCCAGTATGCGGTCGATTAACGAACCGCCACCAAATCCGATTTCCAGAACACTGTCATTTTCCTGAAGGTCAAGGGCAGCAAGGGCTCGGTCGTTCATATGGGCGTTCATGCGATTCAAAGCCCGCAGGATAAGCCTGCCTGTTAATCCTCTTGGATGGCCCAGTTGTTTGAGTAACTTTGATGAATGAGTCATATTGGGGCCAATTATACTGAAGGGTCGTTCAACATAACCAACACCGTCATGCCCCAGACCAGAGGTATGGCGGCAATCAGGCCGGCCGCTTTCGGGCGGCTTGCGGCTTCCATCGTCCAAGCTACAAGGATCAGAACGACGGCGGCAATTGGGACTGATATGATAATCGGATAGTTGGATTGCCCCAAGGCATCCGCACCACTGGTTATTAACGCGGACATCGCAAAAGGCATTGCGCCAGCCGCGGCGGCGATCAGGTCAAACATCGTTAAAATGATTAACAAAGTGTTCTGACGCGGTTTGTCGGTTTCCAGCTTCATATATGCCTCGGGTGGTTTGTCCGATTTATTGTATTGTGTGTGCCACCTTTCGGGAAGGCCTTACATGGACCGCGTTTTTACCCAGCGCACCAGTTCATCAGCGCGCATAACACCCGCGTGCCGTGCGATTTCCTTACCGTTTTTGAACAGAAGAAGCGCAGGAATGCCACGGATATTAAACCGTTGGCTGGCATTGCGGTGAATGTCGGTGTTGATCTTGGCAAAGCGCGCGCCGGTTTTCATCTGCTTGGCGGCTTTGTCGAATTCCGGCGCCATCGTGCGACATGGACCACACCACGGCGCCCACATATCGACAACTACGGGCAGTTCGTCGTTCGTGGTGCATTTCAGGACAGTCGCTAGATCGGTGTCGTGGACTTGGCCAGCCGCCAAAGGTTTGCCGCAGCTTCCGCATTTCGGGCCTGCGCCGAGCTTGTCTTCGGGGATTTTGTTGACGGTTTTGCAAGACATACAGGTCAGGTTCTTGGTGTAAGCCATGGGAGACTCCATAAATTCAGGTTATTGAATATAAAGGTGGCCAAAGACGCGTTATCAAGAGGGTAGACTATTTATTCGCCTCGGCAAAGCTGGCGTGGAATTGTTTGGGCAGGAAGACAGTCTCGCCAGCGATCATTGCGGCGATGGTTTCACCGCATTTGTGGGCAATGCCAAAGCCGATTTTGAAGCCGCCCGTGGCCATGTATAGGCCTGCTGGCCCATCAATAGGACCGAGCATCGGGTCGGGTTTACGGGCTCGGGGGCGGACGTTCGCCCATGTGTGCTTGACTTTTGACGCATGAAGGGCGGGGCAGATGGTTGCGGCGCGCTCGATTACTTGGTCGAGATGTTCATCTACGGAATATGGGTCGCCGTAGGTGTTCTCGCTGGTGGAACCGACCGCGATGTCGCCGTTTTCGTGGGGGATGATGTAGGTGTGGTCGCCGAAAATCATCGGTACGTTCGCTGCATCGACCCCGCCGAGCACAGCAGATTGGCCTTTGACGCCCATCCCCGCGTTTCGACCCCAAAGGGCTTCGAGGTAGGGAAAACAGGCGACACCGGCGGCCATTACGATTGCTTTTGTGCGGATCGTGCCCGATGGCCCAGAGATTTCGTTGTGGTCTATTGTGGCCATTTCCCAGCCTTCCAGTATCTCGCAGCCTTTGAATTGCAGGGCTTTGGCGAGGGACAGGCAGGCGAGGCGGGGGTTGATGCGAGCGGATAGGTTCTCGTGGATGACGCCGAACGGGGCTGCGTCTGGGGCGATCCAGCCGTTGAACTTGGTGGCTTCCTCGACGTGCCAGAACGCCTCGCCGTCCCAAAGGGATTTGGCGTCCTCTGTGCGGATCTCGGCGTGTTCCAGCCCGCGTGCGTTGGTGATTGGAATTATGCGACCCAAGCGGCCGTAGCCAGACGGGAGGCCGGAGATTGCATCGATTCCGGCCCAGTGCGCCTCGGCGGTTAGTAGGGCGTCCAGCTGGAATTGTTTCTTGGGGCTCCAGTTTTCGGGCACATTTGGGGAAAGTGCACCCATAACTCCGCCGCTGGCCCCTGCGCCGATGGTGGCTTTTTCGACGATCGTGACGGACATGCCGCGCTTAAGGCAGGACCATGCGACGGACAGGCCGAAGATGCCTGCACCGATTACCACTACGTCTATGTCAAATCCCGTTGTCATGCCCGCGCCTTTTGCCCATTGTCGAATTCAGAACGGGGTAAAGCATGAATTCGGACAAAGCGCAAAAGGCAGATTTGGTATGGCGCGACGGTGCGCCGGTTTCCGCACGTTTTGACGATCCGTATTATTCTATGAATGACGGTTTAGCCGAAGCGCGGCATGTGTTTTTGGACGGTAACAATCTGCCGGAACAATTTTGCGAAGGTTTTCATATTGCGGAGTTGGGTTTCGGGTCTGGGCTGAACCTGCTGGCGGCGTGGAAAATGTGGGAGCAGACAGGTATGACTTCTCCCTTACGGTTTACCAGTTTCGAGGCGTACCCGATGGATATGGGCGAAATGGCAAAGGCTTTGGCAGCTTGGCCGGAGTTGGCGGAGTATGCGGAGCGCCTGCTGGCGGGTGGTTTGCAGATGCGAACGGATACGTTGGAGCTGAATGTGATTATCGGTGATGCACGGGCGACTTTGCCAAAGTGGCAAGGCAAGGCAGATGCGTGGTTTCTTGATGGGTTTAGTCCCGCAAAGAACCCTGAATTGTGGTCGCCGGAGATCATACAATCGGTTGCCGCGCACACCGCACCAAGCGGGACTTTTGCGACCTATACTGCCGCTGGCCATGTCCGTCGTGCATTGATACATGCAGGGTTCAATGTCACGCGGCCCAAGGGCCACGGGAGCAAACGTCACATGAGCGCCGGAGTTTTACTATGAATAATGCCCGACAAGGTATTTGGTTGATGATCGCCACGACGTTCGTTTTTGCGGTGCAAGACGGGTTATCGCGGTATCTGGCTACGGAATACAATACGGTTCTGATTGTAATGATCCGCTATTGGTTCTTTGCGTTCTTTGTCGTCGCGCTGTCGTCCTCCCGCAAGGGAGGGATCCGGCGGGTGGCGGCGACCTCGCAGCCCGTTTTGCAGATTATCCGTGGTGTGCTGCTAGTGGCCGAAATTTGCGTGATGGTCATAGCGTTTGTCAAACTGGGACTGGTGACGAGCCATGCCGTGTTCGCCAGTTACCCGCTGCTGATCGCGGCACTTTCGGGGCCGATTCTTGGGGAAAAAGTCGGACCGCGGCGTTGGGTGGCGATCGGTATCGGTTTTGTTGGCGTTTTAATTATCCTGCGTCCTGGGTTCTCGGTTTTCGCGCCAGAGGCGTTGATACCTATGCTTTCCGCCCTGATGTTTGCCGTTTACGGTTTGTTAACGCGGTATGTGGCGCGAAAGGACAGTGCGGAGACGAGTTTCTTCTGGACGGGCGTTGCGGGGGCTGTTGCAATTACTTTGATCGGACCGTTTTTCTGGGAACCGATCATAGGTAACGACTGGTGGGTCATGGGGCTTTTATGTCTGACAGGGGCAGGCGGACATTTCCTATTGATCAAAGCTTACGAGGTGGCTGAGGCTTCGACCGTGCAACCGTTTGCGTATTTCCAACTGGTTTTTGCGGCCACGATCGGGTTGACGATATTTAGCGAGACTATCGATCTGTTGATCGTCATGGGTGCCGGGCTGATCATCGGGTCTGGATTGTTTACACTTTGGCGGGAACGTCAGAAAAAACAGGGAGCATAAATTGGACATTGAACATTTGGTGTTTGGCGCGGGGCCAAAACGTGTTGGACCTTTCAGTCATGCTGTCAAGGCGGGTGATTATCTGTTCGTTACTGGGCAGATGCCGACGTTGCCGGATGACCCGACAAAGCTGGTTGGCAGCGGTATCGAGGAGCAGACGCATCAGGTTATGCAGAACCTCGCCGATGTGCTGCGCGAGGCGGGGTCTTCGTTTTCCAAGGTAGCGTTCGCGCGGGTGTATCTGGTTAACTTTCAGGATTTCGACAAGATGAACGCGATTTACACCAGTTACTTCGAGGAAGGTAAGTTGCCTTCAAGGACTTGCATCGGTGTGACGGGGTTGGCCGTAGGTGCCTCGGTCGAGATAGATCTGGTGGCGACATTTGATTGAGTAACCTTGCCCCCTAGTGCCCCACGCGCTAAGACGGGCGCGAATTTAACGGGAATACCTTAAATGCCTTTACTGGTTATGAAATTTGGTGGCACCTCGGTTGGTGATCTGGATAAGATCCGCAACGTCGCGCACAAGGTGCAACGCGAGGTCAATAACGGTTACCGCGTGATCGTTGTTCTGTCCGCGATGTCTGGTAAAACCAACGAGCTGGTTGGCTGGGTGCGCGGCGCGGCTGGCGGACCAGAGGCGGAAACGCCGGGGTTTTACGATGCGCGCGAATATGATGCGATTGTGTCTTCGGGCGAGCAGGTAACATCTGGAATTCTGTCGATTGTGTTACAGGAAATGGGCGTTCAGGCGCGTAGCTGGCAAGGGTGGCAGGTTCCGGTCAAGACGACTTCGACACACGGTGCAGCGCGGATTGAGGAAATTCCCACAGATAACTTGAACACCAAGTTTGACGAAGGCATGGAAGTTGCTGTGATCGCGGGTTTTCAAGGCATTAGCGAAGAAAACCGGATTACGACGCTTGGGCGTGGGGGATCTGACACCACGGCGGTGGCCTTTGCGGCCGCGTTTGAGGCTGAGCGGTGTGATATATATACTGATGTGGATGGGATTTACACGACTGACCCACGCATCACGCAAAAAGCGCGTAAGCTTGAAAAGATCGCTTACGAGGAAATGTTGGAGCTGGCGTCGCTGGGTGCCAAAGTGTTGCAGACTCGATCCGTCGAGCTTGCAATGCGTTACAAGGTGCGCCTTCAGGTGCTTAGCAGTTTTTCAGACGAGCCCGGAACGCTTGTTTGTGATGAGGAGGAAATCGTGGAAAAGAGTGCAGTAGCAGGTGTCGCTTCGGTGCGCGACGAAGCCAAGTTAACCCTTATCTCGGTGGCGGACAGGCCTGGAATTGCGGCAGCGATCTTTGGACCGTTGGCGGACGCGGGCGTGAATGTCGATATGATCATTCAGAATATTTCCGAGGATGGACGCACGGACATGACGTTTTCGTGCCCTGTCGATCAGGTGGCGCTGGCCACCAAGGCAGTCGAAGACGCGCAAAAGGCGGGTGAGATTAACTATCACGCGCTGGATGCGGATACTGCTGTGGCCAAGGTTTCGATCATTGGAATCGGTATGCGTAGCCATGCCGGTATCGCCCAGAAAATGTTCAAGGCGCTGTCTGACGACGGGATCAACATCAAGGTTATTACAACCTCGGAGATAAAAGTTTCCGTTCTGGTTGATCGGAAATATATGGAACTTGCTGTGCAATCCCTGCATGATGCCTTTGGTCTGGATAACGCATCATAAGGGGGGGTAGTGTATGCCCATAAAAAAAGGGGTTGAATCCCACGTTCTGCTGAAACGCCTGCGCGACGTCCTTGCCGAAGAAGGCGAGGGGCAGAAGCGGCTGAACAAGGTTACCCACCTTATTGCCAGCTCGATGGAAGCCGAGGTTTGCTCGATTTACCTACGGCGCGATGAAAAAACACTGGAGCTGTGCGCGACCGAAGGGCTGAAACCTGAATCGGTCCATCAGACGCGATTACGCGTTGGGCAGGGGCTTGTCGGGCGGATTGCTGATGCCGCGTCCCCGTTCAAGACCGAAAATGCCCCGTCAGCGAAGGGCTTTCGATTCATGCCTGAAACCGGCGAGGAGGTGTATTCCTCGTTCCTTGGTGTGCCCATTCAGCGTGTTGGCGATGTTCTCGGGGTTCTTGTCGTGCAGAACAAGACCGCGCGGGCTTACACAGATGACGAGGTTTACGGTCTTGAGGTTGTGGCGATGGTTATCGCCGAGATGGCCGAGTTGGGCGTATTTACTGCCGAGGGCGAGCAGGCGATGGCCATGCCTCACCAGCTCCCATTCTTTGCCAAAGGTGTAGTGGGGCAGGATGGCGTGGCCGAAGGGCATGTCGTCCTGCATGAGGCCCATATCGTCATTGCGAACCCGGTTGCGGACGACCCAGAGATCGAGATGTATCGGCTGGCGACGGGATTTATCGAACTTCAAGCCGATATCGACGATATGCTTTCTGACAGAAATCTGGCGATCAGTGGCGAGGGCCGCGAGGTGTTGGATGCCTATCGCATGTTTGCCCACGACAAAGGTTGGCGGGCGCGGATGGAGGATTCGATCCTGAGTGGTTTGGCTGCCGAGGTCGCCGTCGAGAAAGAACAATCCAACATCCGCACTCGGATGGAGCGGATGACGGATGACTATCTTCGTGAACGCCTGCACGATCTTGATGACCTATCGAACCGCCTGCTGCGAATCCTGACGGGTCGCGAGACGAATAGCGAAGAGATGCCGCAGGACGCAATTCTTGTCGCACGGAACATCGGCCCTGCCGAACTGCTCGATTATGGCAAGAAGCTGAAAGGCGTGGTGCTGGAGGAGGGCTCGGTCGGGTCACACGCATTGATCGTGGCGCGGGCTTTGGCGATCCCGCTGGTTATCCAAGCGGCGCGGATAACGCGCGCAGCCTTAAGTGGCGACGAGATATTGCTGGATGGTGACGCTGGCGTCGCGCATTTGCGGCCCGAGGAAAGCGTTCGGGTGGCCTTCCATGAAAAAGTTGCCATGCGCGAAGAGGCGCAGGAGGAATACGCGGCGTTACGCGATCTTCCGGCGGAATCGACGGACGGGGCGTGTATTCGACTGGAAATGAATGCTGGGTTGATGAGCAATCTGCCATCGCTTGAAGGGTCAGGTGCCGAGGGCGTCGGTTTGTTCCGGACGGAGCTCCAGTTTCTAATACGCTCCAGCTTTCCAAAACGTGGTGCGCTGGCTGACACGTATTCAACAGTGATGGATGCCGCACAGGGATTGCCTGTGACGTTTCGGACGCTGGATATCGGCTCGGATAAGGTGTTGCCCTATATGAAGCGGGTCGAGGAACCAAATCCTGCAATGGGTTGGCGTGGCATTCGGCTGGGACTGGATAGGCCCGGTCTGATGCGGATGCAATTCCAAACATTGATACGCGGGGCTAAAGGCCGCCCGTTGAAGATTATGTTCCCGATGGTGGCGCAATTCGACGAGTTTCGAGAGGCACGGCAGCGGTTTCTGGACGAGCTCGAGCGCGAGAAGAAGCAGCGACATTTGATGCCAAGCAAGATCGAGATCGGCGCAATGCTGGAGACCCCTAGTCTGGCGTTTGCTCCTGCGCAGTTTTTCGAGTTGGCCGATTTCATTTCAATCGGAGGGAACGACCTAAAGCAGTTCTTCTTTGCCGCGGATCGGGAAAATGAACGTGTGCGGCGCAGGTATGACACGCTGAACGTTAGCTTCTTGAATTTCATCGAGCAAATCGCGCAGAAATGTGACGCCTCAGGCACGCCTGTTTCGTTTTGCGGTGAAGATGCGGGGCGCTCGCTCGAAGCATTGGCATTCGCGGCGATGGGCCTGCGGACATTGTCAATGCGACCTGCCTCAATCGGGCCGATCAAGCGGTTAATCAGGTTCGTGGATTTAAGCGCGGTCAAACGTGTGATTAACGAGGCGCGCGCATCCGGTTCGCAATCTGTGCGGCCAGCATTGGAGACTTATATGGTTTCGATCGGGGCGCCGTATCGTTAGGCCTCGCTTGGTCATAATGGTTAAGGAGCCGCGTGCCGGCCAGGTGAAAACACGACTGGGTCGTGACATAGGAATGACCAGTGCCGCGTGGTGGTTTCGGCATCAAACAAGTGGGCTAATACGCGAACTGGGCACCGACCCTCGCTGGCAGCTGCGATTGTCGGTTTCGCCGGCACCAGCAGCGATGATAAGTCGGGCATGGCCATCAGAAATACCGCGGGATGCGCAGGTTTCCGGTGATCTGGGCGCGCGAATGCGGCATATTCTGCGGGCGACTCCTAGGAGGCCGGTGGTGCTGATCGGAAGTGATATTCCTGGGATCACCGCAAAGATCATACGTGATGCATTCGACACACTAGCGCGAAACGACTGTGTTTTTGGTCCCGCCGAGGACGGTGGGTTTTGGCTGGTTGGGATGCGGCGGCTGCGCCCTCTGCCTGTGGGATTGTTCAAAGATGTTCGCTGGTCTTGTGCTGATACTTTGAAGGATACGCTTGCGACGTTGGGGGGTGCCTCGGTCGGGTTCGCCGCGACGCTTCGGGACGTGGACACGGTAGGCGACTTGCCGTAACTAACGCCCCAACGATAGGAGATTCCCATGATTGGACGCTTGAACCATGTAGCCATCGCAGTGCCGGACCTTGACGCCGGCATCGCGCTTTACCGTGACACGTTGGGCGCAAAAGTGAACGCGCCGCAGGACGAGCCGGACCACGGGGTGACTGTGGTATTTATCGAGCTGCCGAACACCAAGATCGAACTTCTGCACCCGCTTGGTGACGACAGTCCGATAGCAGCGTTTCTGGCAAAAAACCCGTCGGGGGGCATCCACCACATTTGCTACGAAGTCGACGATATTCTGGCCGCGCGTGACAAGCTGCAAGCGACCGGCGCGCGGGTTCTGGGCGGTGGAGAGCCGAAAATTGGCGCACACGGCAAGCCGGTGCTATTCTTGCACCCCAAAGATTTCACAGGAACATTGATAGAGTTGGAGCAAGTATAATGGCCATTACATCTGCATTGGTTCTATTCGCCGTTATCTGGTTCATGCTATTGCTTATCGCCCTGCCGATGCGCATGAAAAGTCAGGAAGAGGCAGGAGAGATCGTGCCCGGCACCCCCGCTTCGGCACCCGTTGACCCAATGATTGGCAAGAAAATGTTCTGGGTGACGGTGGTTACTACTGTGATATGGGTGCCTCTGGTAGCGTTTGTTGTGTCGGGGGTTGTGTCAATTCAGGACATCGATTTTTACAGCCGTATGGGGCCGGGGCGGGAGTAGACTCGCCCTAAACCTGTAAAATAGCAGCGAATCACGTGCAGTCGGCGCAATAATTAGTAATATATTACGGGGATCGATTATGCGCATTTTCAATGCGAGCGCGGCTGGCGTCGTTGCTGGCGTACTTTTGTTTGGTTCTATTGGCAGCATTTGCGAACATGGTTCGGGCAGGTGGGCTAGATATTGTTTCGGTGGCGCGTGACAGGATTGTATCCATTGTTGGCAAGCCTGATAATCCGAACGCCGCTGCGCCACCCGATGGTAAGGGCCCCAATAAACCACCAAAAGACGATGAGCCCCAAAGTGGAGATACTTGTGACGAGATTGTACCTGTGGGCGTTACTCGAATAGCAGGGATGTCGATTAACAATTGTGTGGTGAGCGATGCTGGATATGGACCTGATCCAGATTATTCGGTTTTAGGTACGTCCACGGCACCCGCCCCTGCCGTGTGCGTAGTTGATACCGGTGTATACTTTGATCATAAAGATTTGAATGTTGATCGAAACTACGAATTTACAGCTTTCACTAGAGAAGGCGTGGATGATTTAAGTGGGCACGGTACGCATGTAGCGGGAACTATAGGTGCGAGGGCTAACACTATTGGAGTCGTTGGCGTGGCACCGAACGCACGAATAATTTCGATCAAAGTATTGAATCGTCGTGGATCTGGTAGTTACAGAACTGTCCTTGATGGGCTTGAATCGATTGCCAAACAATCAGCTGATGGTGATCCAATCTGTGCAGTCGCGAACATGAGTTTGGGTGGGCCGGATGATGGAAGCGTGATGGCTGATGCTGTTCGGTGTTTGTCCGGGGATGTTCTTACTGAGGAAGCTTCAGCACCAGATGAGTGTACTGGTAATGATGCGATACCATTGGGAATTACGTTTACGCTTGCTGCCGGGAATAGCTATACGGATGCAAGCGACTACATCCCCGCAAATACTGGGTTTGAAAACGATAACATCCACACGATCGCAGCTATGGACAGTTTAGATGAATGGGCATGGTGGTCTAATTTTGGTGACCCAGTGGACTATATACTGCCAGGTGTAGATATTGATTCAACGTTTAAGAACGACGGTTACAAAACCTATAGTGTCACGTCGATGGCGGCTCCGCATATGGCGGGGTTGGTTTTGCGTAATAAGGTGAATGGCACAGAATTCGGAATTGAAGAAGATCTGGTAACTCGGACTGGCACAGAGGACGACAACTACTTCATCGCATTCGATGACAGGATCTAAATTCGCTATGACAACTCTTCAACAAGCTGGGCAAGTTCATGCTCGGCTTGTTTCAGTTTCGCCTTATCCGTCCCCCGCACCACGATATTGCTACCAAACACCCCGTTTTGGATGAACGGGTAAGAACCGAACGACAGTTTGGGGTCTGCCTTGGCCAGTTCGCCAAGGCGTGCGGCGATCGCGCCTTCGGGCGCTTCGATGCGAACGGTAATGGATAATAGCGGCTCGCCGCCTGTCAGGGTTGGCAGGACGCTCTCGACCATTGCTTTGAACACTGCCGGAACCCCCGCCAACACATGCACATTTTCCAACCGAAAACCCGGAGCCTTCGAGACAGGGTTGTCGATCAAATCCGCCCCGTCGGGGATCCGGGCCATGCGGAGGCGGGCCTCGTTTAGCTCGACTTCTGGGTTCTTAAAGTTGGTGGCGAGGATTGCACGGGCGTCGTCGCGAACGCTAATACCAACACCGAAAGCTTCGGCAATGCAGTCGGCGGTTATGTCGTCGTGCGTCGGGCCGATGCCGCCACTGGTGAAGACGTATTCGAAACGCGCGCGCAAGGCGTTTACGGCGGATATTATATCGGATGGCTCGTCACCCACCACGCGGGCTTCGCGCAAGTCTATGCCGATCTCGGTTAACTTGACGGCGAGATGGTTGCTGTTGGTATCTTGGGTGCGACCTGACAGGATTTCGTCACCAATAACCAGCATTGCGGCGGTGGGGTTTGGCATTTATGGTTCCTCGTTCCAGAAAGAGGCCCGTATGGATTTCCAGACCCCGCTTATTCGCGCAACGTTGATTAGACGATACAAGCGCTTCCTTGCTGACGTAAAGCTTGAAGATGGCCGCGAAGTGACGGCACATGTGGCCAACCCCGGTTCGATGCTGGGGATGAAGGACGAGGGGATGACCGTTTGGCTGGAAACGAACGATGACCCAAAACGCAAGTTAAAGTACAGCTGGAAGCTTGCCGAAGTTGAAGGCGCGGTGGTCGTTGTGGACACGGCGATGGCAAATGTGGTTGTGGCGGAGGCGTTACGGGCGCGGGCGATTGAACCGTTGGCGGCGTATACGTCTGTGCGGGCCGAGGTGAAATACGGTGAAAGTAGCCGCATAGATTTTCTATTGCAGGATGACGGCCTGCTGGATTGTTACGTCGAGGTGAAAAGCGTGACCCTTAGTCGGATGGATGGCGTGGCCGAGTTCCCCGATTCCGTCACCAAACGCGGGGCGAAACATCTGCACGAGCTGTCTGCGATGGTCGAACAGGGGTATCGCGCCGTGATGCTATATCTGGTGCAGCGGGACGACTGTAAGCAATTTGCGTTGGCGGCGGACATCGACCCAACCTACGCCGCCGAAGTTGCAGCAGCGCGCGAGGCGGGTGTCGAGATGCTTTGTTACACCACGAAACCCACGCCGCGTGGCGTTAACCTTGTGGAAGAACTTTCAATTTATATGTGAGCCACCTATATGGGTGGAAAGCACATTAACAGGAGACCGACCATGAGAGGTCAAACCCCGGGGCGTCTGACTAAAGACGGAATTACCCTTCACGACGTTTCCGATTTCGACGGAATGCGCGCGTCTTGCCAGTTGGCGGCGCGGACGCTGGATATGATTTCGGATCATGTGCAAATCGGTGTTTCTACTTTGGAATTGGACACTCTGATCCACGAATATATCGAGGCAAACGGGGCGACTTCGGCGACGGTCGGATATCGCGGGTATCAGCATGCCTCGTGTATTTCATTGAACCATGTGGTCTGTCACGGCATTCCATCGGACAAACGATTGAAGGACGGGGATATCCTGAATATCGACGTGACTTGCATTCTGGACGGATGGTTCGGTGATACCAGCCGCATGTATAAAGTCGGCAAGCTGACGCGGCTATCGGAACGCTTGATCGATGTGACGCATGAATCGCTATTTAAGGCGATTGAGCAGGTTAAGCCGGGGAATACCTTTGGTGATATTGGTGCGGCGATCCAACGATATGTGGAAAAGCAGCGGATGTCTGTGGTGCGAGATTTCTGCGGACATGGGTTGGGGCGCGTATTCCATTCGGCGCCGAACGTTCTGCACTATGGGCGCTGGGGGACGCGCGCCGTGCTGGAGCCGGGAATGTTTTTTACGATCGAACCTATGGTTAATTTGGGGCGGCCTGACACCAAAGTGTTGAAGGATGACTGGACAGCGGTGACGCGGGACCGCTCGCTTTCGGCGCAGTTTGAACATTCGATTGGGGTGACCGAAGACGGCTGCGAGATATTCACACTGTCGCCGGCAAATAAATTCCATCCAACGTGGACAGATTAACTTAACGTTAACCATACGCTGTCATTAGGGCGGCATGGGTAACGAGTATCATAGTTCTTTTGCAGAGGCCCCTGTTTACGCAAGGCGACCTTCTACATTTCACTAATCACAGGCAGCGCTTGCGTAACCGGTTCATGACGGCGGGCAGAATTTCTCTAGCGGATTACGAGTTGTTGGAACTGCTGTTATTCCGCGCAATCCCAAGACTGGATGTGAAACCGCTGGCAAAGATTTTTCTGGCCGAATTCGGGGACTTTAACCGTGTGATTTCGGCCCCGGCTTCGCGGTTGCGGCGTATAAACGGGGTGGGTGAAGCTGTTGTGCAGGAGTCGAAGATCGTTGAAGCAGCGGCGCATCGGTTGAGTCAGGCGCGGGTATTGGGGCAAAATGCGCTGACATCATGGGCCGCACTGATGGAATATTGCAAGGTTTCAATGGCGCACCGCGAGACAGAACAGTTTCGCATTCTGTTTCTAGATCGCAAGAACATCCTTATCGCAGACGAAGAGCAGGCCAAAGGCACGGTGGACCATGTACCGGTCTATCCGCGCGAGGTGGCAAAGCGCGCGCTCGAACTGAATGCCTCGGCGTTGATCTTGGTGCATAACCATCCATCAGTCGATCCGACGCCTTCAGAGGCGGATATAACGATGACCGAACGTGTGAATGCCGCGCTGACGGTATTGAGAATTACCATGCATGATCATGTCGTTATCGGCAAGGAAACCGATGTCAGTTTTCGCAGTACAGGGTTGTTGTAATGCCCTATTTCCCAGCGACGCCAATTGTGTCTACGAAATCTTCGAGGATCAGTCCCCCTGACGCGACGCCACATTTTGGCAAACGTAAGTTGAATTCACGTTTGGTGATTTCGCCACTGTCGTCAGAACGAACGGTCCGAAGTGCCATCGGTTGATCGCAATACGCATCGATATTGTTGATACGCAAATCCAGCTCAACCGTTGTTTTGTGACGGATACGGCTGGTTGGCAGGCTGTAAACCTCGGCCATTGTGCCACCCTCGATCGAGCTATCACCGAATGCTTCCAGGAACCCGCCGCCGCCAATTAGAGTGTCGCGGTAGACACGAGGGCTGTCGGCCCACACATGACCTTTTGAATTTTCGGTCGCGCCATTTTTGAACGCGTGCAAGTCCAGATTTACAGGCACCGACCAGACGATAGCCAACCGCTCGATATCCGATGCGTCACGCAGTGAAACCTGTGCGTTTGCAGTTGCACCATCATCGAAGATCACTTCGACAGTCGCTCTGCTTGTAAATGCAGGGATCGTTCCCGAGAATACACCGCGGTCATCGGTTCTAACAGAGAAAGAAAAATCAGCGTGTGAAAGCGTTACGACCTGATTTCTACGACACGGCGAAGATACGAATACGGCTATTGATGCGCCTAGTCGTGCGGATGCGCTCATGCGAACGTCACATCTGGATGTGGCTGCGGGCTGCACGACTGCATCGGATGTTACGACAGGCGATATTTAGACAATTTCGACGGGGTCTGCAGAAGGTGGCTTGGATGTTTCCAAATCGGCGGCGAAAAGCTTGTCGCTTAATAACGCTTCGGTTGTCGGCGTAGGTTTGATGAAACGCGTTGACGAATTGTTCAACTGCGGTGCTGGCAGCAATATTTGTGCGGCCATTTCCACTACGATGTCAGAGCTGTCGGCCGGATCGGCCGCATTGATGCTTACAGGACCGACGCTGGCGGTCTGATTTTCGAGGCCGGCGATGATGTCTGTTTCAACTTGTATTTCCAGTGCGTCGCTGGCCGGTGTAACGGCGGCCAAGTAGCTGTAGTCGGCTGTCAGCGATGCAACCAGCTCGTCGATAAGCGGGGGGTCTTCGAAAACGATACCGGCGGGGGCCGTCGATGATACGACAGGGGCCTGTGCGACAAAAGTCCCACTTAGTGTAGCGCGTACAATGGGTGCAGATGCAACCGTCGGGGCGAAACTGTTGGCGAGGTTGTCGACTGCGGCGGAGCTTTCCGAGTTATCGATTGTTTCAGCAGTTTCCGTACTTAACGCAACCAGAACATTGCCGATCGGTGCAGTTGTTGTATCGGTGTTAACTGGATCAATCGAAGATGGTTCGACCATAACAGTCGTCGTTGATACGGTGGTTCTCGTTGTCGAGACGGCGGGTGTCTGAATACCAGAATCGTCGTCGCTATTCGTACTTGCAACCTGTGTCGGCGAATTAGATGTAACTACAAGTCCCTGATCAACGATGCTTAAGATTTCGGGCGTAAATTGCAGCGGCACCAGCCCTGAAGACCGTGTTAATTGTGGTTGACTGGGCGTGAAAAAAGCAACCACGGGCGAACTTTCGGTGCCCAGTGGGATACTGTCCTGCTGGGTTCTGGCCCCGGTTTCAACTCGTTTCGGAGTTGCTGCACTTGTCTGGATTTGGATGTTGTAATCCTGAACGATCCGCGAAGGGGCGACCACTTCAACAGAGCGGCGCAGTGTTGCGACGGTTTCTTGGGGCTGGGTCAGTTCTTCCATGTCGGGTGCGAACAGCGAAGGACCGCTTTGCGCCCCGAACCCGGCGACGGTTACGTCGTTTCTGTCATCCGTCAACAGAATTTGACCTGCCGTCAGGCGATCGCCTTGCGTATATGTTGTGGGTTCGGACGTCGTTGTAACCGGGGCAGTGGCAACTGGCGTTGCAGCAGCGGGGGCAGTTATCACAGCAACTTCGGTTTCAGGCACATTGACCGGGGTTTCCGTAGCGGGTGTGGCATTCGGAATGTTGATAACATTCAACGTAACCTCGAACGCTTCGCAGTCACCTTCGGACGGGATGCAATACGAGAACTTAATGTCTCTAGAGCAGGATTCGGATTCGATGAATTCCAGCGTGCTATTTTCACCCGCGCGAACAGTTCCACAAAATGGCTGTCCGATGATCAAGATGTTTCCGGATTGGGAGTCGTTCGCCAGCACATCCAGCACCTGATTTTTACCAGCGCGCACTGTGTATTGGTCATCATGTCCTATGGAAATGTCTTCACCGGTAAAAATGCGATCAACGCACCACTATTCTGCGCCATAGTACCGACAGCAATTGCCAGCACAAGCCCAGTAGCCATTGTCATGAAGCGGTCGTTTGAGAACAAGACGCACCTATACCTATACTAAATTAACGACAGGATACCCGGATACGAATTAAAATAAATTAACAATATAATGGCCACTTAAACGTAGTGCATACGAAATTGCACTGACTTGTAAGGCTAATGGTTAAATTTTGAGTGATTAGTGTAATACACCCCAACATTTACGAATGTTGCCTGAAACAGCCGCCACATGTAGCTGTCTCACCACCCAGCAAAACACTCAATGCGTGTATGCTTCTAACAACAATCAACTACGAGCGAGTCATTCTTAGGTTCTGCTCGTAACTATATGAAATTCAAATGTGAATCATACGAATCGATTATACGCAATTTTACACTTTCCCGTGGCAGTGTTTGTATTTCTTGCCAGAGCCACATGGACAAGCCTCGTTTCGACCCAGGCTTTTCCAAGTTTCAGGATTATTACGATCAATGCCGCGTCCAAGGCCAGCAGGCTGTTTTGCAGGCGGTGTTGTGCCGTTACCGCTTGGTGTCACGGGGCTGCTGCCACCCGCTGCCGCTTGTTGCTGGGCCATCGCCGCTGCTTGCATTTGTGCGATCATCGTCTGCTGTTCTTCTTTGGTCATAATCTGGACGTGCGCCAACTGGCTGCTCACGGTGGCGCGCAGATCGTTTAACAGGTGTTCGAACAAAGTGAACGCCTCTGTCTTATATTCGTTCAACGGATCACGCTGCGCATAGCCGCGAAGTCCGACAACAGAACGCAGGTGCTCCATTGTAAGCAGATGTTCACGCCAGCTTTTGTCGATGCTTTGAAGCAAAATCTGTTTTTCAACCTGCCGCATGGTGTCCACACCATACTTGGCAACCTTCTGCGCCATGGACTTGTCGACTTCGGCATACAGGCGATCCGTCACGATTTCTTCGTCTACGCCTTCTTCGTCTGCCCAATCGACTACAGGCAGGTCCATCGCGAAATTCTTGCGAATTTCTTCTTGCAAGCCTTGGGTGTCCCACTGATCAGGATAGGCTTTGGGAGGAATATGGTTGCCAACTAGATCATCAATAACGTCGTGCCGCATCTCGCGAGTCGTTGCGGATTCGTCGGTCGAGGCCATGATGTCCCGTCGTTGCGAGAAGATCATCTTGCGCTGCTGGTTCATCACATCGTCATACTTCAGTACGTTTTTACGCATGTCAAAGTTTCGTGCCTCAACCTTGGACTGCGCACGTTCCAACGCTTTGTTGATCCAAGGGTGGATGATGGCTTCGCCGTCTTCCATACCCAGTTTTTCCAGCATCTTGTCCAAACGGTCGGAACCGAAAATGCGCATCAAATCGTCTTCCAATGATAGGAAAAAGATCGTGCGGCCCGGATCTCCCTGACGGCCAGAGCGACCGCGCAACTGATTGTCGATTCGACGACTTTCGTGGCGTTCAGTGGCAAGAACGAACAGTCCACCAGCATCCAGCGCTTCGGATTTGCCCTTCGAAACTTCGGCAGTGAGGCGTTCGCGAATGGCGGCGGCATCAGCGTCCTCGCCAGCTTTCGATATTTCGTCAGCGATACGCATGTCGAGATTACCGCCGAGCTGTATATCGGTTCCGCGACCCGCCATGTTTGTTGCAATGGTGATAGCACCGGGAACACCGGCCATCGCGATAATTTCGGCTTCTTTATCGTGATAACGGGCGTTCAATACGTTGTGTGGCACACCGGCGGTTTTCAACAGCTTAGAGATCAGCTCGGATTTCTCGATCGAGGTCGTGCCGACCAACATCGGTTGGCCCTTTTCATGGGTTTCCTTGATGACTTCGACGATCGCAGCCTGTTTGTCTTTGGTTGTGCGATAGACGCGGTCATCTTCGTCAGCTCGGGTGATTGGCATGTTTGTTGGAACCTCGACCACACCAAGGCCATAGATGTCCATGAACTCTTCGGCTTCGGTCAGGGCGGTTCCGGTCATACCAGACAGCTTGTCGTAAAGGCGGAAATAGTTTTGGAACGTCACCGACGCCAGTGTCACATTTTCGGGCTGTATATCCACGCCTTCTTTGGCTTCTAGTGCCTGATGTAAGCCGTTGGACAGGCGGCGACCTGTCATCATGCGGCCAGTGAATTCATCGATCAACATCACATCGTTACCTTTAACGATGTAATCTTTATCCTTAACATACAACTTGTTAGCCAGAAGTGCCTGATTGACATGATGCACCAGCGTGACGCTTTCAGGATCATACATGGTTTGGCCTTCGGGCAATAGTCCGGCGGCGCATAACTTGCCTTCAATCTCGTCGATCCCTTCGTCCGTAAGGGTTGCCTGACGGGATTTTTCGTCTAGATCAAAATGTTCTTCGGTTAGATCGGGAACAAGTTTATTGATCGTGACATACAGGTCGGATTTATCTTCGGTTGGACCGGAAATAATCAACGGAGTCCTCGCCTCGTCGATCAGGATCGAGTCGACCTCGTCCACAATCGCGAAGTAATGGTCGCGTTGCAAAATCTGCTTAAGATCGGAACGCATGTTATCGCGCAAATAATCAAAGCCAAGTTCGTTGTTCGTCGCATAAGTAACGTCAGCTTCGTAGGCCAGCTTTTTCTCGGGTTCCTGCATGCCGGGGATGGCAACGCCGTAGGTCAGGCCGAGGAAAGTATAAACCACTCCCATCCAGTCTGCGTCACGTTTGGCCAGATAGTCGTTGACGGTAACCACATGCACGCCGCGCCCCGTGAGGGCGTTCAGATAAACGGGCAAAGTGGCCATAAGGGTTTTACCCTCGCCAGTTTTCATTTCCGCGATGTTGCCTTCGTGCAGGAAGATCCCGCCCATTAACTGCACATCGAACGGGCGCAAACCCAAGGTCCGCACGGCGGCTTCGCGGGCGTTGGCGAAGGCTTCGGGCAGCAGGTCGTCAAGGCTTTCACCTCCGGCCAGACGGTCTTTGAATTCTTGAGTCTTGGCTTTGATGCCATCATCTGAAAGGGCTTGGAATTCGGGCTCCAATGCGTTGATTCTATCAACAAGCGGCTGCGTCGCCTTGATTGTGCGATCATTCGGAGTGCCAAAAACCTTTTTGGCAAGTGCGCCTATACCCAGCATAAAAACCCGTCTTTCTTCCTGTCATGTTCGCGCGATTCCGCCGAACTGTTCAATTCCCTCGTGTTGCGGCCGTTTCCGGCGACGCAAGTGCTTGTTTAGCCGTCTATGAACGCGTAAATGGATTCATATGGCCGCACGCGCGCGAAGGGTCGAATTTGATGTAAGCGGCGTTCTCGGCAGTGTCAACGGCACCTCGCAAACTGGTTGGGTAGCAAATGTATAATAATGCGTGATTTTCGCGCAAATAGGGAGAATTACATGCGAAATATTTTGGCTGCGGGCGCGATTGCCTGCTTTTCATTGACGGCGGTTTACGCACAAGAGGCAGAAGTTAGCGCCGAAACTGTACTGGCCGTTGTTAACGGGACCGAAATTACCATGGGTCATGTGATCCTACTGCGCACCCAATTGCCCGAGCAATACTTGTCTGCGCCGGATGATTTGTTGTTTGAGGGCATTTTGGATCAGTTGATTGACCAGACATTGCTGGGCGGAACACTGGCCGAGGATTCGTTGGAAATACGTTTGACGTTGGAAAATGAAACACGCGCATTGCGCGCAGCAACGGTTATCGATGCGATCATTGGGGCGCCGTTTTCTGACGAAGAAATACAGGCCGCCTATGATACGCTGTATGGCGATTTTCCGGAGCAGCCGGAATTTAACGCAAGCCATATTCTGGTCGAGACCGAAGACGAAGCAAAAGCCTTGATCGTTGCGCTAGAGGCCGGCGCTGATTTTGCCGAATTGGCGAAAGAGAAATCCACTGGTCCTTCGGGCCCTGATGGTGGCGAGTTGGGTTGGTTTGGTATCGGCATGATGGTCCCGCCATTTGAAGCAGCCGTTCTTGGTATGGAAGAAGGGCAGATTTCCGCTCCGGTACAAACCCAATTTGGTTGGCATGTGCTAATCTTGAACAGCAAGCGGAACAAGCCTGCGCCTGAACTGGCAATGGTTCTGGCGGATCTTACGCAATCGATTCAGCAGGAAAAGCTGGACGCAACCGTCACTGAATTGCGCAATGCAGCAAGCGTAGAAATGATGGTCGAAGGGGTGGATCCGGCGACTATTAGAAACCTCGACTTGCTCAGCGACTGAAAAAAGGAATGTCCGAATGACTACTATTTCGCCTCTGTCCCCAAAGGGTGGTTTTCCCAAGTTCCCTTTAATCGACGGTGTGCGATTTGCTGCCGTTGAGGCGGGGGTGAAATACGCAGGCAGGCTGGATGTCATGCTGGCTGAAATCGCCGATGGCAGCACGATTGCAGGAACGTTTACGCGTTCTAAAACCCGTGCTGCACCAGTGCTCTGGTGTCAAGAAAATCTGGCGATGGGCGCGCAGGCAGGTGGCGCGGCGATTCTGGTCAACTCGGGCAATGCGAACGCTTTTACCGGTAACAACGGCATGAGCGGTGTCGAAACCACGGCGAACGCGGTGGCGCAGACGCTCGGGATCAATCCTCGCAACGTGTTCGTGGCCTCGACGGGTGTGATAGGAGAGTCGCTTCCGGCTGAACGTATCACCGCAAAGATGGGCGCGCTGCGGGACGGGCTGGATGCCACCAATGCCGAGGACGCGGCGCGGGCGATTATGACGACTGATACCTACGCCAAGGGCGCGGCAGCTTCGGTTGATCTGGACGGTGTAACGGTGCAAATCGCCGGATTCTCGAAGGGATCCGGTATGATTGCACCAGATATGGCGACGATGCTGGTTTTCGTGTTTACGGATGCCAAAATCGCACAGCCTGTGTTGCAGGAAATCGTTTCAGGCGCGACCGTCACTACGTTCAACAGCATTACCGTGGACAGCGATACATCTACTTCGGATAGTCTGGTTGTCACAGCAACGGGGCGCGCGAATATGGACGAGATCACCTCGATCACCGATCCACGTGCCACGACATTCGCGACCGCATTGCACGGCGTAATGCTGGAGCTGGCACATCTTGTTGTACGGGACGGCGAAGGGGCCACGAAGTTTATCGGGATCACTGTAAAGGGTGCTGAAAGTAATGCGGCGGCCAAGGTTGTCGGACTTTCTATTGCAAACTCGCCGCTGGTCAAAACGGCATTCGCCGGCGAAGACCCCAACTGGGGCCGTATCGTCATGGCAATCGGCAAGGCTGGCGAGGCCGCGGATCGCGATAAGCTGTCGATCTGGTTTGGCGATATTCTCGTGGCTGACAAAGGCTGGGTTTCGCCGGATTACAGCGAGGAACAGGGCGCGGATTACATGAAGGGTCAAGACCTGACTGTGACCGTTGATCTGGGTGTCGGGAACGGTTCGGCAACTGTCTGGACCTGTGATCTGACGCATCAATATATTACTATCAACGCCGACTATCGCTCATGAAAACGCTGCTGGTTTCCGCAGTAGCCCTGATCGATCCGGATGGCCGCGTGCTGTTGGCGCAACGCCCTGAAGGTAAATCAATGGCCGGCCTGTGGGAATTTCCGGGCGGCAAAGTCGAAGTTGGCGAAACCCCCGAAGCAGCGTTGATCCGTGAATTGCATGAAGAATTGGGCATTGATACGTGGGAAAGCTGTCTCGCCCCGTTAACCTTCGCTTCACATTCTTATGACGATTTCCACCTGCTTATGCCGTTGTTTTTGTGTCGCAAATGGAAGGGAACGCCGCATCCGCGCGAAGGACAGGCGCTGAAATGGGTGCGGGCGAATAAACTGCGCGATTACCCGATGCCGCCAGCCGATGTTCCGCTGATCCCCATCCTGCGCGACTGGCTCTAACGTTTGCCTTTAAGCAGGCTGTAAAGACCGGGTAGTACGTAAATATCGAAAATGAAGGCTATAAAGATCGTCATACTGGTCAAGAAACCCAGCTG
This sequence comes from Paracoccaceae bacterium, assembly GCA_050256375.1. Lineage (GTDB taxonomy): Bacteria > Pseudomonadota > Alphaproteobacteria > Rhodobacterales > Rhodobacteraceae > NORP23. The sequence continues at coordinate 94,814 of JBBWVU010000009.1, read as the reverse complement.
GCGGTTCACCTCGAATCCGCTGAACATCAAAACTCCAAACCCCAGCCCCAGCGTGGCCGTAGTGGTCAACACCCCTGGTGTAACATTCCGTAAGACCTTACGAACACCAGTGCGGGTTTGGGTGTGCTTTCCACGGGCCAGCGCGTAGAGGATATGGATCGTGTCATCGACCACGATACCGAAAGTAACGGCTGCAATAATCGCCGCTACCATCCCGACTTCGCCGTTAATCCAGACCCAAAGCCCCAAAGAGGCCATTGCAGGAAGGAAATTTGGCAGGATCGACAGAACTGCAAGAATCGGAGAGCGCAAAAATAGACCGATCAAAACCGACACCACCAGCATCGCCAAGGCTGATCCTATTAACATGTTATGTGCGTTCACTTCTGAAAGATATGCAGTCATTACGCCCAGTCCCGACATTGTTGCATTTTCCGGCGCAAACCCCATCGACAGGGTTTTGGCTTCGATTTTTTCACTTAGAGTACGGACTTCTGCGGCCGAGACTCGCGGCAACATGATCTTTAAATGAAGTTGCGTGAATTCAGTGGCAAAGAAGCCGACGTAGTCGTCATTATTGCTGCGCCCGCTTGTACGAAGGCAGTAATTCATCATCTTTTCGGGCACATCAACAAGGGTGCCTACATAGGGTGGTTGGCGGTGATCTAAACAATCTCGAACCAGCGGGATGGGGCTGAAAACTTCACCCACAAGATGTTGTTCTTTTATCCAGTCAATAAGCCCAACCACGTCAGCAACGGCACGCGGTTTCGCCATTTCACCTTCGTCGTAAGTCAGCACCAGATCTATCGAATGATACCAACTGAAAGCGTCCGTGATTTGGCTGATGTTAACCAGCAACGAGTGGTCTTCGGAGAAATTGTTGGTGATTTGGTCGTCAAAAACCATCCGAGTCAATCCCGCCAGCGCCACCAGTGATAGGGCTGAAACGATCAAAGCGTTTCGGATCGGGGCGGCGGCCCATGTGTCAGCAAACCATCGGGAAATGGTACGAACTCTGTCGTCACGGATAATCAGCTCGGACCGTTTGGATTTCAGGATGATGGGTGCGACCAGCAGTGAAAGTAACAACGAGAATACAAGCCCGATGGCAACAAGGTTCCCCATTGCTTTAAAGGCAGGCGCGTCGGCCCAGTTTAACGAGACGAACCCGACTGCCGTTGTCAGATGCGCCAATGTTACCGGCACGGTCAGTTTGCGAAAACTTGACAAGATGATGGTGTATGACCGCTGGAACGGCAGCCTGCGTTGTCTTTGTCCCATTGCGTGGACGACGTGGATAAGGCTGGCGACCGTTAGCGTGAACACGATTGAAAACGATGAGGCTGATCCGGCTGCGAATATGTACCCGCTCCAACCTGCGACGCCTTGCGTTAACACGACCGACAATCCGGCAATGAACATTACCGACAGGGTTACGCGTAAGTTTCCGAAAGCGAAAAACAATATCAGAAAGTTTACGAATGCTGTGGCGGGGAACAGATACCTACCGTCACGTTCGAAGGACTCGCGGAGTGCTTCGAATGTCGTGACGTTGCCTACGATGGATATCGTCAAATCCGGGTATTTTTCGCGCATATGCTCGACAAGGTTCATTTGCTCGGCATATGCGGCGATCAGGGCGGGGTCGCTTTGGTCGGGATGGTCCAGCGACAGGATCACCATAGTAGCGCTTTGGTCGTCGTTAAAGAAATAAGCACTTAGGGCAGGATGGTCTTTGGCCAGAAACTGTACTTCCTCGAGCGAGGTGTACTCCGTCGGATATCCAATTGCTGGCAACGTCGCGGTGGGCGAGGCAAGTGCCGTCAAATAGTCGATCGCCAACGGATGTTCGGTGTCGAGCAGAAGTTCTGACAAATATCGTTCGGCTTCCAGCATGGGCAACGGTGCGCCGGGTTCGTGAGCATCCAGAACGATCATCGTCGCGTTGGCTTTGCCGAATACCTCGTAATAACTTTCCAATTTTTGGCGGTGTTCATTGTTTTCGCTGAAAAACAGCAGCGGATCGTTGGAATTCTTCACATCCAGCGCGGCCGAGCCGATTAGGGCAACGATTATGGCAACAACAGATAGGCTATAGCGACGGTGCAAATATGCCAGACGCTGGGCCTTGAAAATCCAACGCAATATCCGCACCCAAATATTCAACGCAGCCCCTTTGCAAATCTACGAAACTGCAGGGGTGGCACCCGCTGCAAGCGCCTAGGGTATTAGCGGAAAATGAAGGCGAAGCAAGGGTTCGACAGAATTAATACGAATAAAGGCGCGGTATCGGTGACATTCCTTGCACTGTTCGGGTGACGCCGAATGAAATGGGCCGTATAATGCAGGATATAACTACAGGAAATTCCATGCCCGACTTTTTGCAATACCCCGACCGCGAAACCCTGATGGAAAACATAGCCGAGGATGTGGCAGCCCAGCTCACCGCTGCCATCTCGATTCGTGGCCGTGCATCGCTGGCTGTTCCCGGGGGCACAACGCCTGCACCTTTCCTTAACTTATTATCCAACGCCGACCTGGACTGGTCAAAGGTTAATGTAATGCTAACGGATGAACGCTTTGTTCCCGAAACTTCGGACCGCTCTAACACCCGTCTGTTGCGCCAGACATTTTTGCAAAACAAAGCAGCGGCGGCGAATTTGGTGCCGTTTTACAAACCTGCGAACCAGCCCGAGGATGTCTTGACCGACTTAACCGCGGCTATAACGGCAGCCCTGCCGCTAGATGTTTGCGTGCTGGGAATGGGCGAGGACATGCACACCGCCAGCCTGTTCCCCGAAGCGGATCGTCTAGGTGAGGGGCTAGATTTGGAAGGCACAGTGGTCCTGTTGCCAATGCGCGCGCCGGGCGCGCAGGAACCTCGGCTAACCTTAACAGCTTCGGTTTTGCGGGCAGCGCGGAACATCCATATTCTGATTACAGGTGAAGGTAAGAAAACTGCTTTCGAGGCGGCATTGATCGAGGGTCCGGCAAGCGAAGCCCCGATCCGGGTGGTTCTGGATGCGCCTGTGCCCGTGGATGTCCATTATGCCGACTAGCCTAATTCGATAATATCGGTATAGATCAACATTATGAGCAAAACGATTTTCCTTCTGAATGGCCCCAACTTGAACCTACTTGGTTTTCGGGAGCCGGAGATTTACGGCAACGGCACGCTCGCCGACGTCGAGGCACGGTGCATGAAGCATGCGGAAATGCTTGGCGTCACACTCGATTGTCGACAGACCAACCACGAAGGCGTTCTGGTGGACTGGATTCAAGAGGCATGCGGCGTTGCCGATGCGATTATCCTGAATGCAGGGGCCTATACACATACTTCGATTGCCATTCACGACGCGCTTAACGCGTATGACGGATATAAGATGGAACTGCACATCTCCGATCCCAAACAGCGCGAGGCGTTTAGGCACATCTCGTATGTCGAGTTGGCGTCGGACGGGTTGATCGCGGGTAAGGGCGTAGATGGTTATATTATGGCGCTGGATGCCGTGATGGAAAAAATCACTTGAACGTACGGTAATCCCCGCATATATCGCCCTCACTAAACGAAGTCGCCGCTCCTTCTATAAAAAACGGAATACAGATATGAATCGTGGAATACTCATTGGCGTTATCGCGATGGCAACCGTTGTCGTTGCCTCTAATATTTTGGTGCAATTCATGTTTGGCAATTGGCTGACATGGGGTGCATTCACCTATCCCTTCGCCTTCTTGGTCACAGACCTGATGAACCGTCTTTACGGCCCCGCACAGGCACGCAAAGTTATCTTTGCAGGATTTGTCGTCGGGGTGATTGCCTCGTTGATCGGCACGCAAGTGATGCTGGAATTCGGCCCCGCCGTAACACTCCGCATCGCGCTTGGCTCGGGTACAGCATTCCTTATCGCACAGCTGACCGACGTTCTGGTGTTCGACCGCCTGCGCAAAGGAAGCTGGTGGCGCGCGCCGTTGGTGTCATCCGTGGTTGGATCGTCGCTGGACACGGCACTGTTTTTCACCATCGCCTTTTCGGCCACACTTGTATTCATTGAACCGTCAAATGATGTGAGTTGGGCCGGTGAAGTTCTGCCAATTCTTGGCTTTGGCCCAGTGGCTCCACTTTGGGTCAGCCTCGGGATAGCTGACTTTTTCGTCAAAATGTTGTTGGTTCTGGTCGCGCTCATACCATTTCGAGTGTTGTCAGCGCGGCTCTCATAAAGATTTTGCTTTGAGATTTGCAAAAGTCGTGGCATGGTTCCTTTATCGTAAACTTTGAGAGAGGAGGTGCCAATGTCTATTGGGAAACTGGAGCAGATGGTTAAGGTAATTCGCGAGGTGAAAATCTAGAGGGGCAGCCCCCTTTGGGCGATCACTTGGCAAGGCGGGAACCTTCCCGACTTTGGCCACCTTCATACTCAAGGCTGGGCCGTCCTTTGATTAAGGGACGGCCCTTTCTGTTGAGGTTATACGTTCGTTCCGGAGATTAGTTGCTCCAGTTCACCATTACGTCGAATCCTTCAGGAGTCGGTATTTCTTCAAGTAATGCCCCGAAGTTTCCCCAAATATCTTTGACTCTTTCTGCGTTTGAGTCGGATTCTTCTTTGCTCCCTATGATCGAAATAATATATCCCGAACCATCCTCGTTTCCGGCATTAATGAATTGCTGAATGCCATTAAGAGTCATAATTTCGCTTTTAAGGTTTTCCATTATTGTAATGGCCTCATCTCGCGATCCGACGTTCATTTTATATTTTGTTACACGTGCAAACATTTTTTACTCTCAATTTTCTAATCGTTAAAAGCGCCGAAGCTGAAAGCGTTCGACATTATCGTGTATCATATTTTCAATAATTTGAGAAATCAGCTAGCAGATTTGAGGTTATGGCCTTGCAGTTTCGCGATCACCCTTCCACCACTTGCGCGCATCAGGAACGTCGAACCCCAGCGAGATTAAATCGATTATCAGCAGTATGCAAAGGTACGTCCAATAGGCAGCGCTGCCGTCGGGTCTGGCGAAAACCAGCCACAGGACAAGGATTGTCCACGGGATCAAATGGGGAAACGCCATCAATTTCGAAAACCCCCGATCATAAACCATAACCGGTATATTCATCGCCATCGCGCCGATTGCGAGGATGGCAATCCATAGGCCAGATGGTTGGTTGATGAAGGAAATTGCTGCCATATTTACCGGCACCAATAAAAATGCGACCCAAATTTGTACCCACACGGATAGGGCACGAAATGATTTCCAGATGGTTAGTACCATTTTGTTAATCCTCCAAAAATATATGTGCCGAACATAGGCAAAAGCGCAATAACAGCAAGTCACCAGTTGGTTAACGCAGTAGTCGTGCTATGGATGCTTTCTTATCGGCCTCGCGCAGTATACCTTTCGAATGAATTAACGATTTGGATCAACACATGTCAGAACTTACACTCATCCGTCACGGACAGGCGCAAACCGGGGCTAAAGATGAGACCAGCTATGATAAATTAAGTGATCTTGGATACGAGCAAGCCAATTGGTTGGGCGCGTATTTTCGGCGTTCGCATGACTATGATTTGGTGATTTCCGGCACGATGACGCGACAGATCCAGACGGCGCAGTCCTTGAAATTGACCGCCCCGCATCGTCAAGATGCCCGCATTAACGAGATGGACTATTTTGGACTGGCAGACAGCCTTCTAAAGACGCACAATGTTCCGTGGCCCACATCCGAAGCCGAATTCACCTCGCATTTACCGCAAATTTTTAACGCATGGCGAACGGGCGAAATCGTGGACGGCTTGGAAACCTATGAAGCGTTTTGCGAAAGAATTATAGGGGCTGTGACAGACGCCGTGCAACAAAATGGCCGTGTGCTGTTGGTGACTTCGACCGGGGTGATCGCGACACTGGCGACGTTGGCGCTGGATCTTGATATCCACAAAAAAAGCTACCTGTTCATGTCGGTTGCGCATACCTCGGTCCACAAGTTTACATTAAAAGGGAATGATCTGCACCTAAGCCAGTTCGGCGGCACCCCGCATCTGGACCACCCTGACCGCTTGTTTGCCAAAACATTTGCCTGATGATCCCGGTTAAACAAATTTCAACCAATTATTTATGTTGAAAACACTGTGTTAGTGGCATCTGTAATGCGCCCGATAAAGCCTGCCTCGCGCGCCTCGAAAATGTCTTCCTGCGTTTCGATATAGGATCGCGTTAACGGAACGGCAGCCCGGTCGTGCGCCAGTTGGGCCTGAGCCACATGGGCCTTACCATGACGAAACGCGGCTTCGGTGGCGGCGAGATAAAATTCCCACATGCGAACAAAAGTCTCGTCGTATTCCAGCGCAATTTCTGCACGAACCGCCACAAAATTAGAACGCCAACGTCTTAAGGTTTCGGCATAATGCACCCTCTGAATTTCCAGATCGGTCATCCACAGACCTGATTTCTCGACAGGCTTCGCGATTTCGGAAATAGTCGGAGCATAGGCGCCGGGAAAAATGTATTTTCGAAGGAATGGTCCAGTGCTGCTGTGATATGAGCGGTTCGAGATCGAATGGATCAGGGCAACCCCATCGTCTGCCAGCAACTCGTAAACTTTATTGAAATATGTTTGCAGTTGCGGCAAACCGACATGCTCCAGCATTCCGACCGACACGATGTTGTCAAACTTTCCAGTCAGATGACGATAGTCCATCAGTTCGAACTTGATGCGGTGAGAAATGTTCAGCGCTTCGGCGCGCGCACGTGCGGCTGAGAGTTGCTCGGTCGACAAAGTTACACCCAGAACCTCGACGTCTTCCAGCATCCCCAGATAAATTGCCATGCCGCCCCACCCACACCCGATATCGAGAATGCGCTGACCAGGTTTGATGGACATTTTTGCCGCTATGTGACGTTTTTTTGCGGTCTGAGCGTCATCCAGAGACACGTCCGGATTGGCAAAATACCCACAGGAATACTGCATGTCGCCGTCCAACCATTTACGGTAAAAACTGTTACCAAGATCATAATGCCGGGCAACGTTCTGGCGGGATTTCAAAATCGAATGGTTCTGCCGCAACCGCTCGATCTGTCGATCCGCTCCACGAAGCAACAACCGTGACCGGCTGAATTTTACTCCGTCAGCATTCAGCAGAATAAGTGCAAGCAAATCGTAAATTTCGCCGTTTTCGACAATGAGCGAGCCATCCATATGCGCTTCAGCAATTGCCATCTCGGGGCTGAGCAGGACTTTACGTTCGATCGCCGTGTCCGTTAACCGGATGGTAACTTTCGGCCCAGGTTGAATCCCGCCGATACTAGTGACATTACCGTTTGGTTCATGGATTTCGACGACTCCACATTGGATTACTTTTTTGAAAAACAAAGGCAAGAAACGCATGCAATACCTCTTGGGTTGCTAAAAATTATAATATGTTAACCATCTTGCTTCGCGCGCTTTTCAAGCGGCAAATCCATTTACATGGCGATCAATTTCTTAATTAAGCATAAACAAGGTAAAAAATGCAAATCTTGGTGACGCGATCAATGCCCCTTTCCGAATTTCATCGCGACCTATACCCTGCGGCTCATGATCCGAATTAATGGAAATATAACGATTGAAGATTGGGAGCTAACCGAGACGTTTATACGTTCGTCCGGCCCCGGTGGACAAAACGTTAACAAAGTCTCAACTGCAGTGGAACTGCGGTTCGAGGCGGAACGCTCGCCCAATCTGCCGTCCGCAGCGAAAATACGGTTGCGCAAGTTGGCAGGTCGTCGGTGGACCAAAGACGGGGCGGTTATTATCACTGCCGAAAAGCACCGCACCCAACCCCGCAATCGCGCCGAAGCAGAAGAGAAACTGGTTGCTTTGATCCAGCAAGCCCTGCACCGCCCGAAATACCGCGTAAAAACCCGCCCAACACTTGCCTCTAAACGTCGACGGCTAGAAGGTAAAAAACAACGCGCGCAGGTGAAACAACTGCGCGGGAAGGTTGATGACGATTAAAGCAAGGGTGCCACGCACAACAACCCAATGCTCGGCGCGGTGAAAGTGTTTTTGTACCGACAGTTTCGCGCCCGGATTGACTGTGATCCGCTTGACCTGATACCGCTCGCCCATATCGACACTGTCGTATTTGCCCCACGGGCGGTAAACTTCGCGGTGGTATTCCACCTCGGAACGACCCTCGGCCTTTAAAGGTGTTACCAAAGCCTTAACGTCTTGCACCTTGTCTTTGGGGGCCACGAATACAGCGTCTTTGGTCTCGACAATCACCATGTTTTCACAACCAACCGCCGTTACCAACCGGCTGCCCGCGTTGATATAATTGCCAGAGCCGTTCAGGCTGACCACATCGCCGATCTCGCAATTCCCGTCCGGGCACTTTGGCGAGGCCTCCCAGAGCGTTGCCCAAGAACCAATGTCGCTCCAACCCGCATCAAGCGGAACGACAACTGCCCCGTCGGTTTTTTCCATAACCGCATAATCGATTGAATCTGCCGGACAGGCCAGAAACGCATCGTTGTCAAATCGCAAAAAGTCCAGATCGGCCTGCTTGCCTGCGAACGCATCCTGACATGCCGCCAGAATATCAGGGTGGAACTTTTCCAGTTCCTCAAGGTATCGGCTGGCGCAGAACATGAATATGCCGCTGTTCCAGTAATAGCGGCCGGATTTTAGATATTCCTCAGCGGTGGCCACATCCGGCTTTTCCACAAACGCCTCTATCTTCATCGCAACGCCAACGCGCGTTCCGCTGCGAATATATCCGTATCCGGTTTCGGCGTGTGTCGGCGTAATCCCGAATGTTACCAGCTTGCCATTGCTCGCCAGTTCCAGACCCGTTTGAACGGCTTCGACAAAAGCCGCCAGATTGTCGATCTTGTGATCCGCGGGCATGACCAAAAGGACAGGATTGCCTCCGCCCGCAACCGCTTCAAACGCGCCAAGCGCGATCGCGGGCGCGGTATTGCGACCAGTAGGTTCCAACAAGATCGAGGCATCGTCACGCCCGATTTGGCGCATTTGTTCAGCGGCTAAAAACCGCGTGTCCTCGTTGCAGATCAACAGAGGCGGCAGATGTGCCAGCGCGCTAATCCGGCAAACGGATTCTTGCAACATGGTTTTTTCGCCACCAAGTGCAAGGTATTGCTTGGCGTAATGCTTGCACGACAACGGCCAAAGCCGTGTGCCTGACCCTCCAGCCAAAATCACGGGTAGCAGGTCTGTCTTTTCGGTCATGCTCTACCTCTAAATGCGTCTTGATTGGCCGCAAACCAGTCATAGGCCGATTGTAGGCCGTCTTGACCCGTTACACCCGTGATGAGAGCAGATTTATGGTTGGGCATTTCTCTTGGTTTTCAATAATGGCCGGAAATCTTGGTTTGAGACTACAGACTAAGTCGCAGCGAATAAATTTTTATATCAGGCAAAGGGATCCAACCTATGGTTCGAGTTTTTCACGCGCAAGAAGACCACGATATGCCATTACGTAGCAGGCAACAATCAAAGCCAAAAACAGCACGGAGCTGAGCGTGTTGAGCTCCAGAAACCAGACGGACAACAGCGTCGTTACGGGGAAAATCCACATAATGACGCTTGTCATAGGGCTGTCTAAGCTCGGGACGTTAAACATTACGGCTGCACCACGCGCCCAGTTCCGATGCACGATATGGTGCAAATGGGCATCGTCGGGTTCACCTGGATGCGAGGCTGTGCCGCGCGATCGTCGCACCATTGACACAATCGTTTCCGTCACCGGATAGCCTAGGATCAGCAGGCTAACCCATGGTGAAACCTCGGAGTTACGAGCTGGAAGCATCACGGCCAGAATCGCCATGAGATACCCTGTGAAATATGCTCCCGAGTCACCGAGGAACAGTTTTCCATACGGGAAGTTCACTACAAAAAATCCGCCAACAATTGCCGCCATCAATAGCGCAAGTTGCACAAAAACCGCGTCCCCTACACGCCAGCCTGCCAGAGCGAAGGATAGAAAAATGATGATTAAAGTGCCGGAAGCCAGCCCGTGAAATCCGTCGATGATATTGATTGAGTTTGCCGCCCCGCCAATTGCGAATGCGGTGAAGGCAAAGGCGAACAGCGGTATACGTAACACGGCATCAACACCGTAAACATCAACACTATCGATAGTATACCCCGTTAGCATAGCAAATCCCAAGCCCGAGGTGATTGTCGCCAACAAACGGGCACCCACGCGCTGTGTAAGATCTTCAGCCATTCCAAACGCCAATGGCGCTATCCCAGCTAATCCGACAAGGCCAAAAAGATCGCGCGTTTCGCCTTCCATAGACAGCCATACAACGAAATATCCCAGCGCCAACGAAATGCCACCAACCCGCGGTGTTGGCGATTTGTGGAACTTCTGCACCCCGTCGCCGGTGTCTAGCTTAAACCGGCCATGCAAGTGCTTCGTGCGAACAATGACTACGCTAACTATAAATGACACCAGAAACCCCAGAATTGGCGCGATCATAGATGTGCCGTCAATTGCCACGTTGAAAACAAAGTCTCCGTAAAGATTGTTGCTAGAATATACGCAACAGTTTCAACACAATCTGTAACTTTGGCAAGGTATTAATACTAAATCCATGCATTCGGTTGGCTTGGTCGCATCGGGCGCGTTCCAGCAGGTTGTGATTTTAGTTTCCGATAGTTTTTCCCACTGGTTCCGAAACGGAAACTGAATGATACTACCGCGAAGAATATTTGGAAAAGGATGTAACGGAGCATATTATGATAACACGTGCCGCAGTTGCCTTTAAAGCAGGCGAGCCATTGCAGGTAATCGACGTAAACCTCGAAGGTCCGAAGGCGGGCGAGGTTCTGGTCGAGATCAAAGCCACAGGCATTTGCCACACGGACCAGTTCACGCTGTCCGGCGATGACCCCGAAGGCCTGTTCCCTGCGATCCTCGGACACGAGGGTGCGGGCGTCGTGATCGAGATCGGTGAGGGTGTGACCAGCCTGAAAGTTGGTGACCACGTAATCCCGCTGTATACGCCCGAGTGTCGCGAGTGTGATTACTGCCTGAACCCCAAAACCAACCTTTGCCAATCGATCCGCGAAACGCAGGGCGCTGGCGTGATGCCCGATGGTACGACGCGGTTCACGACGATGGACGGGCAGCCGATTTACCACTACATGGGGTGCTCGACGTTTGCCAACCACACAGTTGTGCCGGAAATAGCATTGGCGAAAATCCGTGAAGACGCACCGTTTGACAAGGTTTGTTATATCGGCTGCGGAGTAACCACGGGCATTGGCGCGGTGATTAATACGGCCAAGGTCGAAATTGGATCGACGGCGATTGTGTTTGGTCTGGGCGGCATTGGCTTGAACGTTATCCAAGGGCTGCGGCTGGCGGGTGCAGACCAGATTGTCGGAGTGGATATTAACGATAGCAAGAAGTCGATGGCAGAGCGTTTCGGTATGACCGATTTCGTTAACCCCACCGTGGTCGAGGGCGATCTGGTTGCGCATCTGGTTGCCCTGACCTGTGGCGGCGCGGATTATACGTTCGATGCAACGGGCAACGTGAACGTCATGCGAACCGCGCTGGAAGCCGCGCATAAAGGTTGGGGTGAAAGCATCATCATCGGCGTGGCCGGCGCAGGGCAGGAAATTTCGACCCGTCCGTTCCAGTTAGTAACTGGCCGATCTTGGCGTGGTACCGCGTTTGGCGGTGCGAGCGGACGGACCGATGTACCCAAGATTGTTGACTGGTACATGGACGGCAAAATCGAGATAGACCCGATGATCACGCACACTTTGGCGTTAGAGGACATCAACGAAGGGTTCGAGCTTATGCATGAAGGCAAGTCGATCAGGGCTGTGGTAGTCTTTTGAGTATTAGTAAAAAAGAGAAGACGTAAAATGAAAATTATATCCGAAAACGCCAGTTTTGGCGGCACACAAGGCGTTTATTCGCATCAATCTGACGCTTGCGCGTGCGAGATGACCTTTGCAGTTTATATGCCTCCGCAAGCTGTTGATGGAGTGGTTCCGGTGATCTGGTATCTGTCCGGACTGACATGCACGCACGAGAACGCGATGGTTAAGGCGGGGGCGCAGGCTTGGGCGGCGGAGCATGGAATCGCGGTGATTTTCCCTGACACCTCGCCGCGTGGCGAGGGGGTTGCAGATGACGAAGGGTATGATCTGGGGCAGGGCGCTGGGTTTTACGTGGATGCTACGCAGGAACCGTGGGCGCAACATTACCAGATGTGGACTTATATCACCGAAGAATTACCCAAGCTAATTTTCCGCAATTTCGATCTGAACGATGAGGCGCAAGGGATCATGGGCCATTCGATGGGTGGGCACGGGGCGCTTACGATGGCGATCTCGCTGCCGGATCAGTACAAATCTGTTTCAGCATTCTCCCCGATCGCCAACCCGACGAGCGGAGATTGGGGACGTAAACAGTTGTCGGCGTACCTTGGCGACGATGAAAACGCGTGGGGCAAGCATGATTCCAGTCTGTTGATGGCTGAAAAGGGGTATCCGGGGCACGTGATGATTGATCAGGGCGGCGCGGACGAGTTTTACGATTTGTTAATACCCGGAGCGCTAATATCCGCCATCGCTGGGCGCAAACAATCGGCGAGCGTGCGAATTTTGGAAGGCTACGACCATTCGTACTTTTTTGTCTCGACTTTTATGGAGGACCACATCGCGCACCACGCTGATGTGCTGCATAACTTGTGAGCGCGATTTACATCGACGCTGATGCCTGCCCTGTAAAGGACGAAACCTTGCGTGTTGCAGATCGGCATAAGTTGAAAGTGTACGTCGTTTCCAACGGCGGTTTGCGGCCAAATCCGCATCCTTTAGTGGAAACTGTCGTGGTGCCTGACGGGCCGGACGTGGCAGATATGTGGATCGCCGACCGGATCGGCAAGGGTGATATTTGCATTACCGGCGATATTCCATTGGCTGCAAAATGCCTTGACGCGGGCGGGCGGGCGGTCCGGCATAACGGCGACATGTTTACGTCGGCCAACATTGGAAACCAATTGGCGATGCGGGACCTGATGGCCGACTTACGCGAGGCGGACCCGTTCCGGCAAGGTGGCGGACGGCCTTTTAGCAAAGCGGACCGCTCAAAATTCCTTGAGGTTCTGGAGCGCGAAGTTCGGGCTGCGATGAAAGAATAAATGGTTAACAATCCGGACAATCTGGTTGTGGATTTCGTCGGCGGCGCAGTTGCCCACCGTTTCAAATTTGGCGGAGGGCGCGGGCAAGCGTTGCCCAAGGCGGTCGGGATGAAATCCGGTGTTACGCCGAACATAGTCGATGCGACTGCGGGCCTTGGGCGCGACACGTTCTTGCTGGCTTCGCTGGGGGCGCAGGTGACGTTGATTGAACGCTCGGATCAGATGCACGATCTGTTGGCCGACGGGATGGCACGTGCGCGACTTGCTGGCGGGGAAATCGCCGAGGTTATCGCGCGGATGACATTGTTGCACGGCGATGCGAAGGATTTGATACCTGATCTTTTGCCCGAAGTCGTGCTGGTTGACCCGATGCACCCGCCGCGCAAAAATTCCGCCCTTGTGAAAAAAGAGATGCGGATAATTCGCGAGATTGTAGGCACGGATCAGGACTCGACCGAACTCATGCAGGTGGCGCTGGATTGCGCTAGTAAACGTGTGGTGCTCAAATGGCCGCAAAAGGCGGACCCGATGGCGGGGATACGGGCGCCGTCACACCAGATCAGCGGAAAATCGACGCGGTATGACGTGTTTATGATTGGATAAGTAATGGCTTTGAAATTGGTAATTTTCGACTGTGACGGGGTCCTTGTGGATACGGAAGAAGTATTCAATCAAACCTTAATCGAGGATCTGGCCGAGCATGGGCTGAGTTTGACGTTAAGCGAATGTATGGGGCTGTTCGTCGGTGGCACGATCTCTGGTGTGAAAGCCGAAGCAGAAAAGCTGGGAGCAAAATTGCCAGAGAACTGGGTCGAGAAATTTTACGGAAAAGCCTATGACAGGTTGCGCGACAGTGCTGAGCCAATTGCTGGCATCAAACAGGTTCTGGATTATCTGGACGATGTCGGGATGCCTTATTGCGTTGCGTCGAACGGGCGTGTGGAAAAGATGGAAATCACCTTGGGCCGCACAGGAATGCTTGCGCGATTTGCGGATGTCATGTTCTCGGCACAAGCTATTGGAACGGCGAAACCAGCACCGGACTTGTTCCTTGTGGCGGCGCAGGCATTCGATGTTGCGCCTGAGGATTGTGTTGTAATCGAGGACAGTCTGACAGGCGTTTTGGCCGCCAAAGCCGCGGGCATGAGATGCCTTGGCTATGCGCCAAGCGGAGGTGACGCTCTGGCCGAACACGGTGCGATTTTGTTTGGTAATATGGCAAAACTCCCCGAACTTATGGGGTTATAACCACCTTACCGTCTGTCAATTTAACGGCGTCCGCCAGCCCTTCGATAACTTCCTTCAACCGCAGGGATGCTGAAACATCCGTGTTCCAGCGACCGTCTGCGAAACGGGCTTGCACCTCACCTACGACCCGAGCTTGGTCGGCAGTTGGTGTCGAACGCATCCAGTTCGTTAACCAAAACCCTTCGATCCGCTTACCCATGAAAATCAACTGCCCCATCTGCGTCAGCCTCGGTGCTTCGGTTCCCAGTTTCCGTAACTCACCCAGCGCGCGTTGTTGGGCATCAATGTGAAAACTGTCTCGCAAATTTGGTCGGAAACCGCGTCCAGAAACACACGCGGTTTGAGTGCACGACTGGCAACTGCGAATTGATCGGAAAAATCGGAAGCGGTGGTCACCAGAACTTCGGTTGCACTCATGGCCTTTAACGGCGTGACCGCATCCGCGCGACGAACCAACGCGATGACTTTCAGGTTAATATCTTTGGCAAGGCTGATAATCAGCTAGCCTAACTGGCTGGTTGCGGCGGAAATCACGAACGCATCGCCGTCTTTGGCAGCAATATCCACCATTGCCATCGCCGTCAAAGGGTTAACAATTTGCGCCGATCCGTTAACGTCCGAAACATCCGACCGCAGCGGAATACAAGCCACCGCATCCGTTAACGCGTATTCAGCCCAAGCGCCCGAGCCACCAAGCGACACCGCGAAAGCTACGCGTTTACCAATTAACCTTTCGGCTCCTTTGCCGGCGGCTACTACGTCGCCACACCCCTCGAACCCCGCAGGGGCGCCTTTGCGGCGAGGTTGGCCGTACTCACCCTTGATAAAGTGTAAATCCGAAGGGTTAACCGAGGCTATGCGAAGTTTGATCAACACCTGCCCTTTTTCGGGCGTGGGAGCAGGGATTTCAGCTTCGGCCAGATACAGCGCGGCGTCGGAAATCGCCGGACCTTCGGATTTGCCGGAATACCCGTCCTCCAACTGGACTAGGGCACGCATTGTTTTGGGGATCGTTTCCATTAATCGTCCATTAACCAATCGTGAAGGATTTCGTCGGTGTCCGCCCCACAAGCGGGTGGTGCTTTGCGGTAGGTCACTGGTGTTTCCGAGAATTTAACCGGATTGCCAATCAAATCGACCGTGCCGGAGCCCGACATCGGGTGCGGAATCGTTATTTTCATCTCGCGGGCGGCGACCTGATCACTGGCGAATACTTCGTCGATAGTATGAATGGGGCCACAGATCACGCCCGCAGCGTTCATCGACGCGAGCAGGGTCTGTTTGTCGATCTGCCGGATAATCGGAACCAACGCAGCAATAAGCGTGTTTCGATTGGCGATCCGGTTGATGTTAAATTTGTATCGTGTGTCATCGGCCAGTTCGGGATGCCCGATTGCTGCGCAGAAGTTAGTAAACTGAGCATCGTTCCCCACCGCGATAATCAGGTGGCCATCGCTAACTTCGAAAATCCCGTAGGGCACGATATTCGGATGCTCATTGCCCCGCCGCTGCGGAACTTCGCCTGAGGTAAGATAGTTCACGCCCTCGTTAATCAGCCATGCAATCTGCGAGTCGACCAAGGCTACATCGATATGTTGTCCTTGCCCCGTTTGATCGCGGTGGCGCAGGGCGGCCAGAATGGCGGTGCAAGCGTACATGCCGCACATCACATCAGCGATGCCAATGCCGACTTTCATCGGCTCGCCGTCGGGCGCACCCGTCAGGCTCATGATTCCGCCGTACCCTTGGGCCATCAGATCATAGCCCGCCAGTTTCGCGTTCGGTCCCGTCTGGCCAAACCCGGTGATCGAGCAATAGATTAACGAGGGGTTAATCGCCTTTAAACTCTCATAATCCAGACCATATTTCGCCAGACCACCCGTCTTGAAGTTCTCAACGAGAATGTCACATTTGGCGGCCAGCTTGCGAATGGTTGCGACGCCTTCGTCCGTAGAAATGTCCAACGCAATCGAGCGTTTGTTGCGGTTCGCCGCCATGTAATACGCGCTCTCCGAGGTGGCATTTCCATCGGCATCCTGTAAATATGGCGGCCCCCAAGCGCGCGTATCGTCGCCTCTGCCGGGCTTTTCAACCTTGACGATGTCTGCGCCATAGTCCCCCAAAAGTTGCGTGCTGGTGGGTCCTGCGAGGATGCGGGTCAGGTCTAGCACCCGCACCCCGCTAAGTGGCCCGATGGGCATGTTCGAATTTGTCATAACGCTGGACTTTACATTGTCCGGATGGAATTAAAAGCTCCTTAATGACTTTGTTAACCGCCGTTTAACGCCTGCTCTAAGGTCATCACAGGTGCTTTGCCCGACAGTCGCGCACGGTAAACGAATAACGCTTCGTTAACGCGCATTACATAGTTGCGCGTCTCGCGAAATTGTATCATCTCGATCCAGTCGACGGCGTCGATTTCTGCCGTCCTCGGGTCACCGTAATCCCGAATCCATCGGTCGGCGCGTTGTGGTCCGGCATTATATGCGGCGGCTGCCAGCAGGGCGGAACCGTCGTAGCGCTCCAACATTTCGGCCAGATATGCGGTGCCGATACGGGCGTTGTATTCCCAATCAGCACCGAGGTTTTTGACCGAATAAGCGATGCCAAGATTTTTGGCGACGATCTTGGCAGTGGCGGGCATGACCTGCATTAATCCCAACGCTCCAACGTTGCTTCGCGCGGCGGGGTTGAACTCGCTTTCCTGCCTTGCGATGGCCAGCGCGAGTTCCGCAGGGACGGGGCTGTCCAGATTAGCAAGGTCGGACAGCGGATAGTAAGAATTTATTAGAACATACC
The DNA here is from genome assembly GCA_050256375.1 of Paracoccaceae bacterium. Classification (GTDB taxonomy): domain Bacteria; phylum Pseudomonadota; class Alphaproteobacteria; order Rhodobacterales; family Rhodobacteraceae; genus NORP23. Next base: position 77,602 of record JBBWVU010000009.1, on the reverse strand, counting down.
CATCACTGGCGGCCGCTTTGGCGATTTTCAACGCGGCATTCGGATGTTCCAGGTCCAGTGCCAGTTGCCCGATTGCCTCGCGTTCCGACAAGCCAAGACTTTCCGATGCGTGGGTTAGAAAGCGGCGGGTTAATAAATCCTTACCTGCGAAATGGAACAAAAACCCAGCCCGCACCGAGTCGCTTGTTAAAAACGTCTGCTTCGTCCAGTCCGGCGGCGGAGTGGCGCCCGAGATGCTTTGATCGACGGGTAAATCCGCCCGTTCCGTTGCAAGTTGTCCGTAAAAACTTGTCTGATAAGTTGCAGCTAGCGCATAGGAAACCGCCGCGTTTGACGCGTCCCCCATCGCCTCGTAAGCGCGTCCGAGCCAATATCCCGCCCGACCGATACTTATCGGAGATTCACTGACGGCACGGAAATTCTGGAAATGCTTAACGGAGCGTTCAGGATCGTTAAGTTTTCGTAAAGCGAGAAAGCCGGATAGCCATTCCAGATCGGAATACCCGTGTTGATCCGGCGTTAAATAATGTTGGCTCGCCAGAACATAAGCCACCCGACTTTCCCCCGACCGCATTGCCCGCCTCGCATAAGACCTGCGTTTATCAGCCCAAAACTCGGGCCGCCCGAGGCTTTGCGATGAACCAGAGCGCTCCAAAAGCATTTTGTTCGCGCTGTCCCACAGTTCGTTGTCGGCCCGCCAGCGAAAGCGGTTATAGGCAAGGCCTGCGTCTTTTTGCGCGGGCGTGGGTAGTGCCGCGATCATTGTGTCTACCCCGGCTTTGTCGCCTTGCAACGCTATCCTGACTTCAGCCAAAGCGCGTTGAGTGGGCGAGACCAACGCCAACATCCGCCGAGCTTCGGAAACTTTGCGTTTCCACAGAAGCAGGTCAAGACGGTCGGCGTTGTAAGGCTGCAAGATCGTCGCATATGCGGCCCAAATCGCGTCTTGTTCATCTTCGGTTAACGAAAACTCGCGCCAAGCGTAAACCACCTCGGCGCCGGCTTTTTCGATTTGCCCCAGTGCTTGATAAGCTTGACCCAAGCGCAGCGCGCCCCATCCGGTTTGCGGCTCGCGCGTGGCAAAATAGTTGACAATTCGTTGCGGGTTCAGCCCCTCGGGAATCCGGGCTTCTGACACTTTTTGCAATAACGGCAAACCGGGCCAGTCGGCGTTAGCGTTAAGGAAATGTTCATACTCGGTAAAGCTGCCTTCACCAGCGCGCAGGCGATACCATTCGACTATTTCGACGGCAATCGGGTCCTGATTTCGCGCCGCCAGTGCGGTAGCTGCGTTCCAATCATCAACCTCAACTGCGGTCAACGCTGCCGTCAGCGCTGCCCCGTTTTTAGCCGGAGTTTGCGCCGCAGCCATGGTAACGCCGCCGACAAAAAATGCCAGCGCCATGGCTATACCGGTGCGTAAAAATCGAAATTCCATGATGCCTCAACGTAATTCTTGTTTTTATTGCTCGTATAACATGGTTTTCGCCTATATGTCTCGTATCGCTTGCTTGCGGTGGCATCAATTCGCCGTTAGTGCTGCGTTAACAGATTTTTCACCCCTCGGAGGCCCCCATGTTCAAAGGTTCCATGCCAGCGCTTATCACCCCGTTCACGAACGGTAAGGTGGACGAAGAAGCGCTGAAGGCGCTTGTTGAATGGCATATCGCCGAGGGTAGCCACGGCTTGGTTCCAGTTGGCACCACTGGTGAATCCCCGACGCTGACCCATGACGAACATGAGCGCGTGATCGAGGTTGTCGTGCAGACCGCCGCTGGTCGTGTGCCGGTGATCGCCGGGGCAGGTTCCAACAACACAGTTGAGGCCATCCGTTTTGTGCAGTTTGCTGAAAAGGTTGGCGCGGACGGCGCGTTGGTAGTGACCCCATATTACAATAAACCGACGCAGCGTGGATTGCTTCGGCATTTCACGGAAGTGCATGACGCCAGCGATATTCCGATCATCATTTACAACATTCCCGGTCGGTCGGTTATTGATATGACCCCTGAGACAATGGGCGAATTGGCCAAGCTGCCACGTATCGTCGGCGTAAAGGATGCGACCGGCGACATCGTGCGTGTGTCAGATCATCGGATTACCTGCGGCAACGATTTCATCCAACTTTCGGGCGAGGATGCGTCCGCGCTGGGCTATAACGCGCAGGGTGGCCATGGATGCATTTCGGTGACGGCAAACGTCGCACCAGCTTTGTGTGCCGAATTTCAAGACGCAACTCTAGCAGGTGATTACACCAAGGCGTTGACTTTGCAGGATAAACTTATGCCGCTGCACACAGCGATTTTCGTTGAACCGGGTGTTGCGGGTGCCAAGCATGGCCTTTATGTTCTGGGAAAGTGCACCGACGAGGTGCGCTCGCCGCTGACTTGCTTGCTGCCCGAAACCAAAACTCAGATCGAAGACGCCATGCGCCATGTGGGGCTGATTAATTAACAATGTCTGAACGTCGCGCCGACATATATCTCGTTTGCGGGGCGACAGGTGCGGGAAAGGCCACCTATTCGGAGGAATTGGCGCAATCCGTTAACGGAATGCGGTTTTCAATCGACGAGTGGATGCAACGTTTGCATAACGCCGACAAGCCCAATAAAAACTTGTTCGAGTGGTTTTATGAACGTGTCCAGCGCAACTGCGCGCAGATGCGAGGCGTTGCGGAACGGTTAGTGGTCTTGGGTGTGCCTGCTATTTTTGATTGCGGTCTGACGAACAGGATTGAGCGCGATATTTTCGTGAACTGGGCGGAAGAACATGGGTTCTCCGTTCAACTGCATTTTCGTGACGTTCCGCCCGAGGTTCGCTGGCAACGGGTGCAAAAACGTAACGCCGAGCAAGCCGAGACCTTCCAGTTCGAAGTGACTCGAGACAGTTTGACTTCATCGAGTCGATGTGGGAAGCCCCGGACGACGAAGAAATGACCCGCCTGAACGGTAAACGGGTAACAGATTAATGGCACCGCGCAAGAAAGCTGATCCAAACAACAAGACCGTCGCCGAGAACCGGAAGGCGCGGTACAACTATGCCGTCGAGGATACGCTGGAATGCGGGATGATGCTGGAAGGTTCCGAAGTTAAATCCATGCGCCAGGGCGGTGTAAATATCGCTGAAAGCTATGCCGGGATCGAGGATGGAGAGCTGTGGCTGGTTAACAGCCATATCCCTAAGTATGATCAGGCTAAGACATTCCAGCACGAGGAACGCCGCAAACGCAAACTTTTGGTTAGCAAGCGCGAGCTGTCTAAACTGTGGGCCGAAGTTGGTCGCCAAGGGATGACACTGGTACCTTTGAAAATATATTTCAACGACAAGGGCCGCGCGAAACTGTTGTTGGGCATTGCCAAAGGTAAGCAGAAGCAAGACAAGCGCGCCACCGAGAAAAAGCAGGACTGGAAGCGCCAGCAGTCGCGCTTGTTAAGGGATCGCGGATAGGTATACACCGAAAAAATTCCGGAGCGTATTATGCCATTTTTACCAAACCTGCCCAGAGCCAGCCACCTGTCGGACCTGTTCAAAAAGTTTCCCCGCGGCCTTTCGCCGTTGCTGGAATACCACGATGCGATCCTGCGTAGCGATGGCGAATTAACCAAAGCTGAGCGCGAGTTGATCGCCACATATACCTCCAGTCTGAACGCCTGCACGTTTTGTTACGGTGCCCATAAAATTTACGCCGAGGCCTTCGGGATCGACAAAGCGATGATCCATGCGATGGTGACGGACCTCGACAGTGTACAGGGTTTGGACAAACTGAAGCCGATCCTGCGGTACGTAAAGAAAATGAATTTTCTGCCAAGCAAGATCGTTCAAGCTGATGCGCAAGCGGTATTTGATGCAGGTTGGACAGAGGAGGCGGTGTATGAGGCCATTCAGGTTTGTGCTTTGTTCAACATGATGAACCGGATTATCGAGGGCGCGGGTGTCAATTTTGATTACGCCGCGAACGCCCAGGCACATTCCTTGAACCGACAGGGTGCTGACGTCGAAGCGCATACTTATGGTGCCTACGGGAAAACTATTACTGAGAAAGAAAGTTAGCGTACTGGATTACTTGCCTTGTTATACGGCGTCCAGTCGATAATTTCCGGATAATACATCGCCCGCCATTTGCGGACACGCGGGTTCATCACACGCCGCCAGAGTGGCGGAACAAGCGCCATCGCCGCCATTATCGGATAGCCATACGGTAGGCGCGGGGCCTCGGTTTCCACATAGGTCTGCAGTAAGGGGAAGCGGCGGTCAGGTTTGTAATGGTGATCAGAATGGCGTTGCAGGTTAATTAGTAAATAATTTGTAACCATACGCGAGGAGTTCCACGAATGGTGTGGGCGCAGGTTCTCGTATTTACCGTCTCCAAGATGCTTGCGGACGAGGCCGTAGTGTTCGACGTAATTGGTTAACTCAAGAAACATTACCGCAATAGCCGCCTGCGTCAGATACAGCCAGACGCCGTACCAGCCACCGATCAATGCAGCAAGTATCAAGAAGCCCGTCGGCCAGATTGCATAGCGCCAAAATGGGTTGGATTTGTCCCAAAACGGCAAGTCACGTTTGGCGAGACGCGCTGTTTCCAGTTTCCACGAAGCGATTAGCCCCTCTGGCAGCAAGCGGAAGAAAAACCGGTGAAAACCTTCGTTGTAACGCGCAGTAAGGGGGTCTTTTGGTGTCCCGACATAGCGGTGATGGATCAGAATATGTTTGGTGCGGAAATGACCATACAGGACTATCGCCAGCAAGGCATCGCCCAAGTCGCGCTCTAGTTTATCTTTTTGGTGGATCAATTCGTGGGCGTAAACGATGCCTACCCCGCCGGTTGCGATGCCGGTTGCGGCCATCAGCAGAAAGCCCTGGGCGGTAGACAGATGGTTGAACCGTGTGGCTGCAACGATGGCGGTGAACACAAAGGCAATCTGGACCGGGAGCCAGATTATCGTCAGAATCCGGTGCCATTTCAATTGGTTGTCTTCGTCTGGGTTCAGGCTTTTCGTGCTGTCACCAAGCAGGCCGTCCATGATCGAGCTGACAATCAACCCGAAAAACGGGATCAACAAGATTGCCCAACCGCCGAACACAGCGGCGATAAAAACAGTGGCGGCCAGAATCAACGAGATGGCAAAAGGCGCAGCGGACGTTATCGGACTATTCTGTGACATTGGGCACCTGACCACGATTTAGGTGAGCAGTTCAACCTCGATTTCGCATGGCGGCAAGATAGGCTTTGCGCATAACGGTGGGCAGCTTGCCCGCGGTCGTGGCGTCCGGTATTTCAAACCACCCACGCGTGGGTGATACGTCGACGACTGTGGTTGTCAGAACTGTTAATACCAGATGAAAATGTGTGAACGTATGTTTAACGGGGGTGACGAGAGCTTGCCAATTCGCGTTGATGGGCGGCATTTCGATCGCCTCGGTCTCTGTCCAATCAGTGGTTGGTAGGGCCATCATACCGCCCAGCAACCCCTTTGCTGGGCGCGTTTCAAACAAAATAGTCCCATCCTCGCGATAAGCAAAATACACAATACCATAGCGAACGGGTTTCACGGGCTTGGGCCGTTTTTTGGGCAGCTCGTCTGAGATACCTTGCTTCAACCCCTCGCAATCTGTCGCCAATGGGCAGAGTTTACAGTCCGGTTTTTGTCCACAAATTGTGGCGCCCAGATCCATTATCGCCTGTGCGTAATCGCCAGGGCGGTGTGTAGGAGTCAGATTGGCGGCAAGCCCGTGCAGAGTGGGTTTGCTGTCTGGCAGAGGCTCGGCTATGGCGTAAAGCCGTGAGATGACACGTTCTACATTCGCGTCCAGAACCGTCGAGGGTTGGTCAAACGCGATGGCCGAAATTGCTGCGGCTGTGTAGGGACCAATGCCGGGCAGGCGGATCAGATTAGCTTCGGTACTTGGGAAATGACCGTCGTATTCGGTCGAAATTATCCGTGCGCATTTCAATAGGTTTCGAGCACGCGCATAATATCCAAGGCCCGCCCATTCACCCATAACATCGGTATCCGCAGCGTTTGCAAGTGCGTGAACGTTGGGCCAACGCGCGCGAAAAGTTGTGAAATAGTTAACAACAGCAGCAACCGTGGTTTGCTGCAACATCACTTCGGACAGCCAGATGTGATAAGGGTCAGGTTTAATGCCAGCACGGCTTTGTGCTGGCGGAACGCGCCACGGCATTGGGCGGGCGTTGGCGTCGTACCAATCTAGGAGAGTTGTGCTAATCATTTGTTCAAGCAGGCGTTATCACGCCGACTCCCAAACAGGGATGGACCTTGCGTGTATGGGCGCTACTATGGCGTCGAAGGGAAATCGAGAGTCGCATGGCAACTACATCTGACGGAAAAACCGCAAAAGGCAAGCCCTTGGGGTGGGCAAAACGCCGTTCGCGTGGCTTTTTGCAAACCGGTAGTCTGGTAAACGCCCGCGTCCGCCGCGTAGGCGAGAGTCGTGGCTTTGCCGAAATCCGCTTGTTAACCAATTGGGTCGAGATCGTCGGTCAAAGTGTTGCGGCCATAGCCCGTCCCGTTAAAGTCTCCTATGCTCGCGAAGGGTTTGGCGCGACGTTGACAGTGCTGACCGATGGCGCACGTGCGCCTGAATTGCAGATGATGCTGCCAGAACTTAAAGAAAAGGTTAACGCCTGCTACGGTTACAGTGCAATATCACGGATTCGCATAACGCAAACGGGCGAGGTCGGTTTTGCCGAGCCAGCTGTGGATTTTGCGCATAAATCGGAACAACAAGAAAATCTTTCAGCTGAACAGACCGCGGAGTTAGCCAAGTCGCTTGCCCCCGTAGAGGATGACAGATTGCGTAAGGCGCTGGAAGACCTTGGTAAAAACGTATTAAGAAAACGATAACAATTGTTCAAAAGGAAATATTATGACTTACAACCCAAGCTTTACCCGCCGCGCGGCGCTTGCAATAATTGTGGCAACTGCCGCCTATAGCGGGCTTCCAGCGTTCGCCCAAAGTGCCGAGAGCATAATGTTACCGGAAATGTCGATCGGGGCCGAAGATGCGCCGATCACATTGATTGAATACGCGTCGTTTACTTGTCCACACTGCAAGAATTTCCATGCCGATGTGCTGCCTTTGATTAAGGAAAATTATATCGATACGGGTAAAGTTCGCCTGATTTATCGCGGCATTTACTTTGACCGATTGGGTCTGTGGGCTGACATGCTGGCGCAATGTGGTGGGCCGGATCGCTATTTCGGGATCACCGCAATGATCTATGAAAAGCAGAGTGAGTGGACATCGGCGGAGAATGCAGTCGGCGTTGTTGATAATCTGTATACGATAGGGCGTCTCGCTGGACTGAACCAAGACGATATGGAGGCTTGTATGCAGGATAATAAAACCGCACAAGCATTGGTCACTTTCTCGACCGAGAACGCCGAGATACATGATGTGCAGGGCACGCCGACGTTCGTGATTAACGGTAAAACTGTTACCAACATGCCGTATTCCGGCTTCGTTGAAGAATTCGAACGCTTGTTGGCCGAATAGTAATCTCTACGCGTCGGGCGGTCTACCGTCCTGTTCGGCGCGCCTTCTGGCCTTTTGAATCTGTTCGCTACGAGCCTTTTTCAAAAGAAGTTCTAATACTTGAACTTTTGCCTGCGAGTTGGCTGCTAGCTTGCGTGCCGCTTCTTTTTCATTCGCTGTTTCCTGAATCTTCGTGCGCAGTTTTTCTATTTCGGTGTCGGACCAGCGTTGCCACTTGGCGAACGAGTGCAGGTCAGCCCCGCATATAATTTGACGATGTTTATCCGCCGAAATGGCGCCAATTTGCTTCTGCATCTCTTCAATGGCCCTACATATCCCTGCATATTTTGTGATATCACGAATTTTGATTTGTTGAGTAATATCAACGAGAGATTGAATTTCATTTGGAACCATTCAGCCCATCCTCGCGTGCCTTTTTGCGCATGATTTCGGCAAAACGAAGCGCGGCAGCAACAGCGCGATATTGATCGGGTGTGATCTCGTCGCCGATTTTTGTGGTTGCATGGATGGCGCGGGCGGTTGGTGGATCGCTGTGGATGGGCACGCCGGATTGGCTGGCGATTTCACGGATGCGCGCGGCGATCTCGTCGTCTCCTTTGGCAACGCAAACGAGCGCCGAGCCTTTGACGTTGCTCCACTTCAAAGCGACAGCAAAATGGGTTGGATTGACTACGATTACGTCAGCTTTCGGAACTTCCACCAGCATTCGGTTAGTGGCGATATCACGCCCGCGCTGTCGACGTTGGGCCTTGGTATGTGGGCCGCCCTCGGCCTCTTTGCCCTCATCTTTAAGATCTTGAAAAGACATTCGAAGTTTCTTTTGGTGGTTAAACTTCCGCCAAATAAAATCAACAGCTCCGACAAGGATGGCTAGGATGCAGATGACAATTAGTAGGTCCACAAGCACTTGCATCGTCATGCCCGCCATCGCAGCCGGGGACGACCGCGCAAGGCCGATCATCACAAGGATATTTCCGATAGCAGGCATAGGGTCGGGCGTTGCGCCTGACCCCGCGACTTGTGCGATCGAGGTGCTTTGCGCTGCGATAGATCCGGCCAGTTGCAAGGCCATCACGATTAATCGAATGTAAATTCCGACCAAAAAACCGACATTGGATTCTGTTAACATTAACTTAGGCATGTCTTGAAGCGTCGCGGTGAACGAGGACGAAACCACTGGCCAAACAATGGCGGTAAACGCGAGAGCCACCAGCAAACGAATGCGCATCGGTATGCTTTGTTCCCCAAATCCAGGCAGCAGTGCGGTGACCGTTCCGACCCGTATCAATACGAGGAACGCACTGACCATGGCGGGCTCGCTGAAGTCGAGGATTTCGGCTAGGGCTTGCAACTGTCAGGCGACACCGACGAGGGCAGGTTTGGAATTTGTGCCTATTTCTTCGAATGAAAACACCGGATTGCGGATGCCTTTTGACATCATAACAGTCTGCAAAAACCTTCTACGGCGGGTTGAGGTGACAATTGCGAGATACCTGCCGTTCTCGCTAGCTTTGCCGATTTTTTCCGCAACCGCGGATGCGAGGCGATTGAAATCTTCGGGTGGCAGGGCCACGTCAATCGCACCGCTTTCACCGTCAATCTGATGCTTTTGGAACAGGTCTTCCCAGTCGGGGGAAAGTTGGATCAAGGGCAAGATGCCGTCCTCTTCTTGCAGTTCGGCAATGATTTGGAAACCGAGGCGTTGGCGGGCATGTTCGGTGACTGCTTCGGCGCCTTTAAGATAACCCTGAACTTCGGCGATCGACTCGAGGATCAAGGGCAAATTGCGGATCGAGACGCGCTCTTCCAGCAGTAAGCGGAGGACGGCGTGCAGGATGTCGACAGGGACTTTGTCGGGGACAAGTTCGGCGAGAACGCGGCGATTTGCTTCGGCCCTCGTGGGGTCAGAAACGGTGACGAATTCGTCCAGCAGTTTTCGCAGCGTTCGGCAGGAAAGCAGGCGGGCGAAATTTTGTTTCAGGAGATCCAGTAGATGCGTCGCGGCAACCTCGGTCGGGGTGACTACGGACAGACCCAGAAGGGCGGCCTCTTCTTGCTGCGATGGCTCGATCCACCTTGCAGGCGCTCCGTATGCAGGCTCTTTTACATCACGTCCTTCGGGTGGGGCTGCTGACGGATCATTCAATAAAACTAACACTTTGTCTCTCTCGATGTACGACTTTGCGACCACGACCCCTTGGATACGGATGACGTATTCACCGGTTGCCAGCAGAGCCGAATCCGTTAGCCGGATCTCGGGGATTATCACGCCGTAAGTTGCGGCAATGTGGTTCCGCATGTTGACAATTCGAGCGTCTAGACCCGTGGCCATATCCATAACTGTCGGCACGATATCCGAGGCGAATTCGATATGGATTTCATCTAGATCCAGCATATCGCCCAGAGATTTTTGATCGGGCGAGGCTGTGAGAGCGAGTTCAGCTTGTTTGGCGTCCTTCAGTGCAGCCTGCTTTTTACGTTGCGAGAGCCATGCCGCGCCGGACAACCCGATGGCCCCGAACATGAAGGGGATGAAGGGGAGGCCGGGGATCAGGGCGAACAAGGTCAGCAATCTGGCAACCGTTGCGAGGGCGGCTGGATGGGCACCGAGCTGTCCAATTAAAGCCTTGTCTGTTGAGCCATGCGCGCCACCTTTTGACAACAGTAATGCCGATGCGATCGAGATGATTACCGATGGGATCTGACTTACCAGACCGTCGCCAATGGTTAGAATCGTATAAGTTTCAAAAGCTTGGGCGATTGGCATGTCGTGCATTATCAAACCGATTGCCAATCCCATGACGAGGTTCATCATCGTGATCAGCAGCCCTGCGATGGTGTCTCCCATCACAAACTTTGATGCGCCGTCGAGCGATCCGAAAAAGGTGGTCTCCTCTTGTTCGATCCGGCGGCGTTCTTTGGCTTTCTCGTGGGTGATCGCACCTGCTGCCATGTCGCTGTCGATGGCCAGTTGTTTGCCGGACATTCCGTTCAGCGCGAAACGCGCGCCGACTTCGGCCATTCGGCCCGCGCCCCTTGTAATAACGATAAAGTTGACTATTAGAAGGACGCTGAACACGACTAACCCCATGAAAACCGACCCGCCCATGATGAACATCGCAAAGCCGTGAATTACCTCGCCTGCGGCCTTGGGACCAGTGTGGCCTTGGCCGATTATAAGTTTGGTAGAGGATACGTTTAGGGACAGTCTCAGCATCAGACTAGCGAGTAGAATTGTCGGGAAAGAAGAAAAATCCAGAGGTCTGTCGATAAAGATCGTAATGGTGAAAATCAGAATGGCGAGAGCAAAGCTGACAGCCAGCCCCAAATCTAATATCCATGCGGGCATAGGTAAAATCATCATGACGATGATCGCCATCAGGGCTAGTGCCAGCAGGATGGTTGGCTGAAATAGTACTGATACGTTGAACGTATTCCACATCAGAATAACGCCGCCGTTGGAGTGGTGAATAACGGTTCGATCGGAAGGGTTAATAAGACCGTGGCCAAGCCGCCGTTAACCACTGAAAGAGGCGCAATATCAAGAGGTTGTGGGCTTGGCCACCAAGACAGTGATTTCGGCGCAGCCGCGGCAATTACGGGTGGGATGTCAATGGTCGCCAGATTGGCAATTATTCTGTCGAAGCGGGACCGGTATTTGGCCGCTAAAGATTGGGTGCGTGAGTGGTAAGTGCCCGCTGCCCATGACCATGAACCACCTTCTTTGTACAGGGAATTCATGAATACGGCGGCGTAGTCGGCATTGGCTTGGGGGTCGAACATTTGATCGAATGAGGTGAAGGCATGGCCGTGCCATCGGTGGTTGATTTGAAAGCAACCTATGTCAAAGCTGCGTGCGCCAGAGTTGTATTTTTGTTTAATAAAATCAACGACTTTAGCGCGGGTTGTGAACCAGTGACCTTTACCCTCTATGTTGACGGTCCATGGCCATGGCTGGAAGCTTCCGCCAACGGTTCTGCCTGTTTCTACAAGGGTCAGGGCCAGTAAAACATCGACTGGGATGGCTGTGTCATTCGCAGAGGAAACGGCGGCTGCGTTACACCGGTTTGCGCCCCCTTCGGCGGCGGCGAGGGTTGGGAACAGCAATAATAGAACGCCCACAATTCTTCCGAGGATCATTCGGGTCTCCTGAAATAGATTCGTAGTCAGGAGTAATTCGGAAGTGTTACCAAATCGTAACCAAACCCCAAAAAAAGGCGTTAGCCTTTGCGGTGAATGGCGTGTTTTTCGTGTGCACAACCCGTGCACAGTGCGTGCACAACGCGTATATACGATTTTGCAGGATAATTTGTTAACCTTTTGCTGCTATATTCTACTGGCCTCGGCGAATCGGGACGGATAGATGTAGAGGATGGACAAGACTACCGACCTCCTTAGTTCCGTTTTTGGATTTGATAATTTTCGCCCCGGGCAGGCAGCGATTGTGGATGCTGTGAACGCGGGCGAGGACGTCTTGGCGATCATGCCGACAGGTGGCGGCAAGTCGTTGTGTTTCCAGTTACCGGCGCTGTGCCGGGATGGTGTGACGGTTGTGATCTCACCGCTGATTGCGTTGATGCGGGATCAGGTTCGGGCGCTGCGTGAAGCTGGCGTTGAAGCTGGATCGTTGACTTCGGGAAATACGGAAAAGGAAACCGAGGAGGTTTTTCAAGCCCTTGATGAGGGGCGACTGAAACTGCTGTATATGGCACCCGAACGCTTGGCCAATGGCGGGGCGATGCAGTTGTTGCGGCGGATAAATGTGACGCTGCTGGCGGTGGACGAGGCGCATTGTGTCTCGCAATGGGGGCATGATTTCCGTCCGGATTACTTGAAGATAGGGGCTTTGCGTAAGCAGCTCGGGAATGTGCAAATTGCGGCATTTACGGCGACGGCGGATGCCGAAACACGGTTCGAGATCGGCAAACGGCTGTTCGACGGTGAAAGCCCGACTACGTTTCTAGAGGGGTTTGACCGCCCCAATATTTCGCTGGCGTTTCAGCCCAAGGACCAGCCGCGACGGCAGTTGACCGAATTTGTGGCGGCGCGAAAGGCGCAGTCAGGGATCGTGTATTGCTCTAGCCGCAACAAGACCGAGGTGCTGGCACAGGCGCTGCGATCCGAGGGGCACTCGGCGTTGCATTATCATGCGGGGATGGATGCCGAGGATCGCCGGATCGCCGAGAACCGTTTTCAGCGCGAGGACGGGTTGATCGTCTGTGCGACGGTGGCTTTTGGAATGGGGATAGATAAACCCGATATACGGTTCGTTGTGCATGCGGATCTGCCCAAGTCCATCGAATCGTATTATCAGGAGATCGGGCGCGCTGGTCGTGACGGGGCGCCTGCGGATACGCTGACGTTGTATGGTGCGGATGACATCCGGTTGCGGCGCTCGCAAATAGACGAAGGGTTAGCGCCGAATGATCGCAAAGGCGCGGATCACGCGCGGCTGAATGCTCTGCTGGGGTTGGCTGAGGCGTTGGAGTGTCGTCGTAAGACTTTGTTAGGATATTTCGGCGAAGATTTGACGGAGCCTTGCGGCAACTGCGATTTGTGTACCACCGCGCCAGAAGTTTTTGATGGAACGGATGCTGTTCGTAAGGCGCTATCAGCGATACTGCGGACGGGAGAGTATTTCGGCGTTGGGCATTTGACGGATGTTTTGCTGGGGAATATGACCGATAAGGTGCGGGCGCGTAATCATGCCGCCTTGCCGACGTTCGGGGTTGGTAAGGAATATAATCGTAAACAGTGGCAGACGATTTTCCGGCAGATGATGGGGCACGATTTGATCCGGCCCGATGTGGAGCGCATGGGCGGGTTGGTGATGACCCAGACAGCGCGGCCGATTTTGCGCGGCGAGGCGAGTATTGATCTGCGGATGGATACAATTCGCAAGGCGGGCGCGGCACCGTCGCGACGCGCACCTGTTTCGCTGGTGGCGGAGGAGGACGAGCCGATCTTGTCAGCGTTGAAGATGAAACGACGCGAGTTGGCCGAGGCACTGCGAGCACCCGCATATGTGGTTTTCCCCGACCGGACGTTGATCGAGATGGCGACCCACAAACCTGTGACGTTGGATGATTTCGGTCGGTTAAACGGGGTGGGTGCGAAGAAGTTGGAAAAATACGGTAAAGTTTTTCTGGCAGTGCTGAACGGAGGCTCCGAGGACATGCATCCGACGCGACGCAAGCTGGCGGGCAAGCCGGCTGGCGATGTGTTTGACAGACTTAAGGCGGCGCAACTGGAATTGGCGACCGGACCGCACGGGACTGAAAAGCCGATGTCGTGTAGCACTTCGAATCTGGCGAAAATCGCTGGGCAGCGGCCAGCGAATATCGCCGCTTTGGAACGCATTATAGGCGAAGCAAAGGCGGAGCGTTTCGGCCCCGCATTTTTGGAGATTTGTCAGGAATAAGTGCGGTCAGGCGGCCTGGGTATAGTGTGCAGGCGGAGAAGACAGCGCCGCATTTTCGACTTCGTGCAGGCGGCTTGCGAACGCGAGACGCCAGCCCTGATCCTCTTCCGCCAGAAATTCAGCAATTTCGATGTTGGGCGTCCAAGCGTCACAACTGGTGAGGTAAACGGTTCCTCCGTCCTGAACCTTACGGGCCGAGATAACTTTGCGTATATAGCTGGTGGACATGGTGGTCTCCGTTGTATGATTTCTTTACATAATATAGGATATTGTTCTATTATTTGGATAGATGTTTGGGCAATTAAGAATATTGTGCTGATAGCGCGAAAAATATGGGACTACATTCATAAAACTATACTGGAGTGAATATGGCGTACACGATAGACGAGCTGGACCGAAAAATCCTTTTTAACCTGCAAGAGGATGCAGCGCAGTCATTGGATGAAATTGCACGCAAAGTGGGATCTTCGAAGACACCCGTGTGGAACAGGATTCGCAAGATGAAGGCCGCTGGCGTGATAGAGCGGCAGACTGTGTTGGTGTCGCCCGAAGCCTTGGGGTTGGAGGCGTGTTTCTTTGTTTTGGTGCGCACGTCCGAGCATGAGGCGGCATGGCAGATGGCGTTTCTAAAGACGTTGCGAGCGCGCCCCGAGGTAATGGAGGCGCATCGTCTGGCAGGTGATATTGATTATATTTTGAAAGTGCGGGTCGCGAACGCCAAAGCGTACGACGCATTTTATCAGGGACTGATTTCCAATGTTAAGATATTTAACGTCACGGCGCTTTTGTCGATGGAGGAGATCAAGTCCACAACTATGTTGCCCGTATAAAAAACCCGGACGTTGCCGCCCGGGTAAGGTATCCATGGCGGAAAAGGAGCGCCGTGGAGGGAATAATTAGTGGCGAGCGAACTCGGGGTAGGCTTCCATACCCAGTTCGGACATATCCAGACCCATGATCTCGTTCTCTTCGGAAACCCGAATGCCGACGGTTACTTTCAGGATCGTCCACACCGCGTAAGATACTGTGAAGACGAACACGCCGATGATGATGATCGGAACGATCTGACCCATAAATGTCGCGTCAGAGTTGGTGAACAGAACTGCCAGAGTTCCCCAGATACCTGCGAGCAGGTGGACCGGAATGGCACCGACTGTGTCGTCGATTTTCAGCTTGTCCAACATTGGTACTGCGAAGACTACAATCGCGCCGCCAACTGCCCCGATCAGGGTTGCTTGGCCCAGTGTTGGGGTCAGCGGTTCGGCGGTGATTGCAACTAGGCCGGCCAATGCACCGTTCAGAATCATTGTAAGGTCTGGTTTCTTGTAAAGCAGTTGGGTCAATGCGAGAGCTGCGATCACGCCGCCTGCTGCTGCTGCGTTGGTGTTCGAGAAGATGCGGGATACGTCTGCAACGTCTCCGATTGTGCCCATTGCAAGTTGCGAGCCGCCGTTGAAGCCGAACCAACCAAGCCACAGGATGAACACACCAAGTGTCGCGAGTGGTAAGTTAGAGCCAAGGATCGGGATAACTTTGCCGTCTTTAGCGTATTTACCGATGCGTGGTCCAAGGATGATTGCGCCAGCCAAAGCTGCCCAGCCACCGACCGAGTGCACAACTGTCGAGCCTGCGAAGTCGAGGAAGCCCCACTGGCTGTCAAGGAAACCGCCGCCCCATTTCCAGCTTGCCTGGATTGGGTAGATCAGGCCAGTCAGGATGACTGTGAAGATCAGGAATGGCCATAGTTTGATGCGTTCAGCAAGTGCACCGGAAACGATCGAGGCCGTTGCCGCACAGAACATCAACTGGAAGAAGAAGTCGGAACCGGTGGAGGCGTAACCAAGATCGTCAGCGCCTTCGGCGGAGATGCCGACTGCTTCGAGGATGGCAACACCGAATGCGCCAAGGTAACCACCGGTTTCATCTGACCCGATGGACCAGTTGCCTAGCGGGTACATGACGTTATAGCCGATTAAGTAGTACGCGATTGCTGCTAGCGCGAACAACACAATGTTTTTGGTTAGCTGCATGGTCACGTTTTTGGACCGGACAAGGCCGGCCTCTAACATGGTAAAACCTGCGGCCATCCAGAAAACGAGGAAGCCACCCATAAGGAATAGCACCGAGTTAAGGATGAATGCGGTGTGATCCGCTGCCTCGACTCCAGCTTGGGCGAAGGCGGGAGATGCTATCAGGGCAGTTGCCGCCGAAATCCCCGCAATTTTAGATAAGGTTTTCATAGTTTTTCTCCAGTGGGGGATTAAAGGGCTTCTTCGCCGGTCTCGCCTGTACGGATTCGCAGGGTTTGTTCGACATTTAGAACGAAGATTTTGCCGTCTCCGATTTTGCCGGTCTTGGCAGTGGCGGCGAGCGTTTCAACGACTGTGGCGACATCGCTGTCGGCTACTGCCAGCTCTAGTTTGATTTTCGGGACGAAGTTCACGACATATTCCGCGCCGCGATAGATTTCGGTGTGGCCGGACTGGCGGCCGTAACCTTTGACTTCGGAAACCGTCAGGCCTTGAACGCCGACGGACGTAAGGGCCTCGCGGACTTCTTCCAGTTTGAAAGGTTTAATTATGGCGATGATAAGTTTCATGATGCCTCCTGTGTTGGGTTTGTTGTGTTGAGGCCACAATCCCTTCGCAGGCTCGCGATTTGAAGGTTTTCAAGGGTCATATATTCGGAAAATCACGTATATGTGCCTAATTTATGCACAAATTATCAACTATGATTAATAAATAGGCGAATACAAAATCCGCGAGACGGCAAAGAATTACCAAAGTTGCAGAATCACCCTCTACAACGCGCGGGAATGCGATTAATCAAAGGTAACGAAAAAAATCGAGCAGGCGGCCCGTAAGCAATGGCCAAGAAACCAAGACCAGTCCTCCGCGCGACCAGACCGCAGTCTGGCAAGGCGCGCAAGAAACTCGTGAAGGCCAAGCCGCCGGAGCAGGGTTCTATTGCGCGCGTTTTCGGCTGGCTGTTCCGAACAATGTTCCGTGTGGTTTGGTGGGTGGGTATTCGCACAGCCGTACTTGGATCCTTGGGGATGGCGATTTGGGTCGGCTTTTACTATGTCGCGCTGCCCCCGATGGAGGCGCAACTGGACGGGCGGGCAGGTGGCTCGGTCGTGTTGCTGGATCGGGATCGCGAGATTTTCGCGTGGCGCGGCGAACAGTTCGACGGGTCACTGCGAACGCAAACTGTTTCGCCACATCTGAAGAACGCTGTAGTCGCAACCGAGGATAAACGGTTTTATTCACATTTCGGACTTAGTCCGCGCGGCATCGCCAGCGCAATTCGAATTAATTTGAGCGAAGGTCGCGGCCCGCTGTCAGGGCATGGTGGA
This sequence comes from Paracoccaceae bacterium, assembly GCA_050256375.1. Taxonomy (GTDB): domain Bacteria; phylum Pseudomonadota; class Alphaproteobacteria; order Rhodobacterales; family Rhodobacteraceae; genus NORP23. Next base: position 60,308 of record JBBWVU010000009.1, on the reverse strand, counting down.
TCGACTTTAACGCAACAAGTGGCCAAGTTGCTATGTCTGGGCGATGACTTGCCCGAGGCCGAATGCCGCCAGCAAACCATCCTGCGCAAGATCAAGGAAATTCCGTATTCCTTCGCGATGGAACTGAAATACGAAAAGGACGATATCCTGTCGATCTATCTGAACCGTGCGTATCTGGGTGCGGGCGCGCAGGGCTTCGAGGCGGCCTCGCAACGGTATTTCGGCAAGTCGGCGCGTGAAGTGAACGTGGCCGAGGCCGCAATGTTGGCGGGATTGTTGACCGCACCGTCACGCTATGCGCCAACGAATAATTTGAACCGCGCTCAGGACCGATCAACGGTTGTGATTGGTTTGATGCTTGCGCAGGGATATTTGACTCAGGTCGAGGCGGAACTGGCCTTGGCCGCCCCTGCCGAGCTATCGCAAGCCGCGCAAGAACGTGCCGGCGGGTATTTTGCCGATTGGATTATGGCTGATGCGCCGGCGTTCCTTACGCGGGATACTGGCGAAGATGTCGAGATATTGACAACGTTCGACCGCAGCATTCAGAAAGCGGCGGAAGAAGCGTTAACTTATGTATTCGAGAACCGCGTGCGCGAGGGGTCCGAGGCACAGGCAGCGATCGTGGTTATGTCGGCTGACGGTGCCGTGCGCGCCATGGTTGGCGGCCGTAAAATCAACGGCGCGGGCTTGTTTAACCGTGCTACGCAGGCATCAAGGCAACCGGGATCATCGTTCAAGCCGTTCGTTTACGGGGCGGCTTTGGAGTCGGGCATGCATCCGTTTGATATGGTTCTGGACGCTCCGCTGACGATTGACATTCCGGGGTCAGGTCCGTGGAGCCCGAGGAATTACATCGGCGAATTTTATGGCGAGTTGCGGATGGTGGACGCCATGGCCAACTCGTTGAACACAGTAGCAGTGCGCCTGACCGAGGAGGTTGGACGCGAAAAAGTTCGTGCCATCGCGCGGGATTTCGGGGTGATGTCACCCTTGGCCGAGGGGCCAGCTTTGGCGCTTGGTGCATCCAACGTGACGTTACTGGAAATGACGGGGGCTTATGCGGGAATTCTGAATGGTGGGCGTCAGTCCTTGCCCTATGGCTGGATTGATTTGCGCATTCGGGGCGACGAGCAAGTGCTGATGAGTCTGGACCGCGTTGACGGGTTCCGCGTGCTAAGCGAGCGGGCTGCGGGCTATCTGGTCTATATGATGTCTGAGGTCGTCGAAATCGGCAGCGGCGCGCGCGCGGCGTTGGCTGACCGGCCTGTCGCTGGTAAAACAGGCACAACGCAAGGCGCACGGGATGCATGGTTTATCGGGTTCACAGGAGACTATGTGGCGGGCGTCTGGATGGGATATGACGACAATTCCAAGCTGACAGGCGTTACTGGCGGTGGTTTACCTGCCGAAATTTGGCGCGAAACGATGGAACGCGTGCACGCGGGGTTAGCGATGACTCAACTTCCGTTGATTGATCCGACGCTGGAACCCACGCGGCTTGAGCGCGAGTTGGATAATCTAGTTGAGGATGTCGGCAATAACCTGTTGCGCGGTCTGATTGACAGTCTATTCGGGCGGCGGAATTAAAGCCGCAACGGCTGCTTTTACGGCTGCGCGATCATTGAAAGTAAAGCGAACCGGTAGGGCCAGAACCTGACGGCGGAAATCAACGGGCAGACGCGCGATGTCTTTTTCGGTGCTTACTAGTTGCGCTGACTTCGCGGTGGCTTCGGCCTTCAGGCGTTGCAGGATTGCCGGGGTATACTGTGCGTGGTCGGGAAAGGCGTGCGTGGCGACGATGTCAGCCTTCAGGCTTTCCAGTGTTCTGAAAAACTTACCGGGGCGTCCGATACCTGCGAAGGCAATAAAGCGGGTGCCGGACCAGTCCATGCCGGTTTCAAGGGGGCGCAGCTGTCCGGCCCAGGCCGGTTTAGTGACTTGGGCAGCAATGCGCTTTTGCGCTGTGGGGCTGCCGATTGGTACGATGATATCGGCGCGGGACAGACCATCGGAAAGGGGCTCGCGCAAAGGGCCAGCGGGCATTACGCGTCCGTTTCCAAAGCCGATTTCTGCGTCCACGACGATGAGGTTCAGGGTTTTGAACAGTGATGGATTTTGAAAACCATCGTCCAGCAAGATGATCTGTGCGCCTGCTTTAATGGCGGCTTTTGCGCCGGTAGTGCGGTCCTTGGACACCCAGCAGGGACCAAAGGCAGCGATTAACAACGGTTCGTCACCGACCTGGGCGGCAGAGTGTTCGCGTTCGATCACCAATAGCGGGCCTATCTCAGAACCCCCGTGGCCGCGCGAGACTACGTGTGCTGTGATCCCTAACTCGGTACATATTTCCAGCAGGGCGATGACGGTTGGGGTCTTACCTGTGCCGCCGACGTTGATGTTGCCGACGCAGATCACGGGCACATCCAGTTTTTCCCATGGCCCGTTTTTCAGCCGGCGGCGGGTGGTGTTTATCCAAATCTTTTCCAGAGGCCAAAATAGGCGCGAGGACAGGCCGCGTGGTCGGTTCCAGAATAAAGGCGGGCGCATCAAGTAGCCTCGTTTGGCAGGTAGGATTGCAATAGATCAACGGCGCGATCGTAGCCGCGGCTGTTTTGATCGAAAGCACCCCAAGCGGCGGTGGCCAAGTGGGCTGCGCGCTCAGGCGAGAGGGTTGATTCCAGTTTTGCGGCCAGATCGGGGCCGTTAGTCACGAAAACACAGGCATCGGCGGCCGCCAGTGTATCGTAACTGTCCGCAAAATCGTACACCTCGGAACCATGCAAAATGGCTGAACCCAGCGCCGCGGCGTTTAGCGGGTTGCACCCGCCATGCGCTATCAGAGATCCGCCGAGAAATGATACGGGCGCGAGGCGATACCAAAGACCCAGTTCCTCGGGCACATCGGCCAGATACACGTCTGTCCGCATGTCAATTTGTTGATTTTCTGAACGTCGGGCGACGGTACAGCCTTGGTCACATAGCATTGCTGCGATCTCGCCGCCACGAGACGGGTCGCGTGGCGCAATGATTAGCAGCAACTCGGGATAGGATCGGCGGGCGGATTTATGGGCAGCGATAATGGTCTGTTCCTCGCCCTCGCAGGTCATCGCGGCCAGCCAGAGGGCGCGGCCAGCGATGGCACGGGCAAGCGCTTTGCGCTGGGTTTCGTCGTGCGAAAGTATCGGGGCGCTGTCTTTCAGGCGCCCTGAGGCCTCGATTTGGGCGGAGCGTACGCCAAGATTTTGCAAGTGCTTTTTGCTGGCCTCATTTTGTGTCAGGATATGGTCGAAACGATGCAGTAGCGACGTGGCCATGCCGTTGAACAGGCGGTAACGGCCAAACGATTTCGTCGACATAATTGCTTCAATATACACAATCGGAATTTTCCGGCGACTGGTTTCAACAACGAAGGCGGGTTGAAAAGATGTTTCAGTCCAGACGGATAGGTCGGGTCGCCAGTGGTCCAGAAATACAGAAATCCGCCTTTCGGCATCGACTGGGATCGTCTGGTTGATCGTTCGCGCTGGCATCTGGCCGTTCAGGGCGCGGGCTACGGTCTCGGTCGTGCTAGTAATCAGGCAGGACAGGTTTGGATTCTGGTTCAGAAGTGTGCGAGCCAATGTCAGAATTGCATCCGTCCCACTTACGCTTTCGGCATGTATCCAGATTAGTGGGCCATTGGGTCGGTCAGGTCTTTGCGAAAAATTCGCGTCACTGGTCCCTCGCGCAAACCAGCCCTCGCCATAACGCGAGAGCAGCATGTATGCGGCAAGGGAAAGCGAGCGGCCCACGGAGTGGTTAGCCCATCTCTTCGGTCAGGCTGCTTTCCGCGGCTTCGTCCCGCAGGCGGTGCAGATGGGCGATAAAATAGCGCATATGGGCGTTATCCACGGTGGAATGCGCGGCAGCTTTCCACGCGTCGTAAGCTTTGGCATAGCTTGGATAGATACCAACTGTCTCGATGTTGTCAGGGTCGCGAAATTCGCGGCCTTGTGGGTCTTTCAACTCTCCGCCGAAGACGAGGTGTAAGCGGTTGCTCATGTGATAGTCCTTTGGTTGGGGGTATTAACGCACATTAAGGGTTGCCTTCGTGAGGTCAATATTCAGTGGTTAGAGGTGGTCGATAAATTGTCGATGCAGAGGTTTCGAGGCAGCGATCATGCCAGCCAGAAGCGGGGCTTTGTTGTTGTAACGGGCGGGCAGGTTTTCGCGTGTGGTTACGGTTGCGCCAGCTTCGGTTGCGATCAAGTCCCCTGCGGCTACATCCCATTCCCAAGTGTCGCGCAATGTAATCATGCCGTCAAAGCTGTTATCAGCTGCAAGGCACATACGATACGCCAGCGAGGGACGAAAGTTTGCCGAAATTTCCGGGGCGCCACGGGACCAGAGGGCGGACCGTAGCGTTGGTTTCGTAATCAATATGCGGGCAGCAGACATGTCTTGTTGATTGCTGGCCTTGATGGGTTTGCCGTTCAGAAACGCCCCACCGTCTTTATGGGCACTGTAGGTCAGGTCTTTGATCGGCAAGTGGACAACGGCGGCTGTGATGACCCCGTTTTGCGCGATGGCCAGCGAGTGGGCAAAGGTATCCTCGCCGGCGATAAAAGCGCGGGTGCCGTCGATGGGGTCAATTATGAAAACCTGTGAATGTCGTAGGCGCGCGATTGAATCCTCGGTTTCTTCGGATAACCAACCATAGTCGGGGCGGGCTTGCAGCAACTCGGCGTGTAGCATCCGGTCGATGACGAGATCGGCTTCGGTAACGGGGCCTTGCCCGTCGCCCTTGTCCCATGTTTCGGGATCGGCCTGAAAGAATTTTCGGGCGATTTGGCCTGCCGCTTCGGCCGCATCGGTTAACAGTTTCAGGTCATGCGCCGGCAATGGTTAACCCTTCGATTAACAGGCTGGAGACTACGCGGGACAAGTGAGCACGGCCATCATTGGCGGGGCGCATCGATCCCAGCATTTCGCGCAAGTTTCCAGCGATAGTGCATTCGTTTACGGGGCCTGTAATCACACCGTTCTCGACCCAGAAGCCGGACGCGCCACGGGAATAATCGCCACTGTTGGCGTTGATCGAGCTACCGATCAGTGACGTAACGATCAAGCCCGTGCCCATCATGGCGATCAGGTCGTCGAGGGTTTCAGCGCCTTGTGTTAACGAAAGGTTACCAGCGGCGGGGCTAGGCGGCGCCGAGGTTCCGCGTGCTGCGTTTGCGGTACTTTCAAGGCCCAGTTTGCGTGCGGTTGCCAGGTCCAGCGTCCAACCTTGTAGGATGCCGTTTTCCACAACGGCGCGGTGGGCGGTTGGCAGGCCTTCGGCGTCGAAAGGTTTCGAGCCGGATACGCGGGCGCGGTGAGGGTCTTCGATTAAAGATAGTCCTTCAGGCAGCACGAGTTCGCCCATGGCGTCCTTCAGCCAGCTTGACCCGCGCGCGATGGAGGCTCCGTTGATCGCTGCCACAAGATGCCCGATCAATCCCGAGGATATACGTTCATCAAAAATCACAGGAAACGCGCCCGTTGGCGGTTTTTTCGGGTTGGCGCGTGCAGTCGCCCGTTCACCCGCAATGCGTCCGATTTCAGTGGCGGATGGCATGTCTGTTGCGAAAATGCGCCCCTCACCACAGTAATCGCGCTCCATTTTCAAACCCTCGCCGGTAATGGCAACGCAAGAAGTTGAACGTGATGTGCGTTCGTACCCGCCGCTAAACCCGTTGGTCGCGGCAAGGTGGATGGCGGAACGGCTGTAGCCAGCGCCTGCGCCTTGAACTTGATTGACGCCGGAAACGGCAAACGCGGCGGCCTCGGCTTCGAGGGCGTTTTCTTGTAATTCGGCGGGTGTTGCCGCGGCAGACGAATCTGCTAGTTCCAACGCTTCGATATCCCATGATTGTGCCAACTGGTCAGCCTCGGCAAGACCACAGTGTGGGTCTTCGGGCGCTTCTTTCGCCATTGCCACAGCACGTTCGGCCATAGCTTGCATGGTTTCCGGGCGTAGATCTGACGAAGATACACTTGCTTGGCGACGCCCGATCAATACGCGCAAACCCAGGTCAATCCCTTCCGAGCGTTCGGCGTGTTCCAAAGCGCCGTTCAACACTTCGATGGACTGGCTGTCGCCAGAAACTGCAATGGAATCAGCGGCTTCGGCCCCTGCCTTAAGGGCGGCATTCAAAAGGGCGTGTGTAAGTGTCTCAAGGGACGCAGTCATCGAGTTTTCCGTACTTAGTTGGCGTTCTGTACCGTCTACAGCAGTGCAGGCGGGGATTCACCCTCTGAAAGACCATAATTGGTTAAAAATGTCGAATTTGCGTACTTTTAGAAAACTTAAGGTGATGTATGTGTTAAACTTTTAAGAGGTATATTTATGGCGATTAAAACCGATATGCTACGCTATTTTATAAGTGTGGCAGAAGCTGGAAATCTGGCGAGCGCTGCAAAGGCTCTGGGCCGGTCCCCTGCTGCGGTTTCAATGATGCTTAAACAATTCGAAGAAGAACTTGGCGCGTCGTTGTTCTTGACGGATCGGAAAAACCAACTGACCCCATTGGGGAAATACGCGTTGACTGAAGCACGGCGTGAGCTGACTCATTTTGAGGGCACGGTTTCCGCGATCATGCAGTTCGCCGAGTCGGGCGAAGGACAGGTCCGTGTTGGGTCGATGCCCTCGGCTGCGGCCAATCTGCTGCCTCAGACAGTTAGGGACCTGCATAAAGAGAACGCCAATATTATGGTTGATATCGCCGATATGTCGAACTCGGCGGTTCTTGCTGCATTGCATACGGAAGAAATCGATATCGGAATCGTCAATGACTTTGTCATTTCGGGAAGCTCACATATTTTGCACTCGCTGGTTCTTGAAGATCAGATCGGGTTGCTTTGCGCCCGAGATAGTGAACTGGGCCGAAAAGAAAAGATCAATTGGTCCGACGTTGCGCGTTCCCAGATTATAACACATGCATTATGCACCCGTATTGGTGAGCAGGCGATCAAAAAAGCCATAACCGAATTACACATCCGTGTTGCAAGTGCTTTGTCCATTCAGGCGTTTGTGCGGGGTGGAAATTACGTGTCACCCGTGCCCGAACTTGGCGGCATGTCCCTGCCTTCAAATCTGATATTTCGCTTGCCATCGGGAAAAAATATTGGCGCAAAGTGTATCTGATCTGGAACGGCAACAATAAGCAAACACCTGCCGTGATCCGATTTTGCAAGATATTACGGCAGACGATCGCGGATTTGGATATGTCGCCACGGTCTGACGAAGGTGATCTGTTTCCACAGATTGCTGATTGACGTTACGGAAGGAAGACATTGTGGCGCGAATACGGTAATCTGATATTTTGAATTGAATTATTAAACTTTCTAACGGAAACGCTAACGATGATTAACTCTGCTTATGATACGCTGCTTGACCACCTGAAAACCACCGCTGCATTACAGCAAATTGGCGGGATTATCGGTTGGGATCAAGAGGTGATGATGCCCGACAAAGGCGCGCCACAGCGGGCCGAACAGAATGCAGCGCTGGAGTCGGTTATCCACGCTCGGAACATAGATCAGCGCTTTCCAGACTGGTTCGATTCAATCGATACGGATACGCTGGACGTGGCTGGCAAAGTGAATGTGGCCGAGGCAAAGAAATCCTACGCACGTTCAACCAAGATTCCGGCGGATTTGGCCAGCGAGTTGGCACGGGTAACTTCGGCGTCGCAGCGGGTTTGGGCGGATGCGCGGGAGAACAGCGATTTCGCGACTTTTGCGCCTACACTGGAAAAAGTACTAGACCTGCGTCGGCAAGAGGCGGCCTGCTTGGCGGGAAGTGGTGGCGATCTTTATGATGCGTTGCTGAATGATTACGAACCGGGTGCGAAATCCGCACCTTTAGCGGAACTGCTGGGCAGTCTGCGCCCCGGACTGACAGAACTGCGCGGGGCGATCGCTGATAAGGGCATAGATGTGCCGAAAGTTCAGGGAGAGTTCGACGGAGACGTGCAGATGGCCGTCGCCCGTCGGCTAGCGACAGCATTCGAGTATGACTGGGATGCTGGTCGTATTGATCTGGCAGTGCATCCGTTTAGCTCGGGTAACAATAACGATTCACGGATCACAACGCGGGTTGATCCGAAGAATGTGTTCAATTGCTATTATTCGACGATTCACGAGGTAGGGCACTCAAAATACGAACAGGGTATGCCTGCGGAATTGGCGATGCAGCCAGCAGGGCAGTATGCTTCGATGGGGGTGCATGAAAGCCAGTCGAGGATGCTCGAGAACCAAATCGGCCGCAGTCGTGCGTTCTGCGAATGGATGTTCGGAGTGATGCGGGACGAAATGGGCGATTTCGGGCTGAATGATGCCGAGGCGCTATATTGCGTCGTCAACCGTGTGGAATCCGGCTTTATTCGGACCGAAGCGGACGAGTTGCATTACAACCTTCATGTATTGTTAAGGTTTGAGTTGGAACGCGCGTTGATCCGCGACGAGTTACAAGTCGCCGACCTTGAGGCAGCGTGGAATGACAACTTCAAGCGTGATTTTGGCGTGGAAGTGCCTGACGCAGCACGGGGTGTTTTGCAGGATGTGCATTGGTCGGTCGGGCTGTTCGGTTATTTCCCGACGTATTCGCTGGGCAATATTTATGCGGGTGAACTGTTTGCGCAAATGCAGACAGTCATGCCAAATTTGGACGAAGATTTTGCCAAAGGCGACACGTCTAACGCATTGGCTTGGTTGGGCGACAATATTCACCAGAAAGCGCATTTGGCGGCCCCCGAACAGATTATAGCGGATGCGGTGGGGCATGCTCCGACCCAAAAGCCGTTGATGGATTATCTGGAGCGTAAGTTTACCGATCTTTATGATCTTTAGGAGGCTGCTATGAAACCATTCAAGGCAATGGCGGATGCAATGGGCATGGACGATGAAACGTGGCTGCGTCATGCAAATCCATGGAGCGTCTGGACCCGATTTATCATTCTGCCACTGATGGCGCTCGCGATCTGGGCGCGGATATGGCTGGGTTGGTGGTCACTGGCGCTGGTTGTGGTCTTGGCAGTGTGGACGCGATATAACCCACGGGCGTTTTCAGCCCCAAAATCGACCAAATCATGGAGCTCGCGCGCGGTTATGGGCGAGCGTGTTTGGCTGGCGCGCAAGGTAACGCCCATTCCTTCGCATCACGCAAAAGCGGCGATTGTATTTAGCAGTCTGGCAAGTGTCGGGATGCCTTTTATGGTTTATGGATTGTGGGTGCTGGACTTTTGGCCCTCGTTCATCGGAGTGGTGCTGATTCTGGTGTTCAAGATGTGGTTTCTGGACCGTATGGTATGGCTATACAATGATATGGCCAGCGAAGTGCCGGAATATGCTAAATGGCTGCGTTGAAAGGGCATTTTACAGCGTTTTCTCTTGTTGTGCCGGATTACGACGAAGCCTTGGACTATTATGTCGGCGTTCTTGGGTTTCGGTTGCTTGAAGATATCGACATGGGCGACAAGCGTTGGGTAACTGTTGCTCCTTGGGGAGCAACAGAAACCAAACTGTTGTTGGCAAAAGCCAGCAATGAAACGCAACGTAGTGCTATTGGCAATCAGACCGGCGGCAGAGTAGGTTTCTTTTTGCAGGTGGACGATTTTGATCAATCATATAACGTTCTTTTGGCAAAAGGTGTTGATTTTCAGGAAAGCCCGCGTAACGAGCCTTACGGGAAAGTTGTCGTGTTCAAAGACGCATTCGGAAATGCTTGGGACTTATTGCAGCTTGCGAAACTCTTCATTCCTGAGTAAACAGCCTTCATGACTCGAATTTTTGACATGGATGACCACAAGCGCCTGCCATGGCGGTTCCACGCCGAGGCGTTGAGGTTGGCTGCTGACGCTTAAATAGCGCGCGCCCTGTCACTCGAAACCACAATCAACACTTACGCGGGAGAAATCCGATGACCGCCAAAACTCTATATGACAAAATCTGGGATGCCCACCTGATTTCTGAAGATGAAGACGGCACATCGCTTCTGTATATCGACCGCCATCTGGTCCACGAAGTTACCAGCCCGCAAGCTTTTGAGGGCCTTCGTGCTGCTGGCCGTAAGGTTCACGCGCCGGAGAAAACCATCGCGGTACCTGACCATAACGTACCTACAACGCTGGACCGTGTAAGTGGTGTTGTAAAGAACGAAGAAAGCCGCATTCAGCTTGAGGCATTGGACAAGAACGCCCGCGATTTCGGCGTGCATTACTATCCGGTGGACGACGTTCGCCAAGGTGTAGTGCATATCATCGGGCCCGAGCAAGGTTGGACTTTGCCCGGCATGACCATCGTTTGCGGTGACAGCCATACGGCTACGCACGGGGCGTTCGGTTCGCTGGCACATGGTATCGGGACCTCGGAAGTCGAGCATGTTCTGGCAACGCAAACGCTGATCCAGTCCAAGTCGAAGAACATGAAGGTTGAGATAACCGGCAAACTGCCAGCAGGTGTTACCGCGAAAGACATCACCATGACCGTGATTGGCCTGACCGGCACGGCTGGTGGTACTGGCTATGTGATTGAATACTGTGGCGAAGCAATTCGCGACCTGTCGATGGAAGGCCGTATGACGGTCTGCAACATGGCGATTGAGGGCGGCGCGCGGGCTGGCCTGATCGCACCGGACGAGAAGACTTTCGAATACGTTAACGGACGCCCACACGCGCCGAAGGCTGGAATGTGGGAATTGGCGATGGAGAGCTGGAAATCCCTGTTCACCGACGAGGGCGCGCATTTCGACAAGGTTCTGACCATCAAAGGCGAAGACATCGCGCCTGCCGTGACTTGGGGCACTTCGCCCGAAGACGTTCTGCCGATCACAGGCATAGTGCCTAGCCCCGACGATTTCGAGGGCGGCAAGGTTGAAGCGGTTAAACGCTCGCTGAAATACATGGGTCTGACGGCTGGTATGAAGCTGACCGATATTCAGATTGATACGGTTTTCGTGGGGTCTTGCACCAACGGCCGGATTGAAGATTTCCGCGCAGTGGCTGACATTGTAAAGGGCAAGAAGATCAAAGAAGGCATGCGGGCGATTGTCGTTCCGGGCTCTGGTCTTGTGCGCGCGCAGGCTGAAGAAGAGGGCGTTGCACAAATTCTGATCGACGCCGGTTTTGAGTGGCGTTTGGCAGGTTGTTCGATGTGTCTGGCGATGAACCCAGACAAGCTCGACGCAGGAGAGCGATGCGCGGCCACCACCAACCGCAACTTTGAGGGTCGTCAGGGTCGTGGAGGACGCACGCATCTGGTGTCACCAGCGATGGCTGCGGCTGCTGCCCTCACCGGTCATCTGACCGACGTTCGTGATTTGTAAGGAGTTCGGAAAATGGAAAAATTTAGTAAAGTAACTGGCGTTGCAGCGCCTATGCCGCTGATCAACATCGACACAGATATGATCATTCCGAAGCTGTTTCTGAAGACCATCAAACGTTCCGGTCTGGGTAAAAACCTGTTTGACGAAATGCGGTATAACGAAGACGGAAGCGAGATTCCCGACTTTGTTCTCAACCAGGTCGCCTATCGGAGCTCCGCGATTATCGTTGCGGGAGATAACTTTGGTTGTGGTTCTTCACGTGAACATGCACCTTGGGCTTTGCTCGATTTTGGAATTCGTGTTGTAATATCTACAAGTTTTGCTGATATATTTTTTAACAATTGCTTTAAAAATGGTATCTTACCGATAGTTTTGCCACAGGAAGATGTCGATAAGTTGATGGATGATGCGGGTCGGGGGGCTAATGCAGTGTTAACTATTGATTTAGAAAATCAGGTTATTACTGGTCCTGACGGTGGAGCAGTTACGTTCACGGTAGATGCGTTCAAAAAGCATTGTTTACTAAACGGGCTGGATGACATTGGTTTAACCATGCAAAAAGCCGACGCAATTGATGCGTTCGAAAAACAGTATGGGGCGGCGACGCCCTGGGTTTGAAGCCAACCCTATTGATCTGAGGAATCGCACATGAACACTCCATCCCTTCTTATTCTTGCCGGCGACGGTATCGGCCCCGAAGTTATGGGCGAAGTTAAGCGGATTATTACGTGGTATGGCGAGAAACGCGATATGGCGTTTGACGTATCCGAGGATCTGGTCGGCGGTGTCGCCTACGACACGCACGGCACGCCGTTGACGGACGAAACCATGGCCAAAGCGCAGAAAGTGGACGCGGTTCTGCTGGGCGCTGTTGGTGGTCCGGCGTATGACGATCTGGACTTTTCGGTTAAGCCCGAGCGCGGGCTTCTGCGCCTTCGTAAAGAGATGGACTTGTTTTCGAACCTACGCCCGGCTCAGTGCTTCGATGCGTTGGCGGACTTCTCGTCGCTGAAGCAGGATATCGTTGCAGGGCTGGACATTATGATCGTTCGCGAGCTGACTTCGGGTTCGTATTTCGGAGAGCCTCGTGGCATTTTCGATCTGCCGAATGGCGAGCGCGAAGGGATAAACACGCAGCGTTACACAACCAGCGAAATCCGCCGTGTGGCGCGGTCGGCGTTTGAATTGGCGCGCAAGCGAAGCAACAAGGTTTGTTCCATGGAAAAAGCTAATGTGATGGAAAGCGGCATCCTCTGGCGCGAAGAAGTAACGTGGGTGCACGAGAACGAGTATCCTGACGTGGAACTATCACACATGTACGCAGACAACGGCGCGATGCAGTTGGTGCGTTGGCCAAAACAGTTCGACGTGATTGTGACGGACAACCTGTTTGGTGATATCCTTTCGGACTGTGCGGCAATGCTGACAGGTTCGCTGGGGATGTTGCCATCTGCGAGCCTTGGTGTGCCGATGGAAAACGGTCGTCCGAAGGCGATGTATGAACCGGTACACGGTTCAGCGCCGGATATTACGGGTCAGGGTAAAGCCAACCCGATTGCTTGTATTCTGTCGTTTGCGATGGCGCTTCGCTATTCTTTTAACGATGGTGCCGAGGCGGATCGTCTTGAGGCGGCTGTCGAGAAAGTGTTGGCCGACGGTGCACGGACGGCTGATCTTTTGGGACCGGAAGGTGGTTCGCCTATTTCGACAACCGAGATGGGTGATGCGATTCTGGCGGCGCTGGACGCTAGTCTTTAAGCAAAAAAGTATCTGCACAGCCCGTTAACCTCTGCCGATTTTCAGGAAATAGGGCTGTGCACAACCCGTACACAATGTGTGCATAACGCGTATGTACGATTTTGAAGTGTTCCACGTTAACCTTTTGCCAGAATGCGGCCGAACAGGACAGCTAACCGCGTTAACGAGTCGTCAACTATTCGGAATTTCAACTTGTGTATCAACGTCAGGAATTAGTGCTGCGCGACCCGTTGCAATGCTTTGGCAATAGCGGGATTTTTGACTATTACACCTAGTCGTCAGCGGCCTCGACCTTCAGCGCCGAGAATTTGAATTCCGGAATTTTTCCATACGGATCTAGTGCCGAGTTGGTCAGGATGTTGGCCGCTGCCTCGACATAGGCGAAGGGTAGAAAGACGTTGTCTTCGGCGATGCCCCGGTCCGCGCGAGCCATAATCGTGATGGATCCACGGCGAGTGGTCAGGCGGATCATACCACCCGGTTCAACGCCCATAGCTTTGAGGGTTCGCGGATGGAGAGAGCAGTTCGCCTCTGGCTCCATCGCGTTCAAGACGGTTGCGCGGCGGGTCATGGAACCCGTGTGCCAATGTTCGAGCTGGCGGCCTGTTATCAGGATGAACGGGTAATCCTTATCCGGTGTCTCGGCGGGCGAGACGATGCTGGCGGGCGTGAAACGGGCGCGTTTGTCGGCGCGTGGGAAGCCGTCGGTGAACATGATTGCTTGGCCAGGGTCTTCGGGTGACAGGCTGGGGTAGGTGACGGTTTCACGTTCAAGGCGTTCCCAAGTGATGTTGTCCAGTGATGCCATCGTCAGCTTCATTTCGGCGAAAACTTCGCTTGGGTGTTCATACGTCCAGTCTAGACCGAGGCGGTTGGCCAGATCGACGGTTATGGCCCAGTCGGGGCGGGCTTGGCCGGGGGATTTCACGGCGGCGCGGCCCATTTGCACTTGGCGGTTGGTGTTGGTGACAGTTCCGGTTTTTTCGGCCCATGCAGCGGCGGGCAGGATTACGTCGGCGTAATTGGCGGTTTCGGTCAGGAAGATGTCCTGCACGACGAGGTGGTCCAGTTTTGCAAGCGCGTCGCGGGCGTGTTCTACGTCGGGGTCGGACATGGCGGGGTTTTCGCCAAGGATATACATGCCGTTTATGTCATCGTTGTGGATGGCGTCGATTATTTCGACAACGGTTAGGCCTTTTTCGGCGCCAAAGTCGTCGCAGTGCCAAAGGTCGATGAATTTGGCGCGGATGGAGTCATCGGTGACAGTTTGGTAATCCGGCAAGAACATCGGGATCATGCCGGTATCGGACGCGCCTTGCACATTGTTCTGGCCACGCAACGGATGCAAGCCTGCACCCGGTTTGCCGACGTTGCCTGTCATGAGCGCTAACGAGATCAGACAACGCGCGTTGTCGGTACCGTGGATATGTTGGGAAACGCCCATGCCCCAGAAGATCATAGCAGCTTTGGCGGTCGCGAATTCACGAGCGACGGTGCGCAGGGTCTCGGCGTCGATGCCACAGATTGGGGCCATTTGGTCGGGTGAGAAATCCTTGAGGTGGGCTTTCATCGCCTCCCAGTTCTCGGTGTATTTCGCGACGTATTCTTTGTCGTATAGGTCTTCCTCAACGATCACGTGCATGATGGCATTGATCATGGCGACATCGGTGCCAGGTTTGAATTTCAGACGGTGGTTGGCGTGGCGGCCAAGCCCGACGCCGCGCGGGTCCATGACGATCATGTTGCCGCCGCGTTTGGTGAACTGTTTGAAATAGGTGGCAGCGACGGGGTGGTTCTCGATGGAGTTGGCGCCGATGATGATCGCGCAGTCAGAGTTCTCGATCTCGTTGAATGTTGCGGTCACGGCGGCGGAGCCTACGTTTTCCATTAGTGCGGCGACCGAAGATGCGTGGCACAGTCGCGTGCAGTGATCGACGTTGTTATGGGTGAAACCTGCGCGGATGAGTTTCTGGAAGAGGTAAGCCTCTTCGTTCGAGCATTTGGCCGAGCCGAATCCGGCGACAGATTTCCCGCCTTTGGTGTCGCGCAAGTGGGCTAGGCCGTTGGCCGCGGCGTCGAGGGCTTCGTCCCATGTCGCTTCGCGAAAGTGAGTGAATGGGTTGCCGGGATCGACGTTCAGGCCTTTGGCGGGCGCGTCTTCGCGGCGGATTAACGGTTTGGTAAGGCGGTGCGGGTGGGTGATGTAGTCAAACCCGAAGCGACCTTTGACGCAAAGACGGTTTTCGTTGGCGGGGCCGTCTGCGCCGTCTACCCATGCGATTTTGTCGTCTTTAATCTTGAACGAAAGCTGGCAGCCGACGCCGCAATATGGGCATACGGATTGGACATCGCGATCATAATCGGCGCTGTTTCCGTGTTCAGTTGCATCCAAAGCGGTGGCGGGCATTAGAGCGCCTGTAGGGCAGGCTTGCACGCATTCGCCGCAGGCTACGCAGGTGGAAGCGCCCATCGGGTCGTTGAAATCAAAGGTTATTTCGGTGGAGCCACCACGGCCGGACATGCCGATCACGTCGTTGACTTGCACTTCGCGGCAGGCCCGCACACACAAGTTGCAGTGGATGCAGGCATCAAGGTTGACGCGCATGGCAACGTGGCTGGAATCCAGCAACGGTATGGGGTTTTGTGATTTCGGGAACCGGCTTTCAGTTACGTTCTGGGCATTCGCCATATCAATAAAGTGCGATGCCTGATCGTGCGGAGTGTCCGGCTGGTCGGCCAGCAGCAGCTCCATCACCATTTTGCGGGATTTTTTCGCGCGTTCGGATGCGGATTTGACTGTCATGCCCTCAGTCGGGGTGCGGATGCAGGATGCAGCTAGAACGCGCTCGCCGTCGATTTCAACCATGCAGGCGCGGCAATTTCCGTCGCTGCGATACCCCGGTTCATCGGAGTGGCACAGGTGCGGAATGTCGGTGCCCAGACGCTTGGCGACCTGCCAGATTGTTTCATCGGCGGCGGCCGTAACTTCGGTGCCATCAAGGGTGAAGGTGATCTGATCGGACATCGTAAGCTCCGTGACGAGGTTGATGCAGGATATTAACCACGCCGCTTCGACGCAAGGCGCGTGCGAAACGACGTGTAATTCGTATTATCCGACGGGGACCGTTGCCGCGATGGACGGGCGTTCGCGAATCTCGACTTCCCATGCGGCGAGGTTCGGGTGGGTTTCGCGCCAGTTTCGATTATTGTGGCGGAAATCGAGGTAACCAAGGGCTGCGGCAACGGCGAGAACAGGCAGGTTTTTCTGTTGGGTCAACTGTGGCATCCAGCGGGTTTCAAGCGCGGAGAGGGCACGGTTGATTTTCAGCCATTGGGCGTCGACGAAGGGTTCGTAGAACATTTCATCGGGGCGAATACGGCTTTCATACACCATGGTGACGGCTGCATCCATGATCCCGTCGGCTGTAGCCTCAAGGGTTAACGCATCCCAAAGAGAGTCGTCGTCGGGGTAGAGGTCGGTGGCGGGGGCGAGGGAGGAAAGGTAGCGTGTGATAACGCGACTGTCGTAAAGTTTGGTCCCGCCTTCGGTTTCCAGACACGGAATTTTGCCAAGCGGGTTTTGCGCGGGGACAACTTCGCCGGGGGCCATGGGGCCGACAGTGACTTTAATCACTTCGACTTCGTCCAGAAGGTTGGTTTCGTGGAGTGCGATCATAACTTTGCGAACGAACGGAGATGCGGCGTCGTAGTATAGCTTCATGAGGGCCCTCGGATGGTTGAATTTGCGCTATTCTAGGGCTTCACGCATCATCTGGGCAAGGGCAGATAATTCAGAACCGATGTCCGACGTAGCAAGGCCGTCCGCTGCACCGTTTCGCGCGGTATCCGGCTTGTTCTGGCCCAGTTTGCGGGTACTGCCGATTGCGGTAATGTCTAGACGAAGCGGGACGATCATACGCATCATTTTTTCGCGGTGTTCCGCTTCAACTTTATCAATTTTCCAAACCGTCTTGGGGGCAAGGCGGCCTTCGAACTCGTCTGACAGGCGTTCGATGACGCCGCCCAAGTCGTCTTGTGGCAACAGGGAAAGCTGGCCGCGCAGGTGGATGGCGATGTAGTTCCAAGTGGGCACTTGATCCTCAACGCCGTACCAGTCCGGCGAGATGTATCCGTCGGGGCCGGAAACCGCCAGCAGTGCAGGTTGTGGGGTTTTTAATGCGCGCGCGATGGGGTTGGAGCGCATGACGTGGGCTTCGATATATGTTTCATCTGGCGATATGGTGAACGGGACATGGGCGGCGAGTGGTCCGTCGGGGCCGTTTACGCTGAGGATGCCGAACCCGCGTTGGCGTGCAATCTTAAAGGCGGTTGTATCGCTGGCTTTACGAAAAACTGGATTTGGGTGCATGGCTTGTGCCTTTTTTATTGGACGAGCAGTTGATTGCCGTTCTGGCCAGTTATCGTAGCGGTTACGATTTGGCCTACTTCTTGGGATGCGTCGAAATTGACCTCGGTGAAGGCTTCTGTCCGGCCCATATGAGGGTTTTCCATCAGGATGTTGTGGTGTGTTCCGATCAAGGTTTCCAGATGGCGACGTACCTGCGTATCGCCGGCCTGACGAAGGAGGGCGGCGCGTTCTTTGATGATTGCACCGTTCACGGCGGGCATTCGTGCGGCCGGGGTGCCTTCGCGGGCGGAATAGGGGAAGATGTGCAGCCATGTCAGGCCGCAATCTTCGATCAGACGCAGGGAGTTTTCGAACATCTGGTCGGTTTCTGTCGGGAAGCCGGCGATGATGTCGGCCCCGTAGATGATGTCGGGGCGGGCTTTGCGCATGTCTTCGCAAAACTGGATCGCATCCTCGCGATTGTGGCGGCGTTTCATGCGTTTGAGGATCATGTTGTCACCTGCTTGTAGCGACAGGTGCAGATGCGGCATTAGCCGGAGTTCGGACGCGATGGCGTCGATTAGGGCTGGGTCGGCCTCGATTGAATCAATCGAGCTAATACGCAAACGCGGCAGGTCGGGGACCAGCCGCAGGATACGTTGGACGAGGTCGCCGAGTTTCGGTTGTGCGGGCAGGTCTGCGCCCCAGCTTGTCATATCGACGCCGGTTAGCACGATCTCGTTGAAGCCTTTATCGACCAGCCGCTGAATTTGTTCGACCACTACGCCAGCGGGAACGGACCGGGAATTTCCACGGCCAAAGGGGATGATGCAAAACGTGCAACGGTGGTCGCAGCCGTTCTGGACCTGCACATAGGCACGTGCGCGAGTGCCGAAACCGTCGATCAGGTGGCCTGCGGTTTCTGTCGCGGCCATGATGTCGTTGACCATGATTTTCTCGGTCTGACCGATGAAATCCGGTTTGACGAGGGCATTCCACGTGTCGCCCTGCATCTTTTCCAGATTGCCGAGAACCAGATCAACTTCGGGCATGTCGGCGAAAGTTTTGGGTTCGGTTTGCGCCGCGCAACCGGTGACTATCATGCGCGCGTCGGGGTTCTCGCGACGAAGTTTGCGGATGCGTTGCTTGGCTGAGCGGACGGCCTCGGATGTGACGGCGCAGGTGTTGATGACCACGGCACCTTTCAGTCCTGCATCCGCGCCAAGCTCGCGCATGGCCTCGGTTTCATAGGCGTTCAGGCGGCAGCCGAAGGTCGCGAATATGGGCGAATTATGGGTGCTCATTCGGCGGCCTTCAGGAATTCCGTTGAAAGAGTTCCAGACGATACCAGCATGGTCGGTCCAGTCATCCAGACGCCGTCTTCGCGCCAATCAATTTCCAGATCGCCACCGTCAAGGTGAACGGTCACGCAGCGTTCGGTCAGGCCTTTGCGGGCTGCGGCGACAGTTACCGCGCACGAACTGGAGCCGCTGGCGAGGGTGTGCCCGACGCCGCGCTCCCATACCCGAACGCGCAGGT
This sequence comes from Paracoccaceae bacterium, assembly GCA_050256375.1. GTDB lineage: Bacteria > Pseudomonadota > Alphaproteobacteria > Rhodobacterales > Rhodobacteraceae > NORP23. The sequence goes on along the minus strand of JBBWVU010000009.1, from coordinate 41,313 downwards.
TTTGGCGATCAACGACTTGCACGACTTGTACGTTGGTGCGTTCGGGGAAAAGCCAGTCGTTTTCGATGCGAGGGCCGAGTTCATCGAGGTTAACGGTTTCGGTGTCCTCCACGAAAAAACTGCAATGCGGGTTGCCCATGCCCGAGGCAACGGGTGCGCCTTTGATTGGTAGGGCAAGGGTGTCAACGTCGCGAGCTAGTGGGATTTCCTTCCAGCCAAGCTGCGGCTGACCCATGTTGACGCGAATCAGGCCGTTGCCTGCATCTTCGCACATCAAATCACCGCGTCCGGTCCGCAGGACCACGGATTTGTCGCCTGTTTCCGCCATCATCAAGCGCGCTACGCAGCGGGTAGCGTTCCCGCAAGCGTCGGATAGGCTGCCGTCGGCGTTCCAGTAATCAACGGCGATCGTGTCGCCATCCATACGGATTAATGCTAGTTGGTCGAAGCCGATGCCGAAATGACGATCCCCAATCAGGCGGGCGCGGGCAGCCGTCATCGGGTTATCGCGCCCACGAGCATCGATCACCACGAAATCATTGCCAAGCCCGTGCATCTTCAGAAATGCGAGGCCGCCGTTATCAGAGTCGTTAATCATAGGCGCTATATAGGCGGTCTTATCGGGGCAGTAAACTTTTACTGTAACATTGTGATTTATGTTGTGTGTGAAGCAAATCGGGCCATAGTCGAGATAGATCTTCAGGAGCGAACATGAGCCATATTTTTCCGCGCCACACCAAGGTTTCGCCGCCCGTCGCCGTATCCGGCAAGGGATGCTATTTGTACGACGCATCGGGCAGGCAATATCTGGATGCGTCCGGAGGTGCGGCAGTTTCGTGTCTCGGTCATGGTGATGTCGAAGTTACCGAAGCGATCAAGGCTCAGTTGGACAAGTTGGCCTTCGCGCACACCAGTTTCTTGACGTCGGACCCTGCTGAACAATTAGCGGATTTGTTGATTGAGCATGCTCCGAAAGGCTTGGAGCGAGTCTATCTGGTCTCTGGCGGGTCCGAGGCTACCGAAGCGGCGATTAAGCTGGCGCGGCAGTATTTTGTTGAAAGGGGGGAGCCGCAGCGACGGCATTTGATTGCACGCAAGCAGTCATATCATGGCAACACAATCGGGGCTTTGTCAGCAGGAGGGAACATCTGGCGTCGCGAACAATTCGCGCCTTTGTTGATTGACGTCTCGCATATATCAGCCTGCTTTGAGTACCGCTTTCGCGAGGAAGACGAGAGTGCCGAGGCGTATGGTCTGCGGGCCGCGCAAGAGCTGGAAGATGAGATATTGCGCCTTGGGTCCGATACCGTAATGGCGTTTATGGCAGAGCCGGTGGTTGGGGCAACACTGGGCGCGGTCCCTGCGGTGGAGGGATATTATCGCCGCATTCGCGAGATTTGCGACAAATACGGCGTGCTGCTGATTTTGGACGAGGTTATGTGCGGAATGGGCCGTACAGGGCATCTGTTTGCGTGCGAGGCGGATGGAATTTCCCCCGACATTCTGTGCATCGCCAAGGGGCTTGGCGGTGGTTATCAACCGATTGGCGCGATGCTGTGCAGCGGCGAGATTTACCGCACGATCGAGGACGGCACGGGTTTTTTTCAGCATGGTCATACATATCTGGGCCATCCCGTTGCGGCTGCTGCTGGGCTGGCAGTTGTTTCGGCGATACTTGATCGCGGGTTGGTCGCAAGGGTGCGGAAAATGGGTAACAAGCTGGATGCGGCTTTGCAGTCTGAATTTGGCCAGCACCCGAACGTTGGCGATATACGTGGCCGCGGCCTGTTTCGGGGAATCGAATTGGTCGAGAACCGCGAAACCAAGACTCCATTTGATCCTTCGATGCGTCTGGCGGCTAAAATCAAGGCAGCAGCGATGGAAAATGGCCTAATTTGTTATCCGATGGCGGGAACAATTGACGGACGTTCTGGCGACCATATTCTGCTGGCTCCGCCTTATATTATTGAGGATATACATATCGATGAGTTGGTATCCAAGTTGAAAACCTCCATTTCGTGGGCACTTGGTTCATGAGAGCGATTTTATGCCACCCGAGGCAAGATTCGCCCTTGACCCGACACGCAACCCCGCCTAATTAAGCCCCCGATGGGCCGGTAGCTCAGTTGGTAGAGCAACTGACTTTTAATCAGTAGGTCCCGGGTTCGGATCCCGGCCGGCTCACCAGCAAATTCAAAGGCTTAGCGAGAAATCGTTGAGCCTTTAATTTTGTCTGGCGAGCACATGGCGAGCACCGCGCGCGATTTCGTTAGCTTTTGGTGGTTACCGAGGCACAGTTAAATCAAACACGTTGCCGCCTTTCGGGCGCGGAAGGGAGTCTTGTCGCATTTTAAGGGTTTCGACTTTCCGTGAAAGGAAGGGGCGGATCTGGCACTTTGGATCGAGGGTCCCGCGCTGCAGCATTCCAGCGAAATAAAGTTAAGGTCATTAAAAGCACTGTAACTTGTGTAACTTTGTAACAACATATATAACTTATTGTTATTATTGTATATTATATGAGTAGTTTGGTTACAGAAAAGGTTACAAACTTTTCAAGCCTGTAACCTATAAGTAACTGTTATTAAACAATAATGATATATATGGGGTAAAAATATACCCCCCCTATGTACAACTGCGCGCTAAAATTTGATTATCCTCGCCGGTCCCCGATACGCGCCCTTTGAAGTTTTAACACCCCCCGGGTCTAGGCACAGCGCCTACAATGCCACGTGTTCCTGGGCCCACCCGAAACGATTTTTATAGCTTCACGGAATCCACACCGGGCAACAATCATTTGAGGTCATCAATTTTTGCGCGACGGAACCCATATACATGTGGGGTTAGGGGAGGTGGCTCAATTGACAAGCACCGCACTGAGTGAACAGGGCGGCGCTTCATAAGGTGTGATTGAAAGGCGATGAGCTAAAACTCTACGGCCGCGAGCATTTTGGGATTGATTGCTACGGTGGCTCGCCGGCAAGGCGCTTGATACTTAACAATATTTGACATTTCAATCGCGGATCAGGGTCGCAACGCTCCATAATGCTCGGCTCTACGGAAGATAACCCGCAATCTTCCCACAACAAACGTATTTGACATAATAGCCCGCCCAGCGTTTCAGCCCTAGTTTCTAGTGTTTGGTTCAACAATAGCCATCGATCTTGTTCAAGTAGTTTCATATCCACCCCGTTCAAGTCTCCCCCACTATCAGAAGGGCGAACCCACTTTCTGGATAAAGATTCCCATCGAGAAAACATATCCAACCGAGGTTCATTACTGCTGTGCGCAGCCGGCTGCGGTGGTAAGGCTCATAACCTGAAGGTCGTAGGTTCAAATCCTACCCCCGCAACCAAATATATCAAATATTATCAGTAACTTACACCACGCAGAAGCGCGGCGCTTTAGTGTGTGTAATCGCTAGTGTCCGAAAGATGTCCGATAAAGATGCGTCGCTCAGATAAAGATTTTCTGGTGTTTGAAGTTGATAGGTAATCCAAATCGCAATAATGGCATAGCCACACAAATTGGGAAACACATGATGTGGTCGAAATCTGTGCCGTACTAAAACCTTGCTGGATTTCTAGACAAGAAACAGTTCAAACCGGCATACGAACTTTTACCTATCAAATTCGCTTGTCTGATTTGACGACGCTAGTTCCAAAGTCAGGTAAACATTTTGGGGTTGATCACCTTCGATATGCTGGGGTTTTTAACAGGATAGAAACGGCAAATGCGAGACCATGCATCCCGTATAATGACGGTCATGGTTCTCGCTGTGCTTCTGAAAGTATATCAGGAGCGCGATTTGGGTTAAAGTCTACCTGGCTTAGTTATAGGTAATCCGATCCTTGCCTAACTTGGTTATCGGATCAATGACTATGACGCTGATAGCAGTGAAAGTGATTGACGAGCCTCTAGGAAGGACCAGATAGACCGGGTCAGGCGGTTCGAATATTGTTCATTGCGGTACAGTCGAATGTCTAGAGCCACGGTCCAGTCCTCGCGACCAGTACGTACCAGAGTTTTGCTTACTAGATCAGCGTCAATCAAACTTTCGGGTAGCCATGCCACGCCAGTCCCATCACGCGCGCGAATGAGCAAGGCCCCGGCCATCGAGTTCTCATAGACACTTTGCAAGCGCGGTTCCAACTTATGGTCTTGGAACATCGACACTAGGTGTTCACTGATTGGCGCCGCTTCACCGAATTGAAGAAAAGGTATGCATACATCTTCACTCTCAAAATTGAATATTGGCTTACCTTCCGAATCCGGTTGGCATACAAGTACCAATCTATCTTTTCCGATTACGATGCTTTCGCCATCGGCTGGCGCTTCGCCCGCACGGGTATATGCGATCACGAAATCGACATCACCATTTTGCAAGTCTCGCATGCAATGAGGTAAGTCGTCCGCCCGCAGGCGCGAAAGGATTGGCCCGTAAGATTCCTCAAATGCACGCAACCAGTTCGTATAGAATCGCCAGCTAATCGAATGCTGTTCCCCGAAGGCAACGATATATTTTTCGGGTAGCGATTGCGTTTCGAGGATCTGACTGCGCTCTCTCTCAATATACGCAAGCGATTGTAGCCCTACTTCAAGCATTTGGGTTCCGGCGGCCGTCAATTTTACCGGTTGGCGTGATCGGTCCACCAATGTTGCCCCAACCCATGCCTCCAAAGTCTTAATACGTCGGCTAAAGGCTGGTTGACTTATGTTGCCCAACTTGGCGGCTTGGGAAAAGTTGCCAGTCCCGCTCAATCGTTCCAGATCATTGAATAAAGTTATGTCCACGACCGCAACATAATGCATAATTTGCATAATGTCATTAAAACATAGCATTGGATATGTAGAAAATTTTGGTTCAGAGTTATCAGATGAAACTGGAATGGGGCGAGTAATGGCTACAGTTGGGAATCTTTAGGCGGGCTCTGGTTTGCCACCGATCGCCCAGATTGAGCCTTTGTCACACAATAGGGAGCCATTTAATTGGCTGCGTAATTTCATAAGGCGCGCCGACTACGCGGGTCTGACTACCGGAGGCATCAAGGCCAGCCCTTGTGTTCGCCGAAATATTGCAAGGCAGAATACGGCTTGCGACAACAGAAGAGAAGAAAATGAAAGTCAACATTACTGGGAGGAAATTTTGATGACTAAGTTAATGAAACTATCCACACGTGCGTGGGCCATTGGCGGTGCTTCTGCTATGGCCATTACATGTGCAACGGCGGCCAACGCCGTCGATCTGGATTTGATGATGAGCAACGTCGATGCGAAATCTTCGGTGTTTTCCGAAATGGCTGACCGCTACATGGAGGCGAACCCGGATGTGAACATCACGCTGAACCTTGTTGGTTATAACGTGATTCGTGAGCAGCTTCCGATTCAGCTTGAGGCAGGGACCGGCCCCGACATGGCATTTGTGACTCAACTGGGCGGTCTGAACCCTCACTACCTTGATCTGACGCCGTATGTAGATGCCGATGACTGGGAAGAAGCCTATGGCGCTGTAATGCCATGGTATCGCGCGGGCGCACCGGACGGTATTTTTGGCTATCATTCCGAGATGACGGTGACAGGTCCATATGTGAACTTGACTATGTTCGAAGAAGCCGAAGTCGAACTTCCTGCCCCAGGGGCAACCTGGGAAGAGTGGGCAGACGCGGCGCAAGAAGTGATGGATGCCACCGGCAGTTATGCCGGGATGGTAATGGACCGCTCCGGTCACCGTTTTGCGGGGCCAGCGATGTCATACGGTGCCCAATACTTTGGTGACGACGGCAATTTCGTGGTCGATGACGGCTTCCGTGCTTTTGCTGGGTTAATGATGGAGTGGCACGCATCCGGATTGATGCCTGCTGACATCTGGCCAGCCGTATCTGGCAGCAAATATGCCAACGGCAACGAAATGTTCTTTAACCAGGATGTTGCGTTCTACATGTCCGGATCATGGAACACTGCAAATGTGCAACAAAATGTCGGCGACAAGTTCGACTATGCAGTTGTGCCTGTTCCCTGTGGACCAGCAGGTTGTGGCATTATGCCAGGCGGCCAAGGCCTTGTCGTTTTCACAAGCGGCGATGCTGAAAAAGAGGCCGCTTCTGCCGCGTTTGTGGACTGGATGGCTGCCGACGACCAAGCGCGTGAATGGGCTTCCCGTACCTTCGCAATTCCTGCCAATAGCAGGTTGCAGGCCGAGGGTCTCGACTATATCGCTGCCGGTGCATCTGACGCTGTGGCAGAAGGTTTGAAGACTTTCACCGCGATGGCTGCTGCTGCTGCTGAACAGACACCGCAAGCATATCGTATGCAGGGCACAGCCAATAACAGTACGTTCTTCAATGCCACGATCCGGTATCTGGGCGCCGCGCTGAATGGCGAGCTAACGCTGGAAGAGGCACTGCAGAAGATCGAAGAAGACATTACTGGCCTAAACTAGGTCTGAACATTTTCTATGAAACTTGCCAGAGGCAGATTGCTGCCTCTGGATTTATGCTGCTGGCAAGCACACAAATCTTCAAAAAAGGCACATATTTCGCATGACACTTGCTGGTATATTAATGACAACACTCGGCTTCCTTTGGATTGTGGGAGGTACTTTTTGGCTGCTGACCCGAAGGCGTTACCGGCTTTATCAAGTGCCAAGCTTTGCCATAGATTTGCTAGGCTTTCCGGTAGAACTAGCGCAAAGCCTGTGGGGGCGCGGCGGTGTGCCATATGCTTTACTTCTGCCCAATTTATTGATTTTCGGGATATTCACATTTGCACCTATGATATTGAATTTTTACGTCTCTATGACTGGTGGCACATCGATCGCACTGTTTAACCGTCCGTGGATCGGACTAGAAAAATACAAGGAGATATTCGATTGCGTCAGCATATTTGAGCCCAAAACCTGCTCAAATGCCGGATACAATTTCTGGACAGGCATGTTTAACACGCTGTGGTTCGTAGTTTTCCAAGTACCTATTCTTTGCGCGGTAGCGCTTGTTACTGCGCTGGTCTTGAACAAGAACATCCGCGGGCGCGGCCTGTGGCGGGCGATGTTCTTCTACCCGGTGATGCTGTCACCGGTTGTAATCGCGAATATCTGGAACTGGGTCCTGCACCGCAAAGGTGTTCTTAACGAAGCTGTTGGTGGAGCAAGTGACGCGCTAACAGGGCTTGCCGGTCTCACCGGTTTCGATCTTATCGTCACGGTCCTGTTTGCGGTTGTATTGATGTATGTTAGCGAACGATCTTTACGCAGTAGCAGCGAGCCGTCTCTGACTTGGACAGTGGTATTTGGTCTGTTGTTTACGCTGCTGTTCTCCTGGTCCAATCCACTTAGTTTACTCGACTTGCCGGGAAGTTTCTGGATTGGTGCTGCACTAGCTTTGGGACTGTGTTGGCTGGTTTTGGTTCAGCACGATTTTGCGCGGTTTGTTTTCTTTGGCTATTGCGCCATCGCGGCGCTGTTGTTGCTCTCGATCCAGTTCGATGCTGTTTTTGATTTCGGCCGATACCGTCCGGTGAACTGGTTGGTGACTCCGCGCACAGACTGGCCGTTTTTCTGGCTAATATTTGTTTTCACTTGGAGCCATATGGGGTTCTACATGCTGATTCTACTGGCGGGATTACAAGCGATTCCCGCCGATCTGTATGAAGCGGCCAAAATGGACGCCACCAGTGCGCCACGCGCATTCTGGCGCATTACGCTTCCGCTAGTGATGCCAACGTTGACTGTGGTCGTCGTCCTGTGTCTGATCCGCAGTTTTCAAATTTTCGACGAAGTTTATCTCCTAACAGGAGGCGGACCGGGCCGAGAGACCTTCATGATTGTGCAAAACTTCTATGAAGTAGCATTTACGAACAACGTACCGGATTATGGACAGGCAGCAGCCGGATCGGTCTTGATGGCATTAGTAATTGCAGTGTTTACGTTCATCCAACTTTGGGTGACACGTCGCCAATCGGAGCTTTAATCATGAGCAAGATCGTTACTTTCCTTACGCGAACCCGCGGCAACCCCGGCACTGCAAGCAAGTTCGGCGCCGTTGATTTTCTGGCCTACAGTTATCTGTTGCTGGGGGTGCTTATCATACTTGTACCGGTATTCTGGACCTTACTCAGTTCAATCAAGCCGGAGCGCGCAATTGATAATTTCGACACACGGCTGTTGCCGATTGCCCAGATAGATTTGGATGTCGAGGGCGTTGGGGTTAAGCCGATATGGGAATATACGTCCGAGGATGGCACTGTTACCGATGTGTTCAAGGCTGGGCCGACGCGCAAAATTACCGACGTGGCACCGGTGGCCGATCCAGAAGCCGTAATCCAAGTTGAGCGCGTGCGCCTTGCGCCCTCAGAGAATATCCGGATTGCGACAGAAAACTATCTGGATCCGCTTCTGAAACGGAACGGGCAAGAGAATTTCCATTTTGGTACCTATTTGTTCAATTCCGTCTTCATCACGGTATCAGCGACGCTGATTACGCTGTTGATCAACGCGATGGCGGCCTTTGCGCTGTCAAAATATAAGTTTCGCGGACGGTTAACCTTTACGCTACTTATCGTAGCAACCCTGCTGATCCCGTCTTCGATTATTCTGGTTTCACTGTTTTTCGTGGTTTGGTCCCTTGGCATCTTTGGCACTCTTTGGGGGGTCATCATACCCGCTGCCGCCACGCCCACGGGCGTGTTCCTGTTGCGCCAGTACATGCTGACGATCCCGGACGAATTGCTGGAGGCCGCGCGTATGGACTCGGCAAGTGAGTGGCGGATTTTCTGGCGGATTGTCCTTCCGTTGTCGTTGCCCGCACTTTCCGTGCTGGCAATCCTTAGTGTTATCTGGCGCTGGAACGATTTCCTATGGCCGCTGATCGTGCTTATTTCCGATCCGGCCAAACACACGATCCAGCTGGGTCTGACTCAATACTCTGGCGAGTTTGACCAAGACTTCCATTATATCCTCGCAATGACCGTGGTGTCGTTGATTCCGATCACATTGGTGTTCGTCTGGTTACAGCGGTTCATCACTACCGGAATTGCCACCACAGGTCTGAAATGACTGATGCCTCACAACGCTCTGGAACTGAAAGAAACCCGAAAATGACTGACGTCCCAAACGCTCTTGAACTAAAAGGCATCCGAAAATCCTTTGGCGAAGTTGACGTCATCCATGGAATAGACATGGAAATCAAGGAAGGGGAGTTCGTGGTTTTCGTCGGCCCGTCGGGTTGTGGTAAATCCACACTCTTGCGCATGATTGCTGGCCTTGACGATCCGACCTCGGGTGACATCATACTACAGGGCAATCGCGTCAACAGCGTACCGGCTTCGGAACGCGGTTTGAGCATGGTGTTCCAGTCTTATGCACTTTACCCGCATATGTCGGTGCGCTCAAACCTGTCCTTCGGGTTGGAAAACGTCCGGATGCCCCGCGAAGAAATCAAGCGTCGGGTCGATGATGCGGCAAAGCTGTTGCAAATTGACCCGCTAATGAGTCGTCGGCCAGGCCAACTTTCGGGTGGCCAGCGTCAGCGTGTTGCCATCGGTCGCGCCATCGTTCGTGAACCAATCATCTTTCTATTTGACGAGCCTTTGTCCAACCTTGATGCCGAGTTGCGCTTGAAAATGCGCGTGGAGATTTCCGATCTGCATGCCGAGCTTGGCAACACAATGATCTATGTCACCCACGACCAAATCGAGGCTATGACAATGGCTGACCGGATCGTTGTGCTGCGCGACGGCAATATCGAGCAGACCGGCAAGCCTCTCGACATTTACAACAATCCGGCAAATAAATTCGTAGCCGGATTCATCGGCGCACCCCAAATGAATTTCATGAGCGGGACTCTTAATGGTCGGACGTTGAAACTCGCCAACGGTATCACACGAGAGGTTCCAGTGCGCGATCCTGCTGACGCCCTTCCGGTAACGCTGGGCATTCGACCAGAAGCCATCGATGTGTCGCTGGATGGACATGGTGACGAAACGATCACTGTGCATAACTTCGAACAGTTAGGGTCCGTCACCTATATTTACGGCACATTCGCCAATGGCGAGACGCTAACCGTGCAGCTTGGCCAACAGATACCGCTGAAGCGCGGCCAGACAGTGGGCGTGAAGCTGCATACAAAGGACTTCCATATCTTCGGCGGCGAGAAAGAACAGTCTTTGCCGATGGACAAATGATGCGTGCTGCGCTGGTCGGCCTTGGCATGGTGTCGCGCACCTATGGCGATGCACTGCGCAATTCGAAGACGGTGTCGCTGAGCCGTGTCTACGCACGTTCATCCGAAAGCTGCGCATCGTTCTTGAGCGAATGGCCTGATCTAGAGGCAACCGCCGCTGATAGCATCGCAGAGATCGCCGCCTCGGATGTGGATTTCGTGATCCTTACTACACCACCAAACGCGCGGGCAGATATTGTTGATGTGCTGGTTAAAGCTGGCAAGCCGATTTTGATGGAAAAGCCCGTGGAACGGACGCTGGAAAATGCTACTGCGCTAGTTGAGACGTGCGAGGCCGCAAACGTCCCGCTTGGTATCGTCCTGCAACACCGCGCCCGCCCCGTTGTGCGCGATCTTCGCCGGATAATGCCAAGCCTGGGCGCTTTACGGGCCGTTGAGGTCAATGTTCCATGGTGGAGACCACAATCCTATTACGACGAACCAGGGCGCGGCAGCTATTCGCGCGATGGCGGCGGTGTGCTGATAAGTCAGGCGATCCACACGCTGGATTTGATGCTTTCGCTGACCGGACCTGTGACAGAGGTGACGGCGATGACCGCAACCACTGGATTTCATCAAATGGAGGTTGAAGATTTCGTCTCGGCAGGATTGCGTTTTGACAACGGCGCCGTAGGTCATATTTTCGCGACCACTGCAAGCTTTCCGGGTCGTGGCGAGACGATCACATTACATTTTCAGGATGGCTCCGCCCATCTTGACGCTGGCCTATTGCGAATCGATCGGCATGACGGCACCAGCGAAACAATCGGCCAGGCAACAAGTTCCGGCTCAGGCGCCGATCCGATGGCCTTCACCAGCGACTGGCACCGTTTCGTGATTGAGGATTTCGCCGATGCACTCTGCCAGAACCGCCCGCCACTTGTCACCGGTCGAGACGCACTGGGCGTGCACCGGCTGATTGCAGCTTTGGAACATTCAGCGCGAACAGGTTCCCGCGCACCAATAAAGGATAAATGAAATGCCCCTGAAACTCGGCGTGCTCGGCATCGACCACGGCCACATCTTTGGAATGCTGTCAAGAATGACGGCTCAGGGCTGCACATGCGACGCCTACTGGACGGACGGAATGGCGGTGACCGAAGCGAAATTCAACAAAGTTTTTCCCGACGTTGCCCAGACCGACGACCGCCGCCGCATTCTTGATGATCCTGGAATTGCAATGATCCTGATCTCGGCAGTGCCTGCGGATCGGGCAAAGCTTGCGATCGAGGCGATGGAGGCGGGCAAGGATGTGATGGTCGACAAACCCGGATGTACCACGCTTGACCAGCTTTCGAAGATCAAAAAGGTACAGGCCCGAACCGGCCGTATCTGGACCGTGAATTTTTCAGAACGCTTTGAAGTGGCCGCCGTCACGCGCGCAGAAGAACTGGTCTTGGCGGGTGCTATTGGGCGCGTTGTGCAGACCGTAGGTATTGGGCCGCACAAACAAAACTTGGCGACGCGGCCCGACTGGTTTTTCAAGCGCGACCGTTTCGGTGGCATTCTTTGTGACATCGGTAGCCACCAGATCGACCAATTCTTGTATTTCACCGGCTCTACCAGTGCCGAGATATCCCACGCGTTGGTCGAAAATACGACGATGCCTGATCATCCGGAATTCGAGGATTTCGGTGAAATAGTACTGAAGTCGGATCACGGGCACGGTTACATTCGCGTCGATTGGTTCACGCCTGACGCGATGCCAGTTTGGGGTGATGGGCGGCTATTTCTGCAAGGCACCGAAGGACAGATAGAGTTGCGTAAATATACCGAAATAGGTCGACCTCATGTGACCAACTCGCTTTATCTGGTGAATGGTGAGAAGAACGAGCTGATCCCATGCGAAGACGCAGGCTTGCCTTATTTCCCGCGCCTCGTCGCGGATGTGCTGGACCGCACCGAAACCGCCGTTGGACAAAACCATACCTTCATCACCATGGAGCTTGCAATCCGCGCCCAGATGATGGCCGAAGGAAGGGCGACATGCTGAACGTTGCGATAATTGGCGCTGGAATCGGTAAAAAACATTTGGCGGGCTTCGCGGAATTGCCGGATACGTTCACCGTGCGTTATATCTGCGATCTCGACGAGGGGCGTGGCAAAACACTTGCAGCAACCCATCCGGGTGTTGGATTTACCACCGAGCTGGCCGAAGTGCTTGCCGATCCAAAGGTCGATATCGTTGACATCTGCCTTCCACCACACTTGCATTTCAGCACGTGCATGGACACACTCGACGCGGGCAAGAAGGTGATTTGCGAAAAACCGCTGGTCACGTCTTTGCGTGAAGCAGATCAACTCGCCGCGAAAGTCGCTGAGACGGGTGGTCTCTTGGGACCGGTTTTCCAGTATCGATTTGGGCTTGGCACCTCGCAATTGCGCGCGCTGATTGACGCCGGTCTGGCGGGGCGCGCCTTTGCCGGGACGCTGGAAACCCATTGGGACCGATCGGTGGGTTACTATGAAATTCCGTGGCGCGGCACTTGGGCTGGCGAACAAGGAGGTGCAATCTTGGGTCATGCGATCCACATTCACGACCTTTTGCAGACGATTTTGGGTCCAGTTGATCGGGTTTTTGCTGATCTAGCGACGCGCGTGAACGACATCGAGACCGAGGATTGTGCGGCGCTTAACATTCGCATGCAAAGCGGTGCGTTGATCACCTCATCCGTAACGCTGGGGTGTGCTGAAAACGTCAGCCGAATGCGTCTTATGTTCGAAGGCTTTACCGTGGAATCCGACCATGCGCCTTATGCGTTAGCACAAAAAGGTTGGCATTTCACCGCCCGCGAACCGACGCAGCAGGCAGAGATCGACCGTGTGTTAGCGGGAGTTGGACCGGTGCTTTCGGGTTTTGCGGGCATGTTCGATGCGATTGCGCGCACATTGAAGGGTGAAGAAGCGCCGCTTGTGACGTTGGCGGACGGTCGCCAATCGCTGGAATTCGTCACTGCGGTCTATAGCTCGGCGCGCACCGGTGCGCCGGTGTCACTGCCGCTTGCGCCAGATAGTGAACTTTATGATGGATGGTTGCCGTGAATGAACAGACCGCAGCATCAGATGATTTCGAGACGGCTTATGCCGGAGCGATAGATTTCCTGCCGCTGGAAGGGGACACGCCGGTGACGACCCCTTCTGGGCGGGAACACCGTCAGTCGCAACTGCGGGCGAATTTGAACGGCGGACTTTACGGGCCGGTTCCGCCGCCACCCGACAACATCAACGTGTCACGACAACCCATTGCGGGCGAACGGGTGGAGCGCCTGTTGATCGAAATCACAGTCGACGGACGCCGTTTCACCGTCGATGCCGCACTTTGGCTTCCGTCCAACGTGGACGGTCCCGCACCGCTGATTTGCGGGCTGGATTTCGTGGGTCCGGTCGGTCTTATAAACTCGCCTGACTTTCCTATCGACGAAAATGCCCGCATCTCGTCGCGGGAGGTTTATGGCGCACGGGAAAACAAGCGCATCGAAGAAACGCTGCGCGGTGTATCGGCCTACCGTTGGCCGATCAGCATGATGTTGGACGCGGGTTATGCCGTTTTGGTCAGCTGCTATGGATCGTGGGTGCCAGACGATGCTGACGATTGGAAGAACCACGGGCTTTATCCTTTGCTTGATTGCGAAAACGGGCCGCCGATTGGCGCCATCTCGCTTTGGGCTTGGGCTATTCAGCGTTTGGTTGATGCAGCCGAAACATGCGATGAGATCGACGCCTCCCGCGTGTCGGTTGCGGGCCACTCGCGACTGGGTAAGTCCGCGCTCTGGGCGGCCGCCAATGACCCCCGCATCGGTGCGGTCTTAGCCGGAAATTCCGGTTGCGGTGGCAGCGCCCCTGCGGCGCACCCAGTGGGTGAAACCTTGGCGCAAATGGCCGAGGTATTCCCACACTGGACTATTCCGCGCAGCGAAAGTCCCGCCAAACGAAATTTTGACCAGCATCACCTATTATCGCTGATTGCCCCACGCGCGGTTTATCTGGCACATGCGAAGGCCGATGTTAAGGCTGACCCGATTGGCAGTCTCTTAGTACTTAAGGAGGCATCGGAATTCTGGAAACCCGAACGACCGGCAGGCTGGTCTTGGCCGGCACCGCGCGAAGTTTGGCGGACGTGTGGGCAGTTGCGAAACGGGCCATTAGGATACCATCTAAGGCCTGGTGGGCACAATATTCTGCCCTATGACTGGCGGAAATTTCTGGATTTTCTTGAAACATTGTGAATGGCGGAATGATGACTAACTTGACAATACCCCCTTCGGTTTCATCGGCGGTACAATGGACACAAAAAACATGAAATATATAAAGACCGAAAGCATTCATCAGGCTTCTGAACTGTTGGTTCAAGAAAAAGGCATTTCGAGAATACTTGCTGGCGGCACCGATGTTTTGGTTCAGAACAGGCTTGGGCTTGTTGAACCAGACCTCGTGGTTAACATCAAATTTCTTGAGGGAATGCGCACGATCGAAGAAGAAGACTCAGGTTTTCGAATTGGGGCTGCTGTTTGTGGCTCAGAGCTAGGCGAACGCGCAGACGTTCGCGCGCTATGGCCCGGCGTTGTCGAAGGATTGGAACTGATCGGATCAACACAAATTCAGGGTCGCGCAACACTTGTTGGCAATCTTTGCAATGCCTCTCCTTCTGCAGACGGCGTCCCTGCAATGGTTACGGCGCAGGCGACTGTGCGTGTGTTCGGGCCGGAGGGGTTCCGAGATTGTTCAGTTCTTGATATTCCGGTCTCTCCTGGTCGTACGTCTCTTAAAAAGGGTGAATTTGTCACATCGATATTTCTACCTTCCCGACCGGAGTGTGCCGCCGATGCTTATCTTCGGTTCACGCCACGAACCGAAATGGACATCGCTGTATCAGCCGCTGCTGTAAGCATTTCGTTGGACAAGGATGGCACCATTAATGACGCGCATGTGGCGTTAGGGGCGGTTGCCCCGACAGTCTTGAACGTACCTTCGGCGGCTGCAGTTCTTATCGGAACAAAGCTCGACCTATCGACGCTTGATAAGCTTGCAACTGCTGCAAGCGCGGCTTGCATGCCAATCGACGACAAGCGTGGCACAGCTGCATTTCGAATAAAAACAGCCGGCGTGCTCGCACAGCGTTCCGCCAAAATTGCCTACAAAAGGGCGCAGGACAAAATATGACTCAAATTCACATATCAACCGAAATCAACGGCGATGAATTGGAATTTATCTGTGGCGAAGACGAAAGTTTACTTGATGTCTTGCGCGACCGACTAAACTTGACGGGATCAAAAGAAGGGTGCGGAACAGGGGATTGCGGTGCATGTAGCGTGACATTGAACGGGCGACTGGTCTGTTCATGTCTTGTATTAGGTGCCGAGGCTGACGGTCAAAAAATCGAAACAATCGAAGGTATGGCCGACGGAGCAATTTTGCACCCGTTACAGCGAACTTTTATCGAAGAAGCAGCATTTCAATGTGGCGTCTGCACGCCGGGAATTTTGGTTGCTGCGAAAGCGCTTCTTGAAGTGAATCCAGACCCGACCGAAACCGAAATTCGGTACTGGTTGGCAGGAAATCTTTGTCGCTGCACGGGATACGACAAAATCATCAAGGCCGTTCAATTGGCCGCTGCCGAGATGAGGGGTGCATAACATGACAAACCAGTCCACAGTGAAACAGAATTTTAAAGTCATCGGAAAACGCGTTTCGCGCCCCGATGGAATTGCCAAGGTGACCGGCGAAGCCGCTTTTGGTGCTGACACACAGGTTTCGGGGATGCTGCATGCGCGCGTATTGCGAAGCCCGCACGCTCATGCACGTATCATATCGATTGATGTATCAGGCGCGCTTGCCCTAAAGGGTGTGAAGGCCATTGTCACTTCGGCGGATTTCGAAAGCGATTTGCCAGACAAAATGCAAGACGTTGCTGACAATTGCCTAGCGCGCGGTAAGGTTCTTTATGACGGACATGCCGTTGCCGCTGTTGCCGCCGTGTCCAAATCGATCGCAAACCAGGCCTTAGCCTTAATCCACGTCGAATACGAAGTTCTGCCGCATGTAACGGATGTTGATGCTGCAATGCTTAATGGTGCTCCGGTCCTGCACGAAGGGCGTGCGCAGGTGTCGGTACCTGCCGGTTACTCCGAGAACCTCACAAACTACATAGAATTAGGCCATGGCGATCTTGATGCCGGATTTGATGCGGCAGACATAGTTATGGAGCGCACCTACAAGACCGAGGCCGTGCATCAAGGATATATCGAACCTAACGCCTGCCTAGCGACATTGGCCACAGATGGCCGTGGTGATCTCTGGGTTTGCACACAGGGTCAATATATGGTCCGGGAAAATTGTTGCGCCATCCTTGGTCTTGAGGTCGGTAAGCTACGTGTCACCGCATCCGAAATCGGTGGTGGTTTCGGCGGCAAAACAACAACGTTCATCGAACCAACTGCCTTGGCGCTATCGCGTAAAGCCGGTAAACCAGTAAAGCTGGTCCTTAGTCGCGAAGAAGTATTACGTGCGACGGGTCCGACCGTTTCCTCGTCTATTGACGTGAAAATTGGTATGACCAAAGAAGGGCGAATGACCGCTGGGCAGGCAGCGATTAGGTATCAAGGCGGTGCTTTTCCATGTGGAACTGCAAAGTTTGGCGCTCAGGCAGCGTTTGGATGCTATGATCTCGACGCTGTTCGTACCGAAGGTTTCGGGGTGACGACCAATCGGCCAAAAGAAGCGCATTATCGCGCGCCAGGTGCGCCACCTGCGGTGTACGCGGTTGAAAGTTTGATCGATGAACTGAGTCAGGAACTTGGCCTAGATCCTTTGGACGTTCGTTTGATCAACGCTGCCCGAAAGGGGACCGTTGCGACTTATGGCCCGACGTTCAATGATATAGGCCTTGAGGCAATACTTAATAAAGTGCGTGAACATCCGCACTATTCGGCACCGCTGCAAGAAAATCAGGCACGTGGTTTGGCGTGTGGGTTTTGGTTCAACTTCGGTGGTGACACCAGCGTTTCTCTAAGCATCAATGCCGATGGAACCGTAACCGTTGTTGAAGGCAATCCTGATATTGGTGGCTCGCGCGCGTCTATTTCCATGATGGCTGCCGAAGAGCTTGATATTCCATATGAAGACGTTCGAACCACAATTGCTGACACTGGATCACTTGGATTTAACAACGTGACCGACGGAAGCAGGGTTACGTTTGCGGTTGGCCTTGCGACGATCAAAGCGGCGCGTGCGGCGAAAGCTGAAATGTGTGCGCGGGTCGCGAAAATCTGGGGCATCGATGAAGATGCGGTGGAATGGGTCGACGGCTGTGTTACGCCAGCAGGACCAAATGCCGGCCAGTTCCCACCTATGACTTTGGCAGAAATTGCAGCGGTTTCTAGCCAAACAGGCGGCCCCATTGCTGGTCACCATGAGGTCAACGTCGATGGCGCCGGTGTCGGGTTTGGCGTTCACTTGGCCGATGTCGAAGTTGATCAGGAAACTGGTGCAACAAAGGTTGTGCGCTACACTGCGTTTCAAGATGTAGGTAAAGCCGTGCATCCAGACTATGTTGAAGGACAGATGCAAGGCGGGGCAGTCCAAGGGATCGGATGGGCACTGAACGAGGAATATGTCTACGGAACTGATGGGAAGTTGCAAAATGCCGGGTTCCTCGATTACCGGATTCCGGTAGCATCGGACCTTCCTTTTATTGATACAGAGATTCTTGAAATACCAAATCCAGGGCATCCTTATGGTGTCCGTGGTGTCGGCGAAACTCCAATTGTCCCTCCTCTAGGCGCGGTATCCAACGCCGTTTCACGTGCGATTGGCGTCAGAATGAGAAGTTTACCGATGTCTCCTGTCAAAGTTCTCGCGGCAATATCGGGGGATTAATTCTATGGTTTGCGCAAATATCTACAAGGGGCGAAATGGTGTCGTTTCGCTAAATGGAAGGGGGATGCCGTGACTCTAATCGGAACTCGATCTGGCCTATGACGACTGTCACCTATGTCTCCAAACCACGGTATGAAAATCCGTTGGCGCAACAGCTTGGGCTAGGGTTGGACGATTTGAAGCGCGAGGCGAAATTGGCTCGGCTTTTGGAGGACTTGCAGGGCAAAATCCGAATTTCGATCCACGGAAGTGTAGAATGGCGTTTTGCCGAGGCCGAAGACACTGGCGCACTGCCTTTGCCCAAAAAATGGCGGCAATGGCCCGTTCTAACACCCCGTAGCGTTTGGGGAGCCACGCAGAAACACACGTGGTTGGTGGCGGAAATTACCATCCCAGAAGAAGCCAGAGATGGCACCTTTGCCATCAACGTTACATCGAACTGGCGCACACAGCAGGGATCGACCGACCCGCAATGTCTGGTCTATCTCGATGGCAAGATCGTTCAAGCGATTGACGGTAATCACACGGAGTTGGTCATCGCCCACGATGCCACCCCCGGTGAGGTGCATTTGGTACAGCTGAATGCCTTTACCTTCGATGAACGCCCGATGATCGGCTTTCAAACGGATTTGATCTTGCGCGATGGGCGGATTGAAGCACTGTTCTACGATTTGGCGACTGCTTTTGAGGTTGCAACCCAGCTGCCACAAACTGATGGCCACCGCCATGCGGTGTTGGAACGAATTGAAAGTGCGCTCTACACTTTGGACCGACGTGTAAGGCGGTCCGACGCGCTAAATGCATCGTTGCCCGAAGCCGAGAGAATTGCGGGAGAGATACACGATCTGTCTCGTGGAGGCATACAACCGGTGATTACCGCGTTCGGCCACACCCATTTGGATGTAGCATGGCTCTGGCGGGTTAAACATGTACGCGACAAGACCGCGCGAAGCTTTGCAACTGCTTTAAACCTGATGGATGAATTCCCGGAATTTGTCTTTATGTACAACCAGCCAGTGTTGTTCAATTTCCTGAAGCAAGATTATCCCGAGTTGTGGGAGCGCGTAAAAGAAAAAGTCCGCATTGGCCAGTTCGAAATTGACGGCGCAATGTGGGTCGAGCCTGATGTAAATATAAGTTCAGGTGAATCTCTGGTCCGCCAGATTATGCGAGGCCAGCAGTTCCACATGGACGAGTTTGGTATCGTTCCGAAATGTGTTTGGTTGCCTGATACGTTTGGCTATTCGGCGGCTCTTCCGCAGATTCTTGAGAAATCCGGTATAGAGTTTTTCGTCACATCCAAACTTTCATGGAACGACACGGATCGCCAACCGTATGACAGCTTTTTTTGGCGCGGAATTGATGGCTCCAAGATCAAATCCCAGCTGATAACCACACAGGCAACCGAAGCCTCGCATCATAAAACTATATACAACTCGAAATTCACAGTGAGTGACATTCTGGGAACATGGAAACGCTACGAGCCTAAGGCGCTGCATGACGAGGTCATGATATGTTACGGGCACGGAGATGGGGGAGGTGGCCCGACACGGGACATGGTGCAACGTGGTATTCGAATGGAGCGTGGTATTCCCGGCGCCCCGAAATTGAGAATGGAGGGATTGCGTCCCTATCTCGATCGATTGGGCAAGAAGATGGATGACCGCGCGGATGATTTTCCGATCTGGAATGGTGAGCTTTATCTGCAATACCATCGCGGCACGCTGACATCTGTTGCCAAAAACAAGAAAAACAACCGCAACGCTGAACGTGCAATGCGCGAGTTGGAATTTGCGGCCTCGATGGCTTCAATCACAAAGGGGTCTGATTATCCGAGAGACGCAATTCGCGAGCTTTGGGATATCGTGTTGTTGAACCAGTTCCATGACATCCTGCCCGGAACATCAATCGCCGCCGTTTATGATGATAGCGATGCGGATTACGCCAAATTTTTTGCAAGCATGCAAAACAATCAAGGACCTTTGAAACCGGCATTAAATTCCATATGCCCGCCTAGCGATGGGCAACTGAAGTTGGTGAATTTTACCGGCCAAAGACGTGATGGCGAGCTGGTCGAGTTTCGCACGGAAAACGATATATCTGGATTGGCGATCAGAACGCAGACTGGCAGCAATACCGTGCAATCCATCGTCCACGCCGACGGCAGCACAAGCTTTGGTGCGCTGGTCGCAGATATTCCTGCCATGGGATGGGGTGCAGCCCAACTGACCCAGACCGAGAAAACTCCGAGCACCAGTTTAAGCGTTTCAAAAACGCATCTGGAAAATGATTTGATAAATGTTCGCTTCGACGAGGCGGGCGAGATTATATCCATCTACGACAAGACTTTGAGACGCGAATTGATTCAGCCAGGAAAACGCGCAAACCAGTTGATCGCGTATGAAGATAAACCTCAAAATTATGATGCATGGGACATTGATCACTATTTTGAGGAAAAGTGCTGGCCTCTTTCAGAAACCCAAGCCTCGATCGAAGTGGTTGAAACAGGACCGCATCGGGCCGCCTTGAAAATTGAGCGTCGTTACGCGCGGTCGCGCGTGATTCAGGTGATTTCGCTGCAAGATGGGCAAAAGCAAATCGAATTTGATACGCAGATAGACTGGCAAGAACGTCAGACTCTGCTCAAAACCGGATTCCCCCTTGATTTGAATGTGTCGGAAACCCGGGCCGAAATACAGTTCGGCCATGTAAAGCGACCAAGCCACAAGAACACTAGCTGGGATCAAGCCCGATTTGAAACCAGCATGCATCGTTGGGTCGACATGAGCGAGCCTGATTTTGGTGCCGCATTTTTGACCGACTGCAAATATGGATATGATGCGGTTGAACAGACGGTTCGGCTGACATTGCTGAAAGGTCCGAACATGCCGGATCCGGATGCAGATATCGGTGTGCACCGCTTTCGCTACGCGATCATGCTGCATCAGGGTGAGCGAGACCTGTCGCAAGTTGTGCGTGCCGCAGAGAGGTTCAACAACCCGATCATGGTTCACGGCCCTGTCGAAATCGCAATGATGGAGCAAGGCGCGTTGGGAAATGAGTTCTCCTTTGCAAGTGCAGACACCGCGAACGTGACGATTGAAACAGTGAAACTTGCTGAAGTAGGTAGTGCAGCCATCTTGCGGATATTCGAACATTCTAATCGGCGAGGCACTGCAAGAATCCAATTCGGGTTGCCAGTGACATGTGTGGAAGAAACGGACCTGATGGAACGCACGGTGGATCAAAGTTATGATATCAACGAAAACTCGATTGAACTCAGCTTTCGCCCATTTGAAATCAAGACGTTGAAAGTGACTTTCGACCAGCAAAGTCTCTCTGAGAAGGAATAGGATATGCCATTGCTTGATGAAGATCGGCTTTTCCCAACGGATGGTAGGGGTAAGGAATTGGCTCGTGCATTATATGCGCGTGTACGCGACCTGCCGATCATAAGCCCGCACGGCCATACAGACCCTAGATGGCTTGCCGAAAACAGGCCGTTCGGAAACCCCGCAGAACTGTTTGTCACGCCGGACCACTACGTATTTCGCATGCTTTATTCTCAGGGGGTCAAACTCGAAGATCTTGGCATTCAACCGCGTTCAGGAGCAGAAAATCCTGTCGACCCTAGAGAAGCATGGCGCATATTTGCCGAGTACTACCATGTATTTCGTGGCACGCCATCGCGCCTCTGGATCGACCATTCTCTGCAAGAGGTTTTTGGTGTCGATAAAGTTCTGTCTGCTAAAACGGCGGACGAGATTTACGACCAGATTTCCGATTGCCTGGTGCTGCCTGAATTTCGCCCTCGGGCACTTTTTGATCGATTTGGAATCGAAGTCATTGCCACAACCGAAAGCCCGTTGGACACGCTGGAACATCACGCCCAGATCGCAGCATCCGGGTGGGATGGAAGGGTCATAACGACCTATCGGCCTGACGTGGTGATCGACCCGGAAAACCAGAGCTTCCTCCAAAATCTCAAGGCATTTTCCGAAATCACCGGCGAAGACGCCCTGACCTGGAACGGATACCTCAACGCGCACAGAAAACGGCGGCGTGATTTTATCGCTCATGGTGCGACTGCAAGTGATCATGGCCACCCGAAAGCAAGAACTGAGAATCTCTCGGAAAGGGCAGCTCAAGACTTGTTCGCGTCGGTTCTTAGTGATCCGGCTGACCCAAAAAATGCTGAGACATTCCGCGCCCAAATGCTGACTGAAATGGCAAAAATGAGCATGGATGACGGGCTGGTCATGCAAATTCATCCTGGTTCCCGACGCAACCATTCGCGCGCGATCTTCGATAAATTCGGGGCAGACATGGGTTTCGATATTCCTGGACGCACGGATTATGTCGAAGCACTTGGCCCGCTTCTCGATGTTATTGGCCACGAACCGGATTTTAATTTGATTGTCTTCACGCTGGATGAGACCAGCTATGGTCGAGAGCTTGCACCGCTGGCCGGGGTTTATCCGGCGCTAAAAATTGGGCCTGCATGGTGGTTCTATGACAGTCCAGACGGCATGCGACGGTTTCGAGAAATGACCACCGAAACCGCAGGTTTCTATAACACTGTCGGGTTCAACGATGATACGCGTGCGTTCTGCTCTATTCCCGCTCGCCATGATGTTGCCCGCCGTGTTGATTGTTCGTATCTCGCCTCGCTCGTGACAACTGGGCGCCTTTGCGAAACAGACGCATTTGAACTTGCGGAAGACCTGACTTATCGGCTTGCAAAAAAGGCGTATAGACTTTGACCAAAAATAGCCCAACGAAACTTCGCCGAACTCAGGCAGGCCCAAAAACCGGAATCGTCCACCTTGGGTTGGGCGCATTTTTTCGCGCCCACGGTGCAATCTATATCAAAGAGGCGATGGCGCAGTCCGGTGGTGATTGGGGCGTCGTCGGTGTCAGCCTCAGATCGCCTGCGGTGCGAGACCAACTTGTGCCTCAGGACTGTCTCTATACGGCTGTTGAAATCTCTGAACACGAGCTGAACCCACAAGTCATCGACGTCATCACCGACGTGTTGGTTGCGCCTGAAAATCCAGCGGCGGTTTTACGAGTGATGACCGCCGAGATCACCCGTATCGTAAGTCTGACCATCACGGAAAAGGGTTATTGTCGGGGGACAGGCGACGCTAAGCTAGACCTCGAGCACCCCGACATTGTGCACGATTTGACCCATGCGCTGCCGCGCTCTGCGGTGGGCTATATTGTTCGCGCGCTTGATATACGGCGTAAGCGCGGTCTTCGCCCATTTACGGTGTTGTCTCTGGACAATCTTCCTGAAAACGGGCGCCTCATTCAGCAGATCGTCACCGAACTGGCGACCCATTTTGATGCGGAGCTTGCCCAGTGGATCAAAGCCGAATGTAAGTTTCCTTCGACGATGGTGGATCGGATAGTTCCGGCAACAACGAAAAACATGGTCACCCGGCTGAAATCCGATGCATGCATTCATGATCCGGCAGTCGTTATACACGAACCATTCCGCCAATGGGTGATTGAGGACCAGTTTGTTGACAGCGCAAAGCCCGATCTAGAGGCCGTAGGCGCGCAACTGGTGGATGACGTAGAACCTTTTGAGCATATGAAGTTGCGTATGTTGAACGGCACCCATTCGGCACTGGCTTATATCGGCAGCTTGGCGGGACATGTTTCTGTTGCTGACGCGATGAACGACGCGGCGATCGCAACCTTTCTTGAGGACATGTGGCAAAGTGAAATTATCCCGTCGCTGCAAGCGCCGGAAGGCACTGATCTTGGCCAATACGCCGATGCCCTAAAACGGCGCTACCGCAACCCTGAAATCCGACATCTGTTGGAACAGATTGCCATGGATGGCAGCCAGAAATTGCCGCAACGCATTCTTGATCCGCTTTTCGAAAACCTGAACGCCGGGAGGTCGTATACGAAATTGCTTACCGTCGTGGCTGCATGGTTCAGGTTTCTGCAGTCCAAAACCGATGGATTGAAAATCAACGATCCAATAGCGTCAGACCTTATGGCAGCACTCCAAACCCATTCGGGCGATCGCCAGCTGGTGGCTGATCTTCTGGCAATAAGTCCGGTATTTGGTAATTACGCAATAGATCCAATTTCAGATGACTTGCTCGCCCGCTTTCAGGCGCTGGACCCACAAAAAATTGAAAATTCTTTAAACGAGGTGCTTTCATGAAGGAAACCTGGCGATGGTATGGTGAGAACCTTGATAAGATTGAGCTATCTGAAATTCGCCAAACCGGGGCGTCAGGCATTGTTACGGCGCTGCACGAAATCCCCTATGGTATGGTCTGGAGCCGCGAAATAATCGCCGCACGACGCGACAATATCCGTGCCGCTGGTATGGAGTGGACCGCGTGCGAAAGTTTGCCGATCCACGAGGACATCAAACGCGGCTCCGGTGATTTAGTCGACCTTTTTGCGAATTATCGGCAATCCTTGTCAAATCTGGCAGCCGAAGGCATTCATACGATCTGCTACAACTTCATGCCAATTTTGGACTGGACGCGCACGGACCTGACCGCGCCGGTTGCAGGTGGCGGCACTTGCCTGCGCTTCGATGCAACCAAAATGGCGGCATTTGAAATCCACATGCTGGGGCGGGTCGGGGCCGAGGCTGATTATACTCACGCCGTGGTCAAAGGCGCCGCTGGCTGGTTCAAAGCCTCGAACGAAAGCGCGCGGGCAACGTTGCTGAAGTCCATCATGGCGGGGATGCCAGGTGCATTTGATCGTTATGATGTCGCCGGATTGCAACGCGCGCTTGACAGTTACGAAGGCATCAGTGCGCAGGATATCCAAACCAATTTCAGACGGTTCCTGAACGAGGTTATTCCGACAGCAGAAGAATTTGGAATGCGACTTTGCGTTCACCCCGATGATCCCCCACGCGACATTCTGGGCCTGCCAAGAATTGTCTCCGACGCCGAAGATATCGAATGGATCCTTTCAGCATACGACTCATCTGCCAATGGTCTGACCCTTTGCACCGGCTCGCTCGGTGCCAACCCAGACAACGACGTGCCTGCCATCGCGCGCCGCCATGCAGATCGCATTCACTTTGCACATCTCAGAAATGTCAGAAAAGAACCGGATGGATCATTTGAGGAAGCGGCGCATCTCGAAGGGGACACCAACATGGTTGCTGTCTGCAAGGTTCTGTTGGATGAAGAGCGCTCTCGCCGCGCGGAGGGGCGAGTCGATCATGAAATACCTTTTAGACCTGACCATGGCCATGAACTGTTGTCCGACGCAGATCGCAAAACCGTTCCCGGCTATCCGGTTATCGGGCGATTACGCGGGCTTGCCGAGATTCGCGGCGTTCTTCATGCGCTGGGCCAAGATCCGGTAGGCTGATAATCGGTCTGGTTATGCATAGAATTGAGAGTGGCTGCTAATCTACAAACGGATGTGATTATGACAACACTTATTTATACGCGCTTACGATTGATCTATTCTATCAATGACTGCGCGTTGATCGCTGACATCATAGTCGAAACTGCGGCGGAGATAGTGCATTGAGCGCGCCCCGCAAGATCGGTATTCTGGGCGGAATGGGCCCCGAGGCGACGGTATTGTTACAACAACGCCTGATCGCCAGAATGAGTGGAGGCGACGACGCGGATCATATCCCGCTGATCATCGACATGAATCCACAGGTGCCATCACGCATTGCTCATCTCATCGAGAAAACCGGTGAAGATCCAGGACCGGTGCTAGCCGAAATGGCACGTCGTTTGGAACAAGCAGGGGCCGAGGCCCTCGCTATGCCGTGCAACACCGCGCATCACTACGCAGAACAAATTGGTGAAGCAACTGAATTGCCATTATTGCATATGGTGGATTTATCGGCGGAAACCGCATTCAACCGTGTTGGGGAAGGCGGTTGTGTCGGTATTCTCGCGTCTCCTGCAGTGCAAATGACAGGTCTTTTCGATAAAGCTTTTAGCCGAATGGGAATTACAACGCGTTGGCCCGAGGATGCGGATTTAATGCTTTCTGCAATCCGACTGATTAAAGCAAACGGACCTTGTAAAGAAGCGGAGGAAATTTTATTCGAAGCCTCCAGAGAATTACTATCACAGGGTGCTCAATTGCAGCTTGTAGCCTGTTCCGAATACTCGATGATTGCCGACAGTACAGGGCTGGAAGCAAATGTGATCGATACACTGGATGTTCTTGTCGCGGCTATCATCGACTTTTCTTTTAATATTCCCGTTCAGGAGCTTCAACAATGACGGCACTGTCAGACAAAACTTAGTTGAAGAGGGCAGATGGTTAGCTTAGCGACGCCGGATGACAAAACCGAGCCCTTTTTCGCTGACTCAAAACTTCGCGAGAGATCATTCGCCTTGCTGTGATGTTGTATGTTCGTTTCCCCCTTTCTCTTCGAAATGTTGAAGATTAAGTTCCGACGGTTCTCGGTAAACTAAGACTAGTTCGAATTAGTCTGACAGTACCCAGCTAAGGGCTGAAAGTTACTGTAGGCGAGATTAATGACACCTACCATAAATTGAACGTGCTAAATTTGAACCGGCCCATCCTAGGCTAAGCTAGAGCGAGAGCACACGGACACACGGTAGTTGATATCTTGGGTTTGAAATATTTGGATACCCCCCCTTAAACTTCCGTGCGCAAAAATCTCATTACCCACGCCGGTCCCCGGTTGAAACCATATAGACTTTTTACCCCCCCTCTTAACTTATAGGTATGCATCTTGGCGGCATATCACTGACTTGGGTAAATTATTTCCAGCTGGAGCTAAGTTCACTTTCGGCCCTTACCTGACCTTCGGAAGGTAGTCAGCCGCCGCACCGCAGCTACACAAGAGCAGCCATTCGCAATGATCGCAGCATTTTTGGGTGGCTAAAGTATCAGTAGTGCGGTTTAAAGTGGCCATCTCTCCTTCTGATAGCCCCTCGTTGCGCGACTTGCGCCACTTTGAAAACGAAAAAAATGATGATTCACTTTGTTGCGCCATTGGGCGGCAATGTAATAGGCAAAGCTGCTAGCCATGAAGATGCGTGGTGGCTTTGTAATCGCTATGGTCTGGCACCGCATCCATTCACTGATGCCGATGTGGTTGATTTATTGGATTCTGACGATGGATCCAAAGTTTGGACGGTCCGTTGTGGACATGTCCAATATCCTTATGATCGTGCGGCTTTTGAAAGTCGCCAGCGGGACGGCCTTGCTTCTTTGGACAACGGCCTCGCAGCATGGCCAGTCGTTGAAGAAAACGGGATTGCCTTTAATACATTCAAGGTGCGGATCAAGCGTGGCTGGTCTGGACAAAGGGCCGCGATTGAAGGGGCGCGAGAGATAGCACACAATCCCAATGATGAGTGGGAAGTAACGGCGCTAGAGAACGGTTTGTCCGTGCGAGCTTTTCGTGCGCGTGTTCAGGCTGGTTGTCCAGAAGCCATTGCTGCAACTATGGGCCTCGGTTGGCGGAAATGGTGACGTTCTTTTTTTTCGCCTGTATACCCAATGCCTTTCTGATCTCAATTGTCAGGTCGGCAAGCGCCGTTTCTGCTGCTTAAACACCTGACCCGCGCGCCTAGCCAAGTTTACTCCGGCCCTTTGCAGACCTTGGACAAGGGCTTGAATGCTGCAGTGCAGCTCGACATTGCGGATATAATTCGTCCTGCACATTTTGTTGCTTACTAAGTCTGCCGCACGGACCGTTCGGTTGTTAGATCTCAACTGCTGGTTTTTCTTGAAACGGTCCAAAGTGGGTTATAATCGCAGTGTTCGATTATAACCCACTGATCAAGATATTGCGCATAAATCGGTTTTTGTTTGGGGTCGTTGAAGCGTGCGCTGTTGGTGTTTTCCAACATGAACAGTTAGCTTGTCACCAGCGCTTCACCAAAGACCAGAAGCTAGCAGCCAGTACCGCGGTTTTCACCAGTTTGAACCATACTGACGCAAGTAGTGCCATGCCAACCACAAACCCGTCTTTTCCGCGGATATTGTCCGGTGCTTTGGTGCAAATGGTTTCCAGCTAGTTTCTTCCTCAATTATGCCAAGAATGACGCAATTGCGTTCAGGAATCGAGACACTTCTTGTTCTATGTTGTAGTGACAGAATGACACTCGGACACAGCTATCATTCCCTAGCGGTGTTAGGATGTTGCTCGAATAATGGTCCGCTTTGCGTACATGGGTGCGTATTCCCTGTTCATTCAGATAAGCAACAATATCTACCGCGTTTCGCCCATCTATCGTGAAGGAAACCAGCCCCTCTCGGTGTGGGTTTTCAATTCCGGCAAGCACCATAACGCCCTCCATCTCCGCCAATCCCTTCAGATTGCCTGTGCCGTGTAATATCGCGTCGGTCAGCGTCTTCTCGTGTGCGATGATAGCTTGACCCGCTGCAACAATTCTCGCCCGTGGATCGCTTTCTCCGGAAACCTCGGAACCCAGCCATTCGAAATAGCGGATTACCTCTGACAAAGTGGCATACGCACCGGTATCACGGGTGCCCAGCTCCCACTGTTTCGCCGGGCCGTTCAGCAATTCATTGTGTGGCAGGTCCGACAACCGGTCGGAAATCCAGCCAACGCCATATCCATGACGCGAAAACATTTTGTACGGTGAAACCGCATAACCGTCTATATCGTAGCTGTCGATATCAAGAAGCCCGTGCGCGGCATGTTGGATGCCGTCGACAATGATAATGCAATCGGGTGACACGGCACGGATCGCTTTGCTGATTTCGCCGACGTCATTTCCGATGCCAGTAACCGGAGAGGTGTGAAGTATTGTTGCTACTCGGGTGTCTTTGTTTACAACGTCCGCATAATTCTGTGCGGTGACATCCCCAGTTTCATCATTGTGAACAACGGTAATCAATTCTTTCCCCGCGATCTCGGCCCAACGTATCGCAGCGCTGCGGGTGGCCGGATGTTCCACGGTCGAGCTGACGACATTGCCACCCGACGCGGTCCCGAGACAAGCCGTGCTGATCATCCTGAACAGCACCTCAGTGCCGCTTTCACCAAAGAACACTTGTCCGTCCGAGGCATTGAGGAACAGATGCATATCATTGCGGGCCTGATTAATAACTCGCACTAGCTCATGCGAGGCGGGATTATCGCGGCCCTGATTATCTGGAATTGCGGCGTACTCTGCTGTGCGAGAAACAACCGATTTCAAGGTAAGCGCACCACCCGCATTTTCAAAGAAAATACGCTCACCCTGAAACGGGCATGTATCAACATAGGCGAAGCGCGCGCGGACTTCCTTTATTACGTTTTCGTTAGATCCCAGCATTTTATTTCCTTGAAGCTATTAGATTAAACACAACCCTAGCACTTGAACTTCACGTTGCAGAAATATACGGAACACCTGAGAAAGTCCAAACACTAATTGATGCTGGGGCTTAGTCGCTTCAAAGTCTTTGAATGTTCATCGCATATCGACGCGCAACCTGCGCAACCGAAACACCCTGTGCCATCGTCTGTAAACAGATCGAACGCTTCTGTTCATCCGGCCAACGCCGTTTCTTCTGCTTCACCGCCATAGAGTTCCCCTTAGTGTCCGCTATCAATGGTGGACACTAACGTACCAGAAGCAGCACCGTTAGGCGGGGGACACCGTACGCTTACAAGTCTAGCAACTACTAAACGGCCGCTTCGTCCGCTTAGCATACGCTTGGAGTCCCTAACCGAAATTTAATCCTGAATGAAAGCGTCAGATGACCGCTTTGAGCCCAAGTTGACCGACGCGTCCATTGCAGCATTTTGTATAGATAGGCTGGACGCGGTCTATAGCATCGGAAGCGAATGTGGGGACCGAGTTCCGCAGTGCAGACATTCACTTTACTTACCTGGACGCTGGCTCAAACAACAGCAACTTTCGGGCCAAAGTAGAAGGCTTAAACTGTATAATCTTCCACCCTAAAGTTTTACTTGAGAATGATTATGTATGTTGAAAAAGACCTGTAGTATCTGCATACGCTTCAAGAGGGTGCGATAGTCGCTCTGGATTTGTCGGCAAATCTATGCGGCGACGCGCAGCGGGTTGATTTTTTAAAGGACCAACACAAGTGTCAGAACCATCCGAAGTTCTTATTATCGGGGCGGGCCTTGCCGGTCTTTACGCGGCGTTAAGCTTTGCTCCGCGCCCAGTCACGGTGTTGTCACCTTGCCCTTTGGGTGACGGGGCCTCGTCTACATGGGCACAAGGCGGCGTGGCAGCCGCAATGGACAAAAACGATACGCCTGCCGCGCACGCCAAGGATACTATCTTGGCCGGTGCCGGAATTGTTCTCCCCGAGATTGCTAAACTGGTGACAGAAGCTGCCCAAAAACACATCGCAGGTTTGTCCACGCTAGGCACACCATTTGATCGAACCGAAGA
Source organism: Paracoccaceae bacterium (assembly GCA_050256375.1). Lineage (GTDB taxonomy): Bacteria > Pseudomonadota > Alphaproteobacteria > Rhodobacterales > Rhodobacteraceae > NORP23. The sequence continues at coordinate 10,850 of JBBWVU010000009.1, read as the reverse complement.
TGGTGAATACGTCCTGTCGCGCGAAGCCGCACATGGCTGGCCGCGCATCGTGCGCGTTAAGGGGGATCAGGCTGGTAAGGCAATAATGGCGTCTCTGATCGAAACGGTTCGCCGGACCCCATCAATAACTGTCCGCGAGGGTTGGTCTGCGGTGGAACTACTTACAGATGACGATGGTATATGCGGGGTTTTGGCGGCCGGCCCTAATGGGCGCCACGAAATCTTGAAAACACAAGCTTACCTTCTTGCCGCAGGTGGCGCTGGAAGCCTTTATGCAAAAACCACCAATCCACCCAATGTGCGTGGCTTGGCTATCGGGATGGCCGCACGGGCTGGCGCGGTGATTGCGGACGCTGAATTTTTCCAGTTCCACCCAACTGCGATTGACTTGGATTGCGACCCTGTACCCCTTGCCACAGAAGCTTTGCGGGGCGAAGGGGCAGTTCTGGTAAACCGTAAGGGTGAGAGGTTCATGACTCAACTTCATCCCGACGCCGAACTGGCACCGCGCGATATAGTTGCCCGTGCTATTTTCACGGAGTATCGCGATGGAAACCGCCCCGCGCTAGATACCCGAAAGGCAATCGGAGCACATATTCTGGAGGACTTCCCAACCGTTTCCGCAATCTGTAAATCCAACGGTATAGATCCGGTGACCGATGTAATTCCAGTGATACCGGCCGCCCACTACCATATGGGTGGAGTAGCTTGCGACGCGTCTGGTCAAAGCTCGATTCCGGGCCTCTGGGTGGCAGGGGAAGCGGCGTCCACAGGATTGCACGGGGCCAACCGATTAGCTTCAAATGGACTGTTGGAGGCCTTGGTATTTGCCGCTATATGTGCCGAAAGCATTTCGCAAAAGTTAACTTCAGGACTCTCTGAGGCGATCCCAAAGGTCATCCCAAAAGATTCTGGTGGGGTTTTCAACCCAGAAGATTTACATATGCTGCGACAGACGATGTCGGACAATGTCAGTGTACTTCGCGACGAGAAAGGTTTATCCGAAGCCTTGCGTGTTATCCGTAGTTTAGATCAAAAGCACAAAAATAAATCTGTAGATTTTGCGAATATGCTTGCGGCCGCCACAGTAATTACTGCTGCCGCCCTGTTGCGGACCGAGTCCAGAGGAGGACATTACCGCAACGATTTCCCAGCACCCGACACCAATCAAGCTCGACGGTCATTCCTTACACTGCCGGAGGCCCTCTTGTTACGCGATGCTCAGTAAAGACAATACATGATCGGCTCGATGGGTCGAAAGTACCAATAGAGTGAATCTGAGTGAAGGTCTGAAAAGTCCGCTTAGCCGACATCTGACGGCACAGATTGAACTGACCTCACAATGTGGTTTTAGTGATCGAAAATGCGGCATCTTCGGTGGCTTTCCGTAACGGATCATCAAACAAATGTGCATAACGTACCGTTGTTTGCGGCTGCGAGTGGCCGAGTAATGCACCAATAACCGGCAGCGAATGACCTTGAGATACCAGCAAGCTCGCATAGGTCCGGCGCTCCCCTGACCGACGTCAAACGCACGTGGGAAAGAGTTCGCGATACGGCTGAGTTAAAGGACGTCAGGCTACCTTCGCTTCATAGCATTTTTCGTTTAGAGCGCCGGTCAACACCGCAGCGAAGGCTTCTGTCTCGATACTGACGACACGACTTTCCAAATCAGCCGTGATGCGCGCGCCAACATCAATGTCCGCCAAGACTTTTTCGATGGACGATTTGCAACAGTTGCAGCTCATTTCGGTCACGTTCAGTTTGGTCATTTTACTCTTCCTATGGCGCCTACGTTCCATGAAATCGCCCTCTACACGGTTCCTGTGCAGGAAGGTCAAGTAAATTTGGTAGTATTTCCATTCAACTTTCGTTTGACCTTCCATCAACTAGAGCCATTAGTGATGGCCAAAGAAAAAGGAAAGCACGATGAAAAAGAAGCGCGGAACCGCCTTGGATAAAAGAGTTGTAATTGTATTGGGCGTATTTTTTGCCGTCGGAGCTCTTTTCCTCTGGTTTATGATCAAACCGACTGACAGGGCTGTTCCGGGCGTCAACACTGCAGCTCATGGCGCAGCCGCAGGTGCGGCCGCGCCGCAAGCTGACTCGATAATTATTCCGGAGTTGAGCCAAATTGCACAAAGTGGAAAATTTGCGTTCGAGGATAATTGTGCGGCCTGTCACGGCGAGACGTTGGCTGGCACGGATAGCGGTCCACCTCTTATTCACGAACTCTACGTTCCCAGTCATCACGGGGATGGGGCCATCTTGAGTGCCGCGAAAAACGGAGTTACCAGCCATCACTGGCGCTTTGGAAATATGCCTCCGGTTGACGGGATTAGTGACACAAAAATCCGTTGGATTACAACGTATATTCGCGAAATGCAGGTGGCTAACGGGATAAAATAGGGGTGTAATAGCCGCCGGAACCCAAGACCGTAACAAACCTGAACATTTCCGGTTTTTCCACCGTGTGGTTACCCGTTAATGTGTGATTGTTTTTTGACAAACGCCAGAAGTGCAAATTGTAATGCGGCAGCAATCATCGAGATGACAAAAATAATCGTTAGGTTAAAATACGTCGCGATGATGCCTGCAAGTAGCGGCAGTAAAAATGCCGGAGCTGTTATGGCGTTAAAATACCCGCTGTAAGCCGGGCGCTGGTCGTCCGGCGAGATCTCCATCAAGAAACCGATCACGGCGATGGTCAAGCCGTTGGCTAGGGCTCCCGTTATAAAAAAGATTGCGATAAATATATAGAACGTGGCGCTGGCATCGAGAAAACTTCCGACACCTAGCAAAAGGATAACCAGAGGAGGAAGAATCCTACCCAAGGCGACTGCCTTGAGCAAACTGACCTTGCCAAGTGAATCTCCCCACCATCCCCATAACGGATTTGACACTAGCGCCCCAACGGTTTGCGCACCAAGCAGTAACGCCACACGGCTTAGATCAAAGCCGGAATGACTGGCTTGGACCACGTAAAACGGCATGGCCATCAGCACGGCCCCTCCGCACCATTGTGCATAAACGAAAATGGCGAAGCGCCGGTCAGTGCGGAAAACTTGCACACCGTCCATCAGATACCGGAAGAATCCGGGTTTGGCGGTGGTTGCCTGCGCCTCGGGTTCTCCCATCGCGGTGAAAACGCCCGACGAGAGGAACATCAGGACCGAGGCAATCGCAAAAATGGCGCTGTAGAACGTCGGAAAGGGCAAATCTCCTACCAGATTATCGACAATTGCAACGATCCCGAGTGCCAGAATTCCGCCACCGAAAAATCTTGTTGCCATTAATCTGCTTCGCTGTTGCGAGGGAATGGAACGAGCGACTATATCGTTATACGGGACGGCAACAATTCCGCTGATAAAGGCGTAAGAGGTCCACAGGATCATCACAAACACCGATAACACCGTCGCCGACCATTCTTTGCCGACAAACAGAATCAGCGCCATGAGCGCCATGCAGGTCGCCCGCCCGAACGCACCTATAACGTAATATTGCATGCTCGATCCGGACCTCTGCGCTAGAAATCCAACGAATAGTTGCGGGAACAGCCAGCCGAACCGTAAAATCGCCGTCACGGCCCCGACTATGATCGAACTTCCGGTTAGCTGGAATACCAGCGCCGACATGATGGTTGTGGAATCAACTGCGGCCGATCCGGCCTGAAACGTTATTCCGGCGGCTGCAACACTGGTGAAACGGTTAGGTTTTTTCATTTGCCGGTCCAGTTTTCCGGGTCAACGAACAACCCAAACCATATGGACCAGATGCCTAGGGCCATAAACACCACACCGATAATCCAGCGCTTTTGTCTGAGCACGTTACCGAAATTGTCCAGCCTCGCCGCCATTCTTGGTACGGTGGTAAACAGGGCCAGCGGCGTAGACAGGAAAAATCCGAAGGTGAACATCATCACAAAGCCGGTCATTATTGTTCCCGTCGTGGCAACCAGTCCCAACAAGCCAAATAATATCGGCGCGGCGCAGGCCGGAATGTTTAATCCAAAGGCAAGGCCCAATATGAGCGGGTTTCGCGCACGTTTCCACGTCGAAGGTGCGAAATCGATCCGTCTATTGAATATTCGCGACATACCGATCAAAAAGGCCAGCCCGATGGTCAAATATAGTATTCCGAACACCAGCCAAATGCCTGTTTGAACGTTTATCAACAGCCCTCCCAGTAAAGCGATGAGGGCCCCGAACAATCCTGCCACAACCGAGCGCACTATTGCGAAGCTCGCCACCGCACTCATTTTCTCGACGCGGGTTCGGTTCTTCTGGGTGTCCAGAAAAAGGATATGCCCGCCGATCGTACAGGGCTCTATAAACCCCAAGAGGCCCAAACCAGCCGGAAGCAAAAAGAGGGTATAAAAAGCTAATTCCAATTCGAAAACTCCGAAGAAAACATCAGCTTACTTCGCATCGCTTCGTTTGTCTTAGACATTTTGCGCTGGTGAAATGGGCGTCTTGACCACATATACGATCTGTAGCGGCTACAGATACAAGAGGAGCGTGCCATGAAATTTACGACGGATGCGCTGGGCTATACAATTGGGGTCATGTCAAGAAAGACTGGCGTTAGCATCGAAACCATACGTTATTACGAGCGCATCGCGATAATGCCAAAGCCGGATCGGACTGAAGGGGGAAACCGGCAATACAATGGCAAACAGCCCAAACGCCTGTTTTTTATACGGCGCTCACGAGAACTGGGATTCCGTATCCTAGAAATCCGCGCACTGCTCGAAATGGTAGATCAAGACGATTTTTCGTGTAGCGAAGTTCATGATTTGACCGTTGTGCATCTAGTGTCGGTTAAAAAGAAAATCGTCAGCCTGAAGAAACTTGAAAATGTATTATCAAAAATGGTCGCCGAGTGTAATCTCGGTAACGTGCCCGATTGCCCCATAGTGGATACCTTGTTTGAGGTGGCCTGAGCTCAGGTGTAAACTTGGCCAAAGACTTAGATAACGAGTAATTCAGTTGACCTTCCAGCTGATGGAAGGATTAAATATCGAAACGGTGAAACTAAATACAGGTAATTCATTGAGATCATGAATAAATCAATCTTAATCGGAGGCGGTATAATCCTGTTCGTTGCCCTTGCTACGGTCTGGTTGTCGAACACATCCTCGGACCGTTCCAGTGAAGAGGACGATACCGCAGCAACACCTGTCGTTGCTCCAGAATTAAGCCAGACAGCCCAAAGCGGAGAAATCGCTTTCAACGAAAACTGCGCTGCCTGTCATGGGAAAAATGCTGCGGGTACTGACCAAGGCCCCCCCTTGATTCACAAGTTCTACGGAGCGAAACGCCACGCTGACTTCGCGTTTGTAATTGCTGCGAAAAGTGGTGTGCCCTCCCATCATTGGCGTTTCGGAAGTATGCCTCCAGTCGAGGGGGTCACCGACGAGGAAATCCAGTCAATCATCAGATTTATCCGCGAAATTCAGGCTGCGAACGGAATTTAGCAGCGAATTTCCAATATTAATTCCAAAGTTAGGACCCCGCCAAGATGCCAATATCACGACGCAATTTCCTTGCGACTACCGCCGTTGCCGCAATATTGCCAAACCTGTCGATCGCACAAACTCCGATGATCCTGCGCGCACTGGAATGCAGCACATAGCACCTGAAGGTTTTCCCGATACAAAAATCTGGGGATACGACGGCGGTGTTCCCGGCCCGATGATACGGGTACCTCAAGGAGGGCGGATTACCCGGGAATTTGTTAACGATTTACCACAAGGCTCTTCAATTCATTGGCATGGCATACGCATTGAAAACAAAATGGACGGAGTAGTTGGCTTGACACAAGAAGCCGTCGCACCGGGCGATACGTTCAATTATGATTTTACTGTGCCGGACGCGGGAACCTATTGGTATCACCCGCATAATCGTACTTGGGAACAGTTGGCGCGGGGGCTGTATGGACCTTTGATTGTCGAAGAGGCAACCCCACCGGAAGTGGATAGCGATGTCGTTTTCCTGATCTATGACTGGCGGTTAACCCAAGATGGCAAGCTAAACGAGAGTTTCGGACCGTCAATGGATTGGTCGCACGGTGGCCGTGTTGGTAATTGGGTTACCATCAATGGTCGTGCCCCTGCGACGCATCCCGTGCAACAATACGATCGTCTGCGTCTTCGTTTGGTTAATGTTTCAAACGCGCGGATATTCGAACTGGCGCTCGACGGTTTGCAAGGGTGGATCGTGGCACTTGAAGGTCAACCTCTCGACGAACCGGTCGTGGCGGATCAATTGACTCTAGCACCCGCGCAGCGGGCCGATATGATCCTTGATGTGACGGCGGTTGAAGGACGCGAAGGTTCTCTGGTAATGCAGACTGGCGGCGAGGTATTTTATCTGGCGCATTTCCCCGTTGAGGGGAAAACACGTGATAGTCGGATGTCCGCGCCCGCGGCACTGCCACCAAATCCCGTTCCTGCCCTGGGCGACCTTAAAACAGCCCGGCGCGTTGATCTGCTGATGGAGGGCGGCGCAATGGGTCGCATGCGTAGTGCAAAGCTCGATGGCGAAACCAAAACCATGGGAGAATTGGTTGAAAGTAACCTGTTCTGGGCGCTCAACGGAGTGGCCGGTTTACCTAAAGAACCTCTGCTGACTGCGGAACGCGGGGAAACAATTCGTATAAAAATAATCAACGATACAAGCTTCCCGCACGCCATGCATCTGCACGGATTTCATTTCCGCAAGATCGAGGAGGGTGGCGCGCAAGGCCCGCTGCGCGATACGATATTGGTAGAGCGCGACGAGGTCGCCGAAATAGCGTTTGTCGCCGACAATCCCGGTGACTGGCTGTTCCATTGCCATATGCTCGAACATACGGCGGGTGGTATGCTGACTTGGTTGAAGGTGAATTAGGTGCAAACTCGGCTTGGACGATTGATAAGGATTGCAGGCGTGCTCGGCCCTGCGTTGGTGCTTGTTGCAATCGGCGCGCTAGTTTTTACCAGCCGCGAAAACCGGACACACCGTATTGATACTTCAATCGGTGCCGAACTATACGCCGCAAATTGTGCGTCCTGTCATGGTGTGAATCTCGAGGTTGAGCCGGATTGGCAAACACCGAAATCCGACGGAATCCTGCCCGCACCGCCGCATGACGAAAACGGGCATACATGGCATCATTCGGACCGCCAATTGTTGGCCTACATTAAACTCGGTGGCACCGAGGCCTTGGCACAAGACGGCGTTGCCGGTTTCAAAAGCGGAATGCCCGACTTTGCGGGCGTGTTGAATGACGCTGAAATAGCGGCTGTCATGGATTTTATTAAATCAAGTTGGCCCGAGGAAATCCGCGATATCCAGCAACTTAGAACAGAGACGGAGGAAGAGATATATTAGCTGGGTAGTGGCGGTGTGTTGGTGTGTAATGCATAGTATCTAAACGCCACGAGTTTTATGAGTTATCGCCTAAGGATTTTTTTAATGGTCACGGACGACTTAATTATTATGGCGCTGTCTTTAAATACTGTACGCCGAAAGTAAACCAATTTGGTTGCAATCATGAACGTTACGCATTTGTGCAGCAGTCTTCGCAATAGTTGAACTCGTGGAAGCATTGTGGAAGCAACAGAAGCGAAGTCAGAGGTGTGACAATTAGGCGACAAACGGGATATCGCGGACACAGCAGACATCGGATGCTGCCCATGTTACACTGCTCGACTACTGTAGTGTGAGGAAGGGCCAGTTGATGTTTTGTTGCACCGACTCTGAACTGGCACTCAAGGCTCGTTTCGATGATGTTTACAAAAGAACCAAAATCCCGGTTATACAAGCGATCGAGCGTCGTGTGTGCGGTTGCGACTATGGCGGCAACAGTTGGACTATTCGGGACCATGCGGATACTTTGATCTCTATTCTGAAGCTCCGTCCACAAGTTAAATTGATCGACTTAGGAGCTGGCACAGGATGGCCTGGGATTTATCTCGCTAAGAAAAGCGGATGCTCAGTGGCGCTAGTGGACTTGCCAGAGATCGGTCTACAGTTAGCGGATCAACGTGCGAAAGAGGAAGGGCTGGACGGCCGCATGTTCTCTAAAGTTGCAGATGCCGCAGATCTACCTTTTGCGGATCAGAGCTTTGATGCGATCAGCCACAGCGACCTGCTGTGTTGCCTTGTTCGAAAGCGCAAGGTTCTTCAGGAGTGCCGACGGATTGTTAGCGAAAACGGTCTGATGGCCTTCACGGTGATCTCCATTACATCTGGTCTCGAAAGCTCTGCTTATGACCGAGCTTTAAAGAACGCACCGCAATTTATTGAAACTGATACGAGCTACAATGACTTTCTGGAAGCAACAGGGTGGGTGACGATGGATTGCCACGACCTAACGAGTGATTATCGCGACAGCTGCGCCAGACAGATCGACGCAGACCTTGAGAGCGGGAGGGAACTCGCGGATTTGTTTGGTGCAGAGGAAACTGCGTTGCGCCTGGCTAACTGGCGATCGAAACTTAGGGCCATAGACGACGGGCTATTCAAGCGGGAATTATTTGTATGTAGGGCAAAAGAATTGGAGAATCCGCTATGATTTTCAGACAGCTGTTCGATAATGTGTCCAGCACTTACACCTATCTGTTGGCCAGTCGGAAAGGTGGCGAGGCACTGTTAATCGATCCGGTACTCGAGAATACCGGGCGCTATCTCAAGCTCTTAGAGGAATTGGAACTTCGGCTGGTCAAGGTCGTCGACACCCACATTCACGCTGACCACGTTAGTGCGATGGGCAAACTCAGGGATGTTACTAGATGCGTCACGGTCATGGGGGAACAATCCCCGTCGGATGTCGTATCCATGCGAGTCAGCGACAATGAAAAACTCTCGATCGAGGGGTTAACCCTCACCGCGCTGCATACGCCCGGCCATACGAGCGAGAGTTACAGCTTCCTTATGGAGGATCGGGTATTCACAGGTGACACGCTCTTGATCCGCGGCACCGGCCGAACGGACTTCCAGAACGGTAACCCTTACGAGCAGTATCACTCGCTATTTGAAAGGCTCCTGAAGTTGCCCGAGAATACGCACGTCTATCCAGGACATGACTACAAAGGCGACACGGTCAGCACCATCGGTGAGGAAAAGGCGTTCAACCCTCGACTGAATGTTTCTTCGGCGGATGAATACGCCGAAATCATGAATAATCTGATCCTTCCAAATCCGAAAATGATGGATGTGGCCGTTCCGGAAAATCTGCGGCTCGGGTTGCGCTTGGCAGCGCAGCATCGCGTACATTCAATTGAGGTCGAGGAAGTGCTCGACATGTGGCCGGACGTGCAGGTGCAACTAATTGACATCCGAGAAACAAGCGAACGTCGGCGCGATGGAGTGATCCCCGGTTCAATTCATCTACCATATGGTCGGTTTGCTTCACACTGCTCAGAGGCTGGCACGCTCCGCAGTTTGAGCAGAAATGCCAGACTGCTAATCTATTGTGCGGTTGGCGAACGCTCGACACTCGCCGTTGAAATTGCTGACGAGTCCGGTCTCGAGAACATCTCGCATATGCCGGGAGGGTTTCGCGCGTGGAAAGCGGCAGGGGGTGCCGTAGAGAAAATCGATTAGTACCGTGGAGAAATGTGCCTCGCATAGGACTTGCTGGGGAGCGCTTGCGTTCAGACGTCGGGGTGGACTGCGAGCTGCCGTTGTCCACGTTCGCCTATCGTGCTTCATATATCTCATGCCCGCCTAAAGCCTGTGAGACGGCGCGCCTCTTGGCCCGGCACAGAGCCGCTGGCTATAAGTGTGGTGCTGTACATTTCGTCCTCGTTAAAAATCCGCCACGGTCACTGGCATGCTTGGTGCCAGATATTTTCGAGCCGACCGCATGACTATAATTCCAGCCATCATACCAACAACCACGCCGATAGCGTTGTGACTTAATGCGGGTAAGGAAGTAAATGCGGTCGCCGGGCAGAAACCCGCAATCGCCCAACCGACCCCGAAAACAGCGCTTCCTATTGTTAGTTGCCAGGTGATGCCTCTTCGTGGGGATGAGTCGAACTTTGTTTCATAAAGAGGACGTTCATTCTTTGACAAAACCCACCTGTACGAGGGAGCAAACACTAAAAGCGCGCCACCCATAACAAAGCCTAATGACGGGTCCCAGTCTCCGGTGACATCCATAAAACCGATTACTTTCGATGGTTTGATCATTCCAGAAACGGCAAGCCCAATTGAAAACAACGCCCCAGACAAAAATGCTGTTAAGTATCTCATCAGATTGCCCCTCCGAAGAAACTTGAAATAACAAAAACTGCAACGGCGCCAGAAGTCATAAAAATCACGGTCGCTACGAGTGAGCGAACCGATAATCGCCCGATGCCACAAATGCCGTGGCCCGATGTACAGCCGCTGCCTAGTTGGGTGCCCGCTCCTACAAGCAAACCACCAATTAGGGTGGCCGCGAGACTGCGATCAATTTCGATTATAAAGCCCGCTGGGTAAACAAGAAGAGTCGCTGCTCCGGCGACGACTATTCCTACTAAAAGGACCATCGCACCCAGCGTCAGCGCGCCACCTAGCAATCCGTTCACCCCAAGAGTTCGACCGTTAAACAGAAACAAACCGAAGCAAGCCAGTCCCATAAGTAGGCCTCCCCCTAGTGTAAGGTGGGGTTACTCTCGAGACATTCTGTCTGTTGATTATAGCTTTTCTCTGAGTGCTTCGTAAGGGGTTTTTCCGGCATGTGCGCCATGCGGCCTGTGGAAGTTGTAAAAGCGTTCCCATTCGTCGAGTTTTGCTTCGAGGTCAACGTCGCCTTTGTAACTGAGTAACTGGTAAAACTCCTGCCCATCAGATCGATGTGATCTCTCCACTTTGCCG
>JBBWVU010000008.1:0-8106 GCA_050256375.1 Paracoccaceae bacterium | reverse complement strand
AAGCAAAGAAAGCCTTGCCAAGGTCGATTTTAGCGGCGGAAAATTCCGGGCGCTGTAGAGTTGAAATGAAAAACCCCGCATATTTTACTCCTATTTTGTGTTCGTATGTCTGGCTGCCAGGTGATGTATTCGTGGCACTTTCCCTTGTTAACAAGGCCTATTTCGCAGTAACGAGAAGTTACGAAATCGGTTTCGAAAAATCTTGACGAAACCGGTTTCGGTTGTCAACGTAAAAACAACAGGAGAGAAGATTGAACGAATCACGGAAAAATAAAGTTGTAAGTATGAAGCCGGTTCGTGCCGCAAAGGTCACGATTCAGGATCTTTCCGACTATTTGAACCTGTCCAAAGGGACAGTTTCGCGCGCTCTCAACAAATACCCCGACATTGCGGCATCTACGCAGCTGCGTGTTGCCAATGCGGCCAAAAAACTTGGATACCGCCCGTCGAGTTACGCACAGGCAATTCGCACTGGGTTGGTGAAATCGGTTGGATTGGTGTTGAACGTGGCTGGCGAGAATGCACATCGACCATTCTTGGCAGACTTTCTGAACGGCATATCGCAGCGCCTTGGTGAAGATGACTGGACGCTGGTGGTTGCGACTGCGCAATCAGACGAACACAGTGTTGAGGTTCACTCGCGGCTGATCGCCGAGCAGAAGGTTGACGGGTTCATCCTTCCTCGCACTAAAGTTAATGATCCAAGGGTCGAGCTGCTAAGATCCAAGGGGATGCCATTTGTTCTTTACGGGCGCGTCGCCGATACGACGAATTGTGCATGGTTTGATGTTTCGGGTGAACATGCGATGGAGCAAGCGGTTGATCGTCTACACCGTTTTGGCCACAATCGGATCGCCTTTGTTGGTGGCCATGTCGACAATAACTTCGCACTTCTGCGCCGTGACGGTTACCTAATCGGCCTTGCAAAAGCCGGAGTTGAAATTGACGACAGCCTAATCGTTGAAGGCGCAATGTCTGTTGAGAAGGGGTTCCGAGCGGCAACAAAGCTGTTGTCATTGCCAAATCCACCAACCGCAATTGTCTGCGCGCTGGACCGTGCTGCCCTTGGCGTTTGCCGCGCGGCCATGTCGTTGGGTTTGTTCGTCGGGCGGGATGTTTCTGTCATTGGATATGACGGTATTCCCGAGGGTGCCTACGTCTCACCTCCATTAACAACATTTTCTGTTGATTCCGAGGAGGCAGGCACACGCCTTGCCGACATTATTTTACAGGTAGTCCGTGGTGCGGATGCCGAAAGTTTCCGCGAGCTTGTGGATGCGCATTTGATTGAACGTCAATCGGATGGGCCAATGACCAAGTCGCCGAAAGAAATCTCTGCATTGGTTGCAGAGACGCTTCAACTAAGTCATGGGAGGAAAGAATAACTTATTCCACAAAAGGCAAATGGAAACATTTGTTAACAGGGACATCGCTAGCATTGTTGATGTCTGTCACAGCGGCCAATGCGCAATCACTGCGTTTCTGGACCACTGAAACCCAACCGGATCGTCTGGCCAAGCAAGAAGCTATGGCTGCTGATTTCACCGCAGCGTCGGGCATTGCCGTTGACGTTATTCCGGTGGACGAAAAAGAACTCGGCACACGCACAACGGCGGCTTTTGCGGCTGGCGATTTGCCGGACGTGATCTATCACCCGCTGCAATATGCGTTGCCTTGGATTGATGCCGGAATTCTGGATAGCGACTCCGCAACCGAGGTTATCGAAAACCTTGGCGTAAGCACATTTGCTTCAGGTGGCCTTGATATGGCGGCCGTGGATGGTGGCTATGCATCCGTTCCTGTGGATGGCTGGACACAGATGCTGGTCTACCGCAAAGACTTGTTCGATGCGGCTGGTTTGAGTGCGCCGAACACATACGCTGATGTTCTCGCGGCAATCGACGCTTTGCACAATCCACCTGAGCTGTTCGGGTTTGTTTCAGCCACGAAAATCGACGAAAGCTTCATGTCGCAGGTTCTGGAGCATGTGTTCCTAGCCAACGGCGTGACACCTGTAGACGCAAACGGTTTCAAACCGCTGGAAGAAAAAGCTACAATCGAAGTGCTTGAATTCTATAAAGCGATTTCCGAAGCGTCGCCTCCGGGGGAGCTGTACTGGAAACAGTCTCGTGAACTGTATTTTGCAGGTAAAGCTGCGATGATCATCTGGTCTCCGTTCATCTTGGACGAGCTGGCTGGTCTGCGTGACGCGGCTCCGGTTACGATCAATGATGATCCGACTACACGTGAACTTGCTGCGGCAACGGGCATTGTTACCTCCTTCGCTGGTCCATCCAATCCGGGTGGTGCTGCTTGGGCTGACGTTCGTTACTTCGGTATCACTACCGATGCGGATTTCGATGCAGCTATCGCTTTCGTCGAGTATTCGATGTCCGAGGGCTACATGCAGACGCTTTCGATTGCACCTGAGGGCAAGTTCCCTGTGCGTCCGGGTAATGCTGACAATGCTTCCGCATATCAGGATGCTTGGGCCAAACTGCCAGTTGGTGTAGATCGCAAAGCACCATTGTCCGAGCTTTATGCGCCGGAAATGATGGCTGAAATCGTTGGTGGTCTGAATACAGCCCAACGTTGGGGTGTGTCCGAGGGTCAGCTTTCGCTAGCCTCGAAAATCATCAACACCAAGGTGATCAACCGTTTGGTACGCGAGTACATGGACGGCGTGCGTGACGGTGCTGCAACTGTTGCAGCCCTTAACGAAGAGTTGGCCAAGATCAACTAAGCTTATCGGCCGGAGCGGCAAGCTCGCTCCGGCCATCCCGTTAACTCTCTAATTTCGTGTAGCATCATGCAAACATCAACTCCGCCCAAAGGCACCGGACCGCTGCAAAAACGCGAAGCCAGACTGGCTTGGGGTATGTTGGCACCGACACTGATCAGTGCGTCTTTGGTCGTGATACTGCCGCTGCTGGCCATTTTCTGGATCAGCTTCAAACCAATCGGACTTGCTGATTTGCGCGTACCTACACCCAGTGCTTACGAGCGCATCAGGGGTGACATCGAAAAACCCGGTGACGAGGCTATTCTTGAATACCGCCTGTCAAATTCATCCCGCCAGGAGCCCATTCGCAACGTAACAATGTACGATGTGTTGCCCGAGGGACTGACTATTTTGCAACTCGATGAACGCTGCATGTTGGAAGGGCGCGATCTGTTTTGTGACCTTGGTGACTGGGACGCCAAATATAAAGAAAAGCTCCAGATGCCGATTACTGGTAATCAGGCTTTTATCGACGCTGACCCGAATCCACGCGATACAGAGGCGAAGCTGTCCGGAAAAGCCAACTCGGTTTTGTTCAACTCGACCTTTACGCTGGATAACTTCATCCTGCTGTTTGAAGGCCGCGAGTTCTGGAGCGTCATCGGCGTTACGATATTCTACGCCGTATTTGGCACCATCGGCGCCCTGATTGTTGGTCTGTTTGCCGCCATGCTTCTAAACAAAAGCTTCAAAGGACAGGGCGTTATTCGTGGGCTTTACCTGTTTCCATACGTCGCCCCGGTCATCGCCGTGGCCTTTACGTGGGTCACGCTGTTCGACCCATTTTCCGGTTCGGCGAATGCGCTGTTATTGCAGATGGGCGTGATAGCCGCGCCGATCAATTTCTTCGGTTCCAAACCGCAAGCGCTGATAATGGTGACGGTATTCGAGATATGGCGCTACTTCCCCATGTCCTTTCTGTTCATCCTCGCCCGCATGCAAAGCATCGACACCGATATGTACGAGGCTGCCGACATGGATGGCGCCTCGCCATTCCAGAAGTTCTGGTACCTGTCTCTGCCCCAACTTATCGGCATCCTCAGCGTGCTGTTCCTGTTGCGTTTCATCTGGACGTTCAACAAATTCGACGACATCTTCTTGCTGACAGGCGGCAACGCAGGCACGCGGACATTAACGGTTAATGTTTATGAACAGGCATTTGCCGTCACCAACATCGGAGCAGGCGCGGCGGTGGCCGTGGTGCTGTTCCTGATACTGTTAAGTTTCTCCTACTTCTTCTTCAAATTTGCGTCACAGGAGGAAGGGCTATGAGCATTCTCAAAACCGGATACGTAATAGCTGCTATTCTGGGCCTGCTATGGGGCGGAGTGGTCGCCATTTGTATTGCGATCACGCTTTCCTTGATGACGGGTGCAGCGGCGACTCCCGGAATGTGGGCTGCGATGCCAGCAGGGG
The DNA here is from genome assembly GCA_050256375.1 of Paracoccaceae bacterium. Lineage (GTDB taxonomy): Bacteria > Pseudomonadota > Alphaproteobacteria > Rhodobacterales > Rhodobacteraceae > NORP23. The sequence goes on along the minus strand of JBBWVU010000008.1, from coordinate 3,908 downwards.
CAGTGGCTGCGATATTGTTGGTGATGCGTAAACCGACCGCCTCACATACTTTCATGTTTTCTGTCGCTTGTGCTGCAATTCTGGTGGCGCTTCGTTTAGGGCAGCCATTTGGCATTTCCCTTTCTGAAAGCATCGTTGCACAGATTATAGCGTTGGCGGGGTTTGCAGCGGGTACAACTATGCCACTAGGTAAAATCCTGTACGATATCCCGTTTGGCACCCTCACGCGGCATGAATTCGAGGAAGCAATCATTCGCTTTCTGACCGGTTTCGGCTACGTCTTCTTTACCGTAGTCGTCGCCATCCCGTTCTTCGTGATGATAATGACTAGTGTGAAAAGCCAACAGTCGTTGATGCTTAATCCACTGGATTACTCGGTAGACCTTAGCCAAGGCTGGGGGCTGTTTAGATCCTATGTGGAGCTGTTTCGCGATTTCCATTTCGGTCAGTACATGATGACCTCGTTCTTCGTGTCCGTGATGACGGTGCTGCTGACCCTATTGTTCAGCGTGCCTGGAGCCTATGCGGTCGCGCGGTTGCGCTTCAAGGGCCAAGCGGTGATGTCTCGCTCCATCCTGTTAATATACATGGTGCCGATGATTGTTCTTGCGCTTCCTATATATATCGTCTTTTCGATGGTCGGGCTGCGTAACTCCATCTTCGGATTGCTGCTGATCTATCCGGTAACAACAATTCCTGTAGCGCTATACATGCTACAAGGCTACTTCCGCGGTCTTCCTCCGGAGATAGAAGAGGCAGGGCTGATGGATGGCCTCTCGCGCCTCAAGGTTATCTGGCAAATCACGCTGCCACTCAGCCTACCGGCCATCGCTTCGGTCTCGCTTTATGTGTTCATGATTGCATGGAACGAGTTCCTTCTCGCCTTCATGCTGCTGGATGATCCGGGCATTTTCACTCTGACGCGTGGTGTTGCCATGCTCAACTCCTCCGAAATTCCACGCCAGCACCTGATGGCAGGTTCGGTGATCGCCACGATCCCGATCATGTTGATCTTCCTGGGCTTGGAGAAATTTATGACCAAAGGCCTGACTGCAGGCAGTGTAAAAGGATAAATGAACGTTGTGTTGAACAACCTAGATTCCAAAGCTCGCGAGATTATGCGCGGCAACGACAAGGGCACATATACAGTGCCCACAGCCGGCCTTTATCCATACCAATGGAACTGGGACAGCGCCTTTGCCGCGCTGGGATTTTCCACGTTCGATATGGAACGGGCCTGGCTGGAACTGGAAACCCTGTTCATGGGCCAATGGGACAACGGAATGGTGCCGCATATTATTTTTCATGAGGAAAGTAAGGGGTATTTTCCAGGGCCGGATGTTTGGGGAACGACGAATTCGCCGCCGACCTCCGGTATTTCGCAACCGCCCGTAGCAACAACATTTACTCGTATGGTTTTTGACAAGGAACCCGCGGCTGGCATGGCTGCGTTGCGCGACCTGTTCCCGAAATTGAAGGCTTGGCACCGTTGGTTCTTCGAGCATCGCAATGAAAACGGCATGATTGTTGTCACGCACCCGTGGGAAAGCGGCAGGGACAATGCGCCTGACTGGGACGAGGCGATGCAGAACGTCGATATCAGTGGCGTTGGTGGATACACACGCAACGATCTTGGACATGTTGACCCGCATATGCGACCTCAAAAAGATGACTACGATCGGTTTATGGCGATAGTGTACGCTGGGCGCGATTGTGGCTGGGACGAAGTCGAGATTGCTCGAAATGGACCCTTCCGTATGGCTGACCCGGGTATGACTTTCATTCTTTTACGCGCGAACCGCGATTTGTTGGCACTGGCGGAGGCGCTGGGCGAAGATGCATCGGAAATTCAACATTGGATAGCAGCGATCGAGTCTGGTGCCGGTCGAATGTGGAACCCCGCGATTGGTTCGTTTGATGCGGTAGACATTCGTACAGGCAAATTTGCCCAAAGCGTGTCATCGGCTTCGTTTTTGAACTGGTATGCGGGTGTTGATAATCAACAGATGCTGGAAGCATTCGAGCGCGTAACAGGTGCCGCGACTTATTCGATGCCGAGTTATGACCCAGAAGGGAAAAGCTTCGAGCCGTTCCGGTACTGGCGTGGCCCCGTCTGGGGGATTGTTAATACACTAATCGCATTTGGGTTGAGTGACATGGGCTATGCAAAGCAGGCTGAGAAACTGCGTGAAGATACCGTCGCACTAATCTCTAAATCCGGCTTCGCTGAATATTTCAATCCGCAAGACGGCAGCCCAGCTGGCGGCATGGATTTCACTTGGACTGCCGCGATTTGGCTGGCATGGGCTTCGCCCGGCTCAGAGACAGAAGGAAACTGACTATGGGTGCGATTGAATTACGGAACGTCGAGAAATGGTTTGGCGAAGTTCAAGTCATCAAAGGCATTGATCTGGCGATTGAAGAGGGAGAATTCATCATCTTCGTAGGTCCTTCTGGCTGCGGTAAATCTACATTGTTGCGTATGATTGCGGGCCTGGAGGAAACCAGTCGTGGCTCGATACTGATTGATGGCACTGATATTACGGCGCAGCCTCCCGCTAAACGTGGGCTGGCAATGGTTTTCCAGTCCTACGCTCTTTATCCGCATATGTCGGTGCGCGACAACGTTGGTTTCGGTTTGAAGACTGCGGGTCGCCCGAAGGACGAGATAAAACAAATGGTGGATGACGCTGCTGCTGTGTTGCGACTTGAAGACTATCTGGACCGTCGCCCCAAAGATCTTTCCGGTGGTCAGCGCCAAAGGGTTGCGATTGGCCGCGCGATTGTCCGAGACCCGACAGCGTTCTTGTTTGATGAGCCATTATCGAACCTTGACGCCGCTCTGCGCGTCGAGATGCGCTACGAGATTGCCAAGTTGAGTCAGACGCTGAATTCGACGATGATCTATGTGACCCATGACCAAGTGGAAGCCATGACGCTTGCCGACCGGATCGTTGTCCTGCAAGATGGGAAAATTGAACAAATCGGTACGCCAAAACAGCTATACAATAGCCCCAGCAATTTATTCGTGGCACAGTTTATCGGCAGCCCGAAAATGAATATCCTCCCGTGCTCATCCTCACATGGACAGATTGAGCTTGCGGGGGGAGGTCGTGTCCCTGACCCTCAAAAAGGACAGGTGGCGCAATTAGGTATCCGCCCTGAGGCGATTACACTAACCGATCCCGGAATGGGCCAAATCGACGGAACGGTTGATGTGGTCGAATACCTCGGGGCGGATACCTACCTTATTATCAATTGCGGCGAACTGGTGCAGGTAACTGTTCGCGCGGATGGCGAAAATGCGCTTGAACCGGGGGCGCAGGTTGGGCTGGCATTTGCTCAGGATAAGCTGCATTATTTCGACGGTAACGGCAATGCACTCTGACTAGAGTTTTGCATAATTGAAACGTTCGAAGATTAACGACATCCTGCGCGAAGGAGACGATTTCATACGCTGGCATTGTCAGACAAAACTTAGTTGAAGAGGGCAGGTGGTTCACTTAGCGTCGACAAATGACAAAACCGAGCCCTTTCCGTTATTTCAAAACCTCCCCCGAGATCATTCGCTTGGACGTGATGTTGTATGTCTCGCCCCGCTTTCTTAGCGAAATGTGAGGGGCTTGCTTAACGAGCGCGGAACAGTCGTTAGCCATGAAACTATACAGTTTTGGTGGAACAGGGCCGGCCGTTGTTCACTGCTGAGGTCCTTGGTCATGAACATCTCCTTCTTCCCAAAGCTGGGAGGTTAATGGAAATGTCCCGCGACGGTTCTGTCGCAAAGTTTCCCAAATATTGTGAGTTCCGATATTGGTCGTGATTTAGGCTGCCAGGTATTCAAATTGCTTGAACGGGGATATGTGGTTTGACTGGAACTGTTTCTTTCGGATCATATGGGCGACTTCTAT
>JBBWVU010000007.1:0-44627 GCA_050256375.1 Paracoccaceae bacterium | reverse complement strand
CTACATGCCCAGTTTCTTCTGCGTGCCGCAGTATCCGTAATTTGCGCTGTCTCTCGCGTTGGTCCTTGGTCATGAACATCTCCTTCTTCCCAGAAATGGGAGATTAATGGAAATGTCCCGCGAGTAACGGCATATCTACAGTCACTATCTATTAAACATAACAACGTATTAACAATATGAGGGGCTTGTTATGAATAGTGATACACGTGAAAAATATCTAAAATTGGCTCTGGCCGTATTCGGCCTGATCTTTCGGCTTATCTATCCGCTAGGGATCGTTTTGCCGTCTGGATGGGGCTGGCACGGGGGCGAAGGCTCCTACTATCTTCAGATGGTCATCGGTATGTATTTTGTACTGGGAATTATGCTGATAATGGCATCAAGAAACCCTTCAGAGCATAAAAGCCTGATCACCTACACGATATGGTCGAGCATCGCGCATGGTCTGATTATGAGTGTGCAGACAGTTGGTGACGACATGGAATACGGTCATCTGATTGCCGACGTTCCGGCGCTGTTGCTTGTGGCAGTGGTGCTTTGGTATTTATCGCCGAAGGGGGGCGTTGCAGAGCAAACAGCGTAAATTGCGAAACGGCTGTTAGGTCGGTTTGATGTGAATTTTAACGTCCGCGTTACCGTGAAGGTGGCGCGGATGTATTCGGTGGGTAGGGTGCGTGGTCTCCACGCACCGTTTGTGGCGATATGGTGGATGGTGCGCGGAGGTCGCACACCCTACGGGTGTCGCTCCTAATTCGAATGGACAATATTATGAGGTAGATTCTACTCGTATTTCTATTCAGCATAAAAATTCATTTGAAGGCAACAACAATGCCTAATTACATTAAATCGAACAAAGATATCATAGAAATGCTTAGCTATGGTGAGCCACATATAAGCAATGTTCGAGAAGAAATAATGGTTAAACTAAGTCTTTCCAAAAATTGTAAGAAGCAAAAAACTCTCTGCCCCATACCTATGTCACAACTTACAATGTCGATAACTGCACTAATTCATATTGAATGTGCCGAAAATGGCAAAGGAACTTTGTACAGGGCAAAGCGAAGATTTCAGCTGCTCATGGAATACACTTGATTGAATAGAGGGAACTGCAACCTTACAACAGGCGATATACTTCCATTGGCAGTCACCCCCGCCTCTTACTTTTCCCCTTAACAACCGTCGTCCCAGCTTTCCCCCCAGAACTCCGCCCCTTACTAACCGCCGCATCCCCAGCCACCGCAATCGCAGATTGCCTTGCCAATGGATCATCATGGATGGCCAAATCCACCGCCTCCAACCGCTGAACCTCGTCGCGCAATCTTGCGGCCTCCTCGAATTCCAGATTTTCGGCAGCGTTACGCATGTCTTTGCGCAACGCATCCAGATGGGTTTTCAAATTGGCGCCGTAGTTGGCTTTGTCCACTTTCGTTGTGATCCGCCCCTGGTCCGTATCGCCCTTGAACAGGCCTTTCATCACGTCCTCGACGTTCTTTTTCACCGTTGCAGGCGTAATACCGTGTTTGACGTTGTGGGCGTGTTGCTTTTCGCGGCGGCGATTGGTCTCGTTCAAGGCGCGTTCCATCGAACCAGTGATCCGGTCGGCGTACATTATCACCCGCCCGTCTTCGTTACGTGCGGCGCGTCCGATGGTTTGGACCAGCGAGGTTTCGGAGCGTAGGAAGCCTTCCTTATCCGCATCCAAAATCGCCACCAGACCACATTCGGGGATGTCGAGGCCCTCGCGCAGCAGGTTGATACCGATTAGCACGTCGAACACTCCTAGGCGCAGGTCGCGCAGGATCTCGATGCGTTCAAGCGTGTCGATGTCAGAGTGCATATACCGCACACGCACGCCCTGTTCGTGCAGGTATTCGGTCAAGTCTTCGGCCATGCGTTTTGTCAGTGTCGTGACCAGAACCCGTTGGCCTTTGGCGGCCACGATACGGATTTCGGACAGCACGTCATCGACTTGCATTTCGACAGGGCGGATTTCGACAGGCGGGTCGAGCAGTCCTGTTGGGCGGATGACCTGTTCGGCGAAGATGCCACCGCTTTGTTCCAGCTCCCATTTCTGCGGGGTTGCGGATACGAACACGGATTGAGGGCGCATGGCGTCCCATTCCTCGAACTTCAGCGGACGGTTGTCCATGCACGATGGCAGGCGGAAACCGTGTTCCGAAAGCGTGGATTTGCGTTTGAAGTCGCCTTTATACATGCCGCCGATTTGCGGAACCGAAACGTGGGATTCGTCGGCAAAAACCAGTGCGTTGTCGGGGATGTATTCGAACAGGGTGGGGGGCGGTTCGCCGGCTGCGCGGCCGGTTAAGTAGCGAGAATAGTTCTCGATTCCGTTGCACACGCCTGTGGCTTCCAGCATTTCGAGGTCGAAGTTGGTGCGTTGCTCAAGACGTTGGGCTTCCAGTAGTTTGCCCTCGTTAACGAAGCGGTCGAGGGTGGTCTTAAGTTCTTTTTTTATCTCGATCATCGCTTGTTTTAGCGTCGGTTTCGGCGTGACGTAGTGAGAGTTCGCGTAGATGCGTACTTGATCCAGTTTGCCCGTCCGTTGTCCGGTTAGCGTGTCGAATTCTGCGATGCTTTCCAGTTCGTCGCCGAAGAATGAAAACCGCCAGCCGCGATCCTCTAAGTGAGCAGGCCAGACTTCCAGACTGTCGCCACGCACGCGAAATGAACCACGCTGGAACCCTTGGTCATTGCGGGTGTATTGCTGCGTCACCAGATCGGCCATCACGTCGCGCTGGTTGTATTCCTTACCTACAACCAAATCCTGCGCCATAGCGCCGTATGTCTCGACCGAGCCGATGCCATAGATGCAGGACACAGAGGCCACGATAATCACGTCGTCGCGTTCCAGCAGCGCGCGGGTTGCCGAGTGGCGCATACGGTCAATCTGCTCGTTAATCTGGGATTCTTTTTCGATGTAGGTGTCCGAGCGGGGAACGTAGGCCTCGGGTTGGTAGTAGTCGTAGAAGCTAACGAAGTATTCGACGGCGTTTTCCGGGAAGAAGGATTTCATCTCGCCAAAAAGCTGCGCGGCTAGCGTTTTGTTGGGGGCCAGGATGATGGCGGGGCGTTGCGTGGCCTCGATCACCTTGGCCATCGTGAAGGTTTTTCCAGTGCCGGTTGCGCCCAGCAACACTTGGTTTTGCTCACCATCGTTGATGCCTGAAACCAGTTCGGCGATCGCGGTGGGCTGGTCACCTGCGGGTTCAAACTCGGTATGCATGACGAGCCGCTTGCCGCCCTCAAGTTTGGGGCGGGATATTTCGTCTGGCACGGTATCTTCGATGAGCATTGATTCCCTCTTTGTTCTATAAATGATGGATTGAGGGCAGATTGCAAGGTTAACAAACCGCTAATTCTTCAGGTAGAATTTTTTGAATTTTTAACAACCTAAGCGAATAAAATTATTGTGTTTTGCAACTGTGTCGCATTATGGTCTAAACGCAAGCAGCAAGTAGGTCGCCAGTCGAGTTCGAATAACTACCCCATCCCTCGCTCTTCGAACCGGTTGGCGACCATCTGCTCTTGCAGACTCCGTGAAATTTGACGATAAGAATGCAAGTTTCAATCAACGAGGTTCTCCAATGCTGGTACGTATTTACCAACCCGCACGAAATGCAATGCAGTCCGGTCAGGCAAAGACAAGCGCATGGGTGTTGGAATACGTCCCCGAAACCGGAAAAACGCTTGACCCGTTGATGGGCTGGACGGGTTCCGACGATATGCGCGGGCAGGTAAAAATGCAGTTCGATTCGCAGGAGGCCGCAGTTGATTTCGCCAAGCGCAAGGGGATCGCCTATCGGGTTTTGGCGACCCACAGCCGCAAAACGCATGTGCGGGCTGGTGGCTATGGCGAGAACTTCGCTACGGACCGCAAGACGGTTTGGACGCACTGACTATTCCGGTTTATTTTGGGTTCGGTTGCGAATCCAGCCGAGCAGGAGTTTCTGAACGGGCGGACTGGCCTGATCGAGGCTTTGTAGGCATAGGAATTTGATGTTTTTATTAGTTTCAAGAATCTGAACTTTTCGTTTTACCTTTTTGATGCTTGCACGAAAGGCACTAACGTAAACAAGTTCTTGGTCTCCAGTTATAGCGGCTCCATTCATGCCAATCTCAATATGATTTATCAATGACTGTGAAGTGAACTGTTCGTTGCTCCTAAACCGGAACGAAATATTTTTTTGAAATATTTTCGGGTTTTTATCGAAATATTGTTCTAGAGTAGATCGTTGCCTTGGATGTGGGACATGTGCAGCGATAAAGACTTTTGAAGTGTTCCCCACTAGCCGGGCTGCATTTAATTGTACAAATTTTGACCCAATTCTTCTTTGTTCGGAAGAAACTTTGAAAAAATCTAAGACCTGAGACTTTAAGAACTCAAAGCCTGACAATTCAGCTCCAACCCATTTGCCGCGCAATGCCATCTGGCCTTCTGGGAACCAGTCTTCAAATAAAGTTGGCCTTATAAGGAAGACATCGTCGTTAAAATACATGAAGTGTTCGTTCAAATCAGGTATCCGATGCAAGGCCGTCTCAATAGAGATGCTGTTGAATATAGGTAAATACTTTTCAAAACTGTAGAATATTCTGGTGTGATCTATTATTATTATTTTTTCAATTGATCGGGAAATTCACGCATTACAGCCTCAAACACTGGTGGCGTCTGCGCGTCGGTTACAATGTATATTTTGTTGAAATATGGGGCATACTTCATAATTGATAAAACGCAGTAAATAATCTCGTTTACGGAAGCAAAGCCGTGGGATCTGCACCACGTGGGGTGTCGGATTTCGGAAGGTATTTCGCCATTTTGGCTCTATGAGCGGGATCATCGCCATCAACCCAAGTGATAACTGCGTCGATCGGCTGATGCTGCATTTAGTCAATCCTGATGAAGTCTATTTGATTTCTGTGTGATATCTATCATTCATTCGAGTGGAGGGTAATAAAATTGTTGGCTCAAGTATGGATTTCGAGCGATCTCCCATTGTCTTGCGACTTTTGTGTGATGTTGATATGAGCGGGAAAAATTGTCGTAAGGAACCACATAATGCCCGATTACATCATCAAAGACATATCCCTCGCCGATTTCGGCCGCAAAGAATTCGATATTGCCGAGACCGAAATGCCCGGCCTGATGGCGCTGCGCGAAGAATTTGGCGAAAGCCAGCCGCTTAAAGGCGCGCGGATCGCTGGTAGCTTGCACATGACTGTGCAGACCGGAATTCTGATCGAAACGCTGACAGCCTTGGGTGCGGATGTTCGTTGGGCCTCGTGCAATATTTACTCTACGCAGGATCACGCGGCGGCGGCGATTGCGGCGTCTGGTGTTCCGGTTTTTGCCATCAAGGGAGAGACGCTTGAGGAGTATTGGGACTATGCGGACCGTATTTTCTTCTTTGGTGGTGAGGATGGTACGGCGAACTTGATCCTCGACGATGGTGGTGATGCGACCATGTATATCCTGATCGGAGCACGGGTCGAGGCCGGTGAAACCGACCTGATTGAAGTGCCGACGTCTGAAGAAGAAGTTGCCCTGTTTGCGCAAATCAAAAAGCGTTTGGCAGCCAGCCCCGGTTGGTTCACCAAGCAGCGCGATGACCTACAAGGGGTTTCGGAGGAAACCACTACAGGTGTGCACCGCCTGTACGAACTCGTTAAACAAGGTCTACTGCCGTTCCCGGCAATCAACGTTAATGATTCAGTAACCAAATCGAAGTTCGACAATAAATACGGCGTTAAAGAAAGCCTCGTGGACGGTATCCGCCGCGCGACCGACACAATGCTTGCGGGTAAGACGGCGGTTGTTTGTGGGTATGGCGATGTGGGCAAAGGCTCGGCAGCCAGCCTTCAGGGCGCCGGTGCCCGCGTTAAGGTTACCGAAATTGACCCGATTTGTGCGTTGCAGGCGGCAATGGACGGTTTTGAGGTGGTGACGCTGGAAGACGCTGTTGAAACGGCTGACTTATTCATCACCACGACTGGCAATAAAGACATCATCCGGATCGAGCATATGCGCGCGATGAAGGACATGGCGATCGTTGGCAACATTGGCCATTTTGATAATGAAATTCAGGTGGCGGCACTTAAAAACCACAAGTGGACGAACATCAAGGATCAAGTCGATATGATCGAGATGCCGTCTGGCAACCGTATCATTCTGCTTTCGCAGGGCCGCCTGTTGAACCTTGGAAACGCCACGGGTCATCCGTCTTTCGTGATGTCTGCCAGCTTCACCAATCAGGTGTTGGCGCAGATGGAGCTGTGGACGAAGAACGACGAATACAAGAACGAGGTCTACATCTTGCCCAAACATCTGGACGAGAAAGTTGCACGTCTGCATCTGGAACGTATCGGCGTAAAACTGACCGTGCTGTCGGACGAGCAGGCGGAATATATCGGTGTGACGCCCGCAGGGCCGTTCAAGCCAGAGCATTACCGGTATTAACTCCGCGATTTCTTTTGTGGGGCGGCTGTGCGGAAACCAAGGCGACGATCCCAGGCCGGGATAGTCTAGATTATGGACAAGATCGCCTCGTGCTAATTCGTACAGAAATCGCAACTGATACTGTTCAGAATTTTCATCCTCGCTTCGATTGCCAACGCTTCAATACCGCTGTCCGACCAAGCTGTCGGGAAGGACATGATTGCCAGCGGTTTCAACCGTTTTGCGAAGAAATAGGCTTCCAGAATATCCAAGCCCTCGGCTTCGAAAACGACGACCGAATTTTGGCCGTGTTGGAAAGTATCGATTTCAACCAGTCTCAGACTCGCGCGAAGGGCGCGGTCATTGGCTGACAATGGATGTTCAAGTGTTACAATAAACTGTTCTGCCAGCACAGTACTTGCGGCCCCAGATATCAGCATCGATGCCGCGATTATCTTGATTAACTTTTTCATTTATTTTCCATTTCTCAAATTTCGGTGTGTGAACCACCACGCAATAATTCTTCACTTCCTCCAGGATTATGCTAATCTCGGCTAGATCAGGCCAATATAGCTAAGTAATGAATTAATCTTGGCTTTGAGTAGCGGTTCACAGCACCAGTATTGGAGGCGCTCAGAGCCATGTCCGGAAATCCGTCCGAAAACGATCCGAAATTTCCTGAAAGAATACGATTGGGAAATTTTCAATTTGACTTAAAAAACTCGGAGCTGGTCTCTCGGGATGGACGGTCAATTCCTCTTCGGAATCAATCGGCCCAAGTGTTGGCGGAACTTGCAAAAGCGCGCGGAACAACGATTTCAAAAGACATATTGGTTGACTCTGTCTGGGGAGAAACTTTTGTTACCGACGACAGTTTGGTTCAATGTATCAAAGACATTCGCTAGGCTTTGCGTGACGCGGATCACAAGACCGTTCGCACAATTCCGCGGATTGGATACCGCCTTGAGGTTCCTGATGCTATCGTAGGTAAAAGCATTTTGAACCCGAGTATACTAATCGATAAAGTACATATTTCAGGTAATTCCACTGAAGTGAATCTTCTTGCAGAAGAAATATATGAAAAGCTGGTTCTGGTGCTGTTCAGCCGAACAGGAGTGCGTATTTTTACGCAGGAAGCCAATCTGGAAGAAGCAGATTACATTGTGCAATGCAGCGCAAGCGCTTCGGAAAGCAGCGCCAAATTATTCATTTCCCTTTCCGAGGCCAAACAGCGTGGCAACTTTTTTCCGAAAGTTTCGAAAGTGATAGCTGTGATATTGAAAAGTTTTCAACAATTGTTGCCAAGGAAATTTCGAGTGTTCTTCGGATGTATGGAATAAAAATTGAGGGTCTCAAATACGTCGAGGTTCAGGATAACCAGCTCGATATAGAGCAACTTTTGTCAAAAGCTATGTATTATTACTTGAGTGTTACAAGCGAGCATGCAGAAATTGGTCGTAAAGCCATGCAAGTAGCCGTCGAGAAAGCGCCTGACAACCCGAAGGTGCTTGCGATGCTCGCACATTCGGAAACTCAGATGCATCCCCTTATTATTAATGATATTTCCGAGGAAGAGGTCGCTTGGGCGTTGTCACTAGCGGATCGCGCAGTTGCTTTTGGTGCATCATCTGATTTTGCCTTTCGCACGCGCGGTAATATACGATTATGGTTACTCGGAGATCACGAGGGAAGCCGTGCCGATTGCCTGCGGGCTTTGCAAATAAATCCGAGCTTTTATTTGACTCATCTTACACTGGCGACCAGTAAAATTTTGTCTGGCAAGTACACAGAAGGGGAGGAAAGGATTAATGCTTTTGTTCGTCTTACAGCGATTGACCCGCAGTACCCTTTGTATTTATCGCTAATCGGAATGGCGAGGTTTCTAAATGGTGATGAAGAAAAAGCTATGAAATTTGCTAAAGAAGCGTACGAACGTATGCCAACTACGCCATGGTACGCGCTGGTTTACGCCGCCACCGCCGGAAATTTCAGTTCGGTTGTCGAAACAAGTGAGTTCCGTAAAATGATCTCGGAATTGGAACTGCCGATGTCACACTTCCGAAACCTCCCATTTGTTCACGAAGATGACATTGCTAAGTTGGAACGTAACATTGGCCGTGCTGGTATGTCCCCACGATGAACAGGTTTGTTTACTTGGCAGCACACGTTTGGCCACAGGGTCTTGCCCAGAATACGTTCGTCGTTGTCGATTGCTCTGCATGTGTGTCCGAAGATCAGCGGATCCGGTTGTGAGACAGATTCGAGATCGTGTTCAGTTCAACGCGAGGAATATCAGAGAGGGATCAAATGCCAACAATTTAAGTTGATGGCGACAAGCTACATTTTGTCGAGGTTGGTGCCGGAGCGCCTGTCATTTTCGTGCACGGCAGTTGCGATGAGGCTGGTCAGTGGAAGGGTCTGTCTGCTGGGTTAAGCGACACATACCGCTGCCTTAGCCTTGATATGTTTGGCTCCGGTCAAAGCGAGCCGTGGTCGATGGAACGCAATTGGACCCCCGAAGATGGCGAGCGGGCGATTAACGCGATTCTGGATTATCTGGGCTAGCCTGCGCATCTGGTGATACATTCGTGCGGCGGGCATTTCGCCTATCCGGTGATCAAGAACAGGCGTGAGCAAATACGCAGTGTAACGTTCTTTGAGTCGGTGTTTTTTCATCTGTTGCGACAGGAAGATAACCCGCTGTTCTCTCAACCAACGGGAATGTCAAAATCTTATCGCGCAGCGATGGTGGACGGTGATCTGGATCGCGCCATGGCCAGTTTTGTTGACGTTTGGGCGCGCAAAGACGGGACTTGGGCAGGGATGCCGGATGCCGTAAAGGACAAGATGACCGTTGGCGCAGAACGGGTTTACCACGAATGGATGATCCCGTGGTTTGATGAACCCGACAGGGGTGATCTCGCGGCGCTAGACCTGCCTGTTTTGCTGTTCGAGGGGGGTGCCACATTGGCTTCGATGCATAGGGTTTGCGAAATACTGCGGGAAACGTTGCCGGATTGCCGTTATGCCAAGATTGATGGGGCGGGGCATATGAGCCCCTTTACGCACGCCAAAATAGCTTTGCCCGAGATCAGGAAGTTCCTTGCCGAAGTCGGCTAGCAGGCTCGTCTATCGGCGCCCGTTTGGATGCAGGGTTTTGCCCAGTATATGTTCGTCGTTCCTGATAACGCTGCCTGCATGTCCAACGATCAGGGGGCCTGCTGGAGTGGCGACTTGAAGATCGCGATCAGGGTAAGGCAAGGACGCTAGAAAGTGCCGCATCGTGTTCAAGCGGGCCCGTTTTTTGCAGTTGGACTTGATGATTGTCCAAGGTGCATCGGCGGTGCCGGTGTAAAAGAACATCGCCTCTTTTGCTTCAGTGTAATCGTCCCATTTATCAAGGCTGGCACGATCGATCGGGGATAATTTCCACTGCTTCAATGGGTCGTGCTCACGAGACTTGAAACGGCGGAATTGCTCGTCCTGTGTGACTGAAAACCAGTATTTGAAGAGGAGGATTCCGGCGCGGGTAATCATGCGTTCAAAGTCCGGAGTCTGACGCATGAATTCAAGATATTCTTGCGGCGTGCAAAAGCCCATAACGCGCTCCACGCCAGCGCGACTATACCATGAACGGTCGAAAAACACGATTTCGCCGGCCGAAGGAAGGTTCTCGATATAGCGTTGGTAATACCATTGCGATTGCTCGCGCGCGGTCGGTTTGCTGAGTGCGGCAACGCGTGACGTGCGCGGGTTCAGGTGCTCGGTAAAGCGTTAGATCGTGCCGCCTTTTCCGGCTGCGTCGCGGCCCTCAAACAGGATGACGATTTTCTGGTTTGTGTCTTCGACCCATCGCTGAACCTTCAGAAGTTCCACCTGAAGTTTGGCCTTTTTCATCTTGTCTTTATAGGGATAACTGGCTTGTTCGAACCGCGCCTGAGGCGAGTTCTCGGGGATGTCGACAGGGCCAAAAGTATCGGCGATGGGCGCAGTCATGTAAAACTCCTGTAATGGATTCACCGAATATTTACTGAAAATTCACTTGCCCGTCTTTGATATGGGTCAAACGGCAGAGAAGCCCATGACGATAACTCCGAGCGCCACAACAACAGCTGCGGTCAGGCGCAGTTTCCATGGGCGCTCTCCCAGCCAGAGCATTCCGATCAGGGCCGCAAATACTACCGAGGTTTCGCGCAAGGTTGAGACCATTCCAAGCGGCGCAATGGCTTTGACGTAGATCACGAGGCCGTAGGCTGCGGCGGACACAAGGCCACCGAAAATCCCGAGCATCAGGGTTTTTCTCGACAAGGTCACCATGCCCTTTCCCACCCGCGCAATGATAAATCCGGCGGTAAAAATCTCGGCAATGAACAACCAGCCAACGTATCCAAGTGCGGTTTGGGCTGCGCGTACACCCAACCCGTCAACCAGCGAATAGGCTGCGATCATAGCGCCTGTTGCCAGTGCGGTCAGTACGACGATGGGCGGGGTTGCACCGCGAAATACGTCGCCTGCCATCATGAATATTCCGGTGGAGGCCAGCAAGATGCCTGCCCATGCGGCGGGGGACAGGGTCTCGCCCGCGAACACCTGTGCACCTAGGGCGACGAGGACGGGGGACATGCCGCGTGCGATTGGGTAGACGTGGCTGAGGTCGCCGAGGCGGTAGGAGTGATAGAGCAGGAAGTAATACGCGAAGTGTATGACGGTGGACCCGACAATAAATGCCCAACTTTCGACGGCGGGGATCGGGCTTTGTACGGCGAGCACGATACCAAGGATCACGTGGCCGACAGAGATCAGACCAAGGATGGCAAGGCGGTCTTCAGCGGCTTTGACAAATGCGTTCCACAGTGCGTGCAGCAGGGCGGCGAACAAGACGATAGAGATTGTTGTCAGGGTCATAGCAGGCCGAAGTTAAACTGGGCAGGCATGCCCTATTTGATTGATATCCGGGCTTTCACCGCCCGCTACTTGTGTGTTGAATATCGTGGGTATGTTCCGGCCCCATGCTTTCGACCAACCTTGTTTCCAGCAACTGCCCTCTTTTGTACAGGATCGGATAAGCAACCGAGGCAAATAGCGAGTTCAATTCTTTCAGGTTCCGCAGCGTTTCCAGATGGATGTTACTGCTTTCAAAGCTGATTTCTTCGCCTTCGCGCAGTCGTTTAAGGTGTTGCTTACGGCTTTTGCGTTCCATGGTGGTCATCTCGGTTTTTTCTTCGATCAAGGTGCGGGCGGCGACCAAATCCTCGGAAATGAGAACGTTGAAGGCAAGTTTTATGTTGCACGTAACGCGTTCGTGCAGGGTTACCAGTTCTTTCCAGCCTTGCTTCGAAAACTCCATGGTCTTGAGGTTTTTGGATTCCGCTAGCACCAGCAAACGCTTGGCAACGATGTCACCCGCATTTTCAAGGTTAATTGAGAATTCGGTCAATTCGCGCGCACGTTTGGCATCATCGTTGGACAGCTCTCCACGTTGCAGTTCGGCGACGTAACGACGAATGTTCGAGAAGGTCGAGTTCACCTCAAGGTCCATTTTGCGGACTTTCAGCATCCGTTCTTTGTCGAAGTTTTCGTACAGCTCCATGACCGGATGAACCATCACTTCGACGATCTGCCCCATGCGCAGTACCTCGCGGGTGACACCGGCTAATGCCAACTTAGGCGAATCCAGCACGGCGCGGTCGAGGGCGCTCATCGGTTTGTAGATATCGGTCTGTTTTTCCGCGGTTGGCTCGGGTGCAAGTAGCGCAAGTGGTTTTTCGATGATTTTGGTGAACGGAAGCCCGATAATCAGCAACATGAAGTTGAAAGACAAATGCACATTTACAAGGTATTGCCCTGGGCCGAAGCCATCGAAAATCGACAAGACCGGCGTCAGGTTTACGAGGAAAAGCGCGACCACCGAGGCCGTGCCACGCAGTATCAGATTACCAACAGGGATACGACGGGCGTATGCGCTCATGCCGCGGGACAGCCAGAGGGGCAGGGTCGCCCCGCCAAGGTTCGCGCCCAGAACCAGTGAGACGCCTGCGTCTACAGGCAACACGCCAAGAATTACCAGAGTTACGAACAGCAGAATGGCTGCAACGCTGGAATGCATAATGAATGCCAAGCCTGCGCCGATCAGGAATGATGTGACATACTCGCTGCCCAGATATCCAGCCATGGCCGGCAACAAGTCACTTTCGCGGATTGGTTCGCTGGCCGCCCCGATCATCTGCAGCGATATCAGAATGAAACCTACGCCCATCAGGATGCGCCCGGTTTGACGAAGGCCGCGGCGTTCGACCTTTAGGAACAGCCAGCCGCCGATGGCCAGCAAGAAGGGAACAAGCCAATCGAGATCGAAGGACAGGATCTGGATGACTAGTGCCGAACCGAGGTCTGCGCCCAAAACAATAGCCAATCCGTTGCTGACAGTAAGGAACCCTCCAGCAGCAAATCCGGTCGCCAGCAGTGCCGTCGCTGTCGAGCTTTGCAATACAATCGCCAGCAACATGCCGATAATCGAAGTTTGAATTCGATTGCGCTTCTGATTGGTCATGACACGCTTGA
Source organism: Paracoccaceae bacterium (assembly GCA_050256375.1). Taxonomy (GTDB): domain Bacteria; phylum Pseudomonadota; class Alphaproteobacteria; order Rhodobacterales; family Rhodobacteraceae; genus NORP23. The sequence goes on along the minus strand of JBBWVU010000007.1, from coordinate 31,615 downwards.
AAGAAGGTCCAAAGGCGCGTTCGATTCCGGTTTGGACCAGACGAACAGCAAATAGCAACAACATCGTTGCGCCAGCGAGATTCAGGAAAAAGGCGAGGACGTTCATGCTGCACCTCCGACCAGTTCGATCAGTTCGGCCAAAAGCTCGGGCGTTGCGGCGCTGAGAACCCGTCCGTCGGAATGCATCGTCAAAGGATTGCCTTCCCAGTCGGTCATCAGACCACCGGCGGCCTCGATCAGGGCGACGATGGGCAGAAAGTCATAGGGTTGCAGGTTGCAGTCCACAACGGCGTCGATGTGCCCTGCGGCGACCAATGCGTGTGGATAACAGTCATAAGACATCCGGCGGATCTTGCCCGCTTTCATAAGCTTGGCAAAAACTGCTGGGTATTGCGACACCAGCGTTTCCGTTTCGTTAATAAACAGAGTTGCGGTCGCAAGGCTCGTTTGGGAAGACACCGAAATAGGTATACCGTTCATATTTGCGCCGATGCCAGCTTGTCCTATGTAAGTCTCGCCTAGCGCGGGCATGCCAACGATACCCAGCACTGGTTTGCCTTTATCTACCAGCCCCAGCAACATCCCGAACAGGGGCATGCCGGAAATGAATGAGCGCGTGCCGTCAATTGGATCGACCACCCAGAAGGTATCAGCATCGAGGTTCTGACTGCCGTGCTCTTCGCCCAGAATACCAAAGTCGGGGTAGGCTGCCAGCAAGGCATCTCGTATCTGCGCTTCGACATTTTTATCGGCAACAGTGACGGGACTTTCGTCGCCCTTGGTTTCAACGTCCAATAATTGGCGGAAATACGACATCGCGGTGATGGATGCCGCGTCAACGGTTTTCAGTGCTATATCGGCAATTTGTTGATGGGAATTCTGGATATTCATGCGGTGTCATCTTCCTGCGCGACAATAATTTTCATGTCGTGGTTTTGGGCTGTTAGGATAAATTTAGTGGGTGGCGGGGCGTCGGTTACCAGAATGTCGATCTGGGATGTGTCCGCGAAAATGATCGGGCCGTTATTACCAAACTTACTGTGATCGGCGACGACGATGGTGGCATTTGCATGTTCGATATAGACGCGGGCGAATTCCGCCTCGGACATATCTGTTAGCATAAAACCCTTGTCCGAATTGATAAAAGTAGTCGCCAGAATTGCGAAATCAGGGTTGAAACCCCGCACGAACGCAAGCGCTTGGGTGCCATAGCTGCCTCCGTCATTTGCCCGCAGCTCGCCACCAGCAAAGAACACGCGGTTGCCGTTATGGGCGGCCAGACGCTCGGCAACTTTGACCGAGTTGGTGACAACGAACAGGTTCTTGCGGATACGCAAAGCATCGGCAACAAATGTGGTGGTAGAGCCGTTATCAAGGAACAGCGAAGCCCCGTTATCTATGATTTCCGCAACTCGCTTGGCCATGATGCGCTTGGCTGGCTGGTTGCGTTCCAGACGCTCGCCAAATGCGGGTTCCTCGTTGCGATTGGCCAGCAGAACACCACCGTGAACCTTGATAACGACGCCTTCTTTTGCAAGCTGTTTGATGTTGCGGCGAACCGTTTCTTCCGAGACATTAAGCAATCCTGCCAGTTCGGCCGTGCGACACGAGCCACCGTTTTCACGCAGAACTTCCAGCAGTTCGTGCGCACGATGGGTAGAGCGTTTTTCTACAGTTAATGTCAATTTCTGCCTGTTTTGTTGGTTATTTGTGGAAAACCATAGTTTTTACCCTTTGTCGAGGTGTTTCTGTGGGATAATGTGGGTTTATTTGGTAAATATTTCGTTAACAGCCCTAAATCCCGCATTTACATCGAATTTCAACTACGTATTTGTTGTTTGGGGCGAGTTTTATGCTAACCATGAGGCAGCGGAACATCCTAGCAGAAGCCGGATCGGGCGAAGCTTACTGCGATTTCAAATATGATAGAATTTACCGCCAGCGATTTCCGTATGCGAGAGTGAAGGGACGCCTTCATGACGGGGTGGTCGGAGAGACTCTGTGGGGGAGGCTCTTCTGACCTAAAACATAAAACGCACCAGTCCAAGCGTGATGGACGGGAAGCCAAGTAATATGCCGACTCGGATAATATCTGAAAGGACGAACGGAGCGACGGCCCGATACGTTTGGGTGATCGGAATTTCCGGTGCGATCGAGTGAATGATAAACAAGTTCATGCCGACAGGCGGGGTAATCAAGCCAACCTAGACGACGATCAGTGCGATGATACCGAACCATATCGCGACTTCCTCGGGGGGCATGCCGAAGTCCAGTGACATGATGATAGGAAAGAAAATCGGGATGGTCAGCAGGATCATGGAAAGGGAATCCATAACGCAGCCGAAGATCAAGTAAAGGATCAACATTGCAATCATAACCATCATGGGCTCAAACCCTTGCGCCCCATCCCACATTGCCAACCCTTGCGGGGTCTGAGTGAACGCGAGGAACGAGTTGAACAACTGCGCGCCAAATACGATGGAAAAGATCATGCCTGTCGACGAAGCCGTGGCGAGGATAGATTCCAGAAAGCTTCGGCGGTTCAATCCACCAGTGATGGCCCCGTAAAGGCCTGTCCAGATCGCGCCAACTGCCTCGCCTTCGGTAGGGGTAAAGATGCCCGTATAAATGCCACCGATGACTGTAAGAAAAATGGCTGCTACTGGCCAGATCTTGATCAGATTCCTGAAGTGTTGATTCATCGGAACCCGTGGCGCGTGTGACGCGCTATCCGGTTTGAACCAGGCTTAGATCATTACGGTCGCCATATATCCTAGGGCTGCCAACGCGCCGGGGATCATTGCCGCCATGAACATTTTGACGATGTTCTACTCTGCGATGATGGCGTAGATCACTAGGATAATGGATGGCGGGATAAGAATCCCCACGGTGCCACCCGCCGCCAAAACGCCTGTTGATAGCGCATCTGAAAACCCATATCGACGTAACTCCGGCAAGGCAACTTGCCCGATGGTCGAGGCGGTCGCCAGCGACGATCCGCATACCGCTCCGAACCCTGCACAAGAACCGACTGCGGCATTGGTCATCCCGCCTTTATAGTGCCCGAACCAGTCTGCGGCTGCGCGGAACAAGTCGCGTGACATGTCGGATTTGGTGGCGAATTGCCCCATCGATAGCGAGTAGCTGGAGAACGTATCGTAGGTTAGTGATTTCAGTTGTGCCAACACCGCATTGGGCGAGCCAAGCACGATCCAAGTACCCGTAAACCCCGTGATGGCCATGGAAACCCCGATGGGGATTCGCAGAAACATGGCCCCTAGCATGACGGCGAACGCGCTTATCGAAAGCTCCAGGCCGCTCATGATATGGGTTCCTCATGGCCGCGAATGGTCCAGTTAACGGCCCGCCACACCGTGTAGACACATCCGATCGCAAAGAACGACGCGCCTACCATCGACAGGGCATATCCATATCAGACGGGCATGCGCAGAATGAAGGTGGTTTCGGTGTAATACGGCCTGTCCCCAAGCATCAGCAATCCGCGTAGTAAATCCGAGCCCATGGGTAAGCGCTCCCCAAACCCCAGCCATAAGCGCCAAGCGATGACGATGGCGGCTGCGGCCATAGCGGTGTCGCCCGCCATGCCCAGAAACGTGCGGAGGCGCGGCGGGAAGGCGTCCGCCAAAACATCAACGGTGACCTGACCACGGTTTATCTGGCTCCATGGCAGGAAGCTGAATACGGCGACGGCGCAAGTTAGCTCGACCAGTTCGAAGTCACCCGGAACAGGGCCGAGGCCTGCCCAAATCATCCCGCCGATACCACCGCTGCTAATCAAGACTGTCATATTCCCCACCGATTTGAGGAAAATAGACTCAGTTACCCGCGTGTTGGCCAGTGGTGATGAAGGTCGTCGATCATGAATGTGTGAGTGTGGTGAAATCCGTCCCTATGCGGTTCGGAATTTTGTAAGTGCGGATGGTCTGGTGGTAAATCTGCGTGTGTATGTTCAAGCTTCGGGTCAACCTGATGTGGCCAGAAACGAAAGCTGACGGCGATGGCGACGGCTGCAAGTATTCCAAGTATCGCGAAGGCCACAGAAATGCTGAAAGCCCCGCCGATCCAGCCAGCCAGAGGGTACGTTACCAGCCAACAAGCATGCGAAAGTGCGAATTGGGCGGCGAATAACGCCGGACGCTCGGCGGCATTCGATGACCGACGAAGCAAGCGACCTGCGGGCGTCAAAATAGCCGAGTAACCTAATCCCGCGACCGCCCAGAGGGCTAGAAACAGGTTAAAATCGGGTAAGCCGGTAAATAACATTGCGCCTGCGAACATCGTTGCTGTCAGCAAGATTGAGCCGCTGAGCATCGGAATGCGGTCGCCGGTTTTGTCCAGAAGTTTGGGCAGACCAAGTGCGGCAACCATCGAGCCAGCCCCAAAAGCGCCCAGCGCGATGCCAACGGATTCGGCCTGATACCCATAAAGGCTGCGCGTGATGACGATGGTGTTTACCAAGATCATCGCGCTGCCTGCCGCTGCCGCAAAGTTCAATGCCAGCAGGCCGCGCAGGCGAGGTGTGGCCAGATATATGCGTGTACCGCCGGATACGCGCGACAGGAATGATTGCGTGACTGGCGGTTTTTCGCGGGGCTTCAACGGTGTGCCCAGAACGAAAGCGGCGGATAGGATAAAGCCAAGAGCAGTACCGGCGAACAGCCAGTGGAACGATATCATTGTCAAAAGCGCGGCTGCCAGCATCGGGCTTGCGAGGTGTTCCAGATCATATGTCATGCGCGAAAGCGACAGGGCACGGGTATATTGGCGTTCAGCGGGCAAGATATCGGGGATCAGCGCTTGAAACGTCGGGGTGAACCCCGCCGAGGCGGATTGCAAAAGAAATATCAGCGTATACACCTGCCAGATTTCGGTAACGAAGGGCAACATTAGGGCGATGGCCGCACGGATCAGGTCAAGCGTTATCAGAACCGATTTAGCGGGAAAACGACCAAGCAGGGCCTGCGCGACGGGGGCAACACCAACATATGCGACCATCTTGATCGCAAGCGCGGTTCCCAGCACAGCGCCTGCTTTCGGTCCGGCCAGATCAAAGGCCAACAGGCCCAACGCAACAGTCGCTAAACCCGTCCCAAGCAGCGAAACCACCTGCGCGGCGTATAATTTGCGAAATAACCGATGGCGAAAGAGTTCCAGCATCTAGGGAGCTTTATACCCACCCATTTCACAGATAATTACCCATTCTTCGGGTGTCAAAGGTTGTACTGAAAGACGGGTGTTGTTGACCAAAACCATATCGGACAGGCGCGGATCATCTTTGCAGTTTTGCAAGGTTACGGGCGTCGAAAATGACCCTACCGCCTTGATGTCCACGCATTCCCAGCGGTGGTCTTCGGTCGTGCTGTCTGGGTGAATTTCGGCGCAGACCTCGATAACCCCAACCACGCGTTTCTCGTCGATTGAGTGGTAGAAGAATCCCAAATCACCGATCTTCATCAGCCGCATATTGTTGCGGGCCTGATAATTACGTATCCCGTCCCACTCCTCGCCAGCGTCGCCTTTGGCAAGCTGGTCTTTCCAGCCCCATGCGTTCGGCTCGGATTTGAAAAGCCAGTAATTCATAGCGTTACTCCTGTTTCAACGGGCGCGATAACAGCGCGTCTACTCCCTCGTCTACGGTAATTTTGCGCGAAAGGATAGCAGCGACGACCTGTGCCACGGGCATCTCGACATTGTGTTTCAGGGCCAAGGCGCAGGTGGCTTCGGCGGTCGCGACGCCTTCGACGGTTTTGCCGCTGGCCTGCACCGAGTCGGACCCTAGCGCCAACCCTTGTGCAAAGTTCCGCGACATCGGCGACGCGCAGGTAAGTGCCAGATCGCCAAGACCGGACAGGCCGTTGAACGTTTCGTCCACTCCGCCCATTGCCACGCCAAGACGTCGCATTTCGGCAAATCCGCGTGTCATCAATGCCGCGCGCGCACTTTCGCCAAGGCCCGCGCCGATAACGATACCTGCCGCGATGGCGATAACGTTTTTAAGTGCTCCGCCAAGCTGTGCGCCCGTGGTGTCGGTCGACAAATACAGCCGCAGGCGGTCAGTGGACAGGTGGCGTTGCAACGATTTCCCCAACTGTTCGTCACGGCACGCCAGCGTGAGGGCGGTCGGCAGCCCACGAGCGATTTCAGCTGCAAATCCGGGACCGGTCAACACCGCAACCGGGTGATCCGGCGCAAGTGTGGCGGCGATCTCCGTTTGCAGTTGGAATGTTTGCAGATCAATGCCTTTTGCACACAGAACCAGCGGGGCTTCGGGAAGTTGGGCCGCATGTTTGGCAAGGAACTTCGCGGTTTTCTGGGCAGGCACAACCAGCAGCACTAACTTGGCATGGGCGGTAGTCGCCAGATTGCTGATCGGGCTCACTCCCTTGGGTAACTTGATATCTGGCAAGCGCGGACTGGAGCGTGTTTTAGCCGAAGTTTTTGCCTGCTGCGCGGAGCGAGACCACAGCAGCACCTCGTGCCCGCCCTCAGCCAATGCGCATGCCAGCGCGGTTCCGAATGCGCCTGCACCAATTACGGCAATACTCATGCTTTAGCCCCTTTTTTGCCCGAGCCTAGCATCGGCGCAGCAGTTTTATCCAGTGGCCAGCGCGGGCGGGCGATTATTTCAGCGTGCGGGTCAAAATTCGGCAATGACATTTTCTCAAGCCCCGCCCAAGCGATCATCGCGGCGTTATCCGTACAAAGCGAAAGCGGTGGCGCAAGGAACTTGAAACCCTGATCCTGCGCCGTATCGGTAAGTTGCCCACGGATCAATGCGTTCGCCGCAACCCCGCCTGCAACGGCGATCACGGCGCCGTTCGTTGCATAAGTTTCCTTAAAAAATGTGCACGCGCGGTGACTTTTCTTGGTTAATACGTCGGCAATCGCTTGTTGAAACCCAGCGCACAAATCTGCGCGATCCTGTTGCCGCAACCCGCCATGCTCGGCCACCAGCCTATCACGCTCGCGGCGCAGCGCGGTTTTGAGGCCGGAAAAGGACATGTCGCAATCTTTGCGGTCCAGCAGCGGGCGCGGAAATTTGAATCGCGTTGGATCACCGTTGCGGGCCTCGCGTTCCACCGCTGGTCCGCCGGGGTATCCAAGGCCCAGCAGTTTGGCGGTCTTGTCAAAAGCCTCGCCCGGGGCATCGTCAATCGTGCCACCCATGCGGCGGAAAGTGTCCGGCCCCTCGACTGCGATGAACTGGCAATGGCCACCAGATACCAGCAGCATCAGGTAGGGGAATTCCAACCCGTCGGTTAAACGCGGCGTAAGCGCGTGGCCCGCCAAATGGTTAATGCCGATTAACGGTTTTGAGGTGGGCGCGGCCAAACCCTTGGCGCACATTACACCCGACAAGACTCCGCCGATCAAGCCAGGGCCCGAGGTCACGGAAATAGCGTTGATATCTGCCAACGAAACGCCAGCCTCGTCCAACGCCTGCATCACGCAAACATCCAGCCGTTCCGCATGTGCGCGGGCGGCGATTTCGGGAACAACGCCACCGAACGGAGCGTGCAAGGATTCCTGCCCGGCTACGACATTAGACAAAATCTCGCCACCCCCGACACCCACCACACCGCGCACGACGGCGGCGGCTGTATCGTCGCAGCTGCTCTCTATACCCAAAATTGTAACTGTGTGGTCGATCAAGTGATTGCACCCCTTTGCAGCACGAGGTAACACCATGTTTATGAGCAAGCAATACACCGCATCGAACACCTTGAAAATCGGCACACGTGGTTCGCCGCTGGCCTTAGTGCAAGCACGCGAGACGCGGGCATTGCTGATGGCGGCACATGACATGCCCGAGGATGCGTTTGAAATTAGAGTAATTCAGACAACCGGCGACGCCATTCAGGACCGATCGCTGTCCGAAATCGGTGGAAAAGGCCTGTTCACTAAGGAAATTCAAGCTGAACTGTTGTCCGGTGAGATAGACATAGCTGTCCACTCGATGAAAGACGTTGCCAATGTGCTGCCAGACGGTCTAGTGCTTTCAACGGTTTTGCCCCGCGAAGATGTGCGCGATGCCTTTATCAGTGTGAAATACAACTCCATTGACGAGCTGCCATTTGGCGCAACCGTCGGGTCGTCCAGCCTGCGTCGCCGTGCACAACTGGCCGCGATGCGACCCGATCTGAAACTGGTGGAGTTTCGCGGCAACGTGCAAACCCGTCTGCGAAAGCTCGACGAAGGTGTGGCGGACGCGACGTTCCTTGCCTGTGCCGGATTGCAACGTCTGGGCCGTTGGGAAATCGCCAACCCCATTGCTGTGGAACAGATGTTGCCAGCCGTTGCACAAGGGGCAATTGCCATTGAGCAACGCATTGATGACGAAGCCATAAGCGCGATGCTTGCACCGATTAACCATGCCGAAAGCAAATTGCGAGTATCCGCCGAACGCGCGTTTTTGCGCGTGCTTGATGGATCATGCCGCACTCCGATTGGTGGTCTGGCGTTGCTGGATGGCGACAAGCTGGAGTTTCGCGGCGAAGTTCTGCGACCCGATGGCTCGCGCGTATTTAACGGCGTTTGGCACGGGGATGCGTCCGACGCCGAAGCAATTGGCGCTGCGGCGGGTGAAGAGCTGAAAGCCAGAGGCGGGGAGGGGTTCTTTGACTAATGTCAAAACCCTGTTGCTAACCCGCCCCGAAGCGCAATCACGTGCGCTTGTTAACCAGATTGAAACGAATATTCCAAACCGTACGCGGTGCATTATTTCGCCGTTAATGGTGATTACGCCAACAGGAAACCGCCCCGATTTCGAGGGTTGTCAGGCCGTGCTGTTCACCTCGGTTAACGGCGTAGAAGCGTTTGCGAAACTCGGAATCGTCACTGACCTGAAATGCTATTGTGTCGGGGCGCGAACGGCGCAAGCGGCACGGAGCGCGGGTTTGGATGTGATTTCGGCAGACGGGGCGGCGGCAGATCTGATTACAAAGGTTAACAAAGACCTAATTCCCGACGATGGAACTCTGCTTCATATTCGGGGAGAGCATATCGCGGGCGACCTTAGCACCGCGCTATCCATGCAAGGTTTCAACGTCCGCGAAGCCGTGCTTTATAGTCAAAACACCTGCGACCTGAGCGAGCCAGCAACGCAGGCGTTGGCTGCTGGTCAAGTTAACGCCATCCTGATGTATTCGCCGCGCAGCGCACGGATATTCGGCGCGGTTTTGGCCAACACCAAGCCGACCGCACATAACATCACCGCCCTTTGCATAAGCGAAAACACCGCTGCCGAAGTTCGCAATATTGGCTTCAATCGCGTTGAAATCGCTGAAAAACCGGACGGAGCGGCAATGCTGGCATTGATCGAACGGTATTTGCGCTGATTTTTGCTGATCCTGCCGCGCGGCGGGTTGTGGGTGACGGGCGGGGCATCTAGACTTTCTGTAAGATGATCACCACGTTAAATGTGATCGTGCGAAGCGAGGGTAAAAAGGGCAGACCGATGGCTGGAAAAGACCTTACAGATCCTGAAATGGTAACAGGGGCCCCAGAAATTGTGGCCTCGAAGGTTCGTGATGGAACGGATTTCGCCCTTGCCTCCCGCATCATGAAAATCACGGGGTTGCTACTGGTCGGTGGGGTTATTGTGCTGTTTATAGGACCAAAAATAGCTCCGTTGCTGCCATCTGGGATGGCCCCTGTTGCAGCGTGGTTGGCGCCGGGCGGAGCTGAAACGAAGGCAGAAATAGCTGCACTTCAAGCTGCCATCGCCGGTTTACCCAAACCCGTATTGCAAGGGCGCATTGAAGTTATCGCGTCGCGCACGGTCAGTCAGGCGGTTGAGGATTTGTCCTTGCAAATCGCGACGCTTCAGTCTGCTCTGGATGATATGCCGAAGCCCGTTTCACAAGGTCGCATCGAGCTGATCGCTGCACGCAAAGCCGAGCAAGCGGTTGATGTGTTGCGTGACGAAATTTTCACTATGCTCGTGCAGCTGTCCGCCACCACGCAAGGCGAAGGCGAAGTTGCGGCTGAAACGGCTGCCGGTCTTTCGACGTTGTCGGCAGCGAATGCTCGCTTGAAAACCGAACTTGCAGCGTTGGGTCAGCGGATTGACGAAGTTTCCGCCGTCGCTGAACAGGTGGTCGAGGTGAAAGCTGGCGCTGCGGTGGCGATTGTTGCATCTAATATCAGCAATATTCTGGATGCGCTGCGCAAGGCCCTGTCCACGGGCATCCCATTTACCAGCGCGTTGGTCGAGCTGGAAAGCGCGGGTGTGGAAGTTATGCCGACGGCATTAACAACGACCTCAGACGGCATCGCCACGATGGCCGAATTACGGACGGATTTTCCTGATGCGGCCCATAAAGCAATTCGTGCGTCTATCATAGCCTCGGCCGGAGACGGCTTCTTTGCATCGATCGGCGCCGTCACAAAGGCGCAACTCGCTGTCCGTTCGCTGACGCCACAAACGGGTGTCGGGCCGGACGCGGTGCTTTCACGCGCTGAAGAGGCGTTGAAACAGGACAATCTCGCGGCTGCGTTGGCTGAAATTAACACGTTGCCGCAATCCGCCGTTGAACCCGAAGCAATGGCGGCATGGCTTGACGACGCTACGACCCGCCTTGCCGCAATTCAGGCTTATCAGGCGTTGTATAATTCGCTGAACACGCAATAGGAAAACCAGAATGCTTTGGTCTTTGGTAAAAATTATTTTCTTTATTGGTCTGGCAATCGGATTGTCTTTCGGCCTGTCTTTCGTGCTGGAAACCCCCGGAGGAGTGCGGATTGCCTTTGGCGACCTTGAGATCAGCCTCGCCCCGATTGGATTTATCCTGGCCTTGCTTTTGCTGCTGACGGTGTTCTGGATTTTACTTAAGCTTTCGGGCCTGATGGTCGCTGTACTTCGGTTTGTGTCAGGCGACGAGACCGCCTTGACCCGCTATTGGGGTCGCAAACGGGAACGGCGCGGGTTTGATGCGTTGGCCGAAAGCATGGTCGCGCTTGCGTCGGGGGAGAGCGTAAAAGCGATGGCGCAGGCGGCCAAGGCAGAACGCTTGTTGAACCGCCCTGAACTGACACGCCTGCTCAGCGCGCAAGCTGCTGAGCAATCGGGGAACGCCCCTAAGGCTTTGGAATATTACAAAGAAATGCTGCATGAGGATCGTACCCGATTTGTGGGAATTCAGGGTATTATGAAACAAAAACTGGCTGAAGGGGATACGGAAACAGCCCTGAAACTGGCTGAAAAAGCATTTGCCCTTCGCCCCGCGCATCATGGCAATCTGGATACTTTGTTCTTGTTGCAGTCCGAAACCGCCGACTGGTCCGGCGCTCGCACTACCCTTTCTGCAAAACTGCGTGCCAAAGCCTTGCCGCGCGATGTGGCCAAGCGCCGTGATGCGGTTTTGTCTCTGGCTGATGCAATGGTTGCTTATGACGCGGGCAACAAGGAAATGGCCAGCGAGGCTGCGTTGCAGGCCAACAAACTGGCTCCAACTTTGGTTCCGGCGGCGGTTCTGGCGGCGCGTATCCTTATTGAAGACGATAAGAAACGCGCAGCTGCGAAAATCCTCAAGGCCGCGTGGCAATCCATGCCGCATCCCGATCTCACCACGGCTTTTGCCGCATTGGAACCAGACGAAAAACCCGATGCACGTCGCAAGCGCTTTGAGCAACTGGCCAGTTTGCATCCCGTCCACCGTGAAACCAAGATGTTGCTGGCGGAACTGGCTTTGAATGAAGAAGACTTCCCCGGCGCCCGCCGTGCAATCGGTGATCTGGCAGAGGAAATGCCAACGACGCGGACGCTGGCCTTGATGGCCGCGATTGAGCGCGGATCTGGTTCTGATGAACACATCGTGCGTGCGATCCTTGCCAAGGCCTTAAGCGCGGGTCGCGGGGATCAGTGGGTATGCTCGGCCTGCAGGCACGCGCACACGGAATGGTCGCCGACGTGTCATAACTGCAAGGCATTTGATACGCTTGAATGGAAGCAGGCCGCTGAAACCGAAGCCGAACCAATGGATGCCGTGTTGCCGTTTATCGTAGGGGCCACACCTTTGGTGGCGACAGAAACTGTAACTGTAACTGTAACTGAAGCGACAGCCGCGCCAGAGGTCTCTCCGATTATCATCGACGCCGAAATCATTGACGAAAATACGCGTTAAAGTTCGCCGTTCCACCAATTCGCCGGCTTTTTCCGTTGCCCCCAGTCGTTTGCCAATCTCAACTCGCGTTTCCGAAGCGGGGACAAGGCAAGGCGCAACCACATTCGGTTGCTTCATTTGTCAAAATCACGATTGAACGGGCAAACGCGCATACAGATTGCGCAATCCGATGAAAGTTTGGTCCAAAACCCGAAGCACTTCTCGGCATTCGAGGTCCATTTTTTGACCCCTCGAATAGCTGACGGGTTTTCCCCACTGACCTTCGGTGGACCATAGGGCAACGCCTTGACCGGACAGGCATCGTCGCATTTTGTGCAAATGTCGCAAAACTTGGCCACGCCCAACTTTTTTGGCAAATCATGGCTAAGCGGCAGGTTGGTGAATATCTTGGAAAACCGCAATCGCGGTCCGAAACCCGGTGTTATCACCATTTGTTTTCGCGCGTATTCGCCTAACCCCGCCTTTAACGCATAAGGAATGACAAGTGCCGTGTCATTCATCGAAGCAACCGCCTCGTATCCCAAGTTTCGGATATATGCTGCCAGTTGCATCACGATCGCGGCCTCATGACTGTATTCCCGACCAGTAGTCGCGCCTGCAAGCGCGGAAGGATACGTCGCGACCAGATCCGCGCTCATTTCATGGCCCACGATGACGTTGGTCAGGCCATCTGGCAGGTCGTTATCGGCCTCGGACATATCGCGTGAGTCGACCCGGGTTTTGTAATGCCAGCGTTCGTCAATTTCGGTCACCGCGCATAGGTCCGCACCAAAAAATTCGGCAATTCGCTTAATTTCGGCCGTCATTCTTGCGGGATCGTCGACGATCATCGCATCCACCGCCACGGGAGTGTCGTTAACAATCGCCGCCTGAAACCCCTCACGTTGACCAAAATCTACTCGCCGGTTGGATATCACATCCGAGATCAACCAAGACGCATTTCGCAACGCAAAATCGCGTTGGCCGAACCCGTCGCCACGCCTTGGCGCTGCCTCCATCCGGTAAGAAGCAAAGAAATTGTCGGTAAATTTGGTGCGTACTTTGTCATCCCAAAACGCCCGCGAGAAAATGTCGTTACGTTGGGTGAAAGGTTCGAAACTTTCGGTGATTTCGATGCCGGCGGCGGCGTCTGTATCGCGTTGCAAAGGTTTATTGGACGACCAATTCATCGCGTAACGGTACAAACACATTCACGAGAATGCCACCGGACGTGGTTGCGAGGAGTTATGTCGTTTTGCGAAAAGTTTACAGAAAACGGGAATTGGGTTAGCGTCGCGTCAAAAAAACGCGGGAGTAATTATGCCTAATTCATTACCTACAATTGAACACGTATATCAAAATGCTTTTCTGAACAGTACGCGCTGGCAGCAAATTCCGGGGCGCGACGATGATATTATCATCGCAACACCCTATAAATGCGGAACTACGTGGATGCAGAATATTGTTCTGCATCTGATTTTTCAGGATTTGAAAGTTCGGAATATTGGTACTTTCTCGCGCTGGGTCGACATGCGTGTTCAACCAATTGCCGAGATGGTTGCTGAACTTGAGGCACAAGAGCACCGTCGCGTTATGAAATCGCATCTACCGCTGGACGGGTTGGAATTTCGGCCAAACGCGAAATACGTCGTGGTCGGGCGGGATCCGCGCGATGTATTTATGTCTCTTTGGAACCACTATTCCTCGTATACGCCCGAAATACTTGACGCGGTTAACAACACCGAAGGCCGTGTTGGTCCGCCACTTGAACCTTGCCCTGATAATATCCGTACCTTATGGGATATGTGGATCAATCGGGGCTGGTTCGAATGGGAAACCGAGGGCTACCCACACTGGTCAAACTTCCGTCATATCCAGACGTGGTGGGATTATCGACATTTACCCAACATCCTGTTTATCCATTTCAATGATCTTCTTGCCGATCTGAATGCCGAGATTGCGCGTATTTCAAAATATCTCGAAATCGATTGCACTTCAGAAATGCGAGCAGCGATTACCGAGAAGACAACTTTCAAAGGTATGAAAAAAGATGCCGAGGGTTTGCAGGAAAACGCCTCATTCGCATTCAAGGGCGGGGCGAACACGTTCATTAACAAAGGCACTAATGGCCGCTGGCGCGATGTGTTGACCGAGGGCGATTTGGCCATGTATGACGCTACGGTTGAACGCGAATTGTCACCGGAGTGTCACCAGTGGATCGAGAACGGCCGTGGGGGTGTAATTACCCCACCAACGCTTCGGTGATCGCGCTATCCGCTTCCGCCAGCGCGTCGATTACGGTGAAGTGGTTGTGCCCAACGTCCTCGACCAGCGTCATATTCACCGGATACCCTTGCCAGATATTTGCCAGTAACGCGTTCTGGCGAACGAACTCTGGACGCTCTTCCAAGCCGGCCCAGCAAGTGATATTCAAGCCGTCACGCGGAGCCAGCAGGGCAGGGCTTTCTGCTTCGGCATCTGCAAGCGTCATCTTGAATTCGGCGTTCATCTCGGTGCGCAGCAACGGGCGCAGGTCGTTGACGCCACTGATTGCGATAATCCGGTCAACACGATCGATGCATGCAAGCGATATATCCACGCATCCCATCCGCGCTACCAGATGCCCACCAGCCGAGTGGCCGGCAACATGTATCGGCCCGTCGATTTTTTCTGCGGCAAAATCAATAGCCTTGGCAACACTACGGGTTATGTCGGCAATGCCAACTTCAGGACACAGCGGATAGCTGGGCATGGCCACTGCCCACCCACGATCTACAGCACCTGCCGCCAGATGCAGCCACAGGCTGCGGTCCCGCGTAATCCAGTAACCACCATGAACGAATACAACCAAACCTTTGGTGGTGCCTGCCGGCAGGAAAATCTCCATCGCTTCGCGTGGGTGCGGACCATAGGGCAGGGCCAGCATCACGCGATCTCTGGCGGTCATTTCAGCCAGATACGCAGCAGCATCCACCTCCCACTTGGCGGCAATGTCGTCAGCGCCCGGAATGTAAGCCCCGTTCGCATAAGCGTCGTCCCAATCGGTAATCACTCGGCTACCTTTCAGGTCTAACGGCCGCTTTTTTCCGGTATCAACCCTCTCGGGCTGAATCGCAGCACTAGTAACAAAATCATCCCCATCACCACCATTCGCATATGCGGTGCCGATTTGATCAGATGACCGCGAATTCCGCTGTCTTCGGCCATGCCCGAGGTTATCACATTCATCATCCATGCACCCACCGGTTCCGCCTCGATCCAGACGAACCAGATCAGGAAACCACCCAAAATCGAGCCCCAGTTATTGCCGGAACCACCAACAATCACCATCACCCAGATCAGGAATGTATAGCGCAGCGGGTTGTAAGTACCCGGTATAAATTGGCCATCCAGCGTGGTCAGCATCGCCCCCGCGACCCCCACCACAGCCGAACCCAGAATAAACACCTGCAAATGGCGGCGCGTAACGTCTTTGCCCATGGCCTCGGCGGCGTCGCGGTTGTCGCGGATGGCGTGCATCATGCGGCCCCAAGGCGATTTAAGTGCTTTTTCTGAAAACCACAGTATGACCAGCAGAACGATCGCGAACAGCACTGAGTAGGACAGTTTTACAAAGATCGAGCTGAACGAAATAACGTTCGCACCCAACGTATCAGCTAACGAGATAAACCAGTCTGAATTCTGCAATTCTATCTCGCGCGGAACAGGTCGGTCCAACCCCGCGACGTTCTTGACGCCCCGCGTTAACCAATCCTCGTTCTTCAGCACCGCGATAATGATTTCGGAAATCCCAAGCGTCGCAATAGCCAGATAATCCGACCGTAGCCCAAGTGCGATCTTTCCAACTAACCATGCAGCGCCGGCGGCGAATACCCCGCCCACAAGCCACGAGAATATGATCGGCAAGCCAAGCCCGCCGAGGTAGCCGGTTTTGGCCGGCTCAATCGCTTCAATCGCGCTGACCGAAGGGTCGAAAATGCCGCGTGTAATGAAAAACCCTGCAACAATGATGGCAAAGCTGGCGAGGCTACGTGCGCGCCCTGTCAATTTGCGCCGCGCATACAGCGTTGCCGCGATGGTCACGCCCAGAGATATAATCGCAAGACCGATGCCCGCCGCGCCCGCGGACCATGCCTCGGTCACAGGTGGTTTGGACACAAGAACAGCCGCCACACCGCCAAGGGCCGCAAAGCCCATGATGCCGACGTTGAACAAGCCCGCGTAGCCCCACTGGATGTTGACGCCCAGCGCCATAACCGCCGAGATCAAGCAAAGGTTAAAGATTGTTAACGCCACAGACCAGCTTTGACCGAAACCGACGATAGCCAGAAGGCCGAACATGCCTGCGAACAAGAGGACGTTGCGATTGATGGTCATAACACTTTCCCCTTGAATATACCCGTCGGCCTTATCAGCAACACCAGCACGAGGATCACGAAGGACACCGCGAACTTATAATCGGTGGACAGAAGCTGTACCAAGCTGTCCGGCTCCAGATTTTCGGGCAGCAAGTAACGCAGGAACTTCTTGTAGGCGTAGGTGATTGTAACCTCTGAAAACGCCACCACGAACCCGCCCGCAATCGCGCCCAACGGATTGCCGATGCCTCCGACAATCGCCGAGGCGAAGATTGGCAACAGCAGTTGGAAATAGGTGAACGGTTTGAAACTTTTGTCCAACCCGTAAAGCGTGCCCGCGATGGTAGCCAGCGCGGCGGCGATGATCCACGTGATCATCACAACGCGTTCGGGGGAAATCCCTGACAGCAACGCTAGATCCTCGTTATCCGAGAACGCCCGCATCGATTTGCCTGTCCGTGTCCGCTGCAAGAACCAGAACAGCGCTATCACCACGACGATTGCGATGCCCAGCGTCAAGGCTTGCGAGACCTTGATCGTCAGCCCCTCGGCCATGCCTGTTGCTTCCTTGAAATCACGGGCTTTAATGATAAACCGCGCGCCGTCGTTGAAATTCTGATCGTACGGCCCGATGACGAACCGCACGATCCCGTTCATTACAAACATCACCCCGACCGATGCCATAACAAACACAATCGGTGCTGACTTTTGTTTTCGATAGAACCTGTAGACCAATCGGTCCGTCGCCAGAAGCATACCCACCGTGGCCAGAATGCCGAACGGTAAGGCCAGCAGGGCGGTCGGCAGCGGGTGGATAGAAACCCCCATCGACTGGAACCACCACGTCACAAGAATAACAACCATCGTCCCGAAGGCCATCGTGTCACCATGCGCGAAATTCGAGAACCGCAGGATGCCGAAAACCAGTGTCACCCCCAACGCCCCGAGCGCAAGCTGTGCGCCGTAAGCCGTGGCAGGGACCAATACGTAATTGGCGAAAAGGATCAGTGCGTTAAGAATATCGGTCATGCCTTAACCCCCCAAAAAAGATTTGCGGACTTCGGGGTTCGCCAAAAGCGCCTCGCCGGTGTCAGTGAAACGGTTGCGACCCTGCACCAGAACGTAGCCCTTGTCGGCAATGTTCAGGGCTTGTCGGGCGTTTTGTTCAACCATCAGGATGGCGATGCCAGTGCGGGCGACCTCGATTATCCGGTCGAACAGCTCGTCCATCACGATGGGTGAAACCCCTGCGGTGGGCTCGTCCAACATCAACACACGCGGCTGAGTCATGAGCGCGCGGCCAACGGCGACTTGCTGGCGTTGACCGCCCGAAAGTTCGCCTGCCTGCTGGTGGCGTTTTTCTTGCAGGATAGGAAACAAGTCAAACACCTGCTCCATGGTATCGGAAAAGTCGTCGGTGCGTATATAGGCCCCCATTTCGAGGTTTTCCTGCACCGTCAAGCTTGTGAACACGTTGTTATTCTGTGGCACGAACCCCATACCCGCCTTCACGCGGTCCTGCGGGGACAGGCCTGAAATGTCCTGCCCGTCCAGCATCACACGACCGGTATGAATGCTAAGCATCCCGAAAACTGCTTTCATCGCGGTCGATTTGCCAGCCCCGTTAGGGCCAACAATCACAGCGATCTCGCCCTTTTCAACGGCAATAGTACAGTCGTGCAGAATATCCGCGCCACCGTACCCGCCCGTCATGTTTTCACCGCTCAGAAAACTCATGTTTTCGCCCCCACGGTTTTATTCTTAAGTCCGGTACCAAGATACGCCTCGATCACGGCCTCGTTGTTTTTCACCTCTTCCGCGGTGCCTTGTGCCAGAACCTGACCCTCGGCCATGCAGACGACCGGATCACACAAGCGCCCGATGAAATTCATGTCGTGTTCGATCATACAAAACGTATAGCCACGCTCTTGGTTCAGCCGCAAAATCGCGTCGCCAATGGTATTAAGCAGCGTGCGGTTAACGCCCGCACCTACTTCGTCGAGAAACACAATCTTGGCGTCCACCATCATGGTGCGCCCAAGTTCCAGCAACTTTTTCTGACCGCCGGAAAGGTTCCCCGCCAGTTCGTCCGCCACTTGGGAAATCTCAAGAAATTCGATAACTTCGTCAGCTTTGCGTGCGATCTCAATTTCCTGATCGCGCACCTCGTCAGACTTGAACCAAGCATTCCACAGCGTCTCTCCTGATTGTGCGCCGGGCACCATCATCAGGTTTTCGCGAACGGTCAAGGTCGAGAATTCATGTGCGATTTGAAAGGTCCGCAGCAACCCTTTGCCAAACAACTCGTGCGGCGACAGTCCGGTGATATCCTCACCATCAAGTGTCACAGAGCCCGAAGTCGGTTTGTAGTGTCCGGCAATTACGTTGAACAGCGTGGTTTTTCCAGCGCCGTTAGGTCCAATCAATCCGGTAATCGAGCCTTTTGCGATTTCAATGCTAGTCCCGTTGACCGCCTTGATCCCGCCAAAATGCATATGCAGGTTATCAACCTTGATCATATCCACTGCCCCCTAAATGTGAAAAGGCAGCCCGAAATTCATCGGGCTGCCCTGTATTATTGTAAGAACCTATTAACGGTAGCGCTGTGTTACGAACGCGCCGTCGATGATTTCGTACTCTTGGTAAGAACCAGAAGCTTCACCTGGGCCGATTAGTTCAACACCGGAAGCACCCTCGTAGTTCACTTCGCCACCGTCTGCCAAGATTTGCAGAGCTTTAGCAAGTTCACCCGGAAGGATAATCTCACCCGGTGCGTTAGCTACACCAAGTACGTTAGCAGCAATGGATGCACGGTCAGCGGAACCGCCAGCTTGAATGGCCAATGCGATCAGGGCTGCCGCGTCATAGCTTTCAGCTGTGAATGGGCCACCAGGGTTGCCAATTTTACCAGTCATCAATTCGATTAGAATTGCTGTACCGTCGCCATCCGAACCAGGCTGTGTACCGATGGTACCGTTCAAATCAGGACCGATAGCTTCGATGAGGGTTGTCGATTTCATGCCGTCGCCCAATACGAATGTGTCGAATGCGCCTGTATCAAGCGCGCCCTGGATGATGTGCTTACCACCTCCGGCGGCATAACCAAGAACAACCAGCATTTCACCACCGGCAGATGCCAGCGCACCAACTTCAGCCGAGTAATCCGCTTTGCCTTCTTCGTGTGCTGCAGAAATAGTGATCGTGCCGCCTAGTGCTTTGAAGGAAGCTTCAAACGCATCGGCCAGACCTTTGCCGTAGTCGTTGTTTGTGTATGTCACAGCAACTTCGGTGATGCCTTTGTCGTTCAGCACATCAGCCATAACCGCACCCTGACGGGCATCGGATGGTGCTGTACGGAAGAACAGGCCGTTGTCGTCGATTGTCGACAGACCAGGCGATGTCGCGGAAGGCGAAATCATTACAACACCGTTAGGCACCGCAACGTTAGATACAATCGCGCCAGTCACACCGGAACAGTCAGCGCCCACGATGGCGGCAACGTTGTCGGCAGTGATCTGTTTTTCAGCAACGACTGTCGCCGCAGCTGAATCGATACATGTAGAATCGCCGAGGATCGCGTTGATCATCTTGCCGCCAAGCAGCAGGCCGGATGCGTTGATTTCATCGAATGCGAATTCAGCCGTTGGACCCATATCAGCCACCAGGTCTTCAATCGGACCCGTATAGCCAAGAATGATCCCGACGTTGATTTCATGGCTGCCAGCAAATGCCGACGTAGCGATCAGCGTTGAAGCTGCTGTCGCAAGAAGTAGTTTTTTCATAATTTTCTCCCTAGTTGAATAGATGGCTTGCGCCATTCTGCCGAGCATACCACAATATTGAACACGGTTATGCAACAGCAATAAGTCCGAAAAAGTGACTTGATGGACAAATTAGCCGGTTAATAACCGCTTTCCACATGTTGCGGGTTTCTTTTCAGACTAAATTACGCCTAATACGCGTGAAAACTGAAGGTTCGCACAAAGGATAAAATGGAAACTTTGAACGCAGCTTGGGGATTGATGACAGGATTCGATCCCGCCTTAACCGGAATCGTCGGCCTGTCGATGCGTGTCAGCTTGTCGGCGGTTTTTTTGGGGTTGCTAATCGGCTCCCCTCTCGGGGCGGCGCTGGCGATATGGGATTTCCATGGCAAACAAGCTTTGGTCGTCCTCAGTAACTCGATGATGGCTTTGCCCCCCGTCGTGGTTGGGCTAGGCGTTTACGTATTGTTAAGTCGCGCCGGACCGTTGGGGCAGTTCGGGCTGCTGTTCACCCCTCCGGCCATGATAATCGCGCAAACCATTCTGATTATTCCGATCATCATGGCTTTGACCCGCGAGGCCGTTTTACCACTGCGCCGTGACTATAATGACCTGATGATCTCGCTCGACGTTAAGCCTTTGTTAAAACTCCGCACGCTACTATGGGATGCGCGGTTTGGTGTTGTCACTGCCGTTCTGGCAGGTTTTGGCCGCGCCATTGCCGAGGTTGGGGCCGTGCTGATCGTCGGTGGCAACATCAACGGGTTGACGCGGGTTATGACTACGACAATCGCTTTGGAAACCTCCAAAGGAAATCTGGCGCTGGCCTTGGCCTTGGGCGTCGTCCTGATCGCTTTGGCCATATTAGTGAACACGGTCATTTACTACGTCGGCCAATTCGGGCGCCGATACCAAGAGGCCGCCCGATGACCGACGTTTTCAAATCTCTGACCGTCCAACAAGTTGAGGTCCGTCGGGATGGAGAATGCCTGCTAGGCCCGCTGGATTTCACATTGGAGTCTCAAGGCATCACTGCCATCCTTGGCCACAATGGAGCCGGCAAAAGCCTATTGCTGCACTTGATCCACGGCCAGTTTGCTGAATCCAAGGGCAAGGTGTTGTGGAATGGCAAGCCCGCCAGATCTACCCGCCGCACCCGCAGTTTAATGTTTCAGACGATCCCGCTTATGCGCCGCTCCGTTGCTGCAAACGTTGAATTTCCATTAATAGCCCAAGGTATCCCCCACACTGAACGCGCCATTCGCGTTAATGAAGCGTTAAAGATTGCCCGCTTGTCCAGAAATCCTGCAATCCCCGCCGCCAGCCTGTCAGGTGGCGAGAAACAACGCATGTCCTTGGCCCGCGCCCTCGTGACCCGCCCGCAAGTGGTGCTGCTGGATGAACCCTCGGCCAGCCTCGATCCAGCCTCGACCAAAGAACTAGAGTCCAGCCTGCGTGAGGTCGCCAACTCCGGCGTCAAAGTCCTGATTGCTACCCATGACTTGATGCAGGCGCGCAGGTTGGCAGATGACGTGTTAGTATTCGCAGAGGGCGACTTACTGGTCCAACAGGGAGCTGTGACGTTCTTTGCAAGCACCCATGACGGACCCGTCGGGGACTTCTTGGAAGGGCGGCTTTAGCGCCAGACTTTCGACACCAACGCCGCAAAAATTATAATGCTGACCACGCCGATACCGCCAAGCGCCGGCGTAAATCCGATATATTCAATCAGCACCCCAACCGCCAATGCGCCCAGCGCTGTGCCCCCGACCGCAACGGTCATCCACAGGCTCATGACGCGACCACGCATATCGTCATCAAGCTGCATCTGCACCGCCGACTGAAAGTTTATGCCTACAAGCGTGCTGGTGAACCCGATCCCGCCGATCAGAGCAACCGCAACAGGCCAGCTTTCGTTGAAACCCAGCGCCAGCGTCAGCACAGAGCCTAGCAAGGTCGCAAGCAAGGCGCGCCTCGGGATATATCCTCTAACGGGGGGATCAGCCATCACCTGCATAATGGATGCAACAATCGCCCCGACACCGGCCGCCGCCGCCAACATCCCCAGACCAGCCGCCCCGCGCTCAAAAATACCGTCGGCGATGATCGGCAGAACCTCGGTCGCTGCACGAATAGCCAGCGAGAATATCCCCGTGGTTATCATTGCAATCAATATTAGTCGGCTCGACAGCACGAATTTAAAACCTTGGCGCATGGATTGCCAAAACGGCAACGCCTCGGCCTGAACATTACGAGGGCGCGGGTGCAGGCGGGCAAGGAACAGCAGAAAGGGTACGTAAAGCGCGCATACCGTCGCCATCGTGAACGTTACCCCGTAATTCGCTATCAACGTCCCCGCGATCGCTGGGCCGGTCAGGCGGCTGATATTGAAATTCAACGCGCCGAGGCTGACAACCGAGGATACCCGCTCGGGACGCACAAGGCGTGGGCCAAGGCTAAGGCGGATCGGTTGATAGGCCGTAAAGGCAGTTCCGATAATCAGCGCGTAAACCGCCAGAAACGTGGGCGAGGTCTTGTCCATCGCCACCACGCCCAGCATCACCAGCGACAAGGCGGTAATGGTGAACTGCACAAGCAGCATTGCTTTTCGCAAATCCGCCTTGTCTACAATTACGCCAAACACTGGCCCACCCAGCAGCGCTGGCGAGAAATTCAAGAAGCTGACGAACCCCACAAAGCTGGCCGATTTGGTCAGATCCCACGCAAGCCAGCCGATCACAAGGCGCATAATCCAGTTGGCATTCATGCCAAAGACATTGCCGATCAGGTACAGACAATATTGCGGAGATTTCAAGGCGGCCAGATTCATGTCTCTATCCCTATGCCTGAAACCTCTGGTTGACCAGCGCGTTTTGTAAGCCATGCGTTTCATGCATAACGGGGCTGCCGAACTGTGCGTTGTTGTATTCGCTGAGAGGCCTATATCTGCCTTATCGAAACAACACGGCTCAGACGGCCGCTCGCATAGAAAGAAGATATCATGGCTTACGCAATCGCCACACCGACACTATCCGCCTCCCTTCTGGAGCGCGCCTCAACATTCATCGCAAACCGTCGCGTGGCTTATGCACAGCACCGCCTGTATGCAAAAACAATGAACGAACTACAGTCTTTGTCGAACCGCGAACTGGCAGACCTTGGTCTTAGCCGTTGCAGCCTGCACGACACAGCATATGCAGCCGTTTACAACTAATCAAGAATTCGAGATGCCCGGGCGACCCTCCCTTGCCCTGGATAAATAACGGTGTTTCTGGCTCCTCCTCCCTGCCGGAAACGCCGTTTTTTTATGCCTAGATTAACCCTTCTTTAACCAATCTCGCGTATAACGATTCGTACTGAGCGAAGTAGCTTAACAATCCGTTGGTTTATCGCGTTAGAGCATTTGAATACCCGTTGCGGAAATCGCGACATGCAGACACGAACCGACCATCCGTTGCGCCGACCATCAATCGGTATTTGCTGGCGACAGCTTAGGGGTGGAAATATTATCTAGCGCGGTAGACCTGACTTCGGTCGACACGAGGCGATTTTTAAACCGGTTAGCCCGAAATCATGGCCGAATGGCCTCTCCGAGATGTAAAAGACGAAAAGGCGCAGTGAAAATCGGACACCTCTTTTTTCGTGCCTGATTTTCGGGAATCATCCACGATGCACTACTGACTTAAAACGGAACTTCACCCGCGCCTGTCACGTAACTTGCGATAACTTTTTTCTGGCCAGCTTTTTCGAACGCCACAGACAGCTTATCCCCATCCACCTCGACCACGGCGCCATAGCCGAATTTCTGGTGAAACACCCGATCGCCAAGGCCAAAAGAAATCACCTCGGCGTCAACGACATTCCTTGCCGCCGACGGGCTTGCATGTGGTCGCTGTGTGCGCGATTGCATTCGTTTCCACCCTGGCGAGTTGTAAACATCCGCCTTTTGCACCCGATTCTCCAGATCGGAACCACGCATCATCCCGTCGATCTCTTTCGGAGCAGCCGAGCCATAGTTACCGCCATAAAGACCGGGAGGAGTCAGCACATCCACATGATCCGTTGGCAGCTCGTCAATGAACCGCGAGGGCAGGGCGTTTTGCCACTGGTTATATATCCGCCGATTGGCAGCAAAGCTGATGGTGCAAATTTCCTCGGCACGGGTGATGCCAACATAGGCGAGGCGGCGTTCTTCCTCGACGCCTTTCAGCCCGCTTTCGTCCATTGTGCGCTGGCTCGGGAACAATCCGTCTTCCCAGCCCGGCAGGAATACGCAAGGGAACTCCAACCCCTTTGCAGCGTGCAGGGTCATGATCGAAACCTTTTCGCCAGCATCATCGGATGCGTTGTCCATGACCAGCGAGATATGTTCGAGAAAGCCTTGAAAATTCTCGAATTCCTCCAAGGCTTTCACAAGTTCCTTAAGATTTTCCAAACGCCCCGCCGCATCTGGGGACTTGTCGTTTTTCCAATGGGTCGTATAGCCGGACTCATCAAGAATAATCTCGGCCATCTCGACGTGCCCAAGACCGCCTTTAAGCTGTGCATCCCAACGATCAAAATTGCCCACCAGCTTACCAAGCGAATTACACGCCCGCGCTGGCAGCAGTTTTTCCTCGACCACAATCCGCGCGCCTTCCAACAACGAAATCCCGTTTTGTCGCGCTACTTTGTTAATCATCTGCTGCGCCTTGTCGCCCAGCCCGCGTTTCGGTGTGTTCACAATGCGCTCAAACGCCAGCCCGTCGTCGGGCGACACAACCACACGGAAATAGGCCATTGCATCGCGGATTTCGAGGCGCTCATAGAAGCGCGGCCCGCCGATCACACGATACGGAATGCCCCTGTTCAAGAACCGGTCCTCGAACGCCCGCATCAAGAACGAGGCTCGTACCAAGATCGCCATGCCGTCCAGCGGCACAGGGTCCAGCCCGCGCGTGCCCTGCTGATACGCCTCGATTTCTTCGCTGATCCAGCGGGCTTCCTCATCGCCGTCCCAATGGCCGATAAGGCGAACCTTTTCGCCCTCGGTTTTCGAGGTCCACAAGGTTTTGCCCAGCCGATCCTCGTTACCCGCAATCACCCCGCTAGCCGCCGCCAGAATATGCGGGGTTGAGCGATAATTCTGCTCCAGTCTGACAACCTTCGCGCCCGGAAAATCCTTTTCGAACTTTAAAATGTTGCCAACTTCGGCCCCGCGCCAGCCGTAAATCGACTGGTCGTCGTCGCCGACGCAACAGATGTTTTTGTGCCCGCCCGCCAGCAGGCGCAGCCACAGGTATTGGGCGACGTTTGTATCTTGATACTCGTCCACCAGAATGTATTGGAACCATTTCTGGTATTTCGCCAGTACGTCAGGGTTCTTCTGGAAAATCTGCACGACATGCAGCAGCAAATCCCCGAAATCGACCGCGTTCAGGGTTTTCAGGCGCTCCTGATAAAGCGCATAAAATTCCGTCCCGCGTTTGTCATACATGCCGGATTCCGAGGGCGGAACCATTTCAGGCGTCCACGCCCGGTTTTTCCAATTGTCGATGTAGCTGGCCAACATCCGCGCAGGCCAGCGTTTTTCGTCGATATTTTCAGCGCGGATTAACTGTTTGAGCAGGCGGATATGGTCGTCAGTATCCAGAATGGTGAAATTCGTTTTCAGCCCGACCAGTTCCGCATGACGGCGCAGCAGTTTCACGCAGATTGAATGGAACGTGCCCATCCACATCATCCCGCTGACCGCATCGCCGATATAATGCCCGACACGCTCTTTGATTTCCCGTGCGGCCTTATTCGTAAACGTCACCGCCAGAATCTCGTTCGGCTGGGCGCGGCCCGTGTTCAGCAAATGTATGACGCGTGTAATCAACGCCTTGGTTTTGCCCGTGCCGGCACCAGCCAACATCAGAACGGGCCCGTCCAGCGTCTCCACCGCCTCGCGTTGAGGTGGGTTCAGTTCGTCCAGATAGGGGGTAGGGCGCGCAGCCATAGCTTGCGCCGACAGACTAGTGCCGCTTGCAGCCTCAAAGGCGTCTGATTCATCGAAATCCCAATCACTCATACGTGCGAAACTAACGGCCTGCGGCGGGGAAATAAAGCGGAATGTTCACAAAATGTTCTAACCCGCGCTGCTGCATTGAAGAATCGCGGTCACCCCGTTAAAACGCCCCTACAGATGGCCATCCGAAATTCACACTGACTTCGAAAGCTCCCGCATGAAAAACTTCCAAAAAATCCTGATAGCTAACCGTGGCGAGATTGCCATCCGTATTATGCGGGCAGCCAACGAGATGGGCAAACGAACGGTTGCGATTTATGCTGAGGAAGACAAGCTGGGCCTCCACCGTTTCAAGTCGGACGAGGCGTATCGGATTGGCGAAGGCATGGGTCCGGTTGCGGCGTATCTTTCGATAGACGAAATCATTCGCGTGGCCGTGGAATGCGGGGCGGATGCAATCCACCCGGGCTATGGTTTGTTGTCGGAAAACCCTGATTTCGTGGATGCCTGCGTTGCCAATGGCATCACTTTCATCGGCCCCAAAGCCGAGACAATGCGCAAGCTTGGCGACAAGGCCAGCGCGCGCCACGTTGCGGTGGAGGCGGGCGTTCCCGTCGTTCCGGCAACCGCTGTGCTGCCGGACGATATGGACGAAGTCCGCCGTATGGCTGCCGAGGTCGGCTATCCGTTTATGCTGAAAGCAAGCTGGGGTGGCGGCGGTCGTGGTATGCGCCAGATCATGAACGCTGACGAGCTGGAAGACAAAGTGCTGGAAGGTCGCCGCGAAGCCGAGGCCGCTTTTGGCAATGGGGAGGGGTTCCTTGAGCGTCTGGTGCAACGTGCACGTCACGTCGAAGTGCAAATTCTGGGCGACAGCCATGGCGAGATTTACCACCTTTGGGAGCGCGATTGTTCCGTGCAGCGCCGCAATCAAAAGGTCGTGGAACGTGCACCCGCACCTTATCTGACGCAAGAACAACGCGAGACGCTTTGTGCGCTGGGAACGAAAATATGCGCTCATGTGGGCTATGAATGCGCCGGAACCGTCGAATTCCTGATGGACATGGATACGGATGAGTTCTTCTTCATCGAAGTGAACCCGCGCGTCCAAGTGGAGCACACCGTGACCGAGGAAGTCACCGGAATCGACATCGTGCAGGCGCAAATCCTGATTGCCGAGGGTAAAACCCTTGCCGAAGCAACTGGCAAAGCCAGCCAAGCAGACATTCGCCTTAATGGTCATGCGCTGCAAACCCGCATCACCACCGAGGATCCGCAGAACAATTTCATCCCCGATTATGGCCGCATCACCGCCTATCGCTCGGCCACTGGCATGGGTATTCGCCTCGACGGCGGCACGGCCTATTCGGGCGGCGTTATCACGCGCTATTATGACAGTCTGTTGGTAAAGATCACCGCATGGGCACCAACCCCCGAGGCGACGATCAAGCGCATGGATCGAGCGCTGCGCGAGTTCCGTATTCGCGGGGTCTCGACCAACATTGCGTTCGTGGAAAACCTGCTAAAACACCCGACGTTCCTTGATAACACCTACACAACCAAGTTCATCGACAACACGCCGGATTTGTTCAACTTCAAGAAACGCCGCGACCGTGCAACGAAGATTTTGACCTACATCGCCGATATTACCGTCAATGGACATCCCGAGACCGAAGGACGGGCAAAGCCTTCCGATCACGCCCGCATACCCCAAGCGCCGGAGTTTGTGTTTGAAAAACCCGCTTACGGCACGCGGAACCTGCTAGAGGAAAAAGGCGCACAAGGCGTTGCCGAATGGATGTTAGAACAGAAACAACTTCTTATAACAGACACCACGATGCGCGACGGGCACCAATCGTTGCTGGCTACGCGGATGCGCTCGATAGACATGCTGAATGTCGCCGAAAGCTATGCACATAACCTGCCGCAATTGTTCTCGATGGAGGCATGGGGCGGGGCGACTTTCGATGTGGCGTATCGCTTCTTGCAGGAATGCCCATGGCAGCGCCTGCGGGATTTGCGTACGCGGATGCCGAACCTGATGACGCAGATGTTGCTGCGGGCCAGCAATGGCGTGGGCTATACCAACTATCCTGACAACGTGGTGCAGAAATTCGTCGCCCAAGCTGCCGAGTCTGGCGTGGACGTTTTCCGCGTATTCGACAGCTTGAATTGGGTCGAAAACATGCGCATCGCGATGGATGCGGTGATTGAGTCAGGCAAGGTCTGCGAAGGCTCGATCTGTTATACGGGCGATATCCTCGATCCAGATCGCGCGAAATATGATCTGAAGTATTACGTCGCGATGGGGCAGGATTTGAAAGCCGCTGGCGCACATATCCTTGGCCTGAAAGACATGGCCGGATTACTGAAACCCTCTGCCGCCCGCGTTCTGATCAAAGCGTTGAAAGAAGAAGTCGGTCTGCCGATCCATTTCCACACACATGACACGTCCGGTATCGCTGCGGGCACTATTCTTGCCGCCGCTGATGCGGGCGTTGATGCGGTAGATGTGGCGATGGACGCTTTCTCTGGCTCCACCTCGCAGCCCTGCCTTGGTTCTGTGGTCGAAGCCCTGCGCCACACCGGCCGCGACACCGGTCTCGACATCGAAGCTATTCGCAAAATCTCCGACTACTGGGAAGCCGTGCGCGGCCAGTACGCCGCGTTTGAATCCGGCACTACGGCCCCTGCATCCGAGGTTTACCTGCATGAAATGCCAGGTGGCCAGTTTACTAACCTCAAGGCACAAGCGCGCTCGATGGGGTTGGAGGAACGCTGGCACGAAGTCGCCCACGCCTACGCTGACGCTAACCAGATGTTCGGAGATATCGTGAAGGTTACACCTTCCTCGAAGGTTGTCGGTGATATGGCGCTAATGATGGTTAGCCAAGAGTTAACGCGCGCGCAGGTCGAAGACCCAGCCATCGAGGTCGCGTTCCCTGACAGCGTCGCTGACATGATGCGTGGCAAACTTGGGCAGCCACCGAACGGCTTCCCCGAGGGAATCGTAAAGAAAGTCTTAAAGGGCGAGAAACCTGTAACAACGCGCCCCGGTCTGTCGATGGAACCGACCGACTTAGAGGCCGTGCGAGCGGAAGTTTCATCGCAACTCGACGGCTTCAAAGTTGATGACGAGGATTTGTGTGGATACCTGATGTATCCCAAAGTGTTCCTCGATTATATGGGCCGTCACCGCGAATACGGCCCCGTGCGGACCTTGCCGACGCGCACGTTCTTTTACGGCATGCAGTCAGGCGACGAAATCAGCGCCGAGATCGACCCGGGCAAGACGCTGGAAATCCGCCTGCAAGCCGTGGGAAAAACCAACGAGGACGGCGATGCCAAGGTATTCTTCGAGCTAAACGGCCAACCCCGCGTGATCCGTATACCGGACCGCAAAGCGGCGGCGACCAGCATCAAACGCTCTAAGGCCGACGCCGGTAATCCGGATCACATCGGCGCCCCAATGCCGGGTCTGATCGCTACAGTGGCGGTTTCGGCCGGGCAGAAGGTTAGTGAGGGTGATTTGCTGCTAACCATCGAGGCGATGAAGATGGAAACCGGCATTCACGCCGACCGCGACGGAGTCGTAAAAGCAGTGCACGTTTCCGCAGGCTCTCAAGTCGATGCAAAGGATTTGCTGGTCGAACTTGGGGAATAGTCGATGGATAAACTGTTGGTGTTTACTGACCTGCACGTGCGCGGGGTCGGGCAGAGCATTTTTGGCGTAGACACTCTGGAACGTCTACGGGAGGGCATAGAACATGCGACCAACCTCCATCCTGATGCAGTGCGTATTGTACTGACCGGGGATATCGTGCATTCGGGCAAATTATTGGAGTACGAGCGGGTGAAGGTGGTGTTGGACGCGGTAGATATTCCAATAACCCTGATGTGCGGAAACCACGACAATCGGGAAAACCTTCTGGCGGTTTTCCCTGATACGCCTACTTCTGGCGGTTTTTTGCAATCGGTGGTCGATCTGGGCGATACCCGCCTGATAATGCTCGATACGCTTGATGGGCCACCATTTCGCAACGATCATCATAGCGGAGTCTTATGCGAAACCCGAATGGAGTGGCTGCGTAATGCGCTGGATACCGCGACCGGTCGCGTGCTTGTGTTCATGCACCATCCCCCCCATGCGGTCGGCTTCCCTGGGATGGACGATATCCGTCTGCGAAACGGCGATGTCTTGCTTGCCCTGCTGAAAAATCACCCCAACGTTGCGCATTTCTTTGCGGGGCACGTTCACCGCACGATTTCAGGGTCGGTGGACGGGTTAGGGTTCTCTATGTTTAAAAGTCCGTCGTATCAGATGCCATTTGATCTGGTGGGGGCGAATGCCGCCGTATCCACGCCGGAACCGGGTGCTTACGGTATTGTGCTGCTCTATAAAAACCGGGTGATCGTTCATACCGAAGACTTCCAGTTGGCGGAACCCGACGTTCAACCTGACGACGAAGCGTTGCCGGAATAACTCCGGTCGAGTACCTAAAGCTACCCTCATCTAGGGATCGATAGAGACGTAATGAATCCAATCAGTTAATGCCATTTCGTAGCCAATAAGTGCGGTCTGGTCTGTACCCCAGTTGTACCCAACCGAATGCCCAGGGGGTGGGGTGTGGTTGGTAGTTGATTCGGGGTGTTACGTCGCCCATGAGGGGGGTAAGCAGGAAGGTATACGTATATATATACCTACTCGGATTTTTCTGGCAATTTTTACTCAGACCACGGAGCACGTTGAATGTAATAATTTCTAGCGCCATCGACTTCATTGATCACATCATTGAAAAATTCCCGCTCCGTATTCGGGAAGTGCGCACAGATAACGGTCATGAATTCCAGGCCAAGTTCCATTGGCATGTCGAGGACCTCGGGATCAGGCACGCTTACATCAAACGCGGCACACCTCAACTTAACGGCAAAGTTGAACGCTCTCACCGTTCAGATCAGCAGGAATTCTATCAGCTTCTAAGCTATAAGGACGACGTCGATCTGGAGGCAAAGC
This sequence comes from Paracoccaceae bacterium, assembly GCA_050256375.1. Classification (GTDB taxonomy): domain Bacteria; phylum Pseudomonadota; class Alphaproteobacteria; order Rhodobacterales; family Rhodobacteraceae; genus NORP23. The sequence continues at coordinate 365 of JBBWVU010000007.1, read as the reverse complement.
TGGCGGAATGGGAGAAGTTCTACAACTTCGCAAGACCGCACGGCGCACACAACGGACCCCTTACGAAGTGCTGCGAGACAGGCTACAGTGACAACATAAGTGTCCCGCCGGTCCGTCTAGGTTACATTTGTCTGACGTCAGCACCTATGGAACAGAAACCCGGAACACGGCGCACAACGTCGGAGAAGATAGTCAAAGACATCCAGCGAGCTACGCGCAAGCAGTATTCTTCTGAGGAGAAGATCAGGATTGTTCTTGATGGCCTTCGTGGCGAGGATAGCATTGCCGAGTTATGCCGCCGAGAAGGCATTTCGCAGGGTATTTACTACAAATGGTCGAAGGATTTCATGGAAGCCGGAAAGCGC
>JBBWVU010000006.1:0-65430 GCA_050256375.1 Paracoccaceae bacterium | reverse complement strand
GTCTTTGACGATCTTATCGCCATGGCTTTTGCGTGTTCCAGTTGTCTGTCTCATGTTCCACTCCTCAGTGGTTACGATGAGCCAGAAACACTCTCTTAGTAAATGGCGCTATTTGGACCCATAGGCGCTGACGTCAGACAGATTAGGTGAGACGTACTCACTTGAGTGGCGCGATGTGGACCTCAAGGCAAATACATTAACCTTCTGGAAAACTAAAGCTGACGAACCGCGCACCATTCCTATCACGCCTCCTGTTAGGGAAGCTTTGGAGTTTTCCAGAGCGCAATCTAACATTACACCTTTCGTGATCCCTGAGGACTCCCTGAGGACTCACTGGGATCGCTGTAGGGGCGCTTTGGGCTATGAAGATGATCGACAGTACGTGATGCATATGTTGAGACATACGTGTGCTTCCAGATTGGTTCAGGCAGGTGTTGACCTCACAAGGGTTAAGACGTGGCTTGGGCATAAGAACATTCAAACGACCCTAAGATATGCTCATTTGGCTCCTGGGGATTTAGACGTAGCCGCCATAGCGTTGGCTGGTTAATAATGTTCTTGAACTCTTCGAGGTGTAACTCTATGTATGCCTCGAAACACTAAGCCCGAGTGGTGGAATGGTAGACACGAAGCACTCAAAATGCTTTGCAGCAATGCGTGACGGTTCGAGTCCGTCCTCGGGTACCACTACAGTTTATATAGCGTGACACAGGCGTGACATTAGCGTGACACCGTGACATGAGTGGCAAATCTAAGCTACTGTAAACAAACACTTTTCCTCCTATTTTAGGGTCTTCAAAATCCCCCGCCGCAAGGCTTGCCGGTTCGATTCCGGCCTCGGGTACCACCTAGATTTCATTGGATAATGTTAGAGATCGATGCGCCGCAAACTGTAGTGTACTACAAAAGTTTCACACTTTGTTTCACACTTTCATGTTTTGTTCTAAAGTTACACATTCAATCTGAAATCGAAGGTTTAGCTCGTTAGGAACGCTGTATCTGCTTCATTTCCCAATAGTCTTTTTGGCAACAGTGATGAGCAGAACCGCTTTCTTAAGCTATTAGTCTTTGGTGTTTTGTCGTTTTTATATACATGTGCCCCGTTTTATATACATGTGCCCCGTTAACCTGAACTGGTTGATTTTGATTGCGTTAGTCATGCGTATTTTGATTTTAGTGAATGGCAGCTTCATGCCCTAACTGACTGGCATACTTATGCGGCCTGTTCGCGAGCTCAGCAAAATGTTCAAGTCGTGAACGGCCCAAAGCTGCCGTTCATAACGCTTAAAATGCTGCGGTGTAGCATAAAGCTTAACACCCGCCGACGTTTACTTTGGGCGCGGCCAAGCCATTCTAAACCAACGAGAAAGGATCAAGAAAAAGACAATGCAAACGCGACGCTTGCAACACCGCAAAGCCGCCGCATAATATAAACTAACGGATGAGGCAGATACTCTCTTATTCTAAAGCCTAATCTGTTCCAAATACTCCGACGACGGACAGGGGAATGATGGATTACAGCAATACGTCAGAAACTTGGTTCACACCGTTTTACTATTCGTTGGTAACCTATACGACGCTTGGGTTTGGTGACGTTACGGCTGACAGTTTGATAGGCGAGATGCTTGTCATCAGCGAAGTTATTGCTGGATATTTTACCTTGGGATTATTGCTTTTGATTTTGGCCAATACCGTGGCCCGTCGAAGTTGATAATGGAAATGTGAAGCTACCTACATCCCCAACCGATCAGCAAGCCTGTGCCAGTTCAAAACCGCAGGCATGAACCACGGATTGCCTGAATAAAATGGTTTCATCTCGAATTCGAGATCGTCGAAAGCCGTGCTGCTCTCGTTGTCTCCCAATATCTTGTGACCCAGTTTGTTGCCGAAATACGAGGCTCTGGCGACGCCAGAGCCGCAATATCCCATTGCATAGAACAGGCCTTCGCGTTGCCCAATATGCGGGGCGTGATCGAAGGTATAGGCGACGAGGCCGGACCATATGTTATCAATCGGTACTTCCCGAAGTTCGGGATAAATTTCGACCATCGAGGTGCGTAGTTGTTTGGCGTTTCTGAGCGCGTCCTCGCGAATCCCGGTGGCTCGTCCACCAAACAGGATGCGGGTGCCATCGGGCGAGGGGCGGTAATAAGCAACTATACGTCGACTATCCCCGTACATTCGTCCTTTCGGCATCAGGCGCCCCATCAAAGCCGGATCAATAGGGGCGGTCGCTATCATTGCGCTGCGTAGGGGCAATACGCGACGCCTAAGATTTGCAAATCCTTTTTCGGAATACGCGTTTGTGCAGATTGCAATGTTGGTTGCGCCGGTCTTGCCCTTAGGACTTGTTAACGTGTATACGCCCGACACTTTTTCGATATCCGTAACAGGGGTATACGGCAGTATCTGCGCTCCTGCTGAGGAAACGCGCTTCGCCAACCCGTCAAGATATTTGGCAGGATGTAGGCCGCCGTCAGTTTCATAGGTAACCCCGCCGAAAAACCGTTTCGAACCCGTCTCGGCGGCCATGTCTTTTTGTGCCACCATAGCGCCTTCAACGCCGCAAGTTTCCTGTAGGGATTCTAGCTGGCGTTGCATATCGTCATAATGTTTTGGCAATAGGGCACCGCGAAAACGGCCATTGCGTATGAATTCTGCGTCTATTTCTTCGGCCTTCAGAAAGTCGTCCAAATAGCCGACAAAGCCCAGACTTTCGCGAATGATATCATCTGTTCGCTCAAACCCGTATTTTGCACGCAAACCTGCGATTCCCAGTTTGTGAAAACTCGGACCAACCATACCGCCGTTACGGCTGCTAGCGCCCTCGCCAAGTTGCCCGGCCTCGAAAACGGCGACTGACAAACCTGCGCGCGCTAGTACAAGTGCGGTGTTCAGGCCGGTAAAACCTGCGCCAACTATGGCAACGTCAACTTTGGCTGGCTGAGCGATATGGGTTTCGGAGGGCCGTGGCGCGTCCAGCCACCAATACGGTCTGTTGCTGGTTTGTGATAGCATGGTTCGCCTCCTGAGCTGCGTATTCCGTCACCACTTTCACCGCGTGTCAATGAAATTTCGCGCTGCTATGAGTATTAATTCAGCCTTCATGCAGACCGTGGGGATGCTAGTTTAAACGACGAATCCGTATCTTGGCGATCCGGTTATGCTCACGACTTAAGACCTCAAACCGATATCCATGGAACGAGAATACCTGCCCTTCAGTCGGGATCGTTTGCGCCTCGTAAATCACCAGACCTGCGACCGTATTTGCTTGGTCATCCGGAAGGGTCCAGTCGCACGAACGGTTTACGTCTCGAATAGTCATAGCTCCGTCAACGATGATTTCTCCGTCTGTTGTGCGCTCGACTTCTTTTTCGGCGATGTCATGTTCGTCGGCAATTTCACCAACGATTTCCTCTAGAATGTCTTCAAGCGTAATCAGCCCTTGAAGTGAGCCGTATTCATCTACCACAAGTGCGAAATGCGACTTTCGACGCAAGAACTCACGCATTTGGTCGTCCAGAGACGTAGTTTCAGGTACAAAATACGGCTCCATCGCGATGGCGAGGATGTCGAATTCTTTCAGACTGTCCAGCCCCTGTTTCGAGTTCCGAACCAATGCATCAACGGTGTGCAACAAATCTTTGGCGTGCAGCACCCCGACGATGTTTTCATGCTCACCCTGAAATACGGGAATACGTGTAAAGGGCGACTGCAACGCCTGCGTCAGAATTTCGTCAGGCTGGGCCGCTGCGTCGATCATTTCGATGTTTGAGCGGTGTAGCATAATCTCGGCTACCTCGCGATTTTTCAGGTCCAGCGCACCCAGCAAGCGGTCACGGTCGTCTTTTTGCACCCCCCCTTCGGAGTGATGCAGCGCAATCGCTTCGGCGATTTCCTGGTGGGCCAAAATGCGTGTATCAGGGTCAATCTTATGTCCCAGAAGACGCAGGAAAAATCGTACCAGCAGGCGGATGATACTGACCAGAGGTGATAGAACCCGCACGACAACAGCAATGACTGGCGAAACCGTTTGAGCCGCGTTTTCCGGAGCTGTAATTGCATAGGTTTTGGGCATAACTTCAGCGAAGATCAACACAAGCAATGTCATAACAAGCGTGGCCACGGCAACGCCATTGGACCCGTAAAGGGCGGTGAACATACTGGTCGCCAACGAGGCGGCAAGGATGTTCACGAGGTTGTTCCCCAGCAATACAGCACCGATCAGCTTTTCGTTGTCTTCGGTCAAATCCAACGCTTTTTGAGCACCGGTCGAGCCCTTCTTGGCCATGCCGTTCAATTTTGCACGACTGGCTGCTGTCAGCGCTGTCTCGGAGCCCGAGAAGAACGCGGACAATAACAGCAGCGCAATGATTGCGGCTATTGTTCCCCAAAGTGCCAAATCCCAGTTAACGATTTCGCCAGCGGCGGATTCCATTTGCATAAGCTCCTAATAATGCAGGTTTCTAATCTTCCGTTATGGGGGCTGCACTACGCTTCTGCAAGCCGGACAATGCTAAGCGAGCGGATGTTTGTTCAGAACGAGGTCTTTAAGGCGCTCTTCAAGCACGTGCGTATAGATTTCCGTTGTCGAAACGTCGGCATGCCCCAGCAAGGTCTGGATCGACAGTAGATCCGCCCCGTTGGCCAAAAGATGCGTGGCAAACGCGTGGCGCAGCGTGTGGGGAGATACGTGCGTGGGATCTAGTCCGCTATCAGCCGCCAATGCCTTGATGAACAGAAAGAATGCTTCACGAGTTATATGCCCTTTTTTACCGCGCGAAGGGAACAGAAACGCCGAGGTCTTACGCTTTGCCTTTAAGGTGGCATCCCGCGCCACAAGCCACTGTGTCAATGCCGCACGGGCAGGGGGCGATAGTGGCACCATCCGTTCCCGTCCGCCCTTACCGCGTACAAGGATCATTCGCGGATCACCACGGGTGGCTGACACCGGCAGCGAGACCAACTCGGTGACGCGCAGGCCTGTTGCATACAGAACCTCCATCAGGCAGACATTCCGCAGCTTTTCCAGCGGATTTTTACCATAGTCCTGCACCTTGTCGAGCATCCGCCTCACATCCAACTCGCTTAATGATGTAGGCAGATACCGTCCACGTTTCGGGCCACGTATTTGCGCCGCAGGGTCGTCGTTTCGCCATCCTTCTGTGAACGCGAACCTGAACAACTGCCGGATAGATGACAGGCGCCTTGCGCGCGTGGATTTGGCTAAGCCAATAGATTCCAGCTCAATAAGGTACGCTTCGATATCGTTTCGAACAGCAGACTCGGGCGTCTTTTTCTTGCGCTCCAGAAATGCAGTGAAATCCTTAAGGTCGCGAGCATAAGCGCTTAAAGTGTTCAGGGCTGCATCCTGTTCAGCCTGCATGGCCTCTAGGAATATGGGTAACCAGTGGTGCATGGCTACGCCTCCGCTGGTAGCAATAAAATCTGCACCGCAATCCGCCGCGCGGCCGCAGATTGCCCAGCAGCAACAAGAACATACAGCCCGGTGCGAACCCCCTCTGGATCCGCCAACGCGCCGTCGGTAAGTAGGCGCAGCGCTGCCAAAAGCGCCTGACCCGGCTCGCCATCTTCTAGCATATTTAGCAATCGCGACGCGGCTGGACTGTCCGGTATAGGTCCGTTCAGACCGTTAACAAGCGATTGCTGCATCGCCTTGCCTGCTGGATCAATGAGCAACGGCGCACGGGTTACAATTGCCAGTGCCAACTGGCGGCTGCCATTCAGAATGGCAGTTTCCGACCACGAGATATTCGAAACATTGGCGAGATGTAATAAATCCAGCACTGCCAACCGCGCCTTAGCAAACAACGGCGAATATTCAAGTGCACTCAACACGGCGGCGTATTCTTCAGCCAGTGGCAGTAATAATCCGGCATCTGCAAAGCTCGCGTAAGCCGCGATCACGGCGGCGACAAGATCGTCGGCGCTGCCAGATTCCAACGCTTTGTCTAGCATTTGGATGCTGTTTGCACGCCCCCAGACGCCACCCGAACTGGCTGCTTTACCTTCACGATAAGCTGCAAATAGTAGGTTAGAGGGCAGCGATCCGGCCATCACCAATCGCTCTGACGCCTCCATTTTGGACCGCAATGGTGCACGCTCTCCGATGTCGCGATAAAGGTATGGTAAAGGCATCAAACCGCTGGGGCGGGGCAGAAAAACGGCCTCGCGTAACACGAAATCCATTATCCCCAACGGGTCAGGTGCGGGGGGGTCGGCTGCGCCTTCGAATAATTCTGGATCAAGAAAACGGATCAACATTTCTTCACGTTCCCCCGAAATATCACCGATTCCAGCGCCTAGAGACAGGGTGATAGCCGCCGCGTTCCAGTCGCCGTTTCTTGCCAGACAAAACACCCGAGCGCTGAGGTCGTCTGAAATCGCCGGTGTCGTTGCCAGAGTATTGCAAACGTCCCGCGTCCGGCTGCTTAGGATAGCAATATCAAACTTAATCTGGAATATCTGCGCGTTTGACGTCGGCGCAAAAGCAATTAGTGCCTCGGCAGCATCCAGAGCGCCGATTTCCAGAAGTCGGTTAACGCGAGCCATCAGAACCAAACCGTTCTGGATATCATCTGGCGCAGGGTTGGCTTGTGCGAGTAAAAGGCGCCGAAACAGGTTTTTGGCTTCGGGTGTGCCCTCATTGGGGAAATCGGATAACAAATCGGAAATATCAGCCGCAGGCATGCCCCCCCACAGGTCCGCTGAAAACCCCGTTAACGCCGGGGATAACAAACCGATCGCATCGGGACTAACCGGTGCCATCCCTTTTTTAACCGATATTGCTTGAACCAACGACTCGATTAACGGTTCCGATTCTGGCGGGATTTCAAAATTGGGTGGATCTTTGATGCTTTCCGTAAGCCATTCGATCGCACTTAACGGGGCCTGCGCCGGCGCACTTGCCCCGATGCAAACAAGTAGTGTTAACGCTGGGAAAAACAATCTCATCCGTTAATCAAAATTAGGCGTAATCGACTGCGTGATCTCGGATTGCGGCGCGGGCAGATCAAAAAACAAAGCGTAGCCAACTATACCAATTCCAACCAGAACGGCCAAATAGAACAAAACTTTAATTAATCGAAACATTCTGCCTGCTCCTTGCACAAAGACGATGGTTCTCGTCATTTTGTAGTGTTATCACGGTTGCGTAAGCTGCGGGGATTTATCCCTCTTTCATCTAGCGCCCGTTAAAACTAACGTGGGTTGAACAAATCATCAATCGTCCAATGAGGTTTTATATATGCCATCTGCGTCCGAAATCGAGCAAGCCGCCGGATTAAGCCGGACGGTCGTCCTGGTGGGATTAATGGGGGCGGGAAAATCGACTGTGGGGCGACGTTTAGCTGATCGTCTGGGTGTAAAGTTTGTTGACAGTGATGCCGAGATAGAAGCGGCGGCCGATATGACGATTCCCGAAATATTCGAACGGTTCGACGAAGAATATTTTCGCAACGGAGAAAGACGCGTGATTGCGCGGTTACTTGCAGAAGAACCGTGCATTTTGGCCACTGGTGGCGGTGCGTTTTTGTCCAGCGAAAACCGAGAAATGATCGGCGACGCAGGGGTGTCTGTTTGGATTAGTGCTGACCTAGAAACGCTGTGGGGGAGGGTGAAAGACAAGAACAGTCGTCCGTTGTTGAACTGTGATGACCCGAAGGGGGTTTTGGCGCAGTTGCTCGAGGACCGCTATCCTCTTTATGGCACCGCAGACATCGTGGTAAGCAGCGTAGGTGGCGATCCGCACGAGGTGGTGGTTCTGGCTATAATGCAAGCGTTGAACGATGCAGGGTATTTGCCCGAGTCCACAACGAACGAGGGTGATTGATGAGCATTGAAACACTGACGGTAGACCTTCCAAACCGCAACTATGACATCATAATCGGCCCGGGATTACTTGCCGAGTCAGGCACCCGCATAAAGCCTTTTTTGAAGCGTCCGAAAGTTGCAATTATTACCGACGAAACAGTTGCGGTGCTGCATATCGAGACGTTGCAGTCAGGCCTATCAAACGCCGGAATTTCCAGCAATTACATAGCGATGCCCGCCGGTGAAAAGACTAAAGGCTGGAGTGGTCTAGAGACGGCGGTTGAATGGCTGATAGAGCAAAAAGTTGAACGTGATGATCTTGTGATTGCGTTCGGTGGAGGCGTCATCGGGGACCTCGCGGGGTTCGCAGCAGCGATCCTTCGGCGCGGTGTTGGGTTCGTGCAAATTCCTACGTCTCTGTTGGCGCAGGTTGATAGTTCCGTCGGGGGAAAGACGGGGATAAATTCGCCACTTGGTAAGAACCTAATCGGTGCGTTTCACCAGCCAAAACTGGTTTTGGCGGATACAGATATTTTGAATACGCTTAGCCAGCGAGAGTTCACTTCGGGGTATGGCGAGGTGGTGAAGTATGGGTTGCTGGGGGATGCTAAGTTCTTTGAATGGTTAGAGAAAAACGGCCCTTCTCTTGCACGGGGCGATCAGGTTAACCGGATTGCGGCTATCAAGCGGTCTTGCGAGATGAAGGCCGATATCGTTGCGCGGGATGAAATGGAACGCGGCGACCGTGCGTTGTTGAATCTAGGGCATACGTTTGGCCATGCGCTGGAGGCGGCAACGGGGTATTCGAACCGTCTGTTGCACGGCGAGGGGGTCGCCATTGGGTGCGCGTTGGCCTTTGAATTATCACAGAAACTTGGGCTTTGTTCACAGGAAGCACCAAGCCGGGTGCGTCAGCATTTGTCTGCGATGGGGATGAAAAAGGACCTGTCGGACATCGCCGGAGATCTGCCGAACGCTGACGGTTTGATCGCGTTAATGGGGCAGGACAAAAAGGTTACCGACGGGAAAATCGCATTTATTCTGGCACGAGGTATTGGCGAGGCATTCGTCGAGAAAAATGTTGATATGGACGTTGTGAAGGTGGTGCTGGAAGAGGCGCTCGGGGCGCGTTAACCTTTTCGATTTTGCACGATTTTCTGTGTGCACAACCCGTACACAACCCGTGCACAACGCGTATGTACGATTTTGGGCACGTCGGCGTTAACCTTTGCCAGTGCTTCGGATAAACTGTTCGTCAAATTCATAAATCTGGCCGAGCCAGAAACCAGACATCGCCGATCCCGTCGCCGTTGATGTCTCCGATTTTTTTGTCACCAATGTATAAGTAGAGGGGCTGCCCCTTGAAAACGGCTTGCATGGTTCCGTCTGTCCGCTGGATCAGGGAATAGCTTTCACCAAGCGGCGTGCCTGCGGGCAGCAGGGCGGGTGGCCATGTTTTGGCGCAGGCACCATAACAATTCGATTTGCCGATCTCGTCATTCTCGTAGGTGTAAAGCGAGAAATGGGTTTGGTACATAATGTAAATCTGACCGTTATTCGTGCGACTGTGAACAAAATCGTTGCCGTGGGAATCGGCAACGGCCAGACCAGCGGTGATTGCGGCGAGCAAGATGGTTAATAGCAGACGCATAAGAGAATCCGGTCAGAGTGATTAACAATTGATTAAACTGTAGGCTCGTTCGTCGAATAATCAAAACACGTTGCAGTGATTACGCGCTGCAACTTGCCCCGCCAAGGACGCAGAACTTGGCGCAGTGGCGGTGATTTAGTTTCACGTCCGCTTCGGCTTCGGCCAGGGTTTCGCCCATTTCGAATTCCGGTGAATATGGAAGCAGAGTGCATGCAAGCACGACCGGCCGGTCAGCGCCTTTGCGTTTCACAACCATCCGTGAGGATGCGCACATTACGTCGTTCGGAGATTTGTTAAGGATGCCCCAGCACTCGGTAGTGATTTCGGGGACTTCGACGGTTTCGTCCATTTCTGGAAACAGGACGGTCATGGCGGGGTTTTGGGCGTCGATGTCGAAGCTTTCGGTTTTGAAAAGGACGTCGTAGCCCGCGCGGCTGTCTGCTTCGTTGTCGCCAAACATCGACCGACCAGCTAACGCCATTTTAATGTCGTTATCGCGCAACCATCGCATACCTTTTAAAGTGATTTCATAGGAGCCCGCCCCGCGCTCGGCATTGTGCAGATCCTTGCTGAAGTGGTCCAGCGAGATCCGCAATGTAAGCCTGTCCCCGAATTCGTTCTGTAGTGCCAGCAGCCCGTCTTGAACACGTTTGCGCATCATTGGTTGCATTGCATTGGTTAACACCAGCACCTCGAATCCGCGCTCTAATGGAGCGTACAGTATGGAAATTATGTCGGGGTTCATGAATGGCTCGCCACCGGTAAATCCGATTTCCGTTACGGGCCAGTCGCGGTCTGAGATTTGGTCAAGATAGCTGGTTACCTCGGGTTCTGTCATATAAATAAGGCGATCATTGTCGGGGCTGCTTTCGATATAGCAATTTAGGCAAGTAATGTTGCACAGCGTTCCGGTGTTAAACCACAAGGTTTTAGCACCGCTTAACGCCACCGAGGCGCGCATTTCGCCTTTGGCGGTGATGTCCGGGTGCTGAAATTTCCCAAGGGGAGGGCTTAGGTCGTTCATTATTCATTCCTTCGTTCATAGAACAAATCGGTGCCCGAAGGCAAAACGTCAAGAGCGGAATGTTAATGATTATTAAACAAATACGTGATGTATTGGTATAACATGTTGAGGTGGACGGTATTTACACCCGCATAGGTGGTATAACGCCAAAGTGACAACTTTTGGTTGAATTTTTAGAGGGCTTGGGCTAACGTACCTTGATATTTTTGATGGTGGGTTAAAAAAATTTCAACCACGAAGTAATTTTATAGTTGTTATAGTAACCAATATTATTCAGAACAATCCCAGAACCCATTACGGGGCTATTACGGGACTCTACCTGCATTTTGGTGCTTTCTGTTGCTGTTTAGTTCCATATTGACAGTTGGAACGCATTGTGAACAAGTCGTAAAAACCCAATGATTTCAATGAAATAATTTGGAGCGGGCGATGGGGTTCGAACCCACGACAACTAGCTTGGGAAGCTAGTGCTCTACCAGCTGAGCTACGCCCGCAACATTTCGGCTTTTATGGGCATCGTTGGGTAGCGTCAAGGCAAAGGTGCTTGCACGGAGGCGGCGCTACGCGTAGAGGTTTTTCATGAGAATTTTGTTTTTAGGCGATGTCGTCGGCCGTACCGGCCGTAAGGCAATTACCGAGCATTTGGGGCGGTTACGCACTGAATGGCGGCTCGATTTTATCGTAGTTAATGGCGAAAATGCCACCGGCGGCAATGGCCTGAACCGTGGGCACGCGCAAGGTATTCTGGATGCCGGAGCGGATTGTATTACGCTGGGCGACCATGCGTTTGACCAGCGCGATATGTTAACCGCGATCACGCAGGAAAGTCGTATTATCAGACCTTTGAACTATGCACCTAAGGCTCCCGGAGTGGGGGCGCGGATGTTTAGCGCGCAGAATGGCCAGAAGGTATTTGTGGCGCAGGCCTTGGGGCAGGTGTTTATGAAGCGCCCGTTCGCAGATCCTTTTTCGGCGCTTGATGCAGAGCTGAAGAAAGCCCCGTTGGGCGGGCTGGCGGATGTAGTGATCGTAGATTTCCATGCAGAAGCGACATCCGAGAAGGTGGCGATGGGGCATTGGCTGGATGGACGAGCCTCGCTTGTGGTGGGCACGCATACGCATATTCCGACGGCAGACACGCAGATATTGACGAATGGCACGGCTGTGCAATCCGATGCAGGCATGTGTGGCGATTATGACAGCGTGATCGGGATGGAGAAGTTGGAACCGATGCGTCGGTTTGTAACCGGCATGTCCAAAGGCCGTTTCACCCCAGCTGAGGGGGAGGCGACCTTGTCGGGCGTGTTTATCGAGACAGATAAATCAGGTAAGGCCACGCACGCAATTCCCGTGCGGGTAGGCGGTCGGCTTTCACAATCTGGTCCGACTGATTGAGACGCTATGCGACCCTGTATCCCGCGTTAATCGTTATGGGCGCAACGTGGGGAGTGACACCTGTGTTGGTGAAAGTCGCGGTCAGCACGGGAAATCACCCGTTTGGATTGATTGTATGGACTAATCTGGTTGGCGTTATCATGTCCGGAGTGGTGACGTTTGCGCGGGGCCGAGATCTGCCGATTTCTGTTCCACATTTGAAGCTGTATCTTGGGGTGGCGCTGCTGGGCGCAGTGATTCCGAGCCTGCTGAATTTCACAGCGGCTGCGCATTTGCCTGCTGGTATTATGTCCATTCTTATCGCGCTCGTGCCCATGTTTGCTATGCCAATTGCGTTGGTGATGGGGTTTGAGAAGCCCTCACCCGTCCGTTTTCTCGGGGCGCTCTGCGGGGCGATTGCGATCGTGCTGATTGTCGGGCCGGACACCGGATTACCGGTTGCCAGTAAGGTCGGGTTCGTGTTTATCGCGCTTGGTGCCTCGCTTTGCTATGGCGGCGAGGGCAATTTCCTGACGTGGTTCGGGATGCGCGGGCTTGACCCGGTGCAGATCTTGTTAGGGGCTTCACTGGTTGGGCTGATCATAGCGCTGCCGCTGGCTGGCGTTACAAACAGCTTTATTCCGCTTGACAATATGGGCGTACCCGAGTTGGCGATCATTTTGGCCTCTGTAATTAGTTGGGGGACATATGCGACTTATATTTGGGTAATTGGCAAGTCGGGGCCGGTGTTTGCCTCGCAGGTGGCTTATCTGATGACTGGATTTGGCGTTATTTGGGCGATGTTACTGCTGGGCGAGCGTTATTCGATCTGGGTCTGGATGGCTTTTGCGCTTATGCTGGTCGGAATAGCTATGGTGAAACCGCACGATTCTGAATAGGAGGGTGCATTGCCCGAATTCCTGTCCCAAGACCCGATGCCAGCGATCATCAGCCTGACGGTCGTGGGCTTGATGTTTGTGCTGTTCATCCGCGAGACGTACCCCACAGAAGTTGTGGCCATTGGCGGGGTTGCGATCTTGCTAATCTCGGGCGTGTTGCCAATTGCGGATTTGCAGACGGTATTCTCGAATCCGGCACCTTGGACCATTGCAGCATTGTTTATAATATCGGGTGGGCTGGTTCGTACAGGTGCGCTGAATGCGCTGACAGGTATGGTTTCGCGATATGCGGGTGACCAACCTAAACTCGTATTGGCCGCACTGGCCGTTTTTACTGTGATTGCTTCGGCGTTCATGAATAACACACCGGTTGTTGTGTTGATGATTCCGGTGGCGGTTTCGCTGGCAGGTTCAATGGGAATATCTACGTCCAAATTATTGATACCGCTGTCTTATACGGCGATCCTTGGCGGGATGCTGACGCTGATTGGCACCTCAACTAACTTGCTGGTGGACGGGGTTGCCACTGCGCAAGGGCTTGAGCCGTTTGGCCTGTTCGAGGTGACTCCGCTGGCTATTATACTGGTGGCCTTCGGAATGCTGTATATCCGGTTTCTGGGGCCAAGGTTGCTGCCGGACCGCAGTTCAATGGCCGACCTGCTGGTTAACAAAAAGCAAATGAAGTTTTTTACCGAGGTGGCTGTGCCGGAGGGCTCGTCCTTGGTGGGGCAGTTGGCGTCGTCGGCGACGGTTTTCAAGCGGCAAGGGATGCGGTTGATTGACGTTTTGCGCGACAATGAATCGCTGCGACGCGGGTTGTCCGAAGTGAGATTGCAGGCCGGTGACCGCGTGGTTCTGCGCACTGGAGTTGACGAGCTTCTGGGCCTGAAGGAAAGTCGCAAGGTAGACATGGTGGATCAACTATCTTCGCGTAAAACCACGACTGTCGAGGCGCTGATCTCGCCGGGATGCCGGCTGGTCGGGCGGTCACTTGGAAGTCTGCGCCTGCGGCGGCGGTACGGGGTGTATCCTCTGGCGGTGCATCGGCGGAATCAGAATATTGGCGGGCAGTTGGATGCCGTGATGGTACGCGTCGGTGATACTTTTCTGTTGGAGGGCGCTGCCGAGGACATCCATCGCTTGGCGCAAGAAGAGGGTTTGGTTGAACTTTCTGTGCTTTCCGAGCGGCCATACCGTCGGCGTCATGCGCCCGTTGTCTTCGGTGTTTTGACAGGGGTTGTGGTGTTGGCGGCACTGGGTATAGCTCCGATTTTCGCGCTTGCCGTGGTTGGAGTAGCGATTGTGCTGCTGTCTCGCAGTATTGATGCGGAGGAGGCTTTCGGGTTTGTGGACGGGCGGTTGTTGGCGTTGATTTTTGCGATGCTGGCCATCGGGACTGCATTGCAAAGTTCGGGTGCGGTGCGGATGATTGCTGAAGGGTTGGCGCCCTGTCTGATGGGCCTGCCTGCGCCGTTGTTGATTTGGGGCATATATTTGCTGACGTCGGTGATGACTGAGCTGGTATCGAATAATGCGGTGGCAGTGGTGGTAACGCCAATTGCAATCGGGTTGGCGACCTCGCTGGGGGTTGACCCGCGCCCATTGGTGGTGGCCGTGATGGTGGCTGCGTCAGCCAGTTTTGCGACGCCAATCGGATATCAGACCAACACATTGATTTATGGTCCGGGAGGGTATCGGTTTACGGATTTCATGCGGATTGGAATACCTTTGAACCTGTCGATCGGGGTGCTGGCGAGTTTTCTTATTCCTGTATTTTGGCCACTGTGAAGGCCATATTCCGAGTATTTGTGCAAACAAGAAATTAGGGGTGGGCGCGGGGCGGCTGCTGGATTATATAGGCGAAAAGCAGATTTAGTTGCGGAGATTAGCATGGCTGGCCACTCAAAATGGGCGAATATTCAACACCGTAAAGGGCGCCAAGATGCGGCGCGCTCGAAAGTTTTTTCCAAGTTGGCAAAGGAAATTACGGTTGCGGCCAAGATGGGTGACCCGGACATCGATAAAAACCCGCGCCTTCGTATGGCGGTGAAAGAAGCCAAGAAGCTGTCTGTACCCAAGGATGTTATCGAGCGTGCGATTAAGAAATCGCAAGCTGGCGACGGGGATAACTACGATGAAATCAGATATGAGGGCTATGGCCCGATGGGCGTTGCCGTGATTGTCGAGGCGATGACGGATAACCGGAACCGTACTGCATCATCTGTTCGCTCTATCTTTGCGAAATCTGGCGGAAATTTGGGCGAGACTGGATCGGTCTCGTTCATGTTTGATCGCAAGGGGCTGGTGGTTTATCCGCTTGAGGCTGGCGATGCTGACACTGTGATGATGGCCGCTATTGAGGCCGGTGCGGATGACGTGGAATCGTCAGACGAGGGGCACGAGATTTATTGCGATAGCACCGATTTGCACGAGGTTTCCAATGCGTTGGAAGCCGAGTTGGGAGAGTCGGAATCGACCAAGCTGATCTGGAAACCGCAGACCTCGACCGAGCTGGATTTGACAGGTGCGGAAAAGCTGATGCGGCTTATCGAGGCGTTAGAGGATGACGACGACGTGCAGACTGTTACTGCCAATTTCGAGATTTCTGACGAAGTTATGGCGCAGCTTTAGGCGCTAAAAGCGTCTCTTTTGCTTGAACAATGACCATATCGCGCTAAACTTTGCATATTGTAAGGAGCCGATATGATTGCCGAACCAGCGCTTACCCTCGGGATCGAGGAAGAATATCTTATTGTAGATCGTAAAACCCGTGATCTGGTTCGCGAACCGGATGCCGGTTTTCTTGCAGCTTGTGCTGATCTGCTGGGCGAGCAGGTGACCGGCGAGTATTTGCAATGTCAGGTCGAGGTTGGAACCAAGCCGCACAAACGTGTGTCTGATGCGCGCGATGATCTGGTTGGTTTACGAAAGGGGATTTCCGAAACGGCGGATGCGTTTGGTTATGCACCGATTGCGGCCTCGACCCATCCGTTTGCCAACTGGCGCGAGCAGACGCATACGCGCAAGGATCGTTATGACGCGTTACGCGATGATCTGGGGCAACCAGTGCGCCGGATGTTGATCTGCGGAATGCATATGCACATCGGCATCGGGGACGAAGACCTGCGGATCGACTTGATGAACCAAGTGACGTATTTCCTGCCGCATCTTTTGGCGCTGTCTTGTTCTTCGCCTTATTGGGAGGGGGAAGACACAGGGCTGGCCAGCTATCGTTTGACGGTTTTTGATGCGTTGCCGCGAACAGGGCTGCCCGATGTGCTTGGATCTTACGGCGAATATATGCGGATGGTTGGACAGTTGGTCAATTCGGGTTGCATCGAGGATTCCAGCAAGATCTGGTGGGATATTCGTCCTTCGGCGAAATTCCCGACGCTTGAGCAGCGGGTAACAGATGTGTGCTCGCACGTTGACGATGTAGCGGCGATTGCGGCCGTTTATCAATCGCTTTTGTCATTTTTGTTTCGTTTGCGGAAAAATAATCAACGTTGGCGGGTTTATCCGCAGACGTTGATTTTGGAAAACCGCTGGCAGGCACAGAGGCACGGCGCGTGCGGCAGTTTGATTGATCACGGAAACAGTGTGATGGCGCCGATGTCCGACCTTATGGAAGAGTTGATCGATTTGATCGGCGAGGACGCCGAGCGTCTGGGGTGTATGGAGGAATTGTTGCATGTTCGCGAAATTACGGCGAATGGGAATTCGGCTGATCGTCAACGTGCCAACTATGCGGCTGCGATAGACGCGGGTGCAGATGCGCATGAGGCTTGTGTGGCCGTGGTTGACGGGTTGATTGCAGAGTTCACGCTTAGCTAAAGCTCGTTAAAAACCCCGCCGAAGCGGGGTTCAAAAACTTCCTAGAACGGAATTTCATCGTCGAGGTTGCCAGCGCCGCCGCCTTGCGAGTCGCCGCTGTATCCACCACCGCCTTGACCTCCGCCATAATCGCCGCCGCTTTGGTTGCCGTAGTTTTCACCACCGCCGCCACCGCCGCCATCGCGACCGCCAAGCATGACGAGTTTGGCGTCAAACCCTTGCAGAACGACCTCGGTTGAATAGCGGTCGTTGCCGGATTGATCCTGCCACTTGCGTGTTTGCAGTTTGCCCTCGATGTATACGCTGGACCCTTTCTTGAGGTATTGTTCAACCACGCGGACCAGACCTTCACTGAAAATAGCTACAGTGTGCCATTCAGTTTTCTCACGGTTTTCACCAGTGTTCTTATCGCGCCACCGCTCGGAAGTAGCGATCCGCAGGTTTGCGACTTTGCCACCGTTCTGGAAAGTGCGGATCTCGGGATCTGCCCCCAGATTGCCGAGTATGATTACCTTGTTAACACTGCCTGCCATTCCACTCTCCTTGGTGCGAATCCGAATTTTGCGTGAGATTAACCATTATTGCCGAGGTTAACCATAGAATTGCTTAAGGGCTGGTAAATATTTCAATGCATTTGCATGGTTACATGCTAGATTGCCTTCGATTGTTGTGGAGAATTATCAGAATGCGCGCGTTAACTCTATTAGCCGGAATCATGTGCTTTTGGATCGGGTTAAGTAATGCGCAAACGTTTAGTTCCAGCCCCTTGGTATTCCACGGAGTTAACAAGTTTATTGACGATGATCTTCGCGAACCAGATACAAGCTCTATGTCTTCAGCGCTGTCTGCCTTGCGTGGGCGATTGATAACAATTCCGCCACAGAAGACTATAGAGCTTCTACCTTTGCGGTTTTATGAATATGCGTTAACGGTTGCCGAACGGTATGACATCCCTCGCAGATATTTTTTAATTTGATTACGACGGAATCGAACTGGAACCCAGTGGCCAGTTCGTCCGTAGGGGCGATTGGCTTGACACAGCTTATGCCGCGCACGGCGTTGGAACTGGGCGTTAACCCTTGGAATGCACAGCAGAATATGGAGGGTGGGGCGCGTTATTTACGCCAGCAACATGATCGTTTTGGTTCGTGGGAACTGGCGTTGGCGGCCTATAATTACGGACCTACGACCGTTGAGAGATACGGCGGCATCCCGCCGTATCCAGAGACGCAAGATTACGTCCAGAAAATATTGGGCCCTTAGCCGCGTTCTAATTCGCCACCGGCGGATTGCCAGTGCATCAGGCTTCCGATGTTGTGGACGTTTTCAAAACCCATCTGCGTCAACGTACGTGTTGCCATGCCAGAGCGGCCACCGGAGGCGCAGTAAACGGCTACTGGTTTGGTCGTGTCCAACGCTTTGTTGAACTCTGGGTGGTTTGGGTTTGCGTGCGTCTGAATCATCATCAGAGGGATGTGATGTGCGTTTTTCGCTTTGCCGGACTTTGCGATTTCGTTGTGGTCGCGCACATCGATTACGGTGATTTCACCGTTTTTCGACATGGCAACTGCATCCTGAGCAGTCAGGGGTTGTGCGGCTGGTTTGCGGCTAAAAAAGTTCATTGTGTACCCTTGCGTTTATTTATGCGTTGACCCGTTAGATAAGACTAACGGTTTCGATTTCAACTTCCCGCGAACAAATAATTCAAGAAACTGAATGTGTCTAGAGGGTAATTTTATAAAATATGGGTTTTTTCTTGCAATGTTCCCTTTTATTCCCATCCTGTATCTTCGCATTTCTGCGTGGATTGGATAAACCATTGCGGAAAGCAGAGGAGCTAGTATGGCCGAGTTGAAAAATATTGAGGTGCGCGGGGCGCGTGAGCATAACCTCAAGAATATCGACATTGATATTCCGCGCAACAAAATGGTTGTAATTACGGGATTGTCGGGCTCGGGCAAGTCGTCGTTGGCATTTGATACGATCTATGCCGAGGGGCAGCGGCGCTATGTTGAGAGCTTGTCGGCATATGCGCGGCAATTCCTCGATATGATGCATAAACCGGACGTTGATCATATCTCTGGGCTGTCTCCGGCGATTTCTATCGAACAGAAGACCACCTCGAAGAACCCACGCTCGACCGTTGGCACTGTGACCGAGATTTACGACTATATGCGCTTACTGTTTGCACGCGTTGGTACGCCGTATTCACCAGCAACTGGACTGCCGATCGAGGCGCAGCAGGTTTCCGATATGGTTGACCGTGTGGCGAAAATGGAAGAGGGCACCCGTGCTTATCTGATGGCGCCAATTGTGCGAGATCGCAAGGGAGAGTATCGCAAGGAGTTTGCCGAGTTACGCAAGCAGGGCTTCCAGCGTGTGAAGGTTAACGGCGCGTTTTACGATCTGGAAGAACCCCCAACACTGGACAAAAAATTCCGCCAAAACATCGACGCGGTTGTGGATCGTGTTGTTATTAAAGCGGGGATGGAAGGGCGGCTTGCCGATAGTTTCCGAACTGCGCTGGATCTGGCCGATGGCATTGCGGTGCTGGAAATCGCTGTCGAGGATGGCGAGCGGCATGTGTTTTCGGAAAAATATGCATGCCCCGTAAGCGGGTTTACCATTCCTGAAATCGAACCACGCTTGTTTTCGTTTAATGCACCGTTTGGTGCCTGCCCCGATTGTGGCGGGTTAGGGGTTGAGCTGTATTTTGACGAAAACCTGATCGTGCCGGATCGCAGCCTGTCGTTGATGCAGGGCGCAATTGCGAATTGGGCAAAGACGAAATCTCCTTACTCGCGCCAGACGATTGAGTCTATTTCCAATCATTATGGTTTTGATCGAAACTTACCGTGGAGCGAACTTCCCGATGAAGTTCAGCATGTTATGTTGCGAGGTTCAGGTAAGGAAGAGATACGGTTCCGCTATGATGAAGGTGGACGTGTCTATGAAATTTCGCGTCCGTTCGAGGGGATTATCCCCAATATGCAACGTCGTTATCGGGAGACTGACAGCAATTGGATGCGTGAAGAATTCGAGCGGTATCAGAACAACCGCCACTGCGCGGCTTGTAATGGCTATCGCTTGCGTCCCGAGGCGCTGGCCGTCAGGATCGCTGACCTGCACGTCGGCAAAGTGGTGCAAATGTCGATTAAAGAGGCGTTGGACTGGATTGAATTCGTCCCTGCAACACTTACCAAGCAAAAGAACGAAATAGCCGAGGCAATTCTTAAGGAAATTCGGGAGCGCCTGGGGTTTTTGGTTAACGTAGGGCTAGATTATCTGACCTTGTCGCGTAATTCCGGTACTTTGTCGGGAGGTGAAAGCCAGAGGATCAGATTGGCCAGTCAGATCGGCTCTGGCTTGACAGGCGTACTGTATGTGCTGGACGAACCGTCAATCGGTTTGCATCAACGCGACAATGGCCGGTTGCTGGTGACGTTGAAAAACTTGCGGGACCAAGGCAATACGGTGATTGTGGTTGAACACGACGAAGAAGCCATTCGTGAAGCCGACCACGTGATCGACATTGGTCCTGCTGCGGGTATTCATGGTGGCGAGATTATTGCCGAGGGTACGCCAAAGCAGATTTGCGCAGTAAAGAAATCCATTACAGGTCAGTATCTTACGGGTAAACGCAAGATCGAGGTGCCTCTGGAGCGGCGCAAGGGTAACGGCAAAAAAGTCGTGGTCACGGGGGCGACGGGGAATAACCTGAAAAACGTCACAGCCGAGTTCCCGTTAGCGACGTTTACCTGTGTGACCGGCGTATCGGGTGGCGGAAAATCGACATTAACGATTGAGACTTTGTTCAAAACTGCATCGATGCGCCTTAATGGGGCGCGGCAGATTCCGGCGCCTTCGGAAAGCATTAAGGGGTTGGAGTATCTCGATAAAGTCATCGACATTAACCAATCTGCGATTGGCCGCACACCGCGTTCTAATCCGGCGACCTATACTGGCGCGTTCACCCCAATTCGCGAGTGGTATGCTGGCCTGCCAGAGTCCAAGGCGCGAGGATATAAGCCCGGACGGTTCAGTTTTAATGTTAAAGGCGGCCGATGCGAGGCGTGCAAAGGTGATGGTTTGATCAAGATCGAAATGCACTTTTTGCCGGATGTTTACGTTGAGTGTGAAAGCTGTAAGGGCAAACGGTATAATCGCGAAACTTTGGAAATATACTTTAAGGGTAATAGTATAGCAGACGTTCTTAATATGAATGTTGAAGAGGCTGCCGACCTGTTCAAGGCGGTTCCCAGCATTCGAGACAAGATGACGACGCTGATGCGGGTTGGTCTTGGATATATCAAGGTTGGCCAGTCCGCGACGACTTTGTCGGGCGGTGAGGCGCAACGGGTTAAGCTGTCGAAGGAATTAGCGAAACGATCAACAGGTCGAACGTTGTATATTCTTGATGAACCAACGACGGGGCTTCATTTTGAGGACGTTAAAAAATTGCTGGAAGTGCTGCACGAACTGGTCGAGCAGGGGAATTCGGTGATTGTGATCGAGCATAATCTGGATGTGGTGAAAACCGCCGACCATGTCATCGACATTGGGCCGGAGGGTGGCGATGCTGGTGGACAGATCATTGCGACGGGGACACCTGAGGAGATTGCGACGATTAAGGACAGTTATACCGGACATTATTTGAAGGATATGTTGTGAGACGAGGATCGTAGTACGCTGTTTCTTCTTTGAAATCGGATATTTGGATGTAGTGTTATTCCAAAGTTGAGTATTTTTGCAAAGGAGAAGATTATGAAATTTATCCTGTCCATCGCTATTGTGCTTTTGATTTCGAGTTGTAGCTATGTTGCGCCCGTCGAGATGCCCACTGACCCCGGTTTTTTCATTGGAATATTTCACGGACTAATTTCGTGTATCACAATGATCCTGTCATTTTTCACATCCATCGAGATGTATGCGACGAATAATTCAGGCAGTTGGTAAGATCTTGGCTTTGTATTAGGCATGACGATTATTTACGGTGGTGCGGCGAAAAGAAAACGTTGAGCTGAAAACAAGATGGGGCGCGTTAATAAATTGGCAATTGATCGGGCTGGTCTGATGAAGCGAGTGATGATTTATGGTGGCTCCGGTTCGGGGAAGTCTTGGTTGACGCAAAAGTTGGGTTATATTACCGGCTTACCTGTTGTGCATATTGATTCGATGTATTGGAAACCTACTGGGTGCAGCGTGAGGCTGACGAAACGCACGCGTTGGTTTTGACGGCGATTGCGGAAGATTCGTGGGTATTTGACGGGAACCATCACAAGACCTTTCCAGAACGTATTGCGCGCGCTGATCATATGATTTTTCTGGATTTTCCGACGTATACGCGTCTGTGGCGGGTGTTTTTCCGTACGATCAGGTGCTGGGGTAAGCCCCGACCTGATATGGGTGCTGGGTGCCCTGAACGGTTTGGCGGGGAGTTTTTCTCGGTTTGGATTGCCGGGTATTACAAACGCAGCCATACGCGTGACGTTGAAATTATCACTAGCGCGCCGGGTTCGGTTAAATGTTACCATCTACCTTCGCGCAGGCAGGTGCGGGAGTTCCTTGAGGAAATGGCGGCCGATTATGCGCAAACCTAAAATTGGATTGGCCCTTGGTTCTGGAGGCGCACGCGGCTGGGCGCATATCGGGGTTATCCGTGCGCTGGAAGAACGTGGAATCGTGCCGGATGTGGTCGTGGGAACGTCGATGGGGGCATTGGTCGGGGCTGCTTACGTGGGTGGCCAGCTTGATGCATTAGAGAAGTGGGCGCGTTCAATCACGCTTCGGAAAATGGCAGGGTTAATAGATGTTAATCTGCTTAGTGGCGGGCTTGTCGAGGCTAAGCATGTCGTACGGTTTTTCCAAAGCCTCGAGATGCCCGAGCGGATTGAAGAGCTTGATATCGCTTTTGCCACCGTTGCTACGGATATGCGTTCGGGGCGAGAGATATGGATTCAGGACGGCTCGATCATTGATGCAATGCGCGCGTCGATCGCGTTGCCCGGCATTGTCAGCCCGGTTTTGCGCGCCGAGCACTGGCTTCTGGACGGTGGGTTGACCAATCCGCTGCCGGTTTCTGTTTGTCGGGCGATGGGGGCCGACATTGTGATCGGGGTGAACCCCGAGGCGAAGGAATATGGTGTGATGTGGTCGCAACCGCCGGAAACCCCGAACGAAGCGTGGAAAGCAATAAAAAAATCCATGCCTTTACCTGTGCGCGGTGTGTTTGAGGCGGTGTCGGGTGTCGGTAAAGTTAACGGGATTCGGATCCCCAACTACTTTGACGTGGTGGCGACCAGCATCGACGTGATGATCGCCCAAATTCGCCGCAGTCGTTTGATTTCCGATCCACCGCATGTGTTGCTTGAGGTAGAATTGCACGATTTTTCATTGCTGGATTTTCATAACGCCGCCGCGGCGATTGATAAGGGCAGGGCGTGCGTCGAGCGATCCGGAGAAATGCTGGAAAGTATTTTGAAAGGTGCTTAGTCGCCTGAAAACTGTCACCTTTAGTCCCGTGCTCTAGTTCGTGCCAAACAATATTTCAAAGGCTTCCAACACCGAGAACAGATCGTCGGCAATCCGAAGAACATCCCCGTCCACCAGATAATACAGCCAGTTTCCGTCCGGTGGTGTTAGGCCGTAAAACAAGAGATCATTTATGAGTTCGTAAGGCACGTCTTCGGGCAGCGGTTGGTCAATCTGATAGCGTTTGGCAATCCCGGGCGGTATGCAAGGTGGGTTCTTCGTCGACAAGCCTGGAGGGCAAGCCTTGGTGGTGGGTTGTGCGACGCTCGTGTTAGCGCCTATCAATGCAAACGATACGAGGGAGATTGCGAAAAGGTTTTTTAACATGATGCCTCCTAAATTAGAGCCTTTATACCAACAAAAAGCTGATAATAAGCTTGGATGTCGGAATACGGCGGGTATTCGCCCACTGTTTTGGCCCCGCGATAACTTCAGCCCTTGTAAGTTTGCCCGCTGAGGCGTGGCAGCATAGCCGAGAAATCCATTCCGGTTCCGCCATCCTCAACAAATGCTGCGTACATGTCCCGTGCGTGCTGGCCAAGCGGAGTGGCGGCATCAGCAGCTTCGGCAGCTTTCTGGGCGAGGTTCAAATCTTTTAGCATCAACTCGGCGGCGAAACCGGGTTTGTAATCGTTGTCCGACGGGCTGGTAGGGCCAACGCCGGGGGCGGGGCAATAGGCGTTCATGCTCCAGCTATACCCCGACGAAGTTGACGCCACGTCGAACATTTTCTGGCGATCCAATCCCAGTTTGTCGGCCAAGGCGAACGCTTCGCACGTTACGATCATGGTTGCGCCCAGGATCATGTTGTTGCAAATTTTGGCGGCCTGACCTGCGCCAGCCTCGCCACAATGCACGGCTTTTTGGCCCATGATGTCGAACAGTGGTACCGCCATGGCAAATGCGGAATCGTCGCCACCTGCCATGAACGTCAGAGTGCCAGTTTCTGCGCCGCCGATCCCTCCGGAAACAGGTGCATCCACTGACAGTAATCCTGCGGAGTTGCATTGTTTCGCAACCAAGCGGGCAGATTCGACGTCAACGGTAGAGCAATCGATCAAACACGCGCCGGGTTTCATCGCGGGGATAACTTCGGAGGCCACACTTTGCAGGATCGCGCCGTTAGGCAGCATCGTGATGACCACGTCAGCTTCGTTGGCTGCATCGGTAGCACTTGTTGCTCGCGTTGCACCATCAACCGTGACGCCAGCAACGTCAAACGCTGAAACCTCGTGACCTGCGGCCGACAGATTGCGCACCATTGGAGCGCCCATGTTCCCGAGGCCGATAAATCCGATTTTCATGTGATTACCCTTTAAGTTTAATTCCGCTTTGCCCAGCGGTAGCAACATTTGAGTGACCTTAAGGTCAGTAACTTTTTCAAGCGTCGGGATAGCCCATTGCGGGTTGCGGTCCTTGTCGATGATCGCGGCGCGGATACCCTCGACAAAATCACCGTCCGACGCGCTGCGATAAGTGAAACGGTATTCTTGCGTCAGCGCAGATTCGATGCGGTCGAGGGCGCGGGCGCGGTGTACAAGTTCGATTGTTGCAGCAACCGACAACGGGCAGTTGCGGCGCAGGGCCTTAACAGTCTTGGCGCAAAATTCGCTGTCACCTATGCCGCGCAGAATGTCGTTTGCGGTCTCGCCACCGAACATCTTATCAATCTCGGCTTGCATGTTGGCCAGATTGCTGACGGGTGCGGCCTCGGCCATGGCATCCACTTGCGTCCAGTCACCGGTTTCGATCAGTCGCGCCGTCAGTTCGGCCCAATTGTCACGCGGGATAAAGTAATCCGCAAACCCGGCATAAATAGCATCGCCTGCGTCCATGCGGGCGGCGGTCGTGCCGATATATTCGCCCAAGCGCCCCGGAGCGCGCGCCAACAGCAGTGTGCCGCCAACGTCTGGAACCAGTCCGATTCCGCATTCCGGCATCGCAATTTGCGAGGTTTCGCACACAATGCGGTGCGAACCGTGGCAAGAAATTCCGACGCCGCCGCCCATCGTGAACCCTTGCATAAGTGCGATATACGGTTTGGGGAAGTTGGCCAGTTTGGCATTCATGCGGTATTCGTCCGACCAGAATTTTCGGCCGTATTCAAAATCACCCTTGCTGGCGGTGTCATACATTTCCTGAATGTCGCCGCCCGCGCAGAACGCTTTGTCGCCGATGGCGTCGATCAGGATCAGCGCAACGTCGGGGGCATTGGTCCAGCGGTCCAGTGCGCCTTCGATTTCGAGACACATCTGGTATGTCATGGCATTCAACGCCTGTGGACGATTCAAAGTTAGCCGTCCGATTTTGCCTTCGATGCGAATGTTGATGTCAGCCACGGTCACGCTCCTGTAGCAATGTGCGGGCAGTGATAAGACGCATAATCTCGTTAGTGCCCTCAAGAATTTGATGCACGCGGAGGTCGCGCACGATTTTTTCGATGCCGTAGTCCGACAGGTAACCGTACCCGCCCAGCATTTGCAGCGCGTCATTAGCAACGTTGAAACTGGTATCCGTTACAAACCGCTTGGCCATTGCGCAGAATTTGGAGGCATCCGGTGCGCCTGTATCCAGCTTCCATGCGGCTTGGCGCAGGAAGGTGCGGGCGGCTTGCAGTTCGATCTCCATATCCGCAACGCGGAATTGCAGGGCTTGGAACTGGTCGAGCGTTTTGCCGAAGGCCTTGCGTTCTCCCATATAGTTCAGCGCGATGTTCAACGCATTCTGTGCGCCGCCGAGCGCCGAAGCGGAAATGTTCAACCGCCCTCCATCTAGGCCAGCCATCGCGTATTTGAAACCTTTGCCTTCTTCGCCAATCAGGTTCTCGGTCGGAATTTTACAATCGTCAAATTGCACTTGCGAGGTTGGTTGCGCCTTCCAGCCCATTTTCTTTTCCAACGCACCAAACGACAGGCCGTCCGTTCCGTCTTCGACAACAACACTGGAAATACCTTTAGGCCCGTCCTCGCCCGTACGGACCATCACAATGTATGCGTCGGAATACCCGCCGCCCGATATGAAGGCTTTAGTGCCGTTCAGGGAATACCTACTGTTCAAAGTCGTGGCCTTGGTGCGCAACGCCGAAGCGTCCGATCCTGAACCTGGTTCCGTCAGCGCATAGGAAAACACCTTATCCATGGTGCATAGGTCGGGCAGCCACTTGGCCTTAGATTCGGGTGAACCGAACTTGTCGATCATCCCGCCACACATGTTGTGAATGGACAGGAAGGAACCGACGGAAGGGCAGGCCATGGCCAGCGCCTCGAACACCAATGTTGCATCTAAGCGCGAGAGGCCAGAGCCGCCGTATTCTTCCGATACATACAAACCTCCAAACCCCAGCGTCGCGATTTCCGGCCACAGAGATTTGGGAATGGTTTCGTCTGCTTCCCATTGCATAGCGTGGGGGGCGATTTCCGCTTGGCCAAAATCATAGGCCATATCGAAAATCATCTGTTGTTCGTCGGAAAGGGCGAAATCCATGTGGTTATCCTGCGGTTAGAATGACGATCAGATGGTAAATGCCGATCGGGCCGAACAAAACGCCCATAAGGGCGAGCATTTTTCTGGGCTGCTGTTTGAAGCGTCGAATGCCTAGCGGGTCCGACAACAGCGTGAATTTCTTGCATTGGGTTTTGTAATCGTAGTCAGTCTTCAGGAAATGGTTATTGAGCACTGCGAAAGCGATTACCGATATTATAAATATAATGGCTCTCAGGCTCATACTGTTGATCCTTGAAAAATGAATGACTGTTCAATTAACATAGAAACCACAGGCCAATTTGAAAAGCCCGCATTTCATGCAACTAACGCCCCGAACATGTCGGGGCGTTAGTTGTATATTTACTTACATAGTCGGGATCGAGAACTCGGCACCTTCCTTAGTACCCGACGGCCAACGCGACGTGACCGTTTTAGTCCGCGTATAGAACTTGAACGCATCTGGCCCGTGTTGGTTCAAATCACCGAAGGCAGATTTTTTCCAACCACCAAACGTGTGGTACGCCAGAGGTACCGGAATAGGCACGTTCACGCCAACCATGCCAACGTTGATCCGGCTGGCGAAATCGCGGGCCGTGTCTCCGTCACGCGTAAAGATTGCCGTACCGTTGCCGTATTCGTGGTCCATCGCGTGACCGATGGCTTCTTCGTAGGTTTTGGCGCGGACAACCGAGAGAACAGGTCCGAAAATTTCCTGTTTGTAGATGTCCATGTCTGTAGTCACGTTATCGAACAGCGATGCGCCAACAAAGAAGCCGTCTTCGTAGCCTTGCAAGCTGAAGCCGCGACCGTCGACAGCCAACGTCGCGCCCTGTGCAATGCCGCTTTCGACTAGATCGTTGATTTTCTGTTTGGCAGCACCGGTGATGACAGGACCGAAGTCCACATCGCCGCCCGAAGTGTATGGCCCAATCTTCAGGCTTTCAACGCGTGGTGACAATGCCGCAATCAGGCGATCCGCTGTATCTTCGCCAACCGGAACCGCAACCGAAATCGCCATGCAGCGCTCGCCAGCTGCGCCGTAACCTGCGCCGATCAGCGCGTCCACAACGTTGTCCATATCCGCATCCGGCATGATGATCGCGTGGTTTTTCGCGCCACCGAAACACTGAACACGTTTGCCCGCAGCACAGCCGCCAGCATAGATGTATTCAGCGATCGGGGTCGAGCCAACAAAGCCAATCGACTGGATCGTCGGATGTGCGATGATTGCGTCCACGGCTTCTTTGTCGCCGTTAACGATTTGCAGGATGCCTTTTGGTAGGCCGGCTTCTTCAAACAATTCGGCCAGCATGATGGGCACGGAAGGATTGCGCTCGGACGGTTTTAAAATGAAAGCGTTGCCACAAGCAATCGCCGGGGCGAACATCCACATCGGGATCATGGCAGGGAAGTTGAACGGGGTAACACCCGCCGACACACCCAGCGCCTGCTTCATCGAGTACATGTCGATGCCAGGGCCCGCGCCGTCGGTGTATTCACCTTTCAGCAATTGCGGCGCACCGATGCAGTATTCCACAACTTCAAGACCACGTATCACGTCGCCTTTGGCGTCTGGCAAAGTCTTGCCGTGCTCTTTGGACAAGGCCTCGGCCAGTTTGTCCATGTCGCGGTGTAGCAGGTCGACCATCTTCATCATCACACGTGCGCGACGCTGTGGGTTCACTGCGGCCCATGCAGGTTGTGCAGCGGCGGCGTGTTGAACTGCGATATCCATCTCGTCAGCCGATGCAAGAGGCGTCTTGGCAATAACCTCGCCAATCGCAGGATTATAGACGTCGGCAAAGCGGCCGGATGTGCCTTTTACGTGCTCGCCATTAATGTAATGCGTTAATTCTTTCATGGTTTCCTCCATTGGAATCAATTCTGAAGCCATCATACTCTTGCAATTATGCATATTGTAGCGGCAATATGGCAAAAGAGTAATGCAATTTTGCAAAGGTTAGCCATATGCGTTGGGACGATCTGAAAGTGTTTCTTGCGGTGGCGCGGCTTAACAGCCTCTCGAACGCCGGTAGGGCATTGAAAATGGACCCTGCCACTGTGGGGCGACGGGTTCAGCGTTTGGAGGATGATTTATCCGCCCGATTGTTTAACAAAAGCCCGCAAGGTTATGATTTGACGGACGCAGGACAGCGGCTCATGCAGCACGCCAATATGGTCGAGCAGTCCATCCTAGCCGCGAAAGTCGAGGTCAGCGGTCAGTCCAACGTCTTGTCCGGTAGTATCCGTGTAGGCGCGCCTGACGGGTCAGCAAATTATCTGCTGCCACAGGTCTGTGCTGAAATAATCGACGAGAATCCCGGTCTGGAGGTGCAGCTTGTTGCCCTGCCAAGGGTGTTTAACCTGTCGAAACGCGAGGCAGATATGGCTGTGACGGTATCCCCTCCGCAAGCGGGCAGGCTGACGGTGCAGCGGATTACGGACTATCATCTGCATCTGGCCGCGACACAGGAATACTTGTTCAGTCATCCACCTATAAAGACCAAAGCGGACCTGAAGAAGCACCGCATGATCGGCTATATCAACGATCTTATCTTTGACAAAGAACTGGACTATATGGGCGACGCGGGGCGCGATTTGCACCCTGAGCTGACTTCGAACAGTTTTTCGGTGCAATTGAACTGGGCGCAGCGCGGTGCTGGGGTTTGCATTGTACATGATTTCGCGATTCCCACGTTTCCGCATTTGCAGAAAATCCTGATGGACGAAGTCTCGCTGACACGTAGCTTTTACCTAATCCGCCATAAAGACGACCAGCGAGTAGAGCGTCTGAACCGGTTTGCCGAAATATTCGCGAAAAAAATTCGTGCCGAGGTGCAAAGACTCGAAGCGCTTACTTGACAGATCGCGACCCTGTGATGCACGATTAATCCATTGTTAATAAGGAGGCGACCATGCTGGTAAGAGACATCCTTTCCAACAAACAAATCGGGAAAATTCTTTCGGTTGAAACCACCGACAATGTGGCGAGCGCGGTTGCGATGCTGTCCGAAATGCGTATTGGCGCTGTAATTGTGCGCGATTCTGGCAACGAACTCGACGGTATTCTGTCAGAACGCGATATTGTTCGTGAACTTGGACGGCGCGGAGCAAATTGCCTGAATGACAAGGTTGCAGCGTTGATGACCTCCAACGTCAAAACTTGCTCGCCTGTGCAGACATCTCAAGAGGTCATGCAGATGATGACCGACGGACGGTTCCGCCATATGCCGGTTATGGATGATGGAAAACTGGTGGGCGTTGTTTCGATTGGTGATGTGGTTGCGGCCCGCATCAAAGAAGTGCAATTCGAAAATGACGCGATGGCAGAAATGTTTGCAGGCAATATTTAACAAAACCTCTTGACGTGCGGCGCACAATAATGTTGCACTGCACAAAAATGGAGTAATAATCATGCGTACAGGTCTTTATCCCGGCACTTTCGATCCAATGACTCGCGGTCATCAGGACATCATCCACCGTGCCTGTGCCCTTGTTGACAGGTTGGTGATTGGTGTCGCCATTAATCGCGGCAAAGGCCCGTTGTTCACGCTGGAAGAACGTGTCGCAATGATCGAACGTGAATGTGCAAGCATAGATACCAACGGCACCGAGATCGTCGTGCACCCTTTTGAGAACCTGCTGATTGATTGTGCCACGGATGTTGGTGCCTCGATGATTATCCGCGGTTTGCGAGCGGTTTCGGACTTTGAGTACGAATTCCAGATGGTCGGTATGAACCGCGCCATGAACGCCGAGATCGAGACTGTATTTTTGATGGCAGACGCTAACCATCAGGCGATCGCCTCGAAGCTGGTTAAAGAAATAGCGCGCCTTGGAGGGGACATCAGCACATTTGTCTCGAAGTATGTTGCCGAAGAGTTGTTGAAAAAATACGCGTAATCTTGCCGCAACCCCTTTTGTTTCTGCTCGTCATTGCATAGTTTCCTGCCAACATTAATCAGGAGGCAGTAATGGCCGATATCAAAAACCCAGAAAATACCGTTATCATCGAACTTAAAGACGGTAACGTCACAATCGAGTTGTTGCCAGATGTGGCCCCAAAGCACGTCGAGCGTTTCAAAACGCTGACACGCGAAGGCAAATACGACAACGTTGCTTTCCACCGCGTGATAGACGGCTTCATGGCGCAAACGGGCGACGTGCAAAACGGTAACATGGAAAGCAACTTTAACCTTCGTGCTGCTGGCACAGGTGGTTCTGAATATCCAAACGTACCTGCTGAATTCTCTAGCTTGCCGTTCGATAAAGGTGTTCTGGGCGCTGCGCGCTCGCAAAGCCCTGACTCCGCGAACTCGCAGTTCTTTATTATGTTTGACGCAGGTCACTTCCTGAACAATCAATACACTGTGTTTGGTCGTGTGATCGACGGCATGCAGCACGTTGACACCATCCAACGCGGCGAGCCAGCACCAAACCCTGATCGCATGATCTCGGTCAAAGTCGCGGCGGACGTATAATGCGGCGCGCGGTTCTTAAAGGGCTGGCAGCGTTCGGCCTGGCAGTTGCGCTCGGGTTTTCAGTGTCGGCGCAGTCCGACATTGATCCCGAGAACGTTCTGGTCGTCGAGATCGCGGGCGAGGGCGCGGGGATTATTGAAATCCTTATGCGTCCGGACGTTGCCCCGTTGCACGTTGCCCGCCTCAAAGACCTGGCCCGTGCGGGCGCTTATGATGGCATTGCTTTTCACCGCGTTATTGAAGGGTTTATGGCCCAGACCGGCGACGTGGAATTCGGTAATGTCGAGGGGTACGATTACCGTATGTCCGGCATGGGCGGCTCGGAATTGCCGAACCTTCCCGCAGAGTTTTCAAATATCACGTATGTCGAAGGCATCATCGGTATGGCGCGATCAAACAACCCTGACTCGGCCAACTCGCAATTCTTTATCATGTTTGCAGATGCCAGCTTCCTTGACGGACAATATACTGTCATCGGGCGTGTGATCAGCGGCATGGAATTTGTAAACACGATCAAGCGCGGCGATCAGAGCGCTAATGGTTCTGTGTTTCAAGAGCCGGATTATATGTTGAGCGTTCGGGTTAAATCTGACCTATAGGCAAGCGCCGAAACGTTAATTGTTGTTTAAAGGCTCGCACTAACCTGTGGGCCTTTATTCATTGGCAATGGCCAAAACTATCGCCCCAAGCCGTTGCTCGGTTTCAACCAGATCATGCGCCAGCGCTGCTTCTTCCATCGGTAGAGCCCTGTCCACAACGACTTGAATGCGATTGGCCTCGATCAAGGATCGCAGTTCTTCCAGTTCCTTGACGGTTTCTTTCGCAAAGGCAAATGTAGCGGATCTATCGGAAAACCGGTTGGTAATCGCGCAGCGTATCATTCGCCCGATCCGTGGATTTCCCGTTATATACCGACCGTTTGGTGCCAAAACCTTGATGCAATCGGCATACGAGCTGCTGGCAACCATGTCGAACACCACATCATAATGCTGACCACTTTCGGCGAATTTCTCTTTGGTGTAATCGAAAAATCGAACCAGCCCCACATCCGCGAACATGTCACGTTTGTGCCCACTGTCGACCACTGAAATCTCGGCGCCCATGTCTTTGGCAATTTGCACGGCGAAAATCCCGATACTACCCCCCGCACCGTTAACCAGAACCTTGTCGCCCGGCTTTATCTTGGCGAGGCGCATGAAGTGCAGCGCGTTCATCCCGCCCATAGGAACCGCGGCTGCTGCTTCAAATCCGATATTGTCGGGCTTAATTGCCAGTGTATTCTTTTCGGACAGGCGGATGTATTCGCCATGCGCGCCAAAGCCGATCCCTGTCGCGCCATAAATTGCATCACCTGATTTGAACTTGGTTACGCCTCCGCCAATTTCCTCGACTGTTCCTGCGAAATAACTGCCAAGAACCTTTCTTCGCGGCGCGGTAATTCCGATGGCCAGCCGCAGTGGTAGCCAGAACCATTTAACTGGAAAATCGAAACTGCGCATCTCGCAGTCCGCTTTGGTTACTTCGGCGGCGCGAACCTTGATCAACAAGGCACCGTCTTTCTGCGCGGGTTTAGTAACCTCGACGACATGTAAAACGTCGGGTGGTCCGTATTTTTTGTAAATAATTGCTTTCATCGCAGCACCCTGCACTGCGACCCAAGCCATGTCCAGTTCCCATCGCATCTCGTAAACTTGACGTGAGCAGGGCTAGCGCCACGTCTGTTCCGTTGTCAGGTTGAGCATGCACAACACGAAAGGCATCCTCATGTTGAACAAGATCATGTTAACGTTGGCAGCCGCTGCAATTGCGCTGCCTGCCTTTGCGCAATCCCCGGGATGGACGCGCGATTGGCCGAACACGGACTTCTCGAAAACGTCAGTTGATTTCAATGAAATCATGTCTGGCGGGCCAGGCAAAGACGGTATTCCGGCATTGGCCAGTATAGAAGTCGTGTTCGTTTCCGAAGTCGAGTTTTCGGAACGAGAGCCCGTCGTAACGGTGAAAATGGATGGTGTTATTCCACGCGCCTATCCGATTCGGTATCTGACTTGGCACGAGATCGCCAATGATGAGCTGGGCGGGATTCCGATTGCGGTGACCTTCTGCCCGCTGTGCAACTCAGCACTGGTGTTTGATCGCCGCCTTGACGGGCAGGTATTGGAATTCGGCGTGAGCGGCAAGCTGCGTAACTCGGACATGGTGATGTTTGATCGCCAAACCGACAGTTGGTGGCAACAATTAACCGGCGAGGGGATCGTTGGCGAGATGACGGGCAAGCAGCTGACCCCGATCGTAAGCTGGACGGAGTCGCTGGGCGAATTTCGCGAACGCAACCCGAACGGCGAAGTGATGGCACAGCCGGCCAGATACAACCGACAATATGGTGCTAACCCATATGCTGGGTATGATAGCTCGCGGCGTCCGTTCCTGTATGACGGTAGTGATCCGCCTCACGGCATCGCGCCGCTGTCACGTGTGATCCACGTCGGCAATCGTGCATGGCCCTTGCAACGCCTTCAGGAAGCTAGGGAAATAATCGAGGCGGGCGTGCGTATAGGCTGGCGTACCGGTATGGCTTCGGCACTTGGCGCGCGGCGTATTGCTGATGCCAAGGACATCGGCAGCATTCGGGTTTATGACGCGGCGACGGGCGAGGACGTCGTTCACGAAGTTACATTCGCCTTTGCTTTTGATGCATTCGCACCAGATGGTGAGTGGATGTTGGTGAATTAAGCGCGGACTCCCTAGCGCATGGTGCGAGGGGAGTTGGGCGTCGGGCTGGCCTTACGCAGGTTGGCCCGCCCCTACAAGAAGGGCGGGGTGCAACATATTTAAAATACTATGAAAGTGTATTTAGTCGGCCAGCTTTACCAATGCATGACGTTTCTTGCCAGCTGACAACTTAACGGTCTTGGAAATCGCCTCGGCAGAAACCATCATGCCGGCGTCCGTCACCACTACATCGTCCATCTTGGCTCCGCCCGAGGCAATAGTACGCTTGGCTTCTTTACCAGACGGCGCGAGGCCGGATTTGACGTAAAGCTGCACGATTGGAATGCCGTTTTCGCCAATATCATTGGGAGATAACGTAATGGTCGGCAGGTCATCGCCCACGCCGCCCTTTTCGAACACCTCAACAGCGGTAGCCGCAGCGGTGCTTGCCGCATCCGCACCATGCGCCAGCGTCGTGACCTCGTTGGCAAGAATGATCTTCGCTTCGTTAATGTCGGAACCTTCCAAAGCGCCAAGGCGTTCGCATTCGTCCAAAGGAAGCTCGGTGTACAGCTTCAGGAACTTGGCAACGTCCGCATCCAGCGTATTGCGCCAGAACTGCCAAAATTCGTATGGTGAGCGCATGTCGGCGTTCAGCCACACTGCACCGTCCTGCGACTTGCCCATTTTCTTGCCATCTGCCGTGGTCAGCAACGGCGAGGTCAGCCCAAACACCGTCGCTTGCGACATACGCCGTGACAGGTCGATCCCGTTAACGATATTCCCCCATTGATCCGAGCCACCCATTTGCAGAAGGCACCCAAACTGGCGGTTAATTTCCATGAAGTCATAGGCTTGCAGGATCATGTAGTTGAACTCCAGAAAGCTCAACGATTGTTCGCGATCCATACGGGACTTAACGCTTTCAAAACTTAACATCCGGTTAACTGAGAAATGCCGCCCCACGTCACGCAAGAACGTGAGGTAGTTCAGGTTATCCAGCCACTCCGCATTGTTCAGCATTTTCGCGTCCTGCGGGCCTTCACCAAAACTGACGTAGTTGCTGAAAACTTGCTTGATACCCTCGATGTTCTCGGCGATCTGCGCCTCGTTCAGCAAGGAGCGCTCGTCCGAACGGAACGACGGATCGCCCACTTTGGACGTACCACCCCCCATAAGAACAAGCGGCTGGTGTCCGGTTTTTTGCAACCAACGCAGCATCATGATCTGAATTAATGACCCGACGTGCAGCGAAGTCGCCGTCGCGTCGAACCCAATATAAGCCGGAACAATGCCATTCATCAACGCGTCATCAAGGCCTTCCATATCGGTGCAATCCGACAGGAAGCCACGGGTCTGCATCACATGCAGAAATTCGCTTCTTGGCTTGTAGGTCATCGTTCCATTCCTATGTTTAATTGGTGCGGGGATGTATAACGATTGCGCGGCGAAAGGAAAGCGTTTGTGCTTCAAATCCGCGACGCTTAGCGATAGAATCCACGCAGGAGGTGCGATTTGCGACCATTTAATCAAAGTCTTGTGGTCTATGTCATCTGGATGCTGCTTATCAGCGGGGCCGGACTGGCGACTTATCAGCAGCAGTGGGACGCACTTTTGGTAACAGTCCTAACCTTCGCACTGACGTTCGCACCTATGCAGTTTCAGCGATTTTACCACGTGAAAATTCCGGTGTTTTTCACCTCGGCGATCATCGTTTTCACCTATTCAACACTGTTTCTGGGCGAGATCGGGAACTTTTACGAACGTCTGTGGTGGTGGGATGTTCTGTTGCACGGCGGCTCGGCCATAGGGTTTGGGCTGATCGGTTTTATCTTTATTTTCATGTTGTTCGGCGGCGATAAGTTCGCGGCCCCACCAGTCGCGATCGCGTGGTTCGCTTTCAGCTTTGCCATGACGCTGGGCATCATATGGGAGATTTTCGAGTTCTGGGTTGACCAACTGTTCGGGGCCAATATGCAAAAATCCGGTCTGGCGGACACGATGTACGACCTGATGGTGGACGCCTTCGGCGCCGGAGTCGGGGCCACGGCCGGATTCTTTTACTTGAAAGGCTGGTGGTTCGGCGGGTTGGCGGCTTTGATTAACGAGTTTGTTGAATCCAACAAAGACTTGTTCAAAAAAAATAAGTGAAGGTCGCCTTACAACCTATTTTGAAACTTCGATATCCGCGTAAATCGGTAAGTGATCGGAGGCCACCTGCGAGAGTTCCGAGTGATGCACCGCACCCCGCAACAAATCCAAATCATTACGCAAAATTATCCGGTCAAGCGAGGCAATAGGCCGTGATGAATGAAAACTGGGGCCGGGGGTCGCAATGGAGTATTCTTCGCTGAATTCTTCAAGGCTGCCACCCGGCCGCCATTCGTTCAGGTCGCCCATAATCAACGTAGGAAGCTGCGCGTTAAGGCGTTGTATTTGAGAAGTAACTGCACGAATTTGTTGGCGACGATACGAGCGCATCAAGGCTAGATGCATCCCGACAATACGCAAATGTTCGCCGTGCACCAGAATATCAGCAGAAATCGCACCACGTGGTTCGAGAACCGGAATATCGTGGCGACGCTCAATCATCACCTCGGCGTCTTTTCGTACCAGAAGGGCGTTTCCATGCCAGCCGACACTGTCCGCACGGGTCGCGATCTCGACGACTTTTAGGTCGGTCTCGCGTTCAATCATTTCTCGCGGGATGGTGGTTTCGCGCAGACCGGTCCGGCGGTCGACCTCTTGCAAGGCCACCACGTCGGCGTTGATTTCGTTCAGGATTTTCAAAATGCGATCAGGGCGGCGCTTACGATCAAGCCCGACGCTTTTATGGATGTTATAGGATGCAACCCGGATCACTGCTCGCTCCGATTATTGTTATACCCGTAATATGGGGTCGGCGAGCCGTGTTTTCAATTCATCGCCGTCTGCGTCGTCCGCCCTGCTTGACGTTGAACGAAACATTCGGAATATCAACAATCCCGTTCAAAATAGGGAACGGATCGGTTGCATGTGGAATATTCGAAGCATTAACAAAATGGTCCTGAAACTTCGGTTCAATAGCCGTTTCGATCTTATCGATCTCGTGTACCACTCGTTCTATTTCGCGCCGCGCGGACACGTTCAGCAGCGCGATCCGCGCGCCTGTGCCGGCCGCATTCCCTGCTGATACTACGTTTTCCAAGGGGCAATCCGGAATCATCCCCAGAACCATCGCGTGCTTGGCCGAAATATGCGCTCCAAACGCCCCTGCCAATGTCACACGGTTAACGGACTCAACGCCCATCTTGTCCATCAACAGCCGCGCGCCCGCATAAAGCGCCGCCTTGGCAAGCTGGATCGCGCGAATATCGCCGTTGGTAACAGTGATAAGCGGTCCACCATCATCGGTCGCATCGTGCAGAACATACGAGTTCGTACGCCCGTCAACGATGCACCGCTCGGTTCCGGTTTGTTCGGCTGAACCGATCAAACCACCTGCATCCAGCAGCCCGGCTAAGCGCATCTCGGCGATAACCTCGATGATGCCAGAGCCACAAATGCCAGTAATACCACTCGAAAGCGTCGCCGCCTTGAAACCGGCATCATCAGACCAAAGATCGCAACCTATAACCTTGAAGCGCGGCTCCTTTGACACCGGATCAATCCGTACGTTCTCGATCGCACCGGGCGCAGCGCGTTGGCCGGATGATATCTGCGCACCTTCGAAGGCAGGACCAGTGGGGGAGGAGCACGCCAAAACGCGATCTTTGTTCCCCAGTAAAATTTCTGCATTGGTGCCAACATCCACAATCAGCACCAGTTCATCAGAACGATAAGGCGCCTCGGACAACGCGACCGCAGCCGCATCCGCGCCAACGTGCCCTGCGATGCAGGGAAGTATATAAAGGCGGGCCTCGGGATGCATGACCATTTCCACCTCGCTCGCCCAAAGCGATACTGCGCCTGAACTTGCTAATGCGAAGGGCGCTTGGCCAAGTTCCACCGGATCAATGCCAAGGAAAAGATGGTGCATGACGGGATTGCCTACTAACACGGCCTCGACGATCAGCTCGCGGTCAATCTCTGCCTCGGTTGAAACCTGCACGATCAGTGCGTTCATCGATTCCCGTACTGCGCGGGTCAGTTCGACCTCGCCACCGGGGTTCATCATCACATAAGATACGCGGCTCATCAGGTCTTCGCCAAAACGTATTTGCGGGTTCATGATGCCGGATGATGCCACCACCTCGCCGCTTTGCAAATCGCACAGGTGTGCGGCAATCGTTGTGGACCCAAGATCAATCGCCAGCCCGTAGATCGAGCCTTCATAGTACCCCGGCCAAACCTGCATCACATGCGCAGGGCCATCACTATCTGTGTGAATCGCACAGGTAACTTTCCAATTACCTTTGCGAAGTGCCGGTTGCAAAAGTTGCAATGTCCGCAGATCACTACCGGCAACATCCAGATCCCACTGTTCTTTCAACGCCTTCTGCAAACGCTCTAGATCGCCTGAGGGTTCATGCATGTCGGGTTGCTGCACCTCGACATAATACAGCCTTGTTGCTGGTTCCATTGTGATTTCTCGCGCCTCGGCGCGTTTGCGTACCACTTGTTTATGAACTTGGGATTCCGGTGGCACATCAATCACGATGTCCGATTGCACAGTCGCCTGACAGCCCAAGCGGCGGCCTTCGGGCAGCCCGCGAAGACGGTCATATTTATCCTCGACCGAGTTCCACTTGGACAGTGCATCGGCGGTGACCGTAACACCGTGCTTGGCAAACTCTCCATAAGACGGTGTGATCTGACATTTTGAACAAATCCCACGCCCGCCACAAACACTGTCGAGGTCTACGCCCAGTTTACGCGCAGCTGTCAGAACAGGCGTGCCAACAGGAAAGCGCCCGCGTTTGCCGGATGGGGTAAAGATGACCAGTGGATCGTTGCTCATTAGCGCCTCGCAGAGTGTTTTATCGGTATTACAATCTCTGCGGGGTTAATTGGAAGGCGAATACGACGTTTCGTATGAGAATTTCGCGTTAGTTCGAATGCGAGGTCCATTCGCAACGGCCAAAATCGGCGTATTTCACCATGCCTTCGATGTTTCCAGCAGTTATCAACCGAGAGCAGCCTTCGTCGTGCTCGATGCTTTCAAATACGCTAACAAAGCCGTTCAATGGGGTTTCGCCTTCGGCTGTACATAGAATTCCACGGGGTGCGAGCTCCTTCACTTCGCGACCGGCATCGCCCGCATCCACAGCAAAAATATGCGTCAGATCAGAGTTATTAGACACACAAAACCCGTTCGTCGGACCAGCCGATGCCACTACGAAACTGGCCAGATAAGCGATGACATCGCGGCGATCCAGTTCGTCTTTCAGGCGGAACGTCATTTTGGTTCTAGCTTTTGGATCGTCCAGAAACGTCCGAAGAAAATCTTTGGGATCGAACAGGAAGTTATAAATATTTTCGTATGTTCCATACCAACCCCGCTTGGCCAGCAGCTACCAGCTATTTGCCATATTTGAATCCTTCAAACGTACCAGCGATACGGCCAGAGGCTGTGGTCAGAACAGGTCCCGCCTTGTTCTTTGCACCATCACCAATCTGGTGGCAGGCTTTGCATTTGCGAAAAACCTGCTCACCCGCCGCGGCATCTTGTGCCTGCACAGGCAGCGCGAATGTCGCGAGGACTAACGTAAGAAACGTGGCAATATGGGAGCGGCGCATGGAAACCTCCGGTTAAGAATTTCCGTTACCTTGCACTGATGCGGTTCGGTACAAAATACACGTCCCTTCACGATTTTATCACGCCCGATCACAGAACTTGTGAAACACGTGTTCCACAGTTTACCGCAGTTTTAATTTCGTTGGGCTAGGGCAGGACCATCAATTCAACGGAGGACAGTATGAAAAAATTTATTGCAGTGATCGCGTTAGCCGGATCAATGACTATGACAACCGCCAATGCGCAGGACATGATGGAATTTGGCTCGCCGCATGACGTAGAATATGCGGCATTGCTTTGGGACGTTATGAACGCCTCCAATCTGGCTGGGCCGCACGCGATCCAGACATATCCCTACGAGGGCATCACGCCGCACGGGATGATGTTCAGACATTCTATACCAGTGCCACGATTAACGGTCACACTGGTGATCTGATCGTGAAACGCAACTACGGCCCCGAGGGCGTGACCGAGGATCAGGTTCTGATGGATCCGGCCAAGAACTTGGGCGCGATCACTGTGATGTTCCGCCGCGAGGCCGGGTATGACGGTGATAATCAGGACTGGTTCTGGGTTAAATATCTGCCGGACGACTCTTTGGATAAGAATGCCAAGGGCGGATCGTTGGCTGGCCGCGTTGCCAAGGGAATGGACGCAGGCTGCATCGCGTGCCACAGTGCCGAGGACGATTATGTGTTCACGTCGGACGCGATTAACGGAATGTAAATATTCATATGTTGTCAACGAAAAGGCGGGCAACTTGGTCCGCCTTTTTTATTATACGTAGGCTGTCGTTTTCATTTTGGTGCGGGGGTCGTAGGCGTTGGTATCTTTCCAACCCTCAAGAAACGTCGTCAGATTATCGTCAATCTCGTCGGGCATTTGCACTGACAAGGTCACCATCTGGTCACCTTTCTTGCCGCTTCGCATGGCAATCCCTCGCCCCTTAAGGCGCATGGTTTGACCCGAGCGCGAACCTTCGGGGATTTTCAGGCCAACAAGGCCGTGGATAGTAGGCACCTCAACTTTGCCGCCAAGTGCTGCTTCGTAAAGCGTGATTGGTAACGTCAAATTTATGTTCAGATCATCACGTGTGAAAACCGGATCGGGCGTAACAGTAATCTGGATCAACGCATCACCTGCCGTGCCGCCATTATACCCGAGCATTCCTTTGCCCTTCAGGCGAATGGTTTTTCCGTCTTCGATACCTTTGGGGATGGATACATTCAGGCTGCCACCGTCGGCCATCTGCACTTGCTTCTTGCTGCCTAAAGCAGCCTCAACGAAAGTCACGCTCATTTGATAGCGTTGATCCTGCCCGTTAAACGATTGCGGGCTAGCCTGTTGCTGGCGATCACGGAACATTTGCGAGAAAATATCGCCCATGTCCCCCATATCGGAATATCCACCACGACCTTGAAACCCACCATGTGGTTGACGCTCGAATTGCGGGGCTTTCTCGGCACCGCTTTCGTCGATTTCGCCGCGATCATACCGCCCGCGTTTGTCTGCCTTGCCTAGAATGTCATAGGCCGCCGAAACGGCCTTAAACCGCTCCTCGGCGCGTTCATCACTGGGGTTAAGGTCAGGGTGCAACGATTTAGTCAGCTTGCGGTAAGCTGACTTGATCTCATCCTTGGACGCGCCTTTTGCAACGCCAAGAACGGCGTATAGGTTCTTAGCCATCTGATTATCCATCAATAGTTCGACCTATATCTAGTCATTGACGAATAATTCACAAGTATGAATAAGTGCTTAACCGCGACGACGACGACGTCCGCCACGCTCGCGTCCTTCACCCTCGGGCGTTGGAACACGGTTGGCTTTGATCCACACCCCGCCATGTGGGTCGTTATTGGTCAACAGGTTGGCAGCACGAATCGCGTCCATCTCTAACGAGTGCATCGGGTTCATGATCGCTGAAGTCATCCCCGAGGCCATCGCCATGGGCAGGAACGCGGCATTAACGCCATTGCGGTTTGGCAGACCAAAGCTGATGTTCGAAGCGCCACACGTAGTGTTCACACCCAGTTCCATACGCAGACGACGCACCAGTTCAAAGACTTGTAATCCAGCCGTAGCCATCGCACCAATGGGCATCACCAGTGGGTCAACCACGATGTCGTGGGCAGGAATACCAAAATCAGCGGCGCGCTCGACGATTTTCTTAGCAACGGCGAAGCGCACGTCAGGGTCTTCAGAAATACCGGTGTCATCGTTGGAAATCGCCACAACCGGTACGTTGTACTTTTTCACAAGCGGCAGGATCAGCTCCAGCTTGTCCTCCTCGCCAGTGACCGAGTTTAACAACGGGCGACCTTTGCAGACCTCAAGGCCCGCCTCAAGGGCGCCGGGAACCGAGCTATCTATACATAAAGGAATGTCCACAAGGTCTTGAACCATCTGGATAACTTTCTGCATCAAAGGGGGCTCGGTCTCGTTTGGATTCGGGTTCGAGTTGTAAACAACACCTGCGTTGATATCGAGGATCGTCGCGCCTGCTGCAACCTGCGCCAGTGCATCGGACATGACGGTTGAGAAATCGCCAGCCTCAAGCTCACGGGCCAGCTTTTTGCGGCCGGTTGGGTTTATGCGT
This sequence comes from Paracoccaceae bacterium, assembly GCA_050256375.1. Lineage (GTDB taxonomy): Bacteria > Pseudomonadota > Alphaproteobacteria > Rhodobacterales > Rhodobacteraceae > NORP23. The sequence goes on along the minus strand of JBBWVU010000006.1, from coordinate 23,296 downwards.
TCGCCGATGACGCAGAAGGGTTGGTCAAAACCGATGATGGCGGTTTTGGAGGCGGATTCAACGATAGTGCGTGTCATTTGTGTGTCCTTAGGCGTGGGCGGCGAGGCTGGCAAAGTTGCCGTGCTCGGCGGTGTATTCGGCTGTTTTGTTGATCCCACCTAGTGGGAAGAAGTGGACAGATTCAATGTTGAAATCAGGGGTGGCGGCTTTGTGACGCGCCAACTCGGATAAAACCTGTGTCGGTTCGAACGGCATAACTAGCTTGGTTACGTCCTTGGCGCGACGTGTCAGAACCCGAACGGAGGGGCCGACGCCACAAGCCATGGCGAACTTGATCATGGTCTGCAATTTCGCCGGTCCGGCGATGCCTATGTGGATAGGAATGTCGATGCCCTCGGCCTGAAGGCGGTTGGCCCACTCAATGACCGGAGCGCTCTCGAACACGAACTGCGTCGCCAGCGCCATCTTTGCATCCGAGCGCTTCGCAAAATCGTTCTTCCATCGTAGTGCGTCCATGACGGCTTGATCGCCACCGTTTGGATCAATGTCCTTGTTGCCCTCGGGGTGCCCGGCTACATGCAGGCGCTTAAAGCCGTGCTTGTCGAACAGGCCGGATCCAAGTAACTGCATGGAATCCTCGTAATCGCCGTGTGGTTTGTCTACGCCGCCCGCCAGCAGCAGGGCTTGCGAGACGCCAACGTCCGCATAGCGGGTGATCCACTCTTCCAGCGTAGCCGCGTCTTTGATGATACGCGCAGGGAAGTGGGGCATTACCGGAAAACCCTCTCCGTTCAGGCGTTTGGCTGTGTCTACCATTTCCTCAATCGGGGTGCCTTCGATATGGGCCACGTAAACGCGGGTGCCCTCCGGCAGGATGTTGCGGAAATTCTCGATTTTGGCAGCCGTGCGCGGCATTACTTCGATTGAAAAGCCGTTCAGAAACCCCGCCAACGAGGAGTCGCTGGTCCGGGCCACAGTAGCTTTGCGTCCGAATTTAAGAATTGCCATAATGCGGTTCCAGTTCATGCCGAGGGGCCTTTACGCCCAGCCATCGTTTGCAATTAATGCCTTGATTCTTTCCTGATCGTATTCCGCCTCAATTCGTGCAACCTCACTGATTGCGACCTCTTTATCGTCGCCTTCGACAGTATACGGCGTCGCTTTTCGCCATTCCGCCAGGTAGGCATCGGCATCTTTGGCGCCGACTTTCATAGCTGCGCGATCAATCGCTTGTTCAAATCTCTCTGGAAGCTGGATTTTATGGCCCCGACGACCCTTGCCGCAAATGACCTGAGCAGGGATATCACGCCAGTATACTATGGTTACTTTTGCCATGTTGGCCTCCAGTTGTTTATTCCGCTGTATCGTCGTGCCGAAGGGTTTATCGTCCGGATCACGACATCAATTAACGGGTTCGCGACATTATTCACCCGCGAATCCAACGCGCGTCGTATTTATCCCTTGAATAGTCGGTTTATTGCTGTATGCAAGAGGGCACTGCAAAACTCATTGACGGTATGGACCGACGCAACATGACTTATAAAACTCCACAGACCACGAGTCTGTCTTTTGAATTTTTCCCTCCACATAATGCTTATGCAAGTGCTCGCCTTTGGCGTTCGGTTGAGCGACTGGCACCTCTGGGTCCGAAATACGTTTCGGTCACTTATGGCGCTGGCGGCACGACGCGCGAACGAACGGTTTCGGCAATCAAAACCATTCAGGATCGCGCCCGACTTAACGTCGCTGGTCATCTGACGTTGGTCGGGGCCAGCAAGGCCGAGACCTTGGATGTGGCCGGCGCTTACGCCCAAATGGGGGTTCGCCGCATTGTAGCGCTGCGCGGCGATGCGCTAAAAGGGCAAGATCAATTTACTGCGCATCCGGACGGGTTCCAGAATGCTTCCGAACTGGTCGCCGGGCTGAAAGAAATCGGAGAATTTGATATTTCCGTGGCTGCGTATCCTGAAAAGCACCCTGATTCAGCGGATATGATAGCAGACATCGACAATTTGAAATGCAAGATTGATGCGGGTGCAAGCAGTGCCATCACGCAGTTCTTCTTCGAAAATGACGACTTCCTGCGCTTCCGTGATGCGGCGGCAGATGCTGGTATCTCGGCACCGATTATTCCGGGGATTCTTCCGGTAGAAAACTTTACCAAAATGCTGCGCTTTGCCGATATGTGCCAAGCCAATGTGCCAGACTGGATGCATCGGGCTTTCCGTAACGCGGGCGACGATGCCGAGGTTCTGGCGACCGCCATATGTGCCGAGCAATGCGATGAGCTTCAGGCCGAGGGAGTGGACCATCTGCATTTCTACACGCTTAACAAGCCCGATCTGGTCTACAACATCTGTCGTGCGCTGGGTTTTGAGGTGACTGGCGTCGATCTGGCGGCGAGTGTGGCGTAGACGCAAATTAGGTGAAGAAGGCGTCATGTGTTAACCGTCGGTGTTTATACCAAGCTTAGGATTTACCAATGACGCCTTAGGAACACGACTGGATTACATTACACCGCATTAAATTTCCCGTATCTATTTCCGTTGAAGATCAAAATTTCGATATTTCGGTAACACCAAAATACTGGCGATTATGTCCGAAAATGAATGTAGGTGACGACGGCTTGCCGTTTTGGGATTCCGACACTTGGTGTGGACTTGCAATTCACAGCTCGAAGGTTGACGCTGAAGCTATGTTCAATGCACCCGAAGATTATCTCCCGTTCCTTTCAACCGCCGTCGAACAGTGGCATGCACTGGCTATTCCTGTAACGCATGGCGGATCACTAAACTGGAATGGTAAAGTCGAAACAAACTCGGCTATCAGGACTGCGGACGAGGATCCAAAAGGGCCGTTATCCAAAAGGGCCGTTGATGGTATTAACTACCGCCGGATATATCTCGCGAGACGCGGAGACTATCGCCCGCATCCGTCGTTTCATGCGCGGCGTCGAAGATGTCATAGACTTTTTTGGCCAGCAAGGCGGAAATGTACGACGAGACGTTTTCAATGGCGGTTTTGACCAAAAGGAAGGCTTTACGGTTTCCTTGTGGGAAAACGATGAGTCCATGATGAAATCAGCGTATTGGCAAGGTGTGCACCGCACACTGATGGATGAAAGTCGTGACGGGTCAATTTTTGATCGCAGTTCTTTCTCCCGCACAAGGATCGTTGCCAGTTGTGGAAGCTGGGACGGTGACCCATTGCTTTCGATGAATTGATCGGGGTTGCCCATATGTCTCGCCTTGCGCTGACCCGGGTTCCACTCTATCTTTAGCCCAAACACTGCGCCGAATTCTGAGCGCGGAGAGATTGGCTGAAATTAATGACGGATCGTCATTCCCGTAATCCGAGGGGAAGCTCGGGTGGCAAGCGGCGCAAGGCTGGCAAAAATGCTGTGCTTGACCAAAAACCGCTTTATGCTGCGCTGGACCTTGGGACAAATTCCTGCCGGATGCTTATTGCAGAACCGGACGGGGCGCATTTCAATATTGTTGATGCGTTCTCAAAGTCCGTGCGCCTTGGACTTGATCTCGAGCGCACAGGTTCACTGTCCAACGCAGGAATTAACCGCACGCTCCAAGCCTTACATGTCTGTTCGCGAAAGTTGCGAAATATGGGCGTGAAAAACTCGCGCCTTGTGGCGACTGAAGCCTGCCGTCGCGCTAAAAACGGCGAATACTTTATGAACCGGATCCACAAGGAAACCGGCCTGACACTAGAGGTCATCAACCCTGCCGAGGAGGCCCGACTTGCCTTGGTTAGCTGTGCGCCCTTGCTCGAACCCCAAGCTGAACATGTTCTTGTAGTGGATATTGGTGGCGGTTCGACTGAACTGGTGTGGGTTGACCTAAGCGACGTGGATCCGGCCAACAAAGTAAAATCGATGATCAACCTCAAGCCCGGTGATATTGCGGCAACTGACTTGCCCGGGGCAAAGGTAATTGACTGGATATCGGTGCCGTTGGGGGTTGCGACATTGATGCAACGCTATTCGGATGTGCACGAAGACGGCGCGAAGTTTGCGCTGATGGCATGTCACTTCGAAGAAGCCCTTGAAAGTTTTACGCCCTATCAAGATTTGGTTGACGATGCAGTCTTGTCGAAATTGCAAGTGATTGGCACCTCCGGTACGGTAACGACGCTGGGGGCGATGCATCTTGGTTTGCGACGCTATGACCGAAACAAGGTCGATGGTTTGCGCATGCGTGCGGGCGATGTGAACGCAGTGATCGACCGTTTTTTGGAGCTTGGTCCGGAAGGGCGGCGCCGCGAACCGGGGATCGGGAATGATCGGGCGGACTTGATTATGTCCGGCTCGGCGATTTTGCAAACGTTGTTGCGCATCTGGCCGACTGAATCGGTGCGAGTTGCGGATCGCGGTTTGCGTGAAGGCATGCTATTTTCAATGATGAACGCGGACGGTGTTCTGGAAAACAGGTTTGAAGACAATGGTCGAGAAAAATAAATCAGGGCGCGGTCAGCGTGATCTTAAAATTCGGGTCAAATCGGCCAAAGGTCGCAAATTGTCGTCGACGTTGTGGCTTGAGCGCCAGTTGAACGACCCTTACGTGAAAAGGGCGAACGAGGACGGTTATCGCGGTCGTGCGGCCTTTAAGATCAAAGAGCTCGATGAAAAGTTCAAATTTCTGGTACCCGGCGCGCGCGTCGTGGACCTTGGCTGTGCCCCCGGTGGTTGGTGTCAGGTTGCCGTCAAAAACGTGAACGCTTTGGGTGAACGGAAGGGCAAGAAAGTTGGAACCGTTCTGGGCATTGATTTGCAAGAGGTAGAGCCAATTCCGGGCGCCGATCTGCATGTTCTCGATTTCCTTGAGGAATTTGCCGACGATAAGGTTAAGGACTGGTTGGGTGGTAAAGCCGACGTGGTGATGTCTGATATGGCCGCAGCAGCCTGTGGGCACAAACAAACGGACCACATCAGGATCATGGCTTTGGTAGAGGCCGCGATTTACTTCGCACTCGACGTTCTGGACGAGGGCGGCACATTTGTCGCCAAGGTTCTGGCGGGTGGTGCCGAGGAGCAGATGTTGTTGATGTTGAAGACTAACTTCAAGAAAACCGTTCATGTAAAGCCACCGGCAAGTCGCAAGGATTCAAGCGAAAAATTTGTTATTGCTACGGGGTTCAAGGGGCGGTCATAGAAAGTGTAATGAATTCGAATGTTGCTACGTTCTAATATTGAGCGGTTTCAACGAAGGGTTGCTTTTTCTCGTACATTCACGAATGCATATATTAAAGATATTTGGAGAGTGTCGTGTTAACAAAACAAAATCTTTGGCGGCGCACGCCACCTGCAATATTTCCAGTGACGCTTGGCTTTATGGGACTTTCTCTGGCTTGGCGTAATGCGTCTGGCGTGTTGGCAATCCCGCATGAAATCGGGGATTTGATGTTGGGGGCTTCCACCGCATACTTCTTGTTTTTTGCAGTTTCTTTCATTGCTAAGATTTTGGCACGACCATCTGTGGTGTTAGATGACCTGAAAATCCCACCCGCTCGGGCTGGTGTCGCGGCATTTCCTATGTCCATTATGTTGCTGGCCGCGGCTCTTTTGCCGCTTGGGGTACCAGTGCCGTTGGTCTGGTGGACAGGTGTTGGTGTCTACTATATTGCGACCGGCCTAGTGTTGTGGTCGATCTTTAAGGGCGGGGCCGAGGCGAGAAAGTTTTCGCCATTCCAGTATCTCGCATTTGTTGGGCCGATTGTTGGGCCGATCGCGGGTATTCCTCTGGGCTATGTTACAGCCAGTTTCTGGTTGGCGATTGCCGCGATGATTCCGTATATCGCGATTACATTGGGCTATGGGATCAGGTTAACGAAAATACGGCCTCCGATTCCGTTGCGACCTTCTTTGGCTATTGTTCTTGCTCCCACCAGCCTGTTCGCGCTGGCCTTTGGCGGTTTGGAAATCGAATGGGCGTTTATATTATTCTATTGGATGTCCGTCGCACTGGCTGTCGCGATGCTGATATTTTCGATGTGGCTGACCGAGGGTGGTTTCACGCCGATCTGGGGCAGCTTTACGTTTCCTTTGGCGACTTTCATCAACCTGAATATCTACGCAATTGGCGAAGGTGTGGGCATTGTTGCAACGGCGGGAATGTTCGCCGGATTCATTATCGGGACACCGCTGATATCGTATATCGTCTGGATGGCCAGCAAGGATTGGATCAGCGGTGATTTGTCGAAGAAAACCGGCGCAGCGCTAGCCTGATCGCCTGAAAGAAAGGGGCGGCCCCTCTGGCGATGTGCCGGATTGGTGTGATGAAAAGTCGTAGCCCCTAACTTTCCCCCTTCCAATTTCCGACGCTTCATGAGATAGGGACGTGCCAACAGCGACCCCCATGCAGGAGACGATCCATGGAAATTCGTGAGGCCCTTACTTTCGATGATGTACTGCTGGTTCCAGCCGCGTCCAGCGTTATGCCAACTACGGCGGACACGCGGACGCAGGTTACAAAAACCATATTCATGAACATTCCGTTAATCAGTTCAGCGATGGACACGGTAACCGAGGCCAAGATGGCAATCGCGATGGCACAGGCTGGTGGCATGGGGGTTATTCACCGCAATCTCGATGTTGACGAGCAAGCACAGCAGGTTCGGGCCGTTAAACGATTTGAGAGTGGTCTCGTTGAAAATCCGATCACGTTGCGCGCGGATCAGACACTTGCGGATGCCAAAGCATTGCAGGAACGTTACAAAATCACCGGATTTCCGGTTGTGGCCGAGGGCGGCAAGGTTGTCGGGATATTAACCAACCGCGATATGCGTTTTGCTACGGATGACGCGACACCAGTGCATATAATGATGTCTTCGGATAATCTGGCGATGCTGCGCGAGCCTGCTGATCTGGCAGATGCCAAAAGCCTGATGCAGGCACGGCGGATCGAAAAGCTGCTGGTCGTTAACGATAAAGACGAACTGACCGGATTGCTGACGTTGAAAGACCTTGAGCAAGCAGTTCTTAATCCGACGGCATGTAAAGATGACATGGGGCGGCTGCGGGTCGCGGCTGCTTCGACGGTGGGGGATTCAGGGTATGAGCGTTCTTGTGCGTTGGTAGAGTCCGGCGTGGATATCGTGGTGATTGACACCGCACACGGCCATTCGGCCAGCGTTTCCGAGGCAGTTACACGTCTGAAGGCGTACAGGGACGACGTTCAGATCGTTGCTGGTAACGTGGCTACTGCCGCCGCGACACGCGCGCTGCTCGATGCGGGCGCGGATGCGATCAAAGTCGGGATCGGACCCGGCTCAATCTGTACTACGCGGATGGTTGCTGGCGTTGGGGTTCCGCAAATGACTGCTATTATGGATTGCGCGGGCGAGGCTTCCAAGACTGGTGACCATGTGATCGCCGACGGTGGCATTAAACTGTCAGGCGATTTTGCAAAAGCGATTGCGGCTGGCGCAAGCTGTGCGATGGTTGGCTCTATGTTGGCTGGCACCGACGAGGCACCGGGCGAGGTGATCCTGTATCAAGGCCGTAGTTTCAAATCCTACCGTGGAATGGGGTCGGTTGGCGCGATGGCGCGGGGATCTGCGGATCGGTATTTCCAAAAAGAAGTCAGCACCGAAAAGCTGGTTCCGGAAGGCATCGAAGGGCAGGTTCCATATAAAGGTGCTGCCAGTGCAACGCTGCATCAATTGGTTGGTGGTTTGCGCGCGGCAATGGGGTATACAGGCAACGCAACGGTCGCAGAGATGCGCACCAAAAGCGAGTTTATAAAAATAACGGGCGCAGGGTTGAAGGAAAGTCATGTGCACGACGTTCAAATCACCCGCGAAAGCCCAAACTACAGGATGGGATGATGACTCCAATAGTAATTGCGTTGATATGTGTTTTTGTACAGGTCGGCCTGACGTTCTATGCGATTGTCCGAATGGGCAAGGTGCGGATGGCCAGCTACAAGTCTAAAGAATATTCGATGAAGGATATTGCGCTGGATAGCGGAAATTATCCGGCACATATCCAAAACATAGGCAACAATGTCTCCAACCAGTTCGAGACACCAGTTCTGTTCTACGCAGTTGTGGCTATCGCCGCCGCAACGGATAGCGCAAACTGGATGTTGGCGGCAGGTTCGGTGATTTTTGTCGCCTCGCGTCTGGTGCATCACGTGGTTCACGTTGGCAGCAATTATTTAAGCAAGCGGTTCAAGGCGTTTTTGATCGGCTTGATCGGCCTATTGCTTGCGTGGATCGGCTTGGGCGTCGCGCTGCTGTAATGCGGCGATTAGGTAGGTAATATGACCCCAGCCGCACGACTTTCCGCAGCAATCGGGCTGCTCGAAGATATCCTTTCAGGCGAACCCGCCGAGCGGAGCCTGACCCGTTGGGCACGCCAAAACCGTTATGCCGGTTCCAAGGATCGGGCTGCGGTTCGGGACGTCGTGTTCGATTGTTTGCGGCAAAAACGATCCTTGGCGCATCTTGGCGGGGCGATGTCCGGGCGTGGTTTGGTGGTTGGCCACCAGGTGCAGGCAGGCGAGGACGTCGCTGCACTATTCAGTGGAGACCGTTTCGCACCTCAACCTTTAAGCACAGACGAACAAGCGGCAATCGGGGCAGGGGCCCAGCCTTCACTGCCTGTTGCGATGAATTTTCCAGACTTTCTATTACCGGAACTGCTTCGCTCGCTTGGCGACGATCTGCCCGCAGTGATGGAGGCGATGGCCCTGCGTGCCCCTGTCGATTTGCGTGTGAACAGCCTGAAAGCCACCGTTGAGGATGCCGAACGGATGCTCGCGCGGGATTTGATATTCACAGAGCCGCACGGATTGGCATTGAACGCGCTGCGCATTACGCAAAACCCCCGAAAACTGGCGCGCAGTTTGGCGTATGATTACGGTCTGGTGGAGTTGCAAGACGTATCCAGTCAAGCAGTCGCGGCTTTTTGCGGCGCAACCTCAGGTATGACGGTTCTGGATTACTGTGCGGGCGGCGGCGGTAAAACGCTGGCTTTGGCGGCGGATATGGGCGGGACTGGAGTCCTCTTGGCACATGACGCGAATGCGCGGCGCATGAAAGATTTACCGGAACGGGCACGGAGGGCCGATGCCAACGTGCAGGTTCTGTCCAGCGATGCATTGCGCCAGAATACCCCGGCTTGCGACTTGGTTGTCGTGGATGCACCTTGCACTGGCACAGGCGCGTGGCGTCGTAATCCGGATGCCAAGTGGCGGATAGATCAGGATTTTGTCGATAAAATCACCACACTTCAGACGCAAATTCTGGATGAAGCGGCCCGATACGTGAAACCCGGCGGGGTGATGGCATACGCAACTTGCTCGATCCTGAATGTCGAAAATTGCGATCAGGTTACCGCATTTTTGTCACGGAACGCTGGATGGGAATTGCTGGAAGACATGTCACTTACACCGGTGCAAGGTGGCGATGGATTCTATTGCGCACGGTTGCATCGAAAATAGCAAAATACAATTAAAGATTGTAAGTGATTTGTTAACCCTTAGGATAGTTAAATGCGGAAACGCTACGATTAACTACAGGGGGTTGCATGGCGACCGAGACAGACATTGGGAACTCTTTACAACCTCTTAACGGCGACAGGTGGGCGGCTGGCGCCGCGCTTGGCGTGTTGGCGTTACTGCAGATTCTGCTGCTGTCTGTATATATGGAATTCACGTCCGGTTATTTCATAGTATCGATCATGTTGGGCGGTGCGGGTTATTTCTTGCTAAGCGCTATTTCTCGGATTTAGACCGTTCCTACCAACATAATAAGGAACGTACGCAAACCGTGTGGCCATACTGGCCGCGAACTTTTCGATGATCTACCAGTGCCGATGATAGACTCCGACGAACAGGGTAAAATCTGCCAAGCGAACACAGCTGCCTGTCTCTTGATAGGGCGCGAAGATTTGGTAGGGATGCGATTGGAGGATGCCGTCGAGGGATTGGGGCGTTCAATCAGGGATCGCATGTCGGATACGATGAAAGGGTTCGGGCTCGGGCGGCCGGAAATGGCACGATGCAGGCGTGATGGAATTGACGTTTATTTGCAGGTCTCAATGTCGAAGATGTACCATGGAGACAAGGTAAGTGTGCTTTCCGTTCTAAGCGACGCGGCCGAGCTTAAGACGTTAGAGGCGCAGTTTGTGCAAAGTCAGAAGATGCAGGTTGTTGGGCAACTGGCTGGCGGAATCGCGCATGATTTCAATAACATACTGACGGCAATTATGGGACATGCGGATTTATTACTTCACCGCTCGGATATCCTGTCGCCAGATTACGAGGATTTGAATCAAATCAAGCAGAACTCTAATCGGGCTGCTGCACTGGCCGGGCAATTGCTGGCGTTTTCGCGCAAACAGACTTTGCGACCCAAGTCACTGCATCTGGACGATACACTGTCGGAGTTGTCACATTTGCTGAACAGGTTACTTGGTGAAAAAGTATCGTTGCACACGGAACACGTAGTGGACCTTAAACCTGTGCGGGTGGATGAACGTCAATTCGAGCAGGTAATCATGAACCTCGTGGTGAACGCGCGAGATGCGATGCCGGAAGGCGGCACGGTGGTTATTCGCACGCGAAACGAAGTGCTGCAAAAAGAGTTGCGACGGGACCGTGCTGTGGTGCACCCGGGCGAATATGTGGTCGTCGAAGTGCAAGATACGGGCGGAGGTATTTCCAAAGGCAACATCACCAAGGTATTCGAGCCGTTTTTCACCACTAAAAAGGTTGGCGAGGGGACCGGACTGGGACTGGCTACCGTCTATGGAATTATTAAACAGACTGGCGGGTTTGTGTTCGTTGACAGTGTCGTAGGCGAAGGAACGCAGTTCTTGATCTACCTTCCGGTGAACGATGCCCCCGACAAGGTCGTCGCGCCAAAACCGGTTGTCGTGGCGGCACCGAGCGATCAATCGGGGCGCGGTCGTGTGTTGTTAGTGGAAGACGAGGCCCCCGTACGGGCGTTCGCCACACGCGCGCTGGCGTTGCGGGGCTATACGGTGACTCAAGCATGTTCCGGCGAAGAGGCGCTGGATGTCCTGAGCCAGGGTGACGAGTTTGATGTGTTCGTTTCAGACGTAGTCATGCCTGGTAAAAATGGCCCGACGTGGGTGCGCGAAGCTTTGGAGATCCGACCGAACGCCAAAGTGATTTTCGTTTCGGGCTATGCAGAGGACGCGTTTCACGACGATGATCCGGATATCCCAAACGCAGCATTTCTGGCCAAGCCGTTCTCTCTGGTTGAGCTGACGCAGAAAGTTAAAGAACAGATCGAAGCTTGAATTATGTTGTTCTGGCGGTCTCGTATATTTCGTATTCAGGGGTGAGGAACTCTTGCAAGCGCGTTTTTATCTGCGAAGAAAGCGCAAATTCCAGGTGTGCGGAGGTGTTCAAGTTCTGGAGGTTCAGAGTTTCCCTGAATCTTTCTTCTAGGAATATCAGGTAGGAATTGAGGTTCTCATATCTGAAAATAATATCCACGCGAATGTTCTTTTCTGTGTTGGTCATAAAACGAGATGGACGCCCGACGCGCGAAACAACGTCGTTACCGTCCATATAGCGGGTGGCGAACTCGTCGGAAGATATTTTTGCTGTGCTTTGCGATTTATGTCGAATCTGATCGCGGGAACGGTAGCAATACCAACTGAACAACCAATCAACCGGCTCTCGGAACAGGCAGGTCGTTTCTATATCCTCGAATCCCGCAACCGTAAGATACCGGTCAACAAAGCGCGAATAGCGGCTAAGGTTTATGTGTTTAAGTCTGGGGTTATTGGCAAAAACAATGTCGCAATACGGTGCAATCGCACTTTCAACACTGGTCTAGGCCGCCTTGAGCATAGCTAGAAACGTTAATTTACTATGAATGGAAACAAGCATTTGTGTCTGCCCAATTAATTTTCGAACCTTAACTATTCAGTAACCAAATTAGGTCAAAGATGAAAATGGGTAAAATTTATGTTGCAATGTTCTCGTTTTGGTCCCATGTTGGCAACAGGAGAACAAGAGGCGAACATAAGCAGTGATTGCTCGACTAGGCAAGATGTGAAATAAGGAAAGAAACAATGGCAAAAGCAGCGAAAAATATTCTGAATATGGGCGAGAGACGCGACATGGATAAGCAAAAGGCGCTGGAATCGGCATTAAGCCAGATCGAGCGTAACTTCGGCAAGGGCTCGGTTATGAGGCTGGGTCAGGACAGTGCGTTAATGGACATCGAATCGACCTCGACCGGTTCCATTGGTTTGGACATCGCCCTTGGCATCGGCGGTTTGCCGCAGGGCCGGATTATCGAAATTTATGGGTCGGAAAGTTCGGGTAAAACTACTTTGGCACTGCATGTGCTTGCGGAATCTCAGAAAAAAGGCGGCATTTGCGCGTTCGTGGATGCAGAGCACGCGCTGGACCCGAGCTATGCCAAGAAACTAGGCGTTGATCTAGACGAGTTATTGATCTCCCAACCGGACGGTGGTGAGCAGGCGCTTGAGATTACGGAAACGCTGGTCCGCTCTGGTGCGGTTTCGGTGATCGTGGTCGACTCTGTTGCCGCTTTGACACCGAAGGCCGAGCTTGAGGGCGATATGGGCGACCATCAGGTTGGTGCGCAGGCCCGGCTTATGTCACAAGCGATGCGCAAACTAACTGGTGCGATTAGCCGCTCGAACTGCATGGTGATTTTTATCAATCAGATACGCATGAAAATCGGTGTTATGTTCGGGTCTCCCGAGACGACTTCGGGTGGTAACGCATTGAAGTTTTACGCTTCGGTTCGGCTTGATATCCGCCGCATCGGCGCGCTGAAGGACCGTGACGAAATCGTCGGCAATGCTACCCGTGTGAAAGTTGTCAAAAACAAAGTGGCGCCGCCGTTCAAGCAGGTAGAATTCGACATCATGTATGGTGAAGGTATTTCCAAACGTGGTGAGTTGATCGACCTTGGCGTTAAACTTGGCTTGGTCGACAAAGCGGGTTCTTGGTTCAGCTACGGAGACGAGCGTATAGGGCAGGGGCGCGAGAACGCTAAAACCTTCCTTAAAGATCATCCTGAAATGGCGCTGGAAATCGAAGATAAAATCCGTGCAGCACATGGTTTGGACTTCGATATCAATACGAACCGGAACGAAGAAGTTCTGGAAGATTAGTTTACGAATAGTAACGATTTTGCGGGTCGCTTTCGACAAGAGAGCGGCCCGTTTTTGTATGCACCCTGTGGACAGTCGACCGCGCCCGCGATACACCCCTTTTTAACTTAAAATAAAGGGACGCAGACATGGCCAGTTTGAACGATATTCGCAGCACTTTTCTGGGTAGCTTCGAGGCGAACGGCCATGCGGTGGTCGAAAGCTCGCCGTTGGTTCCACGCAATGATCCGACGTTGATGTTTACCAATGCAGGCATGGTGCAATTCAAGAACGTTTTCACTGGGCTTGAAAGTCGTGGCTATTCACGGGCTGTGACCAGCCAGAAGTGCGTGCGCGCTGGTGGCAAACACAACGATCTGGACAATGTGGGCTATACCGCACGGCACCATACGTTTTTCGAAATGCTCGGAAATTTCAGCTTTGGCGATTACTTCAAAGAAGAAGCAATTGCCTATGCATGGGATTTGTTAACCAAAGAATACGGGGTGAACAAAGATAAACTGTTGGTAACCGTCTATCATACGGACGACGAAGCCGCGGCGATCTGGAAAAAGTATGCAGGTTTGAGCGACGACAAGATTATTCGAATTCCGACGGATGACAACTTTTGGTCCATGGGCGCAACTGGCCCTTGTGGTCCTTGCACCGAGATTTTTTACGATCACGGAGAGAATATCTGGGGCGGTCCTCCGGGTTCTGCAGAGGAGGACGGCGATCGGTTTATCGAAATCTGGAACCTCGTTTTCATGCAATATGACCAACAGGAAAGCGGCGATCGGCTTGATCTTCCTAAACCGTCGATTGATACGGGTATGGGGCTAGAGCGCATCGGTTCATTACTTCAAGGGTCGCATGATATCTACGAAACCGACGTGATGCAGGATTTGATCAATGCGTCGGCACATGCGACAGGAGTTGACCCTTATGGAGATCAAAATGTCCATCACCGCGTGATTGCGGACCATTTGCGCTCAACATCCTTCTTGATCGCTGATGGAGTTTTGCCGTCTAACGAGGGACGTGGATATGTTTTGCGCCGGATTATGCGTCGCGCGATGCGTCACGCACATTTGTTGGGTGCGAAGGATCCAGTGATGCATTCGTTGGTTCCGGCATTGGTTGCACAGATGGGGCAGGCTTTCCCCGAACTTAGCCGCGCGCAGAGCATGATCGAAGAGACGTTGTTACTTGAAGAGACGCGCTTCAAAACGACGCTGGATCGCGGTTTGAAACTTTTGGACGCCGAGCTTGAAGGGACCGCAGACGGGGCGGAATTACCCGGGGCTACGGCCTTCAAACTGTATGATACCTTTGGTTTCCCGCTCGATTTGACACAGGATGCGTTGCGTGAAAAGGGTCGCACCGTTGACACGGACGGGTTTGATTCAGCCATGGCCGAGCAAAAAGCCAAGGCGCGGGCGGCTTGGTCTGGTTCCGGCGAGGCTACCGACGAAAACGTTTGGTTCGATGTCGCCGATAGGCATGGTGTCACAGAATTCATCGGATATGTCGACGAAGTTGCTGAAGGCCAAATTATGGCATTGGTCAAGGACGGAGCTGTCGTTGATAGTGCGAGCGTCGGTGAGAACGTTCAGATCGTGATGAACCAAACACCGTTCTACGGTGAATCCGGCGGTCAGGTTGGCGACAGTGGCATGATGCTGGCGGACGGTTTGCAGATCGAGGTCTCCGACGTTAAGAAAAGAGCGGGTGTTTTTGTTCATTTGGGCAAGGTTATTGAAGGCACGGTAAACACTGGAGCGGCGCTGGAACTAAAGGTTGATCCCTCAAAACGCGGGTCGATCCGGTCCAATCACTCGGCGACGCATTTGTTGAACGAAGCGTTGCGGAATACGCTGGGCAATCATGTGGCGCAGCGCGGATCACTGAATGCAGCGAACCGTTTACGCTTTGATTTCAGCCATCAAAAGGCGGTAACGGCCAAGGAATTGGCTAGTGTCGAGAACGAAGTTAACACGCTCATTCGCCAAAACAGCGCAGTCGAAACGCGGATAATGACTCCTGATGAGGCGCGGGATATGGGCGCGCAGGCTCTGTTTGGCGAAAAGTACGGCGATGAGGTTCGCGTCGTTTCCATGGGCGTCGAGGAAGGTAGCGGCAAAGGTATCGACAAAAATACCTATTCTCTGGAACTTTGTGGCGGTACGCACGTTCGTCAATTGGGCGACATCGGAATGTTTACGCTCGTCTCTGAAGGGGCCTCAGCAAGCGGAGTTCGGCGGATCGAGGCGCTTACAGGTGCCGGTGCTTTTGAGTATTTGAAGGAAAAAGAGAAAGCTTTGAATAAGGCGGCGGGCGTATTGAAGACGTCTCCCGACTTGTTGCCGGAGCGGGCTAAAGCCTTGGTTGAAGACCGCAAAGTGATGCAAAACGAGCTGGATAGCCTTCGTAAACAACTGGCTATGGCCGGCGGCGGTCGCGCCGAGGCGAAAGCTAAAGACGTCAACGGAACACCATTTTTGGCGCAGGTGCTTACAGGTGTTTCCGGCAAGGATTTGCGTGGGTTGATTGACGAACATAAAACCAAAATCGGCTCCGGCGTTATTTTGTTGATTGCCGATACGGGCGACCGTGCTGCGGTGGCGGCAGGCGTGACCGATGATCTGTGCGGCGCAATTTCGGCTGTTGATGTAGTGCGCGTTGCTGCGGAAGCGCTTGGTGGCAAGGGCGGCGGTGGTCGCCCTGACATGGCGCAAGCGGGTGGTGCGAGCGCAAAGAATGCGGACGAGGCCGTTATGGCAGTAGAAAAGTTACTGGAGGGTTAATAAATGGTTGCTTATGCGATGGTACATATTGATGTGATGGATGATGTAGAATATGCGAAATATGCGGCGCTCGCGGGTCCGGCAGTGGCTAAATTTGGCGGCGAATTTTTAGCGCGCGGTGGCGAGTGTTTTCATATGGAAGGCAAAGGTCGTTCCCGTAATGTGATTATCCGGTTCAAGGATATGGCAATCGCTAAAGCGTTTTACCACTCACCCGAGTATCAAGAAGCCCTGTCTTACGGTCTACCAGCAGCAGAGCGTGAATATACATTTGTAGAGGGTGTATAATGTCTGCCTATATCATCGCGCGGATCGAAGTAACCGATCTGGAGGGTTACAAGAAATATGCCTCGCAAACCGTTGCAATTGCCGAAAGTTTCGGTGGCAAGTTTCTGGTTAAGGCCGGCGCGTTTGAACAGATAGAGGGCAGCGGGCCGGATCGCCATGTTGTTATCGAAATGCCGGATGTCGCGACCGCCAAGGCGTTTTATGCATCTGAAGTTTATCAGGCTATCCTTCCGATTGCGCTGAAAAACTCAAACCGAGATTTCGTGATCGTAGAGGGTGCTTAATGTGTCGCGGTGTTTGAAAACAGGTTGATGACGACTACCCCTGCGATTATCAGGCTCATTCCGATGATGGCTGCGAGGTCCAACGACTGTTTGAAAACCAACCAGCCGATAAATGCGATCAGCACAATACCAAGGCCGGACCAGATCGCGTAGACGATCGAAACGGGCATGAACTTTAACGTTAATGCCATAAAATAGAACGATATTCCGTAGGTCATGGCCATAATTACTGTGGGCCAAAGCCGTGTGAATTGCTCGGATGCTTGCATGGATGCTGTGCCAATGGTTTCAAAAAATACAGCGATCAACAAGTAGATATAATGAACAGGCATGGGACCCTCGCATTAAAAAAGGCGACCGTGATAGCCGCCCCTCATTTAATGCTGTGTTTAGGTTCTACACCAGTGCTTTGTTCAGGTTATCGTCGATTTTTTCAAGGAAACCTTCCGTAGTCAGCCATTTCTGATCCGGGCCAACAAGCAGAGCGAGGTCTTTGGTCATGTCGCCAGATTCAACCGTATCGACGATGACTTTTTCCAGTGTCTCGCAGAAATTCATCAACTCGGCATTGTCATCCAGTTTGGCGCGATGTTTCAGGCCGCCAGTCCACGCAAAGATGGACGCGATGGAGTTGGTCGAAGTTGCTTCGCCCTTCTGGTGCTGGCGATAGTGGCGGGTCACGGTACCGTGGGCGGCCTCGGCCTCGACGGTCTTGCCGTCTGGCGTCATCAGGATCGAAGTCATCAGACCAAGCGATCCGAAGCCTTGCGCGACTGTATCGGACTGCACGTCACCATCATAGTTTTTACAGGCCCAGACAAAACCACCAGACCATTTCATAGCTGCTGCAACCATGTCGTCGATCAAGCGGTGTTCATAAGTGATACCTGCTTCGGCAAACTTGTCAGCAAAATCAGCTTCAAACACTTCTTGGAACAAGTCCTTAAAGCGCCCGTCATAGGCTTTTAGGATTGTATTTTTGGTGGACAAATACACAGGCCAGCCCATTTTCAAACCGTAGTTCAGGGACGCACGGGCGAAATCACGGATGGAGTCGTCACGGTTATACATGCCCATGGCCACTCCGGCGGAAGGGGCGTCGTAAACTTCGCGCTCGATCACTGTGCCGTCTTCGCCAACGAATTTCATAGTTAACTTGCCTGGTCCAGGGAACAGGAAATCAGTCGCTTTGTACTGGTCGCCAAAAGCATGACGTCCGATGACGATTGGTTTTGTCCAACCCGGCACAAGGCGCGGCACGTTGTTACAAATGATGGGTGCGCGAAAAACAACACCGCCTAGAATGTTGCGGATTGTGCCGTTTGGTGAGCGCCACATTTCTTTCAAGCCGAATTCTTCAACGCGGTCTTCATCAGGTGTGATAGTTGCACATTTGATGCCAACGCCATATTTCTTGATCGCTTCGGCTGCGTCGATTGTGATCTGGTCGTCAGTCTCATCGCGTTTTTCCATGCCGAGATCGTAGTATTTGATGTCGAGATCAAGGTACGGCAGGATTAGTTTGTCTTTGATGAAGTGCCAGATAATGCGGGTCATCTCGTCGCCGTCTAGCTCTACAATAGGGTTTTCGACTTTGATCTTGGTCATGGAATTTCCTTCAATGGATTCGGTGTCGGGCTTTGTGTAGACCATTTGTGCGGGAAAGGGAAGTACGGTATACGGTTGTATACGTTACTTGGGTGGCATCTTTCCGACGAAGGTATCAGCAAGGCACAGCAAAGATAATAGGGCATTTTCGTTCCCCAGCGTATCTTCCGAAATGTCGACCATCCCACCCATCTTGCGGCCTGTGAAACTAAGCGGATCAGCACCGTTAACGGCCAGCGCCGCTCCTTCGTTGAATTTGCTGACACGGAACATACCGCCGTCCTTGTGAACTCCACATAGCATATTACCGTTTTGCATAAAGCACGGGCCACCGAACATCTTCTTTTCGGTGATACCATTGGTATGCGCCAGAAGGTCGCGCAAAATTTGGGCGGTTCCTTCGTCGTAAGCCATAGGTATCTCCGTTTGCATAAGTGATCGTGGCATCGTATCACGCGCGAAAGCAAAAAGGAAAATACATGTCTGGTACAGATCACGGAGCCGATGAGGGATGGCAGGGGCCGACACCTGCATTCATTCTGGTGAACCCGCAGATGGGCGAAAACATTGGTGGTGCTGCGCGGGCCATGTGGAATTTCGGCGTTGACCGGATGCGTTTGGTCAAACCGCGCGACGGGTGGCCAAACCAAAAGGCGATCGCGATGGCCTCGGGGGCTGGGCGAGTGCTGGACGCTGTGAAAGTGACAGAGACGACCGCCGAAGCTGTGGCCGATCTGAACTTTGTGTTTGCCACGACGGCAAGGAACCGAGATCTGGCCAAGGCTGTGATGACGCCCGAACGCGCTATGGCACATGCACGCGAGCTGATCTCGCAAGGGCAAAAAGTTGGCGTGTTATTCGGCCCAGAGCGGGCAGGTTTGCAGAACGAGGATATTGTGCATGCGAATGCGTTGATTTCTATTCCGGTAAATCCGACTTTTGCCTCGTTGAATTTGGCGCAGTGTGTTTTGTTAACGGCATATGAATGGCGTCGGCAGATGGATGAGCTACCCGCCGAAGTTATCGCGATGGCTGGCACGCGCTTTGCGGAAGCGATCGAAGTGCAAAAGTTAAGCGAGAAGCTTGAGGACCGTCTGAATAAGATCGGGTTCTTCTGGCCGGAACAAAAACGTGCTTCCATGGTCGAAAATATCTGGAATATGCTTTCAAGGCTACCACTTACTGATGCAGACGTGCGAACCTTGCACGGGGTTTTCAAGGCGTTGGCGACCAAAGGGCCGAAGACGACATATAAGGATTAACGAGGTATTAAGATGGCACGCAGTATTTTTGAAAATGTGAGCGAGAAGGTTGAAACTCCTATGCCCAAGCCTGTACGCAAATCTGCGCGTAGGGCAATTGCGGTTTGGCTGATGGTTTTGTTCACGCTCGTTGTGGCAATGATCGTCGTCGGTGGCATGACACGGTTAACGGACAGCGGACTTTCGATTACAGAATGGAAACCTGTGACGGGCGCTGTCCCACCGATGGGCGAGGCAGCCTGGGTCGTAGAGTTCGACAAATACAAAGCTACGCCGGAATACGAGTTACAAAACACCGGCATGAGTATGTCCGAATTCAAAGGCATTTTCTGGTGGGAGTGGGCACACCGTTTCCTTGGTCGGTTTGTCGGACTGGTCTGGTTCGCTGGCTTTGCATGGTTCGCGGTGCGGCGGCAAATTCCAACAGGGTGGACAGGGCGCTTGGTTGGCGTCGGCGCACTTGGCGGATTGCAAGGCGCAGTTGGCTGGTGGATGGTTTCAAGTGGGCTAGAAGGGCGGATGGTCGATGTGGCTTCCTATCGGTTAGCGGTGCATCTGGGGCTGGCATTCTTTATTCTGGGTCTGATTGCATGGTTCGTGTTCGAGCTTCGCAACGAGAGTGCGCGCTTATTGCAGGCAAGGCGACGGCGCGAAGGTGGCTTGATGCGTTTGGCTTCGGTGATCGTTGTTCTGCTGTTCTTGCAAATTTTACTGGGCGCATTGGTTGCTGGTATCGACGCGGGTCGCAGCTTTCCAACGTGGCCGAGTATGGCAGGTGAATTCTTGCCCTCGGAAAGTTTTGATTATTCCCCGACATGGACCAACTTCTTTGAAAACCCTGCGTTGGTACAGTTTAACCACCGTCTACTAGGATATGTCGCATTCCTGCTAGGCGTTTTCGCATGGTGGCGTAGTCGCGCCAGCGCGATGGCGGGCATCAAGCGGCGGTTTGACTGGTTGATGGTGATGATGTTTGGGCAGGTGGTGTTGGGGATCTTGACGGTTCTATACGGCGCCCCTGTGCACATCGCGATCGTCCACCAACTTGGTGCGGTGGCGTTGTTTGTGGTGGCGTTACAAGCCCGATTCGAGGCGGGCTATCCGGTGGAGCAAAAAATCTCGCGCGGGTAGGTTATTGATTCCACTCAGGGTGGCGTTTCTCTAGAAACGCGGCGATGCCTGCTTCAGTGTCGCGGAACAACATATTGTCGGCCATCACGCTGCCCGTATAGGCGTACGCTTGTTCTAATGTCATATCGGCCTGCTGATAAAAGGCTTCTTTGCCAATTTTTACGGCGACACCAAGTTGGCTCGCGACGCGCTCCGCGAGCGCTAGCGTTGCGGCATCCAGTGTGTCCGAAGGAACCGCACGGTTGATCAGACCGAAAGCGAGCGCTTTTTCCGTGTCGATGAATTCACCTGTTGTTAACATTTCGAACGCTTGCTTGCGGGGGATGTTTCGGGTGAGGGCAACCATTGGGGTTGAGCAAAACAGGCCGATGTTGACGCCGTTCACTCCGAACAGCGTCCCCTCGGCGGCGACAGCCATATCGCAAGAAGCCAGCAACTGGCAACCTGCTGCCGTAGCGATGCCGTGGGCCTGCGCGATCACAGGTTGAGGCATTTCAGTGATCGAGATCATCAGGCGACCGCAAGTCGCGAACAATTCGTTAAAGTAAGCTTTACCTTCGTCCTCGGCCTGCCGGGCTGCAGTCATCTGTTTAAGGTCATGCCCCGCGCAAAAAGCATTGCCGGAACCCTTGATGATCACCGCACGGATGGAGCGGTCCTCGGCGATCGAATCCAGCTCGGATTGCAGCCTTGCCAACATGTCTTCGGACAAAGCGTTCAGCTTTTTAGGGTCGTTCAACGTAAGTGACGCAACGGCATTGGCATCTGAACGCAGTAATATCTCTGACATCTAGGATTCTCCTCGTATGGTTGGGATCACAGTTTCATGCAGCAAGAGATTTGGGAAGACGTAATGACACCAAAGATGAGTATTAAAGATATGGAAACATTTGTAGACGAAGTGTTTCCGCAGGTGATGGGCACCTTTGATGTTCTGAATATAGCTCCTTACCGCGTCAAGATCCGTATGAGGATCACAGACGATGATCTGCGCCCCGGGGGAACGGTGTCGGGACCGGCGATGTTCACGGCGGTGGATTGTGCATTTTACATGGCGACATTGGCGATGATTGGCCCACAAGCGTTGACTGTCACAACTAATTGTTCGATCGACTTTATGCGCAAACCCGCCCTAGGACACCTAATTGCAGAGGCCCGTATACTTAAGCTTGGCAAAGTTTTAAGTGTCGGCGATGTTATGTTGTATTCCGAAGGCATGGATGAACCCGTGGCGCACGCGAATTTGACTTATTCGATTCCTAAATCGCGCTAAATGTGGGGTAGTATAATACCTAATTTGCAACATGCTGTAATCGCTACCTTTTTAGGGAATTATGTTCGTTGACTGCGCTGAATAAACGCTTAGAACCCCCATATCGAATTACTAATTCCGAAACGGATCGAAAAATGAAAACATTCTCAGCCACACCGGCCGATATTGACAAGAAATGGATCCTGATCGACGCTGAAGGCGTTGTTCTGGGCCGTCTTGCTTCTATCGTTGCTATGCGCCTTCGCGGCAAGCATAAGCCAACTTTCACGCCGTCCATGGATATGGGCGACAACGTTATCATCATCAACGCTGAAAAAGTGCAGATGACTGGTAAGAAACGTAGCGACAAGCGTTACTACTGGCACACAGGCCACCCGGGCGGCATAAAGTTCCGCACCGCTGGTGAAATCCTCGAGGGTAAATTCCCCGAGCGTGTGATGGTCAAAGCTATCCAGCGTATGTTGCCAGGCGGCCCGCTTTCGAAAACACAGATGACCAACCTTCGCGTTTATGCAGGTTCTGAACACCCGCATGAAGCTCAAAACCCTGAAGTTCTGGACGTTAAAGCCATGAACCCTAAAAACACGCGGAGTGCTTAATTATGAGTGACGACATCAAAACACTCGACGACCTGAAAGAGGCCGTAGTTGCAGACGCAGTAGTTGCCGAAGTAGAAGCCGCACCTTTGCGCGAAGCTGTTCGTGACGACCTTGGTCGTTCCTACGCAACTGGTAAGCGTAAAGACGCAGTTGCACGCGTTTGGATTAAGCCTGGTTCCGGTAAAGTTACCGTTAACGGTCGCGAAATGAACAAATACTTTGCACGCCCTGTGTTGCAAATGGTTCTTCGCCAGCCGTTCGACGTTGCTGGCGTTGCTGGCGAATTCGACGTGATGGCAACTGTTAAAGGCGGCGGTCTTTCCGGCCAAGCCGGTGCAGTTAAGCATGGTATCTCGAAAGCGTTGCAGCTTTATGAACCATCCCACCGTGCGGCTCTGAAAGCTGCAGGCTTCCTGACGCGCGATAGCCGTGTTGTTGAGCGTAAGAAATACGGCAAGCGCAAAGCGCGTCGTAGCTTCCAGTTCTCGAAGCGTTAATCTTAAAAATAAACAAACTGTTTATAAACAAGCACTTACTAGCGTAAGTGCTTGTTTTTTTGTGTCGCACGTTAAAGGCACGGTTTTTGCAATCTCTTGTTTTTGTTAAATTAAATTGTTAGCGTAATCACGTTTATTGTACGTAGAGGTTACAGTTTTGACAAAATACATTGATAGGACTGAAATTGAAGGGTTTGGCGACAAGCTGTTTATTTATAAGCGAGCAGATTTAAACAATGACGTTTGGCATTGTAAGGTGCGGTTACTCGAGAGACATCCTATTTGTTGATTATAGCTTTTCTCTAAGAGCTTCGTAAGGTGTTTTTCCGGCATGCGCGCCATGCGGCCTGTGGAAGTTGTAAAAGCGTTCCCATTCGTCAAGTTTTGCTTCGAGATCAACGTCGCCTTTGTAACTGAGTAACTG
>JBBWVU010000005.1:0-63597 GCA_050256375.1 Paracoccaceae bacterium | reverse complement strand
GAGGGTTATTGTTCCTACTGATCCCATGGACCATGCATTCAGTGTTGAAATACTTTACCATCAACCGCGCGCTCGGCGGTGATCACTTCGATGACAAATACCTGAACATGCCGATGGTTAATGAGGGTGCGTTCAAGTACTCCAACAATGCTATGTATACCTTCGTTTTCAGCGGCATGTGGGGCATCGGGCTGATGCTGGGATCATGGAACGCCATCATCCTCGCGCTGTTTTATCACGCCTATATCTGGGTGCATATGTATTGCACCGAAGACCCGGACATGCGAATCCTTTACAAATCGTAAAGGAGCCCCCTATGACCAAAGCTGATGATCGCCTGATTGTTGCCCTCGACGTTCCGAATGCGCTGGAAGGCCTGCGCCTAGCTGAAAAGCTGGGGGACGAGGTTTCGTTCTACAAAATCGGTCTGGGAATGCTGACGGGCGGCGGGCTGGCGTTGGCGAACGAATTGACCGAACTGGGTAAACGCGTGTTTCTGGACATGAAGCTGTTCGACATCGGACAAACAGTAGAGAGCGCGGTCACCGGACTGGCGCAATTCAATCTGGATTTCCTGACAGTCCACGGCGATCCGCATGTTGTCCGCGCGGCGGTTGCAGGCCGAGGTGACACCAGCATGAAAGTTCTCGCCGTGACCATCCTGACCTCTCTTGATCGCAATGATCTTGACCTTGCAATGATCCGCGACGGCGCAATTCAGGACATCGTACTTGAGCGTGCCCGCTTAGCATTGCAAGCCGGAGCCGACGGCGTAATCGCCAGCCCGCAAGAGGCCGCCATGATCCGCGCCCTTCCTGAAGCCGCCGGAAAGTTGATCGTAACACCAGGGGTTCGGCCTGCTGGAACCAACGCGGACGACCAGAAACGTGTAGAAACGCCTGCGATTGCAATTGGTGACGGGGCCGACCACATCGTAGTCGGCCGCCCGATCTATAAAGCCGACGACCCCGTGTCGATGGTCCGAATGATCAAGGCCGAACTGGCAGCGATTTAGCGAAGCAAAGACTGCAACTAAACTACTTGCAGCTCTTTGTATGAGATCATCACGTGTTCCACAAAGGCTGGCCGTCTGGTCAGTCTATCATAGTAAGCTCGCAATGCAGACAATTCGGCGCGTTCGATCTCGACGTCGTAATAGCGAAACAAAATGTGCCCGAACTGTATATCTGCAAGCGTAAAATCCGAACCCGCAAGGTACGAATTTGTCTGTAACCTCTGATCTGCAATCTGCAACTTTTGTTCAAGCCTGCGTACTACGCCCTGAATCGTTTCATGGTCCCTGTCTTTAGGCGCGGTTCGCACAACGTTCCAAAATACTGGAACTGTGAACCCGGAAGCTACATTTAACTTTGCCCACTCCGCCCATTTATCGACGTTGGTGCGAACCAAAAAGTCTTTAGGCCAAAACAGATCATCGCCATATTGGTTTGCCAAATACCTAAGCACCGCTCCTGTTTCCCACAAAGCAGCGTTTTCCCCGTCCTGTAAAACAGGAATGGTTTTATTCGGGTTCATGGCAATGAATTCTGGCGTATCCGTTCCGCCATACCGATGCCCGATGTCATATCGGATATGCTCTAACCCGAGATCTCCGATGCGCCACATAAGTGCTTGAACATTCGACGAAGTCTTCCGTCCCCAAACCTTAATCATGCGTTCCTCCAATTTGCTTCAAGAAAATACCGAAACTCCAAGCCGCGCCACGTAGAGAACACCAAGGCCGCGCTGTCAGCAATTTTGGCGCTATCCCGACTTTTGACGCAAATGCGGAAAGTCGCCCTCGTCGATATATGCCTCCTCGTCCGGCGTCGAAACTCAACCCAATACGGCATTTCGATGCGGATGACGGCCAAATCTGGCAATTATCCCCTGCACACGGCCATGTTGCATACGAAACCTCGCGGCCATTTGGGCTATCGGTTCTGGCAGTCGCGCACCGATAGCGTCAACAATCGGTACCAGCTGTTCCATCCGCTCCAGATGATCCGGCCCCTCGCAGTGCGAGATCGCAACAACGTAAGCCGCTTGTTCCCACGGTTCGAGTTCGTCAAAATGGCCATTCCTAATACCCTCCAACGCCAAGCGAGTAGATTTGATATCCTGCGCAAATGCAGCCGGAGTGTCACGCCATAACGAGCGTGGGAACTGGCCCAGCGCAATCAACAAAGCCAAACGCCCGCGCGCGGTTTCGGCCAAATGATCGAGCTTTCCAGTGGCCGCAGCCATCGTCACATCTGCGTATTCTGAGATGATGATCGCATCCATACCACCCAGCATCCGCTCTTCCCAAAAGGTGCCGTGGGTCTGCGGGTCATTCTAGTGGCCAGTATCAGGAAACCAGAGATCTAGTATTTCCTCGGATCGAAATTCATTCGGCATGGTGCAGTACTCCCGTCACTATTTTCGGGAAGTTACCAAAATCAGAGCGGTGCCGCAAATTAATGTGTGAGACTAAATCATGAGGCTGCGTGCGGAAGAAGCCCTCGATCTAGCGGCGCACCCACCACTCCGCAAGCGCAAGGTTCGGAACCCAGCATAACCATGCAACCCAAAGCGACGCTTGCGCGCAGGTCATCTCGCCAAATATCATGAAGAAGGGCAGGTAAATCCGCAACGTTACCGCTGCTAGAGTCAATGCAAACGAACGTATCATCCAGCGACGGTGCGACCTGAAATCGCGTGCGATGGCAAAACGAATAGCCTGCGCTGTTGTCACAAACCACAATATTGCCATGCCACCAAAAAAACCACATCACCACGGAAACCTGCGCGCAGCGTTGCTCGAAGCAGGGTTGGAAATCTTACTATCCGGCGGCCCTGAAACTCAGTCTATGCGAAAGCTGGCGGCAAAAGCAGGGGTCAGCCACGCTGCGCCGGCTCACCATTTTGCAAACCTAACCGCGCTGCACTCGGCTTTGATGACAGAGGGTTACAAGATGTTCGCCGCCTCGATGCGCTCGGAACTTGAAAAATCGCCTAATGATCCACGAGAGCGGATATTGGGGGCTGGTCGGGGATACCTTTTGTTTGCACAAAACAACGAGGGGCTATTCAACCTGATGTTTGGTGGCACGCCGCCCGATCAGGATGATGAAAACCTGAACACGGCCGCCGCTGATGCTTATGCTGTCCTGCGTGAAATCTGCGCCCCGATCGTCAACGAAGAAGGTGGAAGCGAGATTAACGAACTGATGATCTGGTCGCTAATCCACGGATTGGCACGGCTGATTCTGCACAGTAGACGTGAAAGCATTAACGCAGATCAATCGTTCGAAACATGACGCTTAATCCTGCCGCCATTGGATTTCGAAAGTTAGCGCGCGAAAATCCCATCGAAATCGGCAAAACCCTTTACTTCAATCGGATTGCCGCTGGGATCATAGAAAAACATCGTCCGCTGTTCGCCAGGCTCTCCCTCAAAACGCACGGACGGAGTGATCAAAAACTCGACGTTCGCGGCTTGCAGTTTGCTCGCAAGGGCCTTCCAATTGTTCAGCGGCAACACCACGCCCAAGTGGGGCATGGGTACTTTGATGCCCCCCAACCAATCCGGTGATCGCGACCGAAAACGGCTCGCCAATGTGTAATGAAATCTGGTGGCTGAAGAAATTGAAATCCACCCAAGTGTCTGTGCTTCGCCCCTCGGCACAACCCAACAAGTCGCCATAAAACGCCCGCGCGTCATCTAGGTCGCGGACATTATAGGCAAGGTGGAACGCAGATTTCATTCGCTGACATTAACACCGAGTGCAGCCGCAACGGTGAAAATATCCTTATCGCCACGCCCACACATGTTCATGATAATAATATGTTCTTTGGGCAGGTTCGGCGCGATTTTGGCAACGTGGGCCAGCGCATGCGACGGTTCCAGCGCTGGGATAATACCCTCGGTCGTGCATGAAAGCTGGAAGGCCTCCAGAGCTTCAACATCGGTAATCGAGACATATTCCACACGGCCAATGTCATTCAACCACGAGTGTTCAGGTCCGATGCCGGGGTAATCCAGCCCCGCCGAAATCGAATGTCCTTCAAGAATTTGACCGTCGTCATCTTGCAACAAATACGTGCGGTTACCGTGCAGCACTCCGGGGCGACCACCAGACAGACTGGCCGCATGCTCATTGCGATCATCTACCCCGTGACCACCAGCCTCAACCCCGATAATACCGACATCGGTATCATCAAGAAACGGGAAGAACAGGCCCATCGCGTTCGATCCGCCACCAATGGCTGCGATCAACGTGTCGGGAAGACGACCCTCGGCCTTAAGGATTTGCTCGCGGGCCTCTTTGCCAATGATCGACTGGAAATCACGAACCATAGCTGGATAAGGATGCGGGCCAGCGACCGTACCGATGCAATAGAACGTGTCATGCACGTTGGTCACCCAGTCGCGCATGGCCTCGTTCATCGCGTCTTTCAACGTACCACGACCCGATGTGACCGACACAATTTCAGCCCCCAACAATTTCATGCGAAACACGTTCGGAGATTGGCGGGCAACATCGGTCGCCCCCATAAACACCACGCATTTCAGTCCGAACTTAGCGCAAACAGTCGCCGTAGCGACACCGTGCTGCCCCGCACCGGTTTCCGCGATAATCCGCGTTTTGCCCATACGACGCGCCAACAATATTTGGCCCAACACGTTGTTGATCTTATGTGCGCCTGTGTGATTCAGCTCGTCCCGCTTCAGGTAAATCTTCGCGCCGCCAAGATGCTTTGTCAGGCCTTCTGCAAAATACAACGGGCTTGGGCGGCCAACGTAATGCTCCCAAAGATCATCCATCTCTGCCCAAAAAGAGTCATCGGTTTTCGCGTTCTCAAACTCTGCCTCAAGATCAAGGATCAGTGGCATCAAGGTTTCAGCCACAAACCGTCCGCCATAATCGCCAAAACGGCCCTGCTCGTCTGGCCCTGCTTTGTAGGTGTTCACTTTATCCGAGGCCATCATTCCGCTCCTTTAGCGGCTTTCACAAAAGCCGCGATCTTGTCCAAATCTTTCACCCCCGGGGCACTCTCAACACCCGAAGCAACATCTACCATTGGCGCGCCTGTTAGCCGACCCGCCTCTGCGACATTTTCCGGTGTCAAACCACCTGCTAACATCCAAGGAACTGTCCATTCGAGATCAGCGATCAGCCGCCAGTCGAATGTAACGGCATTGCCGCCGGGCAACGCGCTACCCTTAGGAGGTTTGGCATCGACAAGCAACATATCTGCTACCTCGGAATAGGTATCAATTGCCGCAATGTCCGACTTCTCCGCAATCCCCAGAACTTTCATAACCGGGATACCAAATTTCAATTTGATTTCGTGCACACGCTCCGGGCTTTCGGATCCGTGCAACTGTAAAACATCTACCGAAAATGCTGCCGTTATTTCACGGAGCATTTCGTCGTCGGGGTTTACCGTCAGCGCAACGTTTATTACTCGCTCCGGCACAAGTTCCACTAACTCCGCCGCCCGCGCACTGCTGACAAAACGCGGGGATTTTGAGAAAAAGTTAAAGCCGATATAAGAAGCACCTGCCTGAACTGCTGCCTCAACACTTTCAGGAGTCGTTAACCCGCAGATTTTGACCTGCATCAGTTCAACAGCGCAAGGACATCATCCTCGTCCTTACCGGTCTCTTTTTTCAGTGCGTCCACCTCACGGGCCAATACTTCGACCTCGCGCTTTCTGGTGGCTGCTTCGCGGCGTTGTTTGTATTCGCGGAAATATTCCAGCACATATCCGATAAGCAGACCCGCCAGAATCGACAGCATGATCACAACGAACAAAGGCAGTCGGATCGAAACGGGGAAAAAGCTGTTCAATTGTTCGGGCAAAACAGACAGGGTCACAATCTCGCGGTTCGCAAGAGCAACCATGACCAGCACTATCAGCAAAACAGCGTAAAAGCTGTAGCGAAGGTATCGCATAAGATTTCCTTTAGGCGTTATCTGCCGTTCAGACGATCGCGCAGCCGTTTGCCTGTTTTGAAAAACGGCACATGCTTCTCATCGACCGACACGGATTCACCGGTGCGCGGGTTGCGACCCATGCGAGCCTCGCGCTTTTTGACCGAAAATGCACCAAAGCCGCGCAACTCTACACGGTTTCCCGAGGCCATTGCCTCGATAATCTCGTTAAAGACCGTACCAACGATGCGTTCTACATCGTGTTGATACAAATGTGGATTTTCGTCTGTAATTTTTTGAACAAGTTCTGATTTTATCATTTTAAGTGTCCCTCTCCCGAATCCCCTTGGCCCCACCAGCGGGCACATTCAAGCGTACTGTTTACTTACACAAATTCTGTGGATCATTCTGGCAGGGTTTATCATTTTTGGGAAGTCGGCCAGCGCAATTAGCTGCCAGATATCACGGTGAATGGCGAAAAAATGCATAACTTGGTGCAGTAAATGTAGTCAGACCAACCAATTAACATGAATTTGCATTGGTTCGGACCGGCCCCGATCCCTAATGATTCGGTCAAATGCTATCTCGAAACGAAATGGGGCGATGCCATTTCGACACCGCCCTAAATATAATCCAGTCGCTAAGATTTAGACGATTACGCGTCGCCACCTTTCAGCGCTGCGCCAAGAATATCACCAAGCGATGCGCCGGAATCAGAAGAACCATACTGTTCGACGGCTTCTTTCTCTTCAGCAATCTCGCGGGCTTTGATCGAAAGACCAAGACGGCGGTTTGCACGGTCGATATTGGTTACACGCGCGTCGATCTTGTCACCAACCGAGAAACGCTCTGGGCGCTGCTCTGCACGGTCACGCGACAAATCGGAGCGACGAATGAAGGCTTTCATGCCATCATGTTCAACTTCGATGCCGCCGTCCTCGATGGACGTAACAGTAACCGTAACAACTGCGCCACGTTTAATGCCATCAGTTGCGCCAACGAACGGGTCACCGTCCAGCGCTTTGATCGAAAGCGAGATACGCTCCTTGTCGATATCAACGTCAGTAACAACGGCCTTAACCACGTCACCTTTGTTATAGTCCTGAATTGCATCGTCGCCAGAACGATCCCAGGCGAGATCGGACAAGTGAACCATGCCGTCAATGTCGCCGTCGAGACCAACAAACAGACCGAATTCGGTGATGTTTTTGATTTCGCCTTCAACTTCTGTGCCAGCAGGGAATGCAGCTGCGAAGTTATCCCAAGGATTGCCCTGAGTTTGTTTCAGGCCGAGGGACACGCGACGGCGCGAACTGTCGATTTCCAGAACCATGACTTCAACTTCTTGCGAAGTAGAAACGATTTTGCCCGGGTGGATGTTTTTCTTGGTCCAAGACATTTCGGAAACGTGAACCAGACCCTCAACGCCAGCTTCAAGCTCTACAAACGCACCGTAGTCGGTGATGTTTGTAACGCGGCCAGTGTGGACGGATTGCAGCGGGTAACGTGCTTCAACATCGCCCCAAGGATCGTCTTGCAGCTGTTTCATGCCAAGGCTGATACGCTGAGTTTCCTTGTTGATTTTGACAACCTGAACTTCAACAGTTCCGCCAATTTCAAGAATTTCGGACGGGTGGTTAACACGACGCCAAGCCATGTCAGTGACGTGCAACAGACCGTCAACACCGCCAAGATCAACGAATGCACCGTAATCAGTGATGTTTTTAACAACACCCTCAACAACGTCACCTTCAGCCAATTTAGCGATAATTTCGGAACGCTGCTCGGCACGCGACTCTTCAAGGATTGCGCGGCGCGAAACAACGATGTTTCCGCGACGACGGTCCATTTTCAAAATCTGGAACGGCTGCGCGATGTGCATCAATGCAGTTGCGTCGCGAACTGGGCGAACGTCAACCTGGCTGCCCGGCAAGAACGCAACAGCGCCGCCAAGATCAACCGTAAAGCCGCCTTTAACACGACCGAAGATAGCACCTTCGACCTGTTCTTCGTTTTCAGCAGCTTTTTCCAAACGGTCCCAAGCTTCTTCGCGACGGGCTTTTTCACGGCTAATGATAGCCTCGCCATGTGCGTTTTCTACGCGATCAAGGAAAACCTCGACAACATCGCCAACGGCGACTTCTGCGGGCTGACCTGGCATAGCGAATTCTTTAAGCTCGATACGGCCTTCCATTTTATAGCCGATATCGATGATGGCCTGACCTGCTTCAATAGCAATTACAGTACCTTTAACAACGGAACCCTCATCGGGGGTTTCCAACTCGAAGCTCTCGTTCAAAAGGGCTTCAAAATCTTCCATGGATACGGAAGCTGACATATGATGTCTCCTAACAGTATTTTTTTACGGGCCGTGCGGTTGGTTCCGCCGGTCTTTCGGTTAATGGGTCTGAGGCTGCGGTTATGAAACGTCACAAAGGCCGGAAACTTCCCATCCTTATTCGAATCGTTCGTGTAGTAGCGCCATAGCCTCGGCAACGGCTGCGTATAGACAATTTCACGGTATCTAGCAAGGGCACATCATACGCCGACTTTACGCCTGCTTTTTTGCCACAATAAATACCGCATCGCTGTTTTCCGGCGCCCACTGATGGTCGATCGTAAACCCGACGTCGGTCAGGCTTTGCTCAATCCCTTCAATGCTGAAATAACGTACCGTCAGAAGCTGGCCAAGGTTTTCACCCAATATTAAACCCACCCTTAAAGGCGACCAGCGCGTGCCCATGCAAACCGTGCTCGACACGAAATTTCCACCGGGTTTCAGCATATTATACACCATGGCAATGACCGCTCCTTTGTCATCCAGAAGGTGCAGGATAGCGTGACCCATAATAACGTCATATTTGGCCCCGTTCTCCGAAAACTTTTCGATATCAGCACACGCCAGCGTTAAATTCGAGACGGTGGCCGCCTTTACCTTAACCTCCGCCAATTCCAGCATCTTTGTGGATACGTCGATTGCGTGAATGTGCTTCACAAACGGCGGTCGTGCCTTTGCCGCACCCAAATTCCAGCACCTCGGACTTCGGCGTGAAATACGTACGGGTGAATTCCAACTTTTTTGATAAACTGCCTCGTCTGAAACCGGGGACTTTGCATACCTATTGGCGAACCGATTCCAGAATTTATCAGGTTTATACATGGGGTATAATTGGGATAAACGTCGTCCCATTTCAAGAATCGGTGATTCTGGTGACTACTTCAGACGAACTCGAACAGCCGTAATTGCCTGCAGAACAGCCTCATCGATGGACAATTTCGAAGTGTCTAATAACAACGCATCATCCGCAGCCCTCATAGGGGAAACGTCCCGCGCAGCATCACGATCATCCCGTGCGCGAATGTCATTCAACACCTGTGTTACCGTCAGGTCCGGCTTAGCTTGAACCAGTTCTTTATAACGCCGCTCGGCCCTGATTTCATCGTTGGCCGTGACGTAGATTTTTACCTCGGCTTCAGGGCAGATAACCGTGCCAATATCACGCCCATCCAACACCGCACCGCCGTCCCGTCGCGCATAGTTCTGCTGAAACTCCAGCAACGCCGCACGTACTTCGGGCATAGCCGCAACCTTGCTGGCCGCTTGCCCCGCCAAGGCGGTTCGCAGATCGTCCCGATCCAGATCAATTTGCAAAAGATTGGCCGCCAGCCCCTCGGCATTCGCTGGGTCAATAACCCCGCGCCCATCCTCCAACGCCTTCACACCAGTCGCACGATATAGCAATCCGGAGTCAAGATACGCAAACCCGAACTCCTCCGCGACCGCCCTGCTGATCGTGCCTTTGCCTGCTGCCGCCGGACCATCTATGGCTACCGTGAATTTCATTTCACCATCGTCGTTATGTTTGGGTCATTTTTCTGCGCTTGCGGCAACCCATCCGTTATCTCGTAATAATCGCCCTTGTCCGCCACATATATGTGCCCTGTGGTCTTCTGGCCCGTCTCCCCGTCAAACGTACCCGCAAAAATCGAAAGGTTATCGCCCGTGCCGTCCCAAAATAGGTTTGACCCGCAGACCGCACAAAACCCGCGCCGCGCCGTATCCGAAGACTGATACCAAGTCACCTCACCGCTAATTCTGATCTGGTCCCGCGCTGCCGAGGTTGCAGCTACGTGATGCCCTGACGTCATACGGCATTGCCGACAGTGGCAATTTACGACAGGATGTAGAGGGCCATCTACCTCATATGTTACCGCGCCACATAAACATCCGCCCATTTTCATCGGTTATCCTTTCGGAAGCTAGCGCCCAGCCGCTCCATCAGCGGCAGAAAGTCCGGAAAGCTGGTTTCAATTGCCCCCGCATCATCAATCCCGACAGGTTTCTCGGCAGCCATACCCAGACACATAAAGCTCATTGCGATGCGGTGATCCAGGTGCGTTTTGCACACCGCGCCGCCGGGAACCTTGCCCATGCCATGCACGATAAAGGTATCTTCGTCTTCCTCGATCCGCACACCATTGGCCTCCAGACCGCGGGCCATTGCGTCAATCCGGTCGCTCTCCTTTACGCGAAGCTCTTTTACGCCGCGCATGACAGTATTGCCCTCGGCAGTCGATGCCAGCACCGCAAGTATCGGGTATTCGTCAATCATGCTAGCTGCGCGTTCCGGCGGCACTTCAATGCCCTTCAAAGGTCCGTGCTTGACTCGCAGGTCTGCGACAGGTTCGCCGCCTTCGATGCGCTCATTCTCAAACGTAATGTCAGCGCCCATCTCGACCAACGTGGTAAACAGACCGTTACGCGTCGGGTTCTGACCGATATTCGGCACCAAAATTTCAGAGCCCTCGACCAGTAACGCCGCCACAACCGGAAATGCCGCCGAGGACGGGTCACGCGGCACTACGATGGTCTGCCCAGTCAACTCTGGCTGGCCTTGCAGAGTGATCACGCGACCCTCGTCGGTAATTTCCGTAGTGATCTCGGCGCCAAATCCCGCCAACATACGTTCCGTATGATCGCGCGTCGCTTCTTTCTCGATCACGATAGTCTTGCCAGGTGCATTCAGCCCTGCCAGCAACACCGACGACTTCACCTGCGCCGAGGGCATCGGCGTGTGATACGTCACCGGAACCGGATCAACCGCGCCAACCACCGTCAAAGGCAACCGCCCACCGCTGCGCCCATGGCTCTGCGCCCCGAACAACGTCAGCGGATCGGTAATCCTGCCCATCGGGCGGGATCGCAAGCTGGCGTCGCCCGTAAATGTCACTGTAATCGGCGTGGTCGCCATTGCACCCATAATCAGCCGCACACCTGTGCCCGCATTGCCACAATCAATCACCTGCTCGGGTTCGGCGAAGCCACCAACGCCGACGCCTTGAATGACCCATTCGCCATCGTCCATTCGCTCAACCGTTGCTCCAAACGCTTGCATCGCTTTGGCGGTGTCCAGAACGTCTTCGCCTTCCAGCAATCCGGTCACCCGAGTCTCCCCGACCGAAAGCGCGCCTAATATCATCGAGCGGTGCGAAATCGACTTGTCGCCGGATACATGTGCCTCGCCCTTCAAAGGGCCACATTTGTGCGATGTCATCGGACGTGGGGTAGTAGACATTTATTTGAACCTTTTATACGTATCTGTCGCTTAGGATATAACCAAACGCACGCGGGTGGTCTATATGGGACGGAACAGTTTTATCAAGGAGTTACCATGACTGTCCATATTGGCGCAAAACTCGGTGAGATCGCCGAAACCGTTTTATTACCCGGAGACCCTTATCGCGCAAAGTGGGCCGCCGAGACATTTCTGGACGATGCCGTCTGCGTTAACGAGGTGCGCGGGATGTTGGGGTATACCGGCACGTGGCGGGGCAACCGAGTAACGATACACGGGACAGGAATGGGAATGCCTTCGCTGTCGATTTACGTTAACGAATTGATTCAGGACTACGGCGCGAAAACCCTGATCCGTATTGGATCATGTGGAGCGATGCAGGAGAATATCAACATCCGTGACGTGATCATCGCGATGTCCACGACTTATACGACCAATATGAATAAACCCCTTTTTCGTGATGCGAGCTTCGCGCCATGTGCCGATTGGTCCTTGCTGACAGCCGCGGTTGAAGCAGCCGAGAAGCGCAAGGCCCCTGTTCATGTTGGCAATATCTTCTCCTCCGACGTGTTCTATTCCGAAAGCCCTGAGATGGACGCAGAGTTGGAACGTCACAACGTTCTGGGCGTGGAAATGGAATCTGCCGAGCTTTACACCCTCGCCGCCCGCCACGACGTCCGCGCCTTGGCGGTATTGACCGTCAGCGATCATTTGAAAACGCACGAAGCGTTGCCTTCGGACCAGCGCGAGCGCAGTTTTGGCGATATGGTGGAAATCGCACTGGAAGCGGCGTTTAGCTAGGCCATAAAAAAACCTTCCCAGCGGGGAAGGTTTTTCGTGATTATTAACGAATATTAATAAAAGTTAACAACGCGTTACACTCGACGCTCAACCATCATAGTTTTGATTTCGGCGATTGCTTTTGCAGGGTTAAGACCCTTGGGGCAAGTGTTAGTACAGTTCATAATCGTGTGGCAACGATACAGTTTGAACGGATCTTCCAGCTCGTCCAGACGCTCTCCCGTGGCTTCGTCACGGGAATCGATGATCCAGCGATAAGCATGCAACAACGCTGCTGGCCCAAGATAGCGATCACCATTCCACCAATAGCTTGGGCAGGAAGTCGAGCAGGCCGCGCACATCACGCATTCATACAACCCGTCGAGCTTCTTGCGATCCTCGATTGACTGGCGCCATTCTTGTGCCGGACGGTTAGTTTTGGTTTCCAGCCACGGCATGATACTGGCGTGCTGCGCATAGAAATGCGTTAAATCCGGGATCAAATCCTTGACCACAGGCAAATGCGGCAGCGGGTAAATCTTAACGTCGCCCTTAACGTCGTCCATGCCATGCAGACAGGCCAATGTATTGATCCCGTCGATGTTCATCGCACAAGACCCGCAAATACCTTCGCGGCACGAGCGGCGGAATGTTAACGTCGGATCAATATCCGTCTTGATCTTGATTAGCGCATCCAGAATCATCGGGCCGCAATCGTCGAGGTCTAGATAATAGGTATCCACCCGCGGGCTCTTTCCCGAGTCAGGATCAAAGCGGTACACCTTAAAGGCACGTACATTGCTGCCCTGCGGTTTCGGCCATGTCTTCCCGATAGTCATGCGGGAATTTTTCGGGAGTGTGAATTCAACCATTTATTAATCCTTAGTCTTTGCTATCGCCAGCCGATTGGCCGCCGTCACTTATCCCCAAGCGACGAGATCAAAGTGCCGCCGTGTTGGATAAACAAGGCCGCGCGGTCGCGTTGGTCTCAATTGATTCTTCGGTAATCCGTTCGCAGGCGCTGGTTGAAAATAAAGCAGCACCGATAGCGATTAATGTTAAGATTTTCATTCTGCAACTCCTGAAATTTGTCCGTTTTGGGATAATTCGTTCATGCAAGTTTCGTACAGGTCTTTCGGGTCGTCTCCGAGTAAAAATGAATCACTTAGGGAAATTTCGAAGGATGCGTTTGTGCCGCCGGTTCCAACGCTTAGCCCAATCGTGCCTTGTGGTCCGGCAGCGGCGTCAGCCTTGTCCTGGCAAAAGGCAATAGCTTCGAAATAGGTCATTTGCGGCAGTGAGCAGGCCGTTAAGACCACACCGGATACTGCTGCAATGATGCCTATGCGAAACATAATACCCTCTTAATAAACGCGAGCCTTCGGGGCGATTTTTGCCAATTCGATACCGCCGTCGGCCTCCGTTGTTAACGGATCTAGATGAACGTCTCTATATGAAAGCGTAACTGCCCCCGAGTCGTCAACCTTTGCGAGTGTATGTTTGCGCCAGTTTTTATCGTCGCGATCAGGATAATCTTCGTGCGCGTGCGCCCCGCGAGATTCCTTACGTGCCTCGGCTGAAACAATTGTGGCCAGCGCGCTTGGCATCAGGTTGGTCAGTTCTAATGTCTCCATCAGGTCGCTGTTCCACACCATCGAGCGGTCGGTAACCTTAATGTCACCCATCTTCGCAGCAATCGCGGACATCTTTTCGACGCCCTCGGACAAGGATTTATTCGACCGGAACACCGCCGCGTCCGTTTGCATGGTTTTCTGCATGTCCAAACGCATGTCCGCTGTTGGAATTGCGCCGTTTGCGTGGCGCAGGCCGTCGAACCGTTCCATCGCACGATCCAGCGAATCGGTATTCAAAGGCGCGTTAGGCGCGTCCGGATCAACAATCTCGCCCGCTTTGATCGCCGCAGCACGGCCAAACACCACCAAATCAATCAGCGAGTTCGACCCAAGGCGGTTCGCCCCGTGCACCGAAGCACAGCTTGCTTCGCCAACAGCCATAAGGCCGGGTAAAATGCGATCGTGATCGTCAGCAGTGGGGTCCAGAACCTGCCCCATATAGTTGGTTGGAATACCGCCCATATTATAGTGGACTGTTGGCAGAACCGGAATCGGCTCTTTGGTCAAATCGACGCCTGCAAAAATCTTGGCGCTTTCTGAAATACCCGGTAAGCGTTCGGCCAAGGTTTCAGGTGGCAAATGATCGAGGTGCAAATACACGTGGTCCTTATTCGGCCCAACGCCGCGCCCTTCGCGAATTTCGATGGTTGAGCAACGTGAAACCACATCGCGCGACGCCAAGTCTTTATAGGTCGGCGCATACCGCTCCATATACCGTTCGCCCTCAGAATTCGTCAGGTAACCACCCTCGCCGCGCGCGCCTTCGGTGATCAACATGCCAGCGCCATAGATACCTGTCGGGTGGAACTGCACGAACTCCATGTCCTGCATTGCCTTGCCTTGACGTGCGAACATTCCGCCGCCGTCACCTGTGCAGGTGTGGGCTGATGTGCAACTGAAGAATGCGCGACCATAACCGCCGGTCGCCAAAACTGTCATCTTGGCGTTGAAGCGGTGCAGCGTGCCGTCGTCCAACTTCCATGCAAGGATGCCCTGACACTGACCATCGTCCGACATGATCAAATCAATCGCGAAGTATTCGATGAAAAATTCCGCGTCGTTTTTGAGGGATTGACCATAGAGCGTATGCAACATCGCGTGGCCTGTCCGGTCAGCCGCAGCACATGTGCGTTGAACCGGGGGGCCTTCGCCGAATTCTGTCGTATGACCGCCAAATGGGCGCTGGTAAATCTTGCCTTCTTCCGTGCGCGAGAACGGAACTCCGTAATGCTCTAGCTCGTACACCGCTTTGGGGGCTTCGCGGACCAGATACTCCATCGCGTCCATATCGCCAAGCCAATCCGAGCCTTTGACCGTGTCATACATATGCCACTGCCAGTTATCCGGCCCCATGTTGGACAAAGACGCAGCAATTCCGCCCTGCGCCGCAACCGTGTGTGAGCGCGTCGGGAAAACCTTGGTAACGCAGGCGGTTTTCAACCCCTGTTCGGCCATGCCCAGCGTTGCCCGCAGGCCAGCACCACCAGCACCGACAACTACAACATCGTAATTATGATCAATATATTCGTATGCAGCCATGGTGGCCTCCGCGTATTAAAGGGCGATTTTTGCGATGGCGAAAACGCCCGTCAGACCAAACAACCAGCAGAAAAGAGTATTGGCGATCAGCAACGCAGTCCGCGCACCATGGCCATGAACGTAGTCCTCTATCACCACCTGAAGCCCGAGGCGCAGGTGAGTGAAGAGTGTAATGAAAAACACGATCACAACAATTGCGTTCACCGGATGCGAATAAACCTCGATCGCGCGGTCATATCCGGCGCCAAGGTTATATCCGAACGGCAGAACAAACAGAACGGTCAACGGGATCAGCGCAATTGCGGTAACGCGTTGGCTGATAAAATGGCCAGTACCGTCTTTGGCAGACCCAAGGCCGTGAACGCGTTTCTTGTCGGTTACATAACTCATCTCGCGCTCCTTTATATTACAAACAGGGTTACAGCGGTAAGAACCACCGAACCGATTAAAACGGCGATGCCGGTTTTCTGGGCAGTTTCCCGCTCCAGCCCGCGACCCGTATCCCAAATCAGATGCCGGATGCCATTAAGGAAATGGAAACACAGCGCCCAGAGCGATCCGATCAAGATCATCGAGCCAAACCAGCTTGTCAGCACTTTGTCGGCGAACTCGAAATATTCAGCACTGGTCGACGCGGCCAAAAACCACCAAACGACCAAAACCGCGCCCAACGTCAGTCCAACGCCCGTAATCCGATGCGTCATCGATGTGAGCATCGACACTTGCCAACGGTAAATCGAAAGATGCGGTGATAGCGGGCGCTCGCCCCGGTTTACATCGGCCATGTCTTCCCCTTTTCAAATAGCTGGATCGTGCCAGCCAGAGTATGCGAAAGCATACCGCAATTGGAATTCTAACGCGACGTTAAAGCGGGCTAGTAAATTTGCCCACCCCGTCACAGGCGATTTCCCGCGAATTTACACAGTTTTACAATTTTGTGATCACTGCTATGTTTTGTGTGATCACAATGGTCTAATCATGTATGTATGACCGGACGATCTCGTTACACATCGTGGTTTTTCCCTCGCTCGGCGAATAAAAGGCATTTTCCTGATTACAGTTCTCTATCACCACTTTGACCCGAAAATCCGGCGCAAAGCGTTTGTTAAGGCGTGCGATTTCTTCGCGAAATACAGTATGCGCAGCAATCACATGCGAGTTCCCCAACGTATCAATATCTTCGTCCAACACGATCCAGTCCGGCCCATTCTGCCTGCGCTCAATTCCGTCAAGCACAGCGCCCCACGAGCTTTCGGCTCGATCGCGCTCTTCTTCACAGGTTTCAGCGCGGTCATCTGGCAAACCGAATTCCTTGGCAAAACCTTTGCGCGCTTCGACGTCGCCGCCGTAATACAGGCAAATCTGGTTATAATATCTTTGCAAGTCAAGAGAATGCGTATCCAAAACCGCCGACTGCACGCCCTTTTTCTCGGCCTCGTCGGCATCACGAGCATACTGATCGGCACTTGCCCACGTAAGCTGTTCAGCCGCATTATCCGAAAAGAACGCATCCGTGATCACAACAACAAAAGCATCAGCGGCATCTTCTTCACGGCCGAAAACCGGCAGGGACATCATGTCGATAAACGCGTGTGCAAGTTCGTGATACATAGTCGCCAGAACATTCGCTTCGACGTAAAACATAACCTCGGCATCGAGGTCTTGCTCCGATACAGCGATACGATCCCCGCCCTTGCTCTGCTTTTTGGCGGCGGCGGTGGCGGTGGCAAACAACAAGCTAGCCAATACCAGTAATAATAACTTTTGTATCACGATCCCCTACCAGAATATCAGCAAGGAACCAGACACCAGTAGTCCAAGTCAAGCAGGACGTCCGGCTCATATTTGCCGTCCTCGCCGCGCAACGCGAAATCTGCCGAACTGCCAGTTGTTGTCACCAACCGCATCCGCAGCGCACCAACATTGGGACGGCTGGTTTCCGCCTTGTCCAGCACCTCGGACCACGCACGTATAGTGTCACCGGCAAAGCAAGGGTTAGCGTGCGCCCCTGCGTTAATCCCGACGATCATCTGCGCGTTTGCCAGCCCGTTGAACGACAGCGCCCGCGCCATTGAAATAACGTGGCCGCCATAGATCAACCGTTTGCCATCCGCCCGATTCGTCGCATCGAAATGCACCTTGGCGGTGTTCTGCCAAAGGCGCGTCGCGATCATGTGTTCCGCGTCCTCGATCGTGACGCCATCCACGTGGTCGATCTTCTCACCGATTTCATAGTCACCCCAGCGATGCTGTTCGCCAGCCAGATCGAAGTCGTAATTGCTGAAATCCAGCCCAGCAGGAATCGGCAAGTCGCCCACAGATAGCCCCGCCTTCAGTTCTGGAATCACCGTTTCCGGTGCAGAAGCATTAATGTCTCGTTTACGAACCATCACCCAGCGCACGTATTCCAACACCGCCTCGCCACGTTGATTACGGCCTATAGAGCGCACCCATACAACGCCTGTCTTTCCGTTCGAGTTCTGCTTGACCCCGATCACTTCGGACGTCGTCGTCAGCGTGTCTCCCACATAAACCGGCAACAAAAACCGCCCTTCGGCATAACCGAGATTGGCAACCGCGTTCAGTGATACATCCGGCACTGTCTTTCCAAAAACGATATGAAAGGCCGCCAAATCTTCAATCGGGCTTTCGGGTAGTCCGCAAGCGCGGGCAAACTCGTCGGAAGAATACAGCGCGAAGCGGGTGGGATATAACGCTGTGTAAACCGCCCGTTCACCGCCTGAAATTGTGCGCGGCACTGCGTGGGTCAGGATTTGGCCAACCGAGTAATCCTCGAAGAATCTCCCCACGCTGGTTTTTGACATTACACTTTTCCCAGCTTCATGTCGGCGGAATACTCGCCGTCGTAATCCTTAACGACGGCCTGCGCGCAACGCATCACACCGCGCTTGGCATCAAACGATATGGTGGGCGAGCCTTCAAGCTGCCAGCCCTTAGACAGCGCTTCGGTCACTTTGTGGCAAAAGGCCGAGCTGTCATCTTCGGTTAACAAACGGTAAACAAGCATAGTTTGTCCTTTTCAGTAATTTTATTGAATCGTAGCAATAGTCGCCGCTTTACCCAACAGTTTTTGTGCGGTCTCTACGTGTAGGTTTTCGACAATCTTTCCGTTAACCACCGCTACACCCGAACCCTTGGCCGCAGCTGTGTTAAACGCATCAACATAGGATTGTGCCAGCGCGATGTCCGCTGCACTAGGGGCGAACACCTCGTTTGTCACCGACAATTGGGCGGGATGGATAAGAGTTTTCCCATCAAACCCCATATCGCGACCCTGCTGACACTCACTTCGCAAACCCTCGTCATCCTTGAAAGCATTGTAGACGCCATCAACACAGATCAACCCATATGCCCGCGCCGCGAGAAGGCACATAGAAAGTGATACCATAACCGCTGAACGCTCGGGGGTGTGGGTCGCAAACAGGTCTTTGAACAGATCGTTGGTCCCCAGCACAAAGGCCTCCAACATCGGCGTCGAAGCCGCGATTTCTTGCGCGTTCAGAATGCCCAGCGGCGCTTCCATCATCGCCCAGATGCGAGTGTTATCCGATGCGCCAAACGCTTTCATCAGGTTTTCGACCTGCTTCAAATCATCCGCCGAACCTACTTTGGGAATCAGGATTGCATCCGGTGCAGCAGCACATGCGGCCTTTAAGTCATCCATACCCCATTCTGAATCCAGCGCGTTGATCCGGACAACAACTGCCCGCCTTCCGTATCCACGCGCCTTGACGGCCTCGCAAACCAATTCTCGCGCCATCGGCTTTTCGCCGGGCGTCACCGCATCTTCGAGATCAAGGATCAGCGCATCCGCGTCCAGCGCCTTGGCTTTTTCCAGCGCCCGCGCCTTGGAACCGGGCATATATAGGACAGAACGGTACAGGGTCTTACGGTCAGTCATGGCACTTCCTTTTGCTGCGGCGCAACAAAATTGCCTCAAAATCCCCCTGTGCGCAAGGGATTACATCACGCCACGATAAAATATTCAGCTTCTCGCTTGCGGAATCGGTGTTTTAGGCGTAGGCAAACCCTCGATTTCGACCCTAATTTTGGAGACTTGCAACATGGCAAGAGCGAAGATTGCACTTATCGGTGCCGGCCAAATCGGCGGCACACTCGCCCACATCGCAGCAACAAAGGAACTCGGCGACATTATTATGTTCGATATCGCCGACGGTGTCCCGCAAGGCAAAGCACTGGATATCGCCGAAAGCGCACCAGTCAGCGGCTTTGACGTGGATATGTCCGGCGCTAATGATTATTCCGCCATCGCTGGCGTGGATGTCTGCATCGTAACAGCCGGCGTAGCCCGCAAACCCGGCATGAGCCGTGACGACCTGCTCGGCATCAACCTCAAAGTCATGAAGTCGGTCGGCGAAGGCATTGCCAAGCACGCACCGAACGCGTTCGTGATCTGCATCACCAACCCGCTGGACGCGATGGTTTGGGCGTTGCGCGAATTCTCGGGCCTGCCACACAACATGGTTGTCGGCATGGCTGGTATTCTGGATTCTGCTCGGTTCCGCCACTTCCTTGCGGACGAATTCAATGTTTCCGTTAAAGACGTGACAGCGTTCGTTCTGGGTGGCCACGGCGACACAATGGTTCCTCTGACACGCTATTCCACAGTTGCTGGCATCCCTTTGCCTGATCT
Source organism: Paracoccaceae bacterium (assembly GCA_050256375.1). GTDB lineage: Bacteria > Pseudomonadota > Alphaproteobacteria > Rhodobacterales > Rhodobacteraceae > NORP23. Next base: position 43,469 of record JBBWVU010000005.1, on the reverse strand, counting down.
AGTGGAAATGGGTTGGACCACACAAGACAAATTGGACGCCATCGTTCAGCGCACCCGTGACGGCGGCGCTGAAATCGTTGGCTTGCTGAAAACCGGCTCGGCGTTCTACGCCCCGGCCGCTTCTGCAATCCAGATGGCCGAAGCCTTCCTGAAAGACCAGAAACGCGTATTGCCATGTGCAACATACGTAGATGGTGCTTACGGGCTAGACGGCCTATACGTCGGCGCCCCGACTGTAATCGGCGCTGGTGGCGTTGAACGTGTTGTGGAAATCAAGCTCAACAAAGCTGAACAAAAGATGTTTGACAAATCCGTTGAGGCGGTTAATGGTCTGGTCGCTGCCTGTAAGGGTATTGACGGTTCGTTAAACTAAATTTCTTTGTGGTCCTGCTGCTCTGACGGGACCACAAAACATCAAAAGTGAAATTTCGCATCACCACTTTCTAAATATGTGATCACACATTTTCTTCATGTGATCACATGCGTCACTCTTCCCCACATTTTACCGTGATCCGGCTCATATTCCCTTTTGCACATAACGATTGGTGGCCTAAGTTCATTGCGAGCCGAGGCAAGGACTTATTCATACCTTCGGACATAACATGCCATGGACCACAAAAAGGGACCGTTGAATGAACATCCATGAATATCAAGCAAAACAATTGCTGAAAGAATATGGAGCGCCCGTTTCCGATGGCCGTCCGGTTCTGAAAGCCGAAGATGCGAAAACCGCCGCTGGCGAACTCGACGGGCCGCTTTGGGTTGTTAAAGCACAGATCCACGCAGGTGGCCGCGGTAAGGGCTCATTCAACGAACCCGAAGCTGGCGAAGCTGGCGGTGTGCGTTTGACCAAATCCGCTTCTGAAGCCGCCGAAGAAGCGCAGAAAATGTTGGGGCGCACATTGGTGACGCACCAGACTGGTCCGGCTGGCAAACAGGTTAACCGCGTATATATCGAAGACGGCGCGGACATCGAGAAAGAACTCTACCTCGCGCTGCTGGTTGACCGTGTGTCTTCTCGCGTATCGTTCGTGGCCTCCACCGAAGGTGGCATGGATATCGAAGAAGTTGCGGCCAACACCCCTGAGAAAATCGTTAGCTTCTCGGTTGATCCGGCTTCTGGCCTATCAGCATTCCACGGCCGCCGCGTTGCTTTCACGCTTGGTCTTGAGGGCAAGCAGATCAAACAGTGCGTTCAACTGATCAGCAACCTCTACCGCATGTTCGTCGAAAAAGACATGGAGATGCTGGAGATCAACCCGCTGATAGTCACCAACGACGGCAACCTGAAATGCCTCGATGCGAAGATGAGCTTTGATTCCAACGCTCTCTACCGTCATTCCGACGTTGTCGCTTTACGCGATGAAACCGAAGAAGACGCGAAAGAGTTAGAAGCCTCCAAATACGACCTTAACTACATCACGCTGGACGGCGAGATTGGCTGTATGGTTAACGGCGCCGGCTTGGCGATGGCCACGATGGACATCATCAAACTATATGGCTCCGAGCCTGCCAACTTCCTCGACGTTGGTGGCGGCGCCACCAAGGAAAAGGTGACCGAGGCGTTCAAGATCATCACGTCTGATCCCAACGTCAAAGGTATCCTCGTGAACATCTTCGGCGGCATCATGCGCTGTGATGTGATTGCGGAGGGCGTGGTCGCCGCTGTGCAGGAAGTAGGCCTCAAAGTTCCGCTGGTTGTGCGCCTAGAGGGTACGAACGTCGAAAAAGGTAAAGAGATCATTAACAACAGCGGCCTCGGGGTTATTGCTGCGGATGATCTGGGCGATGCTGCCAAGAAAATTGTTGCTGCAGTGAAGGGGGCTTGATCCATGGCTGTTCTCGTTAATGAAAACACTAAAGTAATCTGTCAGGGTCTTACAGGCTCGCAAGGTACTTTCCACTCCGAACAGGCGATTGCCTATGGCACGCAGATGGTTGGTGGCGTGACTCCGGGCAAAGGTGGGCAAACGCACATCGGTCTACCAGTTTTTAACACTGTGCACGAAGCACGTCACGTGACGGGCGCAAACGCCACGGCAATTTACGTGCCGCCACCGTTTGCTGCGGACGCCATTCTCGAGGCGATCGACGCCGAACTGGAACTGATCGTTTGTATCACCGAAGGCATTCCCGTGCTGGACATGATGCGTGTGAAACGCGCACTCGAAGGCTCCAAATCCATATTGATCGGCCCAAACTGCCCGGGCGTCATTACACCGGACGCCTGCAAAATCGGCATTATGCCGGGTCACATCCACAAACGTGGCTCCGTGGGCGTGGTTTCGCGCTCGGGTACGCTAACATATGAAGCTGTGAAGCAAACAACCGACGCTGGCTTGGGCCAATCGACCTGCATCGGCATCGGCGGCGACCCTATCAAGGGCATGGAACATATCGATGCATTGGAACTATTGCTAGCAGACGACGAAACCCAGTCAATCATCATGATCGGCGAGATTGGTGGCTCGGCTGAAGAAGACGCTGCTCAGTTCATCAAGGACGAGGCTAAACGCGGTCGCGCCAAGCCTATCGCCGGATTTATCGCCGGGCTGACAGCCCCTCCGGGTCGTCGCATGGGCCACGCGGGCGCGATTGTTGCTGGCGGCAAAGGTGGTGCCGAAGACAAGATCGAAGCAATGAAAGCAGCGGGTTTTGTTGTTGCCGACAGTCCGGCTGGTCTGGGCGAAGCTGTATTGAAAGCTATTGGGTAATACTATCCCGGGCGTCCATCAGGGCGCTCGGGTTTCTTTTCAAGGCCCAATTAAGGGCCGATATATAGGGAGCGGATTTTCCGTCTAGGCCAATGACAGAGCAATCCTCTAACGATCAATTCCACAACGAGTCCTTCTTGCAAGGGCACAACGCCGAATACGTCGAGCAACTGCAAGCGCGGTTCGCCAACGATCCGAATTCGGTTGATGAAACCTGGCAACGGTTTTTCCGCGCCCTTGGCGAAGAACCGACCGTCGCCCGCGCCGAGGCAGCAGGTCCAAGCTGGGCGCGCACCGATTGGCCGCCAACACCAAACGACGATCTGACCGCCGCACTTGACGGCCAGTGGGCCGCCGAGCCGGAAAAGATCGGCGACAAGATCAAAGTCAAAGCTACCGAAGTTGGCGTGGAAGTTTCTGAAGGACAATTGAAACAAGCCGTTCTCGACTCCCTTCGTGCGTTGATGCTGATCCGCACCTATCGTATTCGCGGCCACCTCGCGGCCAATCTTGACCCGTTGGCGCTGACACCCCCGCCACTAATGCCGGAACTCAAACCCTCAAGCTACGGTTTCACCGAAGCCGACATGGACCGCCCGATCTTTATCGACAACGTGCTGGGTCTGGAAACCGCCTCCATGCGCGAGATAGTGGCGATGATGAAACGCACTTATTGCGGCACATTTGCGCTGCAATACATGCACATCTCCAACGCTCAAGAGGCCGGTTGGCTGAAAGAACGCATCGAGGGTTACGGCAAAGAAATCGCCTTCACTCGCGAAGGTCGTAAAGCAATCCTTAACAAACTGGTCGAGGCCGAAGGTTTCGAAAAATACCTGCACGTCAAATACATGGGCACCAAACGTTTCGGTCTAGACGGCGGCGAGGCATTGATCCCCGCCCTTGAGCAAATCGTTAAACGCGGTGGGCAGCTGGGCGTTAAAGAAATCGTTCTGGGCATGCCGCATCGTGGTCGTCTGTCCGTCTTAGCCAACTTTATGGGCAAACCTTACCGCGCGATCTTCCACGAATTCCAAGGTGGCAGCTACAAACCTGACACGGTTGAGGGTTCCGGTGACGTAAAATACCACCTCGGCGCATCGTCAGACCGTGAATTTGACGGCAACACCGTTCACCTTTCATTAACTGCAAACCCAAGCCACCTTGAGGCGGTTAACCCCGTTGTACTCGGCAAGGTTCGCGCGAAACAAGCGCATCTCGGAGACAAAGATCGCGAAATGGTCCTACCGCTGCTGCTACACGGCGACGCCGCGTTCGCCGGCCAAGGGATTATTGCCGAGGGTTTCGGCCTATCAGGCCTGAAAGGTCACAAGACCGGCGGCACCATCCATATTGTTGTGAACAACCAAATCGGTTTCACCACCTCCCCGCATAACTCGCGTTCCAGCCCGTATCCAACCGACATCGCAATGATGGTTGAAGCACCAATTTTCCACGTGAACGGTGACGACCCCGAAGCTGTGGTTCACGCCGCCAAAGTCGCGATCGAATTCCGGCAAAAATTCCATAAAGACGTGGTACTGGACATTTTCTGCTACCGTCGTTTCGGCCATAACGAGGGCGACGAGCCCATGTTCACACAGCCGCAAATGTATCGTGCGATCAAGAAACAAAAGACTACGCTACAACTTTATACCGAACGACTTATCGCGGACGGCTTGATCCCCGAAGGCGAGATCGAGGACGTGAAAACCGCTTTTCAGGCCCACCTGAACGAAGAGTTCGAGATCGGAAAAAACTACAACCCGAACAAAGCCGATTGGCTGGACGGGCGTTGGTCACACCTCGACCGCAAACAAGACCAATATGAGCGTGGGAAAACCCCCGTTACCAAAAGCCGCTTAAAAGAGGTTGGCGACGCGCTGACCCGCCTGCCGGAAGGCTACAACCCTCATAAAACTGTTGTGCGAATATTGAGCGCCAAAAAAGAAACTCTGAAAACCGGTAAGGGTATCGATTGGGCAACCGCCGAGGCGTTGGCCTTCGGAACGCTAATGCTTGAAGGTTATCCCGTGCGCCTATCCGGTCAGGATGTTACGCGCGGCACGTTCAGCCATCGCCATTCCGGCATCATCGATCAGGAGACAGAAGAACGCTACCTGCCTTTGAATCACATCAAAGAAGGGCAAGCGAGCTACGAAGTCATCGACTCGATGTTGTCAGAATATGCGGTGCTTGGCTATGAATACGGCTACACGCTGGCAGAACCGAACGCGCTGACCCTTTGGGAAGCGCAATTCGGCGATTTTGCCAACGGCGCGCAGATCATGATCGACCAGTTCATCAGTTCTGGCGAACGTAAATGGCTGCGCATGTCTGGGCTGGTCCTGCTACTGCCCCACGGCTACGAGGGCCAAGGGCCAGAGCATTCCTCGGCCCGTCTTGAACGTTTCTTGCAGCTGTCCGCTGAAGATAACTGGGTCGTCGCCAACTGTACGACTCCGGCGAACTACTTTCACATCCTACGTCGCCAGTTGCACCGGACATTCCGCAAGCCGTTAATTATCATGACGCCAAAGTCGTTGCTTCGTCACAAACGCGCGGTTTCGACAATGAAAGAAATGCAGACCGGATCCAGCTTCCACCGTGTGTTGTGGGACAGCGCCCAATCCGGCCAGTCAGATACGGTTCTAAAAGCAGACGACAAAATCAAACGGGTCGTGATGTGTTCGGGCAAGGTTTACTATGACCTACTGGCCGAACGCGACGCGCGTGGCATCGACGACATCTACCTGATGCGTCTGGAACAATTCTACCCGTTCCCAGCCATGTCCCTGATCAACGAATTGAAACGTTTTTTGAAAGCAGATGTAGTTTGGTGTCAGGAAGAGCCTAAAAACCAAGGCGGCTGGACCTTCGTAGAACCAAATATCGAATGGGTTCTTGGACGGATCGACACCAAAGTAAAACGCCCGGTTTATATCGGTCGCGCATCGTCAGCCTCCGTAGCGACTGGCCTCGGGTCAGCACATAAAACACAACAAGCGACGCTCGTTAACGACGCGCTGACTCTATAAGGAATTGAACCAATGACGGAAATTCGTGTTCCAACTCTGGGTGAAAGCGTCACCGAAGCCACCGTGGCAACATGGTTCAAGGAGCCGGGTGATGCTGTGGCTGTTGATGAAATGCTGTGCGAACTGGAAACAGACAAAGTAACCGTCGAGGTTCCCTCGCCCGTTGCCGGCGTCATGACCGAGATCGTCGCGGCCGAGGGCGAGACCGTCGGCGTTGACGCCCTTCTCGCCAACATCGAAGAAGGCGCTACCGCTGCGGCCACTCCCGCAAAGGCCGAGGCAGCACCTGCAGCCACCTCCGCCCCTGCGAAAGATGTCGAAGATGCCCCATCCGCCAAGAAACTGATGGCGGAAAAAGGCCTGACTTCGGATCAAGTGAAAGGCACTGGCCGCGATGGTCGTGTGATGAAAGAAGACGTGCAGAACGCCACCGCTCCGGCCCCAGCAGCCGCGCCGGCACCGGCCGCACCTCGCGCACCTGTTGCAGCGGATGATTCCGCCCGCGAAGAACGCGTGAAAATGACTCGCCTTCGCCAGACAATTGCCCGCCGCCTAAAAGAGGCGCAGAACACAGCTGCCATGCTGACCACCTATAACGAGGTGGATATGTCGGCGATCATGGGCCTCCGGAATGAATACAAAGACCTGTTCCTGAAAAAGCACGGCGTGAAACTGGGCTTCATGTCCTTCTTTACCAAGGCTTGTTGTCACGCGTTGAAAGAAGTGCCGGAAGTGAACGCCGAAATCGACGGCACCGATGTGGTTTACAAAAACTTCGTCCATATGGGCGTTGCGGCTGGCACCCCGTCGGGCCTCGTAGTGCCTGTTGTGCGCGACGCTGACCAAATGTCCTTCGCCGATATCGAAAAGAAGATCGGTGAACTCGGCGGACGTGCGCGCGACGGCAAACTGTCCATGGCTGAAATGCAGGGCGGCACGTTTACCATATCGAACGGCGGCGTTTACGGATCGTTAATGTCCTCTCCCATCCTGAACCCACCACAGTCCGGAATTCTGGGCATGCACAAAATTCAGGATCGCCCCGTAGTGGTTAACGGCGAAATCGTCATCCGTCCGATGATGTATCTAGCGCTGTCTTACGACCACCGCGTCGTCGATGGCAAAGGTGCCGTGACATTCCTTGTGCGCGTGAAAGAAGCCCTCGAAGATCCCCGTCGCCTGTTGATGGATTTGTAAACCGCACGGTGCAACCATGCTTCGCTTCGACCACATTGCAATCGGTTGCGCGACCCTCGAACAGGGGGCCACGTATATGGCCGCGCGAACTGGTCTGACGGTGCCGGTTGGTGGAGAGCATCCGCTGATGGGGACGCACAATCTGGTTATGTCGATGGGTGAGGATACGTTTTTCGAGGTGATCGCGATAAATCCGTCCTCGCCCAAGCCACCGAACAGCCGTTGGTTTGGCTTGGGCATCACAAACTTCGCAACTCCGCGCCCACATTCATGGATCCTCAACTCCGACGATTTGGAGGCAGACCTCGCAACCGCCAAATCGCTCGGCGTTGATCTGGGTTCTCCGACAACTCAAACCCGAGGCGATATGACGTGGCGTTTTGCGGTTCGCGACGACGGCGCAATACCTCTGGCTGGTGCCGCGCCCATGATCATGGAATGGCCCGAAATGCCTGCTCATCCAGCGGCAAAAATGGCGGACTTGGGGGCGCGGATCTCGTCTATAACCCTCACCACGCCGCACGCCTCAACTCTTAATAAATTGCTAAACACCCTCGGAGACGGCAACATGCCAGTCGAGATTATTGATTCACCCGACAACAACCTCACCACGACACTGACCCTTATTGATGGTCGCGATGTGGTGCTTGATTAACGAAGTGTAAAGGAAACACCCATGGCCAATTACGACGTAATCATTATCGGCGGCGGCCCCGGCGGCTATGTTTGTGCAATTCGGTGCGCTCAGCTCGGCCTGAAAACCGCTTGTGTCGAGGGGCGCGGCGCGCTTGGTGGCACATGTTTGAACGTGGGATGCATCCCGTCCAAGGCCTTGCTGCACGCCTCGCATTCCTTGCACGAGGCGCAGACGAACTTCACCAAAATGGGCCTGATGGGCAAAAGCCCGTCGGTCGATTTCGGCAAAATGCTGGACTACAAACAGGGCGTGATCGACGGCAACACTGCTGGCATCGAGTTCTTGTTCAAGAAGAACAAGGTCGATTACATTCAGGGCTGGGCCAAGATTTCCGGCAAAGGCGAGGTGACCGTGGGTGACGAGGGTCACACTGCCAAAAACATCGTAATTGCAACGGGTTCCGAGCCTTCGTCGCTACCCGGCGTTGAAGTGGACGAGAAAATCGTGGTCACTTCGACGGGCGCGCTAAGCCTTCCAAAGGTGCCAAAAAGTCTTGTCGTCATCGGCGCTGGCGTGATCGGTCTGGAGCTTGGCTCGGTCTATTCGCGCCTTGGTTCCGAGGTCACTGTGGTCGAATTTCTCGATCAGATCACCCCTGGCATGGACGGCGAAATTTGCAAAACCTTCCAGCGCAGCCTGAAGAAACAAGGCCTGAAATTCATCATGGGTGCGGCTGTTCAAAAGGTCGAAACCACCAAAACCAAGGCGAAAGTCACGTACCAGTTGCGCAAAAAAGGCACCGAGGCGTCGATCGACGCTGACGTGGTTCTGGTCGCAACAGGCCGAAAACCGTTTACAGATGGTCTTGGCCTTGCCGAAATCGGCGTTGAGATAACCGACCGTGGGCAAGTGCAGACCGACGCACATTGGCAAACGAATGTTGAGGGCGTTTATGCCATCGGCGACGTGATTACCGGCCCGATGCTTGCCCACAAAGCCGAAGACGAGGGCATGGCCGTGGCAGAAACAATCGCCGGACAAGCTGGCCACGTTAACTATGACGTCATTCCGGGCGTGATTTACACCGCCCCCGAGGTCGCCTCGGTCGGGAAAACCGAGGAGCAGCTTAAGGAAGAGGGCCGTGCCTATAAGGTTGGCAAGTTCAACTTCATGGGTAACGGTCGCGCCAAGGCGAATTTCGCGGGCGAAGGTTTCGTCAAGATTTTGGCAGACGCCACGACCGATAGAATTTTGGGTTGCCATCTTATGGGTCCGGCGGCTGGCGAGTTGATCCACGAAATTTGTGTGGCCATGGAATTCGGTGCCTCTGCCGAAGACATCGCCCGCACCTGCCACGCCCACCCCACATATTCCGAGGCGGTTCGCGAAGCGGCATTGGCCTGTGGCGACGGCGCAATCCACGCCTGACACAAAAAAGGGACGGCCCGCTTGGGTCGTCTCTGTTAATCTTGCCTTAAGACAGGTTACGAGGGCGTTAACCCTTCATATCTTCCCAAAAGTTCTTAACTTTGCCGAAGAAATCGCTGGTGGCGGGGTTGTTATCGTTGCTCAGTTCCTCGAATTCCTTAAGAAGTTCTTTCTGACGCGCGGTCAAGTTAACAGGCGTTTCAACGACCAGTTCTATATACAAATCTCCCGCTCCACCACCACGCAACGCAGGCATACCCTTGCCCCGAAGCCGCAGTTGTTTGCCCGTTTGCACGCCTACAGGAACCTTCACGCGGGAACGCCCACCATCGAGCGTCGGGACTTCCAGCTCGCCACCAATCGAGGCTGTGGCCATCGAAATCGGAATTTGGCAGAACAGATGCTGGTTCTCACGTTCGAATATTGCATGCGGTTGGACTTCGATGAAAATATACAAATCACCTGTCGGCCCGCCGCGCAATCCGGCCTCGCCCTCGGCAGCCAAACGAATACGCGTGCCAGTTTCCACGCCTGCTGGAATGTTAACGTTTAGGGAACGGTTCTGCTGAACACGCCCGGCGCCCGCACATTTACCACAAGGATTTTTGATGATCTGGCCGCGACCCGAACAGGTCGGGCAACCACGCTCAACCGTAAAGAAACCCTGTTGCGCCCGCACTTTGCCCATACCTGAACACGTCGGGCAAGTCGTAGGCTCGGCGCCACCCTCGGCGCCAGTGCCGCTGCACGTTTCGCAGGAAACTGAACTTGGGACCGTGATTGTTGCCTGCTTACCGTTGAACGCTTCTTCCAGAGAAACCCCAAGATTATAGCGTAAGTCGGACCCGCGCGTCGCACGTAGCCCACCGCGACGGCCACCGCCGCCAGTAAAGCCGCCAAACAAATCGTCGAACACATCCGAAAACGCGCTGCCGAAATCGCCATGCCCACCAGGGCGAAAGCCGTTGCCTGCGCTGGCACCGGTGCCACCCTCGAATGCAGCGTGGCCAAAGCGGTCATAGGCCGCCTTCTTTTCGGCGTTCTTAAGGATGTCGTAAGCTTCGTTAACCTCTTTGAACTGCTCTTCAGCGTTCGGGTTGTCCTGATTTTGGTCAGGATGCAATTCTTTCACCTTGCGGCGATAAGCTTTTTTCAGCGCGGCGGCGTCTGAGCCGTTATCGGCCCCGAGTACGTCATAATAATCACGTTTCGCCATGCGGAAACTTCCTTATCCAAACAAAACGGCCCGCCCAATCACGGGCGGGCCTGAATTGTCGCAAGCCAGTCTAGGCTTTGTCTTCTTCGTCGAGGTCCTCGAAGTCCGCATCAACAACATCGCTGTCATCAACACCACCCTCGGCAGCGGCGGCCTCGGCTTCAGCAGCTTCCTGCTGTTCCTTGTAGATGGCCTCGCCCAATTTCATCGCAGCTTCTGTTACATCCTGACTCCGAACCTTGATGGCTTCGGCGTCGTCACCTTCCAGCGCTTCCTTCAGGTTTTTCAGCGACATTTCGATAACTTCAACGGTTGTTGGATCAACTTTTTCGCCGTGCTCCTCAACCGAATTCTCGGTGCTGTGAATCAGGCTCTCAGCAGCGTTACGCGCCTCGACCATTTCCTTCTTCTCTTTATCAGCCTCGGCATTTTCCTCGGCTTCGCGCACCATTGCTTCGATATCCTCGTCAGAAAGGCCACCTGATGCTTGAATGGTGATCTTCTGTTCTTTGCCCGTACCTTTGTCTTTGGCGGACACGGAGACGATACCATTAGCGTCGATGTCAAAAGCAACTTCGATCTGCGGAACACCGCGTGGTGCTGGCGGGATCGCCTCAAGATTAAACTGGCCGAGCATCTTGTTGTCAGCAGCCATCTCGCGTTCGCCCTGGAACACACGGATTGTCACAGCGTTCTGGTTATCTTCCGCAGTCGAGAACACCTGACCCTTTTTAGTAGGGATCGTCGTGTTACGGTCGATTAGGCGCGTGAACACACCGCCCAATGTTTCGATACCAAGCGACAGCGGCGTTACATCCAGAAGAACAACATCTTTCACGTCGCCCTGAAGAATACCGGCCTGAATTGCGGCGCCCATGGCAACAACTTCGTCTGGGTTAACACCTTTGTGTGGCTCTTTGCCAAAGAAAGCAGTCACTTCCTCGATAACTTTAGGCATGCGGGTCATACCACCAACCAGAACAACTTCGTCGATGTCAGCTTTGGTCAGGCCTGCATCTTTCAACGCAGCCGCGCAAGGCTTCATGGAGGCTTTGATCAAGTCGCCAACCAGAGATTCCAGTTTTGCGCGGGTCAGTTTCATGACCAAGTGCAAAGGTTGGCTGGTTTTCGGGTCCATCGTAATGAATGGCATATTGATTTCGGTCTGAGTGGCCGAAGACAATTCGATCTTCGCTTTCTCGGCACCTTCTTTCAGACGCTGCAACGCCATTTTGTCATTCTTCAGATCAACGCCAGTGTCTTTCTTGAATTCTTTGGCAAGGTACTCGACAACACGCATGTCGAAGTCTTCACCACCAAGGAACGTGTCACCGTTAGTCGATTTCACTTCGAACAGGCCATCGTCGATTTCAAGGATGGACACATCGAACGTGCCGCCACCGAGATCGAACACGGCAATCGTCTTGCCACCTTCTTTATCAAGGCCATATGCCAACGCAGCCGCAGTCGGCTCGTTGATGATACGCAGAACTTCAAGACCGGCGATTTTACCCGCGTCTTTAGTTGCCTGACGCTGTGCGTCGTTGAAATAGGCTGGAACGGTGATCACGGCTTGCGTTACACCTTGACCAAGATAATCCTCGGCGGTTTCCTTCATTTTACCCAGAATGAACGCGGAGATCTGCGATGGGGAATATTTCTCACCCTGCGCTTCAACCCATGCATCGCCTTCGCCACTGTCAACGATCTTGTATGGAACCATGTCCATATCTTTCGTTACCATCGGGTCGTCGATGCGACGGCCAACAAGACGTTTAATGGCGGATAGTGTGTTTTCAGGATTTGTCACAGCCTGACGTTTAGCAGCCTGACCAACCAGACGCTCATCTTCTGTGAAACCTACGATAGACGGCGTTGTCCGCGCACCCTCGGAGTTTTCAATTACTTTGGCCTGAGCACCATCCATGATGGCAACGCAGGAGTTTGTAGTTCCAAGGTCAATACCGATAACTTTAGACATGTGTCTTCCTTTCTAGCGGCGAGTGTGAAGCGCGGGGCCATTATGGCCCCCGGACTTCGTCCCATAAGGTAACCCCCAATGCGGGGATTGTTTGAAGGGTATATAGGAGGCGCTTTTGCAGGCTACAACCGCCTACAGGGGGTCTTTTTCACGTTTTTTTGATGTAAGTGCGGATTCTTTGCAGATTCCAGCAAAGGATTCATAAACCTTAAGAAAAAGTTACCGATAAACGCCTAATCCAGCTTCCGCTTGTTGCCGTTTCCATCAACAGCAACAAAAACGAACTTCGCTTCGGTTACCTTCAGGCGGATACCTTCGGGCAGCCTTGTGATCCAAACTTCGACCCCAACGTGCATCGAAGTTGAACCTTCTTTTAACAATTCTGAATAAATCGTTACTACGTCGCCCACATGCACCGGCTTATGAAACGTCATGGCATTAACCGCCACTGTCGCAACCTTGCCGTTAGACCGCGTTCGCGCCACGACCGAGGCCCCTAGGTCCATCTGCGCCATCAACCACCCACCGAAAATATCACCGTTCGCGTTCGTATCCGCAGGCATCGCAATCGTTTGCAGCGCCAGTGCGCCCTTTGGTTCTTTATCGCTCACAACATTGACCTCTTGCCCCAGCTTTGGCTCATATTCTTACGGAGCCAGAATTCCACCATCATCGCGATCATTATCAATGTTAACGATAAGTAAACCGGATATTCCATATTTGTGTCGCGCGGGAAATAGTTAACAAACGCTGCGCCGCGTGCTTGATCGATTGTGTGGAAAAGCGGGTTCCAGTCGAACCATGCCACCATTCCGGCAGACATATAGTTAACGGGCAACATCTTGCCGCTAGTGATCATGTTCAGACGTCGATACATCATCGCAACCATCGGAATGAACTTCGGGAAAACGGTTTCAAAACTCCAAAGGTTAAGCCAATCGCAACGCCGCTGGCCCAAGCCATGAAAATCGGAAATATCATCCCCATCGGGTCGTAAATTTCCAATCCGCCGCCCAACGTGTGAACCACCGTTAGGATCAGCGCGAACGCAAGCACCTGCATGTAAAGGCCCGCAATTATCGACGCCAAAGTATTAATCGCAGTATTCATTGGCCAATGCTGCGTCATCCCCCCCAGCGGGGCCACCGAACCCATTGCCGCCGAGACCGCTTTATTGTGCGTCAGGAAAAGAAAAATTCCGGTTAACAAGAAAAGCACGAAATCTCCACGTATCATCATACTTCTCAGGCCCATAACCGTAAACATCAGGTAAAAGATCCCAAGCAGCAGCAGGCTCTGGGCGACCTCGATTAACAGACCCATCGTCGCGTTCCCGCTCGATTTTCGCACATTGCGAATTATCGAGTGGAACAGCAGTTCTATCAGCGCGAACGCGGCTGATAGTAACGATTTGTTAACTCTGGTGTTGATATGCATTGAAATTCCCTAGCGCCTGAAAACGCAGCTTGCTCCAAACCGCATCATACGTCCATATAAGCCTTAACATTATGTTAATGTGATTTGCAAAAGGCTTAACGAAATGCCCAACACCAAGATAGTTGCCGAAATCCGCCGTCTGGCCATTCTGGCCGGAGCAGAAATTATGCGTATTTATGACGGCGACGATTTCGATGTTAAACTGAAATCCGACAACAGCCCTGTCACCGCCGCAGACGAAGCTGCCGACGCGTTGATTTTTGCGGGTCTTCGCGCCGCGTTCCCCGACATTGAAATCGTAACCGAGGAGCAATCTGACAGCCACAACATTTCCGCAGATCGTTTCTTCATTGTTGATCCGCTGGACGGCACAAAAGAATTCGTGCATCGCCGTGGCGACTTTACGATTAACATTGCATTGATCGAAAACGGCACACCGGTACTGGGTGTGGTATTTGCGCCAGATCGAAACCGGCTGTTCTATACATTACCAGACGGCAAAACGGTCGAAGAATTTGGTGCTTTCGACTCTGAAGTCGTTGGCGCTATCAAACCCATCTCTGTCTCGACCCCCGATAACACTTCGTTAACCGTAGTTGCATCCAAATCTCACCGCGATCAGGCGACCGACGATTACATCGGTAAATACAAAGTTAACGATTTCGAGAGCGCAGGTTCGTCATTGAAATTTTGTTTGGTAGCGGCAGGTGAAGCTGACCTTTATCCGCGCCTTGGCCGCACTATGGAATGGGATACAGCCGCAGGACACGCAGTTTTACTGGGGGCGGGCGGGCAGGTCGTGCGGTTCGATGACCACACCACATTAACATATGGTAAACCGATTTACGAAAACCCCTTCTTCATCGCCTATGCACCGGGCGTCGCGTTGGTCCGAGGTTGAATGTCCGTATTACTGGTCATTCCAGCGCGCTATGCGTCTAACCGCTTCGATGGGAAACCGTTTGTCGGATTACGCGGCGCTGGTGGGGAATCCCGCAGTCTGATCCAGCGTACATGGGCGGCGGCGCAGCAAGTCACATCCGCTGACCGAGTGGTCTTCGCAACGGATGACACCTGCATCCGATTCGCCGCCGAAGCATTCGGGGCCGAGGTGGTGATGACCTCGGCCTCGTGCCGAAACGGCACAGAAAGATGTGCGGAAGTCGCTGAAATTCTTAACGAATATGGAATAATCGTTAACTTGCAGGGCGACGCCCCGTTAACGCCACCTTGGTTTGTCGATGCGGTTGTTGCGGCCATGGACGAGCCTGATATCGCGATGGCGACTCCGGTTTTACGATGTGATGCTTCCGCTTTGAACGGGTTTCAAGAAGATCGCGAAAATGGCCGAGTCGGCGGAACCACGGCGGTGTTCGATGCTTCCGGCAAGGCGCTCTATTTCTCAAAGGAAGTGCTGCCATACACAGGCCGCCGGTTTCAGCTGCACGAAGATGTTCCGGTGTTCCACCACGTCGGAGTCTATGCCTATCGCACTGCCGCGTTGCGCCAGTATCCCATCTGGGCGGAAGGTAAGCTCGAACATTGGCAGGGGTTAGAACAACTGCGATTCATGGAAAATAACGTGCCCGTGCAATGTGTAGAAGTCGAAGCCAAAGGCCGCGCGTTTTGGGAACTGAATAACCCGGTCGACGTCGCTCGCATCGAAAAAATCCTTAGAGACCAAGGAATGGCATGAACTTGCCCCCCGTGAGTTTGATTATCGTCAGCCAGAAGCGGCCTGAACATCTGGAGCTGCTGTTGCAAAGCTTGCGACTTCAAACTCAAGACAATTTCGAAGTTATCGTAGTGGCGGACTCGCTACCTTCACCTTTTATTAACCACGCCAAATATGTTCCTTTCAGCGAAGCCAATATCTCGGAGGCACGAAATGCCGGTATTGCCATTTCTGCGGGTCAAGTCTTTGCATTTTGCGATGATGACTCAATTCCCGACCCACCGTGGCTGGCGCGACTGGTTTCGCCTTTTGGTAACCCGAAACTTGGCGCTACAACCGGCTTCACCCGAGGCCGCAACGGAATCAGCAGACAATGGGGAGCAACACGGTTCGATCGGCAGGGGCAAGATCACCCGTTTGAAATCGACGAAACCCAAGGCTTTCACACGTTTCCAGCGTCGTCGGATAGTCCGGTTAAATTGCTGGGCACAAGCATGGCGTTCCGCAAGTCGGCGTTGTTAGAAATTGGTGGCTTCGACCAGAACCTCAGGTTTTTTCTGGACGAAACCGACGCCAAACTGCGGTTGGATATTGCCGGATGGGAATGCGCAATCGTGCCCGATGCACAGGTCCATCACAGTTTCGCCGCTAGTGTGCGCCGCACAAAAACGCGCGTTCCGACGGACTTTTTCGAGATTGGAGCCAGCAAAGCATATTTCTGCGAAAGACATATGGATGGTGAAATAGAACCAGCTTTACGTAACTTTACTAATGAACAGTTAACCCGTTTGACCGATTTAGTAGATCAACGCAAACTGCGCCGCCGAAAGGTGACTCCGCTGATGGAATCCCTCGCGAATGGGTTTTATGACGGCATGCGGCGTAAACGCCTTACTGATAAGTTAACCATTGCCCCAACGGATTTTCTACGCTTCGAAACCGCGAACATGTGATCCTGTGCGCTCGACCACAAGACACGGATTGGCTGGCGGAAACCTCGAGTGAGCTTGTTTGCGCAGGCAAGCGAGTCACCGTTGTTCAACTGTTACTATCTGTCAGATATTTTCAGGTGCGGTTCATCGATGGGTTTTGGTTGCACCGTGGAGGGGTATTCGGAAAGTCCACGCGCAGCCAACCACTGCTGCAATTTCCCGGATATCAGAGACGGTTTTCCGCTGAAATCGAAAGGATTTCTACGATTTATCCTCCGAACAAGATTCTAACCAATCCCAATGGGAAAACGAACTTGTAGAACTCGCTTTCCTGATTTACCATTTTATTGTGGCTTTAGGTCCGTGCAATAATTATTAACGTTAACAACTATTTAATTCAGGACATTATCCAACGTGAAACGTAAAGTTACAAAAGCCATTTTTCCCGTAGCTGGTCTGGGGACACGGTTTTTGCCTGCCACCAAATCAATTCCCAAAGAAATCATGACCTTGGTAGATCGCCCACTGATCCAGTACGCGATTGACGAAGCGCGGGCTGCCGGCATCAAAGAATTTATTTTCGTAACCGCCAAGGGTAAGAGCGCACTGGAAGATTATTTTGATGGCGCGCCAGAGCTGGAAAAAACGCTGCGCAAGAAAGGTAAGACCGATCTTCTGAAAGAGCTACGCGCCACCGATATGGAAAGCGGCGCAATCGCATACATCCGCCAACGCGAGGCACTGGGCCTTGGACACGCGGTTTGGTGTGCGCGGCGGTTAATATCTGATGAACCTTTTGCAGTTATCTTGCCCGACGATGTTATCGCGGCGGAAAAGCCCGTCTTGCAACAAATGGTCGAGCAGTACGCGGAAACTGGTGGAAATATGGTTGCGGCGATGAAGGTGCAACCTGAAGAAGTTTCCTCTTATGGTATTTTATCAATCTCGAAAACCGAGGGTAAACTGATTACAGTTGACGACATGACGGAAAAACCGACGTTGGATGAGGCGCGCTCGCGGCACGCCGTGATCGGGCGATATATTCTGGAACCACGCATCATGAATCGCCTTAGAGATTTGAAGCAAGGCAGCGGCGACGAGATTCAGCTAACCGACGCCATCGCGCAAGAGGCGCGCGATGAGGGAAATGTATATGGATATTGCTTCGAAGGCAGACGTTATGACTGCGGTTCAAAAGCCGGATACCTGAAGGCTACCATAGACTTTGCGTTAAATCGCAGTGACCTGAAAGACGACCTTGCCGAATTCATCAAGCAAACAGCCGCGCAATTGTAAGTAGTTATGGCGAAAACCAAAAACACACCCACTGTTGTTTTTGACATTTCACGCATGATTTCGAGAGTTGGGCAAGGGTGTCCTACGGGCATCGATCGCGTTGAACGGGCGTATCTGGAACATTTTCTACGTAGCAACAACGCCGTGGTTTTTCTTGTTCGTTTCGGAAAACAATCTGCGCTTCTGAATCGCGACGGTATGCGCCAAGTTTACCAGAGTATTAATAATGGCGATCCGCAGGGTTTGGCGCAAAAAACTGTTCGTCGAACATCGATGTCTTGGCCGTTTCTTGAACGTGGCTTAAAGGCGCTCGTTCCCGACGGACAGGATTCATTATCCTGAGCAGCGCAATATTGAAATATTGAACGGCATCGCGAAATTTCTTGGCCAGCCGGAAAAATTAAAGTCGGTAAAAGAAATTATTCGACGGCAAAATCCGGGCAGTTTGCGAGGCAATGTCGAGAATTATGACGAGATGCAAGCCGCACTGGCAGTGCGGCGTGACAAGGATACTGCACCAAAAGGCAGCATCGATCCTTTGCGCCGAACAAACATCCCGAAAATGGTCTCCTGCATCAACCAACCAATCCTTTTCGTGCCGATACCCGGTGGTCCAAACGATGAAATTCTGCGTTGGATGAACGCGCTTGACCAAGGCACACCAATGCAATCGGGATATGGAGAGGCTGTAGCCAACGGAATAATTCTACATTCCGGCCATAATCAGCGAACCCTGTTTGAATGGATCGCGGCAACCTCGAACATGACGGCGTTGACCGCCGTTCGGCATCCGTTGCCTCGGGCGTACGACGCGTTCATGTCCAAGATCTTCGCATCGGATGAGAACTCATACGGTGTTATTCGGGAACAGCTAGTTAATAATTTCGGGGTCGCCCTGCCCGAGTCGGAAGTGATGGAGGACGCATCGCGCAAATCGCTTGAGAAAAGTGGATATGGTATCGGGCAACATCGCGCCGCGTTTCATGCATTCTTTCGGTTCTTGAAGGACAATCTGTCAGGGCAAACCAGCATTCGCAAAGACGGGTTATGGGACAGTCAGCTAACGTTTTTGACAGGGTTCAACGCCGCGGTTCCCATTGGTGTTATCGCACAAGAGGGGCAGATGGATGCGGCGCTCCGGTATATCGAAACGCTGTTGGATCTGCCCGCGCCGCAGATTGGCGCGCGATTACAGCCGGATCATATTTTCACACTGGACGAAATTTGTTCGCGCCAGACTGAAAATCTGGCGCGCAAAGCCTATTCAAGCGACTATGCCCGTTTTGGGTTCACCGATTATCAAGCTGCCTTGGAAGTCTGAGCCGCCGTTAGAATTGCAAACAACGCGTTGGCGTCTTTAGAGGATCGTAATTTCGCGCAAACAGTCGCGTCCCGAAGTGTACGCGAAACACGCGCCAACGACTTCAAATGCATCGCGCCGGCTCCTTCAGGGGCAAATAGTGCAAAGATAAGATCGACTGGTTGGCGATCCACCGATTCATAATCGACCGGATGCTCAAGGCGCACAAAAATCCCTTTCACATCGTCCAGACATGCCAGTCTGGCGTGGGGAATGGCAACACCATTTCCCACGCCGGTTGGTCCAAGCAACTCACGATCCTGAAGCGCAGCGAAGATTTCCGTGCAAGGCAAGCCATACACTTCGTCAGCCACACGTGCAATTTCTTGCAACAGGCGTTTTTTACTTGTGGCGTTCAGCTGCGAAACAACAGCGTCCGCCGACAGGATATCAGAAAGCTCCATATCGGGTCTCTTTATAGTTTATAGTTGTTAAGAACTATTTAATGTTACGTGGGTCTATCCAACCGATGTTTCCATCCTCACGGGTATGAACAACGTTCACGCCTCCGTGTGTGGTGTTGCGGAACACGAGCATATTAGCACAGGTCAATTCCATTTGCATCACAGCCTCACCAACCGACAAAGACTGAACGTTAGTCTCCATTTCGGCAACGATTACCGGCTTTAATGTGTCAGGCTCGTCCATATCCGCGCCGGATGCGATAACGTAGGACGGAACGCCCATAGCCTCGATCGGGTCTTTGCGGCGGTCCTTATGGTGACCCTTCAAGCGGCGTTTATAGCGGCGCAATTGGGTTTCCAGACGGCTTACCGCGCCTTCAAATGAATCATAAACATCACCGGCACGGCCTTTGGCCTGAGCATTCAAGCCTGTGGACAGATGCACAGAGATGTCACAGATGAATTCATGGCCATCTTTGGAAAAGGTCACGTTCGCATCAATTGGCTGTTCGGAATACTTCTTTACCGAATTCACCAGATGTGATTCCACGTGTTCAGTTAGGGCTGCGCCCACATCGATTTGTTTTCCGTTGATCTGAATTCTCATGATCTCTCCCCGAGGTTAGTCGAACGATGGTCCGACGATGGGTTAAAATTCTCGGCTCCACAGCGCGCGGAACCTAGGGGCTGACGTTCAAAGAGTCAACAACCGCAAATGTCACAGTGAAAATGGTTTACACGCGGAAAGCGCGACACCTTTTATGTGTGTGCCCGTCGCCGCCGACTCGAAGAAGATATGCCCATGGCTTCACGATATTTCGCAACGGTCCTGCGTGCAACATCTACACCCTCTTCTTGCAATATTTTTGCTATTTTTTCGTCAGATAACACCTTGTCCTGCCCTTCGGCACCAATAAGATCGCGGATTCGCTGGCGAACGACCGGTGTGGCCATGTCGCCACGGCCATCATTCCGACCGATTCTCTGCACAAAAAAGAATCGCAGCTCAAACGTTCCACGCAGGCAATACAGGTATTTGCCGTTCGTGACACGGCTAACGGTGGATTCATGTATCCCCAACTCCTCGGCGACAGTCGCAAGCGTCAACGGACGCAATCCGGTGATGCCTTCGTCAAAGAACCTGTTTTGATGCCGGACAATCACTGTAGCAACGCGCAGAATAGTTTTGGCCCTTTGCTCCATCGCTTTAACCAGAAATCTTGCGTTCGCGCGGCATTCGGTCACAAATTCGGATGCGATGGTGCCGTCAGCCGAAATTTCACTATAATATTTCTCGTTTACCAATGCTCTGGGCAATGCGCCCGTGTTTAGTTCGACCATCCACCCACCTATAGTACTGGGATGGACTGACACATCGGCAATTGCAATCTGGATGATATTTCCGCCCAAATTAGCCGCCGGCCGGGGACTGAGCCGCTGTAATTCTGCTATCGCCAGATCGAGGTCGCAGCGAGGAATCTTAGCCAAAGTAGCCAGTTGTGGCCGGTCATTATTCGCCAGCACATCTAGATTAGCGGTCAGCACCTGCATCAACGGCGTAAATGAATTGGCATCCCTAAGCTGGATTTCCAGACATTCACGCAGGTTCCGCGCGCCTATTCCAACCGGATCACAAGCCTGTAACGTGGCCAATGCCTCTTCGACCAAGGATTGCGGCGTGCACAGCCTTTCAGATATCTCTAACAATGGTGCCGGCAGCCAGCCGTGTTCGTCCAGCTCGTCAATCAAAGCCAACGCAATCACTGATCGTTCGGGATTACGCTCGGAAATTAGAATTTGTTGCCGTAAATCGTCCCGAAGGGTTCGTTCTTGTTCGACATGTTGGAGCGGGTCATAGCCATCTTGGTTGTTGGATAAAACAGGGGTTCCAACGCCGTATCCTGTATCGATACTTACATCCGTACTGTCCAACGAGCAAAACGTTGTGGTGGGGTAGCGGGCTCGGGGTGCTTGGGTTCGACCAGTTCCAACAACGGGTTATTTTGAACTTCTTCGGCCAGAAACTCTGTCAGCTCAACATTACTCATCTGCAACATGGAAATCGCTTGCCGCAATTGCGGCGTCATTTGCATTCGCTGAGTCTGTGTTAGTTCAAGTCTGGGTCCAAGCGCCATTTACCAGAAAATTTCCGATTAAACCGACGCATCAATACCGGAACTTCTCTCCCAGATAGACACGACGGACATTACTATCTTCCACAACTTCTGCGGGCGTTCCGCTTTTCAGAACCTTCCCATCATGCAAGATATATGCGCGATCTACAATATCTAAGGTTTCACGCACATTGTGATCGGTTATCAAGACACCTAACCCTCTGTCTTTTAGGTGAGAAACCAGATCGCGAATTTCACCCACGGCGATTGGATCCACCCCTGCAAACGGTTCGTCCAGTAGAACATACTTGGGTTGACCCGCCAGACAGCGTGCGATCTCTACACGACGGCGCTCTCCACCAGAGAGGGAAATCGCCGCGGCGCGCCGCAAATGCGTGATAGAGAATTCGGCCAGCAGTTCGTCTAGGATATGGTTGCGCTGCTCGCGCTTCTTAATTGACAGTTCCAGCACCGAGCGGATGTTATCTTCAACTGACATGCCGCGAAAAATGCTGGCCTCTTGCGGCAAATATCCGATTCCCAGTTTCGCGCGGCGATACATCGGCAACAATGTTGCGTCGACCCCGTCGATCAAAACCGAACCGGAATCTGGCAAAACCAGCCCTGCGACTGAATAGAAACAAGTAGTCTTGCCCGCACCGTTTGGGCCCAGCAATGCAACCACCTCGCCTCGATGTAGCGTCATCGAGATATCGCGCAATACCGGACGACGCCCATAGCTTTTGCCCAAATGGGAAACGATCAGCCCCGAAGAGCCATCAGTTACAGTAAATTCCGGAGCTTCGGTCACTCGTCTCCTCCAATTTGGAATATGGTCTGCACACGACCTTCGATCAAAGCGGTTCCCGTGTTCAGGTCAATCCGCAAGCTCTGCCCCGACAGCGCATTTTGGCCCTGAGTCAGAATAACATTGCCAGTCATTACGATGACGCCTGCGTCCAGATCAAGATTGGCAACGTCGGCCTGGGCAGCTTCTTCCCCGTTCGAAAACACGACATTTCCTGTCGCAATCAATCCAGAGATCGCGCCCTTACCTCCACTGGTGCCTGTGGCGTAAACCACCTCGACCCGGTCAGCGCTTAGACGCATGTTTTCGATGCCGGCAACCACGTTACCCGAAAACACCGCCATGCCAGATTCCTGATCTATGCTCAAGGAATCCGCTGATATCTCGACTGTAGAATTTGCACCAATCTTCAAGCCTACAAACGGGACTTGCGCTCCCTGCGCTATCGCTGAGCCTATATTCATTGCAAGAAAAATAGCCAGACACGTGGCTAATATCACTGGTTTTATCATTCGGTTGTTGCCTCTTTTTTTGTCCAACTGTCTGGTTTGAAACTCAGCATAACCCCGTTTTCAAACCAAATCATCTGCTTTTCTGCATCTTCTGCGCCAATTCGGTCTACTCGGAAGTTTCCCGCCTGTATGCTGCCCAACGGGCTGCTGGCCGAAATGCTGCCGTTGCTGGTTATCGTACCCGTGTCAAGCTCGGCCAACAGGCCCTCGCCAGTAATCCGAGTTCCATCGGAGGTTACGACCAGTATCCCGTCACTTAGGAGCAAAAGGTTCCCATCCAACACGAACTCAGCCTTGCCAGCGCTCAGTTGGATTGTATTTCCAGTCTGGTATATGATCTCGCCTGAAATACGCTGCGCCTCTACCAAGCTTGGTGTCAGTGAATCCGGTAGCAGGGCATCCGCAACGAAATTATATATATCACCCTCTGGGTTGCTTCCGAACATGCGCGGTTTGTCTATCCTAAGTCCTGACTCAAGCGAAGCCAGATCTGCCTTGGAAAAGGTGAACCCGCCGTCGATACTGTCCTCTTTCGTAACGAGAAATACAGTTCCCAACAACCCGATCGCTACCAACGGAAGAATGACCTTTGTGATTGCTACAAGCCGCGAATATCCGCCCAGTCTAACGCCCATTTACTCTAGCTCCGCTTTCGTTCATCGCAGCAAACGTATTAGGTTACTTGTCAATTTCAATGCAAAAAGATGTCAACGTCGGGCCAACCGGCCAAATCCAGCGCAGCGCGGTGTGGCAGGAAATCAAAGCAGGCTTTCGCCATTTCCATTCGACCCTCGCGAACCAGACGTTCATTTAGGATGTCCATCAAGCGATGTAGATACAAAACATCCGACGCCGCATATTCGATTTGTGCTTTGGTCAAGACTTTCGCACCCCAGTCCGAGGATTGCTGTTGTTTGGAGATGTCGACCTTCAACAGTTCTTGCAAAAGGTTCTTCAAGCCATGCCGATCCGTATATGTCCGCACCAGTTTGGAAGCGATTTTCGTGCAGTATACCGGTGCCGTCACCACACCGAACCGATTTAACATAACGGCAATATCGAACCGACCAAAATGGAACAGTTTCAACACTTTAGGATCTGCCAACATCTTGCAAAGGTTGGGGGCTTTGGATTGATCCTGTGAAATCTGCACCAAATGCGCGTTCCCATCACCCGAGGAAAGCTGGATAACGCACAAACGATCCCTATGCGGAAACAAGCCCATGGTTTCGGAATCAATCGCGACAACGGAACCGAGGTCCAGATCGTTCGGCAAATCATTTTGGTAAAGATAG
This sequence comes from Paracoccaceae bacterium, assembly GCA_050256375.1. Classification (GTDB taxonomy): domain Bacteria; phylum Pseudomonadota; class Alphaproteobacteria; order Rhodobacterales; family Rhodobacteraceae; genus NORP23. The sequence continues at coordinate 19,425 of JBBWVU010000005.1, read as the reverse complement.
TTAGTCATTCATAATCTCCATATTCCGCCCCCAATTCGTTGGGTCAATGAACATGGAAGCAATGGTGCCCAGGAGAGGGGTCGCTATAAATTAAAAACTATTTAAATATAGCGGGTTACACGCTTCCATTTCTAATAATGGGTTCCTAATCTCGCAATATTGGGTTCCTAAAGTACGCCTAGCCGGACTGCTCTAAGTGTTTAGCTCAGTTGTATTTTTTTGTACGATAAAGTTCAACCATTTTTCTTCGGATCGTCCTATACGGACATCGCCCGTCGCCCATGTTTCAATAGCATTCAAGCAGGATATTCTACAGTTTGGGCTTAGGGCAATTTTATGTTTGTCCGAGCTTTAAAGTATGACCAGCTAAATGCCACTTTGAAACCCATGCAATTCAAACGGAAAACGAAACCACTACTGTCTGGCGCATATTATCACCCACTTGAATCCTTCGATTTGCAGCGAGCCATTGCCGCGCCCTTTCCTTTCCTTTCCTTTCGCCGAAGCATTCCAAGACTGTTGATAGACCCAATGTGTAAATATTAGGCTGAACAATTGAAGTCGATCTGTTTTTTGAACAGGATTGGGGTCGGGTGCCGCTTACTTCGACTCTCGATTTTTAAATATTGGCTAATTTACCGGTCTATGCATAGAGTAACTTGAACAGTCTTTGAGACGATCAATAAACTCGAGAGGAAACAATTGTTTCGATGAAGATTGTGATGTTCACAAATACCTTTAGCCCTCATGTCGGTGGTGTTGCCAATAGCGTGAGTGGTCTGGCCGAAGGTTTGCGAGCAATCGGGCATGAGGTTCTGGTCGTAGCGCCGGTATTTCCAGGTGCCTCGGGGGACGAAGCGTTTGTTATACGGATACCGGCGTTGCAACAATTTGGCGGTAGTGACTTTTCGCTGCCAATTCCGGTAACCCGTTCGTTAGCAAAGCTTATAGATGATTTTGCGCCGGAAATAGTTCATTCTCACCACCCGTTTTTGTTGGGCGGGACGGCGCTAAGGGTGGCGGCAGCACGCGACATTCCGATAATCTACACCTATCACACGAATTACGAACTTTACGGGCATTACGTCGCCAAAAACTCGGGAATCACAAAACGTCTCGCGTTGAATTTGGCACTTGGATACTGCGATCTATGTAGTGCGATCATCGCGCCCAGTCAGAGCACGGCAAACTTTCTCGCATCGCAAAATATCGGGACGCAAACAGCGATAATTCCGACGGGCGTAGAAATAAACCGAATAGGAACCAGCGAGGCTCGCGACGTCTGCGCTTCGTTAGGTATCCCACCAGGCGCCTTTGTTGTTGGGCATGTCGGACGCTTGGCGCCCGAGAAAAACCTCGGGTTTCTCACGGATGCCTTGGTTGAATTTCTAGGACAGAACCCTCGCGCCCAAGTATTGATCGCAGGCGGCGGGACGATGGCAGAGCCGGTGCGCGCTGCGTTTGAAACGGCAAAACTTGGCGACAGAGTGCATATGACGGGGGTTGTCGTTGGACATGAACTTGCCAGTGTTTACGCTGCGATGGACGTCTTTGCCTTTTCATCCATGTCTGAAACTCAAGGTCTGGTCTTGGCGGAGGCAATGTCAGTAGGAACGCCTGTTGTGGCTTTGGATGCCTCGGGAGTTCGGGAGATTGTAGTAGATGGAAAAAACGGTCGCTTGTTGCCGAGCACGACTACCCCGCCAGAGTTCGCAACCGTCCTTTCACAAATATCTGCGCAACCCAAGACGACGATGGAGGAAATGCGCAGAAATGCCGAGCAAACTGCCAAAAAGTTTTCACGATCGAGCAGCGTTTTGAAAACCTTTAATCTTTACAGCACTGTTCTTAATCAAAAGCCGTCGCGACTGGAAATCGAGACAAGCGCTTGGAAAGCGATAAAACGCAGCCTGGCGGAGCAGTGGAAAATTTTCGGCAATGTCGCGCATGCCATTAACGATGCCGTTAGCGATGCCGTTAGCGATGCCGTTTTAACGCCAGATTATGTAAAGGACGAGCAGATGTTGGTCGAATTTGGCGATGCCGAGCCTAAGCTACACAATGGCAAGCCATAAATGGCAGGTTTTGGCGTCAGAACGGCACTTGCGGGGCTGCTCGCCCCGATTGTTTCTTTCGCGCTTCGCAAATGGAGTGGCTCATGGAACAGCGATGCCACTGAAATGGACAAGATCGACCAGCTAATCGCCGATGGCGAGCGGGTGCTGATTGTTTTTTGGCATGGCAAATACTTTCCACTATTTGCGCTGACCGAGGGGCGGGACGCGGTGGTGTTTACCAGCCAAAGTTTTCGTGGCGAGATTATTTCGCGCGTTTGCAGCAGTTTTGGCTATGAAGCCGGTATCATTCCTAAAATCCGGAGCGACAGCGGATTTACCTTCGTTGAAAATGCCCTAAGACGCAAAAAGCTTGGCGCGATTGTTGTCGATGGACCCTCGGGGCCCAATCACAAAGTTAAATCCGGGGCGATAAAGCTTGCTTCAAATCTTGGATATTTGATCGTCCCGGTTTCAATGGCTTGCGATAAAAAGCTGGTGATGGAGAAGCGATGGGACAAACGCGAACTGCCACGCTGGTCCGCAAAGGTTGTGCTAGCGGTTGGGGACCCCCTCCATGTACCGGCCGAGCTGAATGCCGGAGATATTGCTGCGTGGAAAAAGAAGGTCAAAGCCATTCTCGAAGCGACCGACGCGCGGGCCGAAGAATGTCTGACAAATTTTCAGTAGTTTTTAAAGAAAATTTCCAGTTGTGCGAACGCGCCAGATAGTGAACGCGCGAGCGTGGTCATCCGTAGGAACGATATGAAACGGTATCTGGCATTGCTCGACTGTGCTTGAGTCATTGTCAATTCCGACATTACGGCTAGGATTTTCTTGGCCCTTTACGTGCGCTCATACCTATCCCAATATCGCACGATATCATCCTCGCCAATTTTCACCACTTCCTTCTCAACGACGATTACTAGCTCTCCGCTTGGGACGTTAAATAGAAGTCCGGCGGTAATGCGGCCTGTGGATTACTTAGCGGCTTGCTGAATTCATTTTGCGATCGGCAAATACCAGTAGCATTGGAACGTATGTCGCCAATAGGATCGTGGCGCCTGGCTTCTCTAAATACACTTCAGTTAATCCAAGAACAAAATAACTGCCACCCAAATATATGAGAGTTAACCCGACATTGGGAGAAATATCGTTAATAAATAGCTTAATGCCGACAATGGCCGGGAGCCCCAGCAGCGCAATGATAAATATCAACCCACCAATTCCGGCTTTCATCCACACATCCAGGAACTGGTTGTGAACATGATTATATCTCTTATATGGAATGGTGTCGGGTAGACTGGTGATATCATGGAACTGCAGGAGCCCGTGCCCAGTTATTGGTCTTTCCAAAATAAGCTTCCACGCCTCGGCCCACATGCCCAATCGCTCGCCCACGGAACCGACATAGACTTGGCTATCAATGTTTTGCGATAGCTCTGACAATCCCTGCTCAAACCTATCGGAACCCGCAATGAGAGCCGCCAGAACTGCTAGTGCCAGGAGGAGGACGGGAATGGAGCGCACTGCAACACTTCGACTATCCTTCAAGTTGATAAGTATTAGTCCAAGTAAAAATGGAATAAATACGATTATTGCACCCTTCGTCCCCGTCATGTGGACCGAGTAGATAAGCGCCAACAGCCAGCCGAGTAGCGAAAGCAAGTGGCCTGCGGTGGGGGCAGATCGGACTTTTTGGTATAACCAAATTGCCGTTACTCCGCCACTTATTGTCATCATGTGCGCAAAATCAATTGTACTAATGTCGCCGTGTGCCCTCGGTATATTGAATATATAGACTTGGGCGAAGGACACTATAATTAGAAATGCAGAGTGCGCGGATGAAGTGGCGACTAGTACCTTATACAAGTCCAGGCCTGCTGTTTTGGTGTGTTGTGAAATTGCCATGGCAATTAGGAAGGCAGCCGGGAAAGTAATCAGCAGGCCATACCCCTCCCAGTCGGCCCTTCCAAGTAGTATGTTCAGCGCGACAATGACCAAAAATGCCGAGCACAAATAAGCGTACACTTTTGTAAATGATAGATTCTCTCGCATAACCTGCGCACTGGCCGGACTAGCAATTAAGGCAGCAACTATGGTCGCAGCTAGGAGGGATCCCGCTAAGTATTTTATGCTGCCAGTGAAAAATATTGCGGCGAAAAACAAGTATAATGTTATTTGTGTGGGCAAGCACTTAGGCTTGAAGGGTATTATTGATTGCTCCGACAAGCCAGCTCTCCTGATTGGTCAAGTTGCTCCGAGTTGTCCCGAGGATCGGCCTGAATGACCTATAACGCTGAGTATCGGTCGTACAAGGTGACAGAATTTATCACGTCACTATCACGTAATCCGGACCAAGCTGGTTAACTGCAGTTTTCTATCATGTGCCTGCAATTTTCTTATCTGCTAAAATCATAAGCATTGGGAGATAGGTTGCCAATAGGACAATTGTATTTGGGTGACCCAATCTTTGAAACGATTAGTTTTTCTGGGCTCTCCTTGAATTTTGCCTATTAAAGTTCAGGACGTCTACATCATCGACAAGCCTGGAGGCTTCCTCAATAAAGGCGAAAAAATGTCGAGAAACCTTAATGTCATCTTCCAAAATAAATGCAACAGGTTTGCCATATCCAGGAACCTTTCCCAAATCTTGAAATGACCAACAGTTCATGCCCGTGCGCCTGATCCCATTCTTGGAATGGGCCCAGCTGAATCAGTATATTTGTTTAGCTCGTCCTCACTCGTTTCCAACGCATCAATGGCCTCAGCGCGCTCCCATTCAAGATCAAGCCCGTTCAGATGATTTTGCATCGCTTCTAAACGCGCGGGGTGCCTATTTAGGTTGAGGATACAGATCTTGGGCGTTTCTGACATGCTGAAGTGAACCTTCTTATTATAAGTATCGATTTGTTTGTTTTAGGTAACTTTGGTGCACCAGTAAAACGCCCGTTCATATTGGCAATATCTCAGATTTAGTTGTGGATATAGTGGATCTGCCCGCATTTAATTAGTCAGGCAACATTCGCTTGGCAAGCCAGTCCAAATAGATCTTTTGCACTTCCGGTGAAGCTTCATCTAAACTTTGAATGCAAAAAAACTTGACGGCTGGATTATCTTCAATGCGGCTAATTTTCTGCAATGCCTTTTTCCCAGCTCCTCGTCCCGCTTGCGCGTAAACAAGTCGATTCTTTTTTCCTATCTTTGCTGTGCCATTTACTAGATCCAAATGGTTTGACAATGTGATCGGGATGATTTGCTCACTACTTCGGAACCTGTACGAAATATTGCTGTCCAATATATTTGGATTTTTAGAAAAAAATACTTCTAATGTCGACTTTTGAACTGCAAGTGGGCTGTGTGAGTTATTAAAAAATGCACCAGTAAATCCTGCCAAATGAGCTGTAATGCGCTGTCCAGTTTTGGAACTGATCCGACGTTCGCTATGTGGAATTTTTAACACGTCTTTTATTGCGGACAGGATGTTATCCGTGACTCCGTAGATTTTAGATAACATTTTTCCATATAAAATGGTTTTACCCCCGTCAAACCAATCACCTTCATTACAGGAACGAACCAAAAAAAAGTCATCATTAAAGTATATATAATTCTCAGATAAGTTTGGGATTCTATGAAGTAAACTTTCAATTGACAGGCTATTAAAGGTAGGCAGATGGTCTTCATACCCTTGAAATATAACTTTGTGATCAACAATCTTGATTTTATCGACTTGCTCCGGAAAGTGCTCGTTTAATGCGTCAAAAATTGACGGAATCTGATTGTCTGTGACGATGTAAATTTTGTTGATAAACGATGCATATTTAGCAATCGATAAGATACAAAATACGATTTCGCCCAACGAGGAAAATCGCGTAGATTTAGCTCCCGCGGGAATTGACTTCGCCTTATCTGTAAACTTTTCACGTTTAGCTCGGTGTTTTGGGTCATCGCCATTCACCCAAGTTATAACCGCATCAATTTTAATATTGGTCGGTGGTCTCATTCAAAAGTATTTCCTGTAAAAGCACGTTCAATGAAGTGGTCCTGTTTTTCCGAACAGGTTTGGGGCTGAATTAAGGTGTACCGGGTTTGGTTATCATGCCGCTTTCATCATTTTTGCCGTCAAAGTATGCCTCGTCCGGCGTTCGATTAACAAGAGCCGTGTGGGGGCGGTCGGTGTTGTAAAATGTGATCCACTCACGAATGACACGTTCGGCCACAAAACCATCGGTTAACTCGTGCAAATACACCGCCTCCTGTTATTGTTATTAGGCGCTATCTAAAACGCGGACACAATAAACTGATACGAGGCGATAACGGTGAAGCGTTACCTGTTCGTCATTTCTGTGGCATTGCCGGATTAGGTGTTGGATGCTTATTAAAACATATATGGCGTAAATTACCATATTGTAAAGTATCTCGGTATTTTCGTAAAAACATGTTAGGTTTTTCTCATAAGCCTGACAACAAATCAATTCGATCTGCAAGGATGCCCATGAAATATCTTCTTGCCACAATTGCTTTCATCGTGGCTGCAACTCCCGGATATGCTGATCGCCCGAAACTCGAGTTCCGACTTGGAGTTGATTACTTACAGTTGGAGCAATCCGCCATCACCGGCCTGAACGGGATGTCTGTCTTGTACAGCTTTGATCAGGGGTATTACGCTGGAGCAAGCATCTATTCAGCGGCATTGGGATCAGGTGGTGGCTTTTTCGTCGGCGGCTGGGAAATAGGTAAACATACACTGATCACGGACACCTTGTTCTGGGATGCGAGTATTTTTGTCGGGGGTGGCGGCGGTGCCTCGCAAGTATCGGGTGATGGCTTGATGCTTCGCCCGCAAATCCATGCGGGGTATGACTTTGGTGCGTACCGCCTTGGTGCGGGAGCATCATGGGTTTCGGTATCGGGCTCGGGTATATCGACGCCGGGCTTTGCTCTGACCTTTACGCGCGCTTTGAACCTCGAGTTGATCAGTGGCCATCCAACAAGTGGATATAACTTGGTCAATGGGGTGCGTGTTTCCGCTTTGACGCCGATCATGCGAAGTTATTTTCCGGTCAATAGCCAAAAACGCGGCGGAAGCGACTTGCAAACAATGCATCTTATTGGCGCAGAAATCTCATTTTCCAGCGAGGATAGCAGCGAGGCGTTTATCCAGGCAAACGGTGTTGTTGCAGGCGATGCCGAGGGCTATGCCGACTGGATACTGGGGAAAAGGTATTTTTTGGATGTAGCACCGTTTGAATTCTTCGTGGACTTCGGGGCTGGTATCGGCGGAGGTGGCGCTGTGGATACCGGGGGTGGGTTGATTGCATCGGCAAATGTCGGTGTGCAGGTAAATGCGTTCGAAAACCTTGATCTGGAATTTGGGCTCGGTGCTCTGACATCCCTTAACGGCGATTTTCTAGCCCTCACACCCTCCGCGAGGGCATCTCTATCTTTTGGATCGGGGGCAAGCATCGCCGATAATCCTGAGACGGTTCATTGGCAGGTAAGCACCGGCCTTACGCAACTAATCATAAGCGAGGATTTTCGTAAACCTGGCGCCACAAGCGGTGGGGCACCTGCTTTGATCAACGTTGATATCGATGTATTCGTACTCGAAAATCTGTATTTTACCGGACAGGCGTATACCGCTGTAACCGGAGACGCCGGGGGCTTTCAAATTGGCATGTTCGGGTTGGGATATCGTTACCCCGTCGCCGGGCGTCTTTCGTTATCCGGTGAGGTTCTGCTTGGCGCGGCGGGGGGGGCTGGCGTGGATACCCGGGGCGGATTGCTCGGGGGATATAAAGTCGAACTCGATTACCACCTGAGCGATGCGGCGAGCCTGACGCTCGGGGCCGGCCATATACAAACCCTTCAAACCGGTGGAATGCATCCTGAAACGTTGAGTCTCGGGCTGAAGTTTCCGTTTACTACGCTGCACTGAGCCACCACCAGCTAAAGCTGGTGGGATCAACAGTGGCCGTTAAAACTGCCTTTTCTTAATTGAGCGCCCCCGGCGCAATCTATATTTTATTTATCCGTCTGAAAGACGGAGGGTTTAAACCAATCAGTAGAAACCAAAAAATGGGGGTTGGAACTAATTCTGCCTGTGGTGACCGCATCATTCAAAATGGGGTACGCTTGTATGGTTACGTGGACATTTAGATTTTGCAGTGGATGTAACGTTTTGGGGCTTCGGAAATTTTCTGTGCTATTCGGCTTTTTAATTTCGCAGAACGTGAGGTTACAAAAAAGGTCAAATGGCTAGTAACCCCGAAAACGCACGCTCGTTAACACGTTGTTACTGTACTGTCGGACATCGGCACGTATGGAACAGAACTGCAAGTCATGCATTTTGATCACAAAACCGGTCCAAATGGTCGCGAGCTGGACCACTCGTGTTTTCGACATGCTTTATAGTCGCGGCCAGCAATCTCTTTTACCGACATTGTATCACTACAGGTACCGGCCGGTTAACCCGAATAATCTAATGGCATTTTTCGCAAAAACTCCTTCGCACCGGAGGAATTTTTGCTCTCGATACAATCTTGCAGTTCGATCAGCGCTGTATTTAGATCGACTAAGTTGAGCATCCGCTCTTTGGCTTTACCAATCAAGGGATGTGTCGTTGGTACAGTGTCGGAATCGATAAGCAATTCTTCATAAAGTTTTTCACCCGGCCTCAGCCCGGAGATAACGATTTCTATCTCGTCCGCAGTTGGTCTATTCTCAATTGCAGAGCCATTTGAAACATAGGCTTGATAGCCCGACAGGCGGATCATCGACTGCGCGAGGTCGAATATTTTTATAGGTTCGCCCATGTCCAGAATAAATACCTCGCCGCCAGTCGCCATCCCGGAAGATTGGATTACGAGCTGCGACGCTTCCGCGATAGTCATAAAATACCGCGTGATGTCCTTATGTGTGACAGTCAACGGGCCACCCGTCTCGATCTGGTGCCGGAACAATGGTACCACCGAGCCCGACGAACCCAATACATTCCCGAACCGGACTATAGAGATTGCCGTACCAGATTGATTTTTAGCGTGGGCCTGACAAATCAACTCTGCCAGTCTTTTTGAGGCGCCCATGACATTTGTCGGCCTTACCGCCTTGTCTGTCGAAACCATAGTGAAAGATGTGACACCCGTGGCAATGGAGGCGCTTACCACCGACTGGGTCCCAATCACATTGTTCTCAACGCAAGCCAGTATATTATCTTCCAGCATTGGCACATGTTTATATGCTGCAGCGTGAAAAACCGTCTGAACCTGGAAGCGCTCTGTGACGTCTTCTACCCGTTGTTGATCGCAAACATTTCCAAGAACTGCGACTAGGCGGATATCTTGGTTTTCCTCGTCAAGAAGCTGAGTTAGCTCGCGTTCTATGGTATACAGTGCAATTTCGGACTGATCAAACACCACCAGACATTTAGGTTTAAGATTTAAGACTTGTCGGCAAATCTCGCTACCGATAGAGCCCCCAGCTCCCGTCACCAGCACCGATTTCCCACTTGTATTTTTTTCCAACAGCGAAGGAACGGGCGGCACAGATTTGCGTCCCAAAAGTTCTTCAATGCTTACTTCCCGAAAATCGGTGATTTTTGCGCGCCCGGAAAGTAGATCAGACACGTCAGGAATTCGCTGAACCGAAACGGCATGGCGTTTGAGAGCCTCTGCAAGCTCTTTTTGGGCTTGTCGTGAAACGCGTCGTGTCGCGATCAAGACAACTTCTACTTTCTTGGTCAAGATCAGGTTTTCAAGCTCGTCGAGACCATAAACTTTGACACCGCCGACGATCAAGCCTAGGCGTTCATCTAAATCATCTAAAAACGCGACCGGCTGAAGGTATTTTCCTTGCTGTAACGCGGTCAACAACTGACGGCCAGGCTCTCCGGCCCCGTAAAGGATAACGGGTGTTTTTTCGCCATTCAGATTGGCGCGAAAAAATGATCTCAGGGCAAACCGGCCGCCAACGGTCAGACCTCCGAAAATGAAGAAATAGTCTGTTGATATATACCAGGTTATGTTTTGGCCCAAAAAACCGGAAATGAACAAAACCAGCAACGCTGAAATTCCGCAACCTGCAAGCAGCATTGCAAGAGAATTGGCCGATGTGAAACGGACAAGTGAACGATAGACTCCGAGAAAGTAAAATATTGCGATCGTGGCTGGCAAGCTGGCAATGAGTGTTGGCCAGCTTACGGCAGCCAACCCGCTCGGGATACTTCCAATACCCAAAACATATGCTCCAACAAATGCAGCAGTTAGCATTACAGCGTCAAACAGGACCTGGAGTATAATTTTGGTTTTCCGATGCAGGCTCAGAAAATATAAACGAATAACGTTCATCATAAAGAAAATACTCTCTCGAAATATGTTTTAGATAAAATTACCATAAGAGGGCGGCCTCTTGTTTTTCCAAATACTCTAATATTCTAGCTTTGGTCCCGCCATCAAGTTCTGGAGGCAGGGAATCTAAAGGGAAAAATTGACACTCAGATATTTCCCAATTCGATTTTTGGTTTGGGATTTCCTCAAAGTTTTCACAAATATAGACAGCCACGTGATCACGTTTGGACACCTTGTTGTTAAGTAATATCCCGTGAAGTTTTGGTTTTCCCAAAATACGTACGGCCGCCTCTTCCTGAACTTCCCGTGCGAGGGCGGTTTCAAGCGTCTCGCCTCTGTGCACACCTCCGCCCGGCATATGCCATCCGGAATGATAGGAATGCCGAACTAACAGCACTGTTTTGTCGGGCGAAATAAGCAGTCCACGAACGCCCAAAGTCATCGGGCGGGTGAGAATAAAGAAAAGATGAAGTAAACGGCTTAGCATGGGTTCCAAACTCTTACATTGCACAAAGTTTATTTATAAGTTCCAAAAACGCAAACTTCCAGAAATTTAAGAAAACAAGTTTAAACAAGACCTCGCGTTATCGGGGCTTTCCTGTATTCGGCTAAAACCTGAACGTAAAAACCATGTCTGGTCATATGGCTTTGTCCACCATAGAACAGATGATGGCAGGGCATTCAGGACGTTGAACATCCTCGACGAATTTAGTCGTGAATGTCTGGAAATCCGGGTGAAGCGTAAGCTGAACTCAACAGATGTTGTTGATGCTCTGACAGACCTGTACATCCTGCGCGGTATCCCAGCATTCATTCGATCGGACAACGGCCCAGAGTTTATCGCTGAAATTGTCCGCAACTGGATATTAGCCGTCGGTGCCAAAACGGCCTACATCGAGCCAGGATCACCTTGGGAGAACGGATATTGTGAAAGCTTCAACGCCAGACTGCGCGATGAGTTGCTGAACGGCGAAGTCTTCTACACCCTTAAAGAAGCACAGATCATCATCGAACAATGGAGGAAGCATTACAATACCAAGAGACCCCACAGTGCATTGGGCTACCGCCCTCCGGCTCCGGAAACCATCATCCCGATGGACCAAAGACCGATCATGCACTGACATTCAACATGGGCCAGTTAATTGGGGCAGATCAGCCAAACATTTACTCGGGATCGATATTTAGCACAAACCCCGCATGAGCATTCACTTATTCCGCTCAAAACCCATCTCGGATCTCCATATCTTGGGCAATTCGTTACGCCTAAGCGCCTTCATTGTTGTTAGTTGTCTAGAGCGACTAAGGAGAGGCTCTGAGTGCAATCTCAACGTGCCGCTCCCGACTGAAGGCCCTCCAAAATTTGCGGTGAGACCAAGAGAAATACTCACATCACCTTCCGGCGCTGGCCTAAGCCCGAAATCTAATTCAAAAGTTTCGTATGGGACCCGGAAATCTAATCCAAGCCCATTTTGCCCACTTTGAAGTTGACTGAAAATGGAAATATCAAAATCTTTATAGAAATCAAACCAAGTTTGACCAAGCCTGGCTCGAACCTCACCGCTCTCCTGCCAGAGGTCGAGGTTTGAAAAAACCTCCGAGGATTCATCGGAGGAAAGCTTCGCTAAAGAAAAGTTCAAATGATTAACTTTCGAAGACCCAACCGCCGCAGAAATCGCCAACAAAACCTCGTTCTTCAAAAAATAACGCAGCTCTAAAAGCCCAGCAAGCGAGAAACCCTCTTGGTATAAACCCAAGCCGCCGATAGCAACGTTCGCGCTAACATCTCTCACCGCGAAAATTTCAGCCCCATTTGGCGCAATGTTTATGCCAAAATTCCAAGCATTTGATTGGACAAAACCTGGGCTTAACGCTGTGATACTACTTAAATAGAATAAGGCCGAACTATCATTGTATTTCTGCGCCTCATAAAGGCCCTCACGAGGTATGGCGAACATGTAGCGGGTTTGCCCGCTCATAACTGGGGTCCACGAGAAACTCTGCTCCTTTGGATTGTCTCGAAAGAAATTTGCCGAATACGTTAGTCCCACCCCGTCCTGCGATGGCTGCATAACGGTTTCCGCACCCACCTGAGCAGTCGAGGAAACAAATGCTGCCCAGATAAACGCTGCCCAGATAAACGCCCTATTTGACAATGTTAATCGCCAGGAGTGAGGTTGCAATATTACCCAGTACACGGGAAACGAGTTCAGTCAGCCCAAGCAATGAAAGTCTATCAAGGTTTGGCGGAACTACGATCACAGAGCCGGGTGCAATTATTGCTTGTGCTACAAGCGGCTGGCTCTGTCCATTAGGCAACAAGATATATGCATTCTTTGCATCTGCAACACGTTGCAAGCCGCCAGCATCACGGAAGTAGTCTTGCGCCTGTTTATCGGGCGCATACATCGCCATTGTATCACGCTGGACGGCTCCAATAACGGAGACATGGGACGGCCTCTTAGGGACAGTTAGCGAGTCACCCTCCTGCAGAAAAACAGGTACCGAGGGGTCTTGCTGCAGTATATTGACACTCATGCGGCCAGAGGCTTCTTGGGCCCGCAGTTGTTGCGCGAGAACGGCTACGATATTCAGTTGATCCGATGAGGCTTCCACTCCAGACTGGGTAATATGTAGGATAGATTGTTCGACCTGCTTGGCCAAAATTATATTTGCCGCTTTCTGCTGGGATTTTATCCCGACGCGCTGAAACACAGCCCCTAAAGGATATGCGACATCTGTGAGCCCACCGGCGCGGCGGAGCACATCGTGCAGTGTATCGTTACGCGAAAAAATATACTCCCCTGGGCGCCCAACCTCGCCAGTGACCATGATCACACCGGAAATGGCGTCATTGGTGAGAAAAGGCACTGACACTGCGAAGGTGCCAGATATGATTACTGTATCGGCATCAATTCTCGTTAAATCGATAATCCTGCGTTTGGAGAGTTCTAGAACACCATTATTGTTCCCGAACTGGGTGATTTCGATGCGCGCCAGGTCCGCACCTTCAAGCGTCCCGCCGGCAACGTAAAGAAGATCAGAAAGACGCACTTGACCTGCGACCGGATATCGGCCCGGGAATTGTACAGCGCCACTTATTGCCTTCGCAGACCCAATCACCGCATTCAAATTTTCAACATCGCCTTTCGGATTGAATGTCGTAGTTGGCATAGTCTCAGCCTGATTGGAGAGAGTATCATTTAGCGCCTTGGACCCAAGATCAAGGTTTGCGATTAAGAGGCGAGGATCACTCGTTGTGCTGTCTACTTGCGTTTCTTCGCTGACAAATAAATAATTTCTGACCCAGTCTAAGCTATAAAAGTCCAAGCGGGCATTTGCCGAGAGTTCATACTCGCCAGCCATAATCTCGTTACGTTTCCACTCCTCTATTTCCCACATATTTTGCAAACCATCATAGGTGGTTAGGGACCCATATAATGGGTAAACTACGGAACTCGATAGCAGCCTGCTAAGTCCGGGTGTCATTATAGCATTCGGGCCCGAGGGTAAAATCTCTTTGAGGTTGCCATCCATATACACACGGACAGGTTTAGCAGCCGATATTTCTTTTGAGATACTCACCTCGCCGCCTAACAAAGCTTCATTAATGAGGCGCTGATAAAAACTGGCACTGAACAAATCAATAATACTGCCAGAATAGACTGAGGCCTCAGGAGTTGTATGCATTCCAGCCAAAATGGGATCAATTTTCCTGTTTTGATCTGTGATCAAAATTAAATCTGATACGACCTCTCGGGGCAGGCCACCCAAAATATCCACTAGGTTGTCCAAATTAAGGTTGGTACTGTGCGGTATTAATGAAAAAACAGTCCCATCAATGCGGACTTCGGTATATTCTGCATGACGTAAAATGGATGTCACAAACGCCACTTCATTATCAAGGGAATTGGTGACGTCTACTTTATTATCAAGGGAATTGGTGACGTCTACTTTAGAGGCCGCCATGGAGCCAAGTAGGCTTTGGAAAAACGCGCGCTCAAAAATGAATAATCTATCGCCAGGGCGCAAAATGTCTTTGTTTTGTGGCGAGAGTATTTCTCTAAGTGAGACCGCAGTCACAGCCGTGTCTCCACCCGACGCATGTTGGAGTAAGGCGAACGCAAGGTGCGTTCGGGGTGTTGGTGTGTAAAAGGGTTGGATCACTTCAGAAATCGGCTCGCCCTCAACGGGCGCCAAGTATGCCACCCTGCTACCATTCACATAAAGTTCAGCACTTGCAGTGCGATTGAGCTCTGCAACGACAGGGTCTTTTGTGGAGTTAGGATCAGCAGCGACTAAAGCCTGGTAGTCCTTTTGATCAAAGACATAGAGAACTGAACCGATTGGAAGAGTGGTGTCTTGACCGGCCAAAACTTTTTGCAAGTTTATGGCTCTTGAGGGCTCGCCGCCACCAACAATCAGTGCGAAGTTCAAAACGGCAGACTGATTTAGAACAGCGCCGCCTCGAAGAACTTCGAAAACCGAAATCGGTTCATTTGTGGCAAGGCTATATTCATCTAGGACGGCACCTCGGATGGTTACAGTTTGAGTATTGCGTGTTTCAATAAATCTCACACGAACAGCCTCACCTACGGTGATGGTATCCTCTAGGCGCAACTTGCGAGAAGACGACTTCCCATCTTCGTCGAAATACAACGCCTCAATTTCTGCACCTGGCGGTATTAGGGTTGTTCCCGCAAGCTTCAAGAGATTGAGCACTCTTATTTCAGCCGTATTTTGCTCCAATTCATATATGCCAGGGCGTGCCACAAACCCTGTGACTGCAACTGTGGGCCCCTTATCGCCAATAAAAATACGTGAGCTGTCCGTAACAAGCGGGTCATTTGCGCCCATGGGGCTCTGTAGAAACTCATAAAAATCGACCTTCGTTACGGCGCCGTCGCTGTTTCGCAAGATGATATTTCGTAAGGAGCCCGTATCCGAGATGCCTCCCGCATATGCCAGAACTCGGCTCAGCGGCGTATAGGCCGGAACGGCCAAAGTCCTAGGAGCATCTACAGCGCCAGAAACCTGAACCGTAATTAACCTCGACGTATCAATTGATAAAAACACAGATGCTGAGGCATCATCTAACTTCAAGATAGTCAGTAATCGGTTTTCAACTTCAGAAATTGAAAACCCTGTGACATTGAACGGAGCAAGGTTCGCCAGTGTCAAATTACCATCGCGTCCAATTTTTACTGTCGTATCAAGTTCTTGAAAGCCTCGAAGCGTAATTTTCAAAACATCACCAGGGGCTAAACGATAGTCTCGGCCCATGGTGTTGAAAAATAATAGGCTGTTGTCTTGTTGTTGACTAAATTCGCTCGCGCCATAAACCGCGAGCTGTTTTCCAGTCAAAATTTCAAAATACTTAGCTATAACGGAGGGCGCTTCGGTCTCTACGCCCTGTGACTGAAAAATAAGTGCCGGCTCATCTACAATCGAGGCGGCGTTCAGAGCTTGAGGGGCTTCAGCATTTGGCATGCCCCCTTGCGTGTCGGGAGAATCCGACTGGGAAAACGCTTCAGGTATGGAGCCTAACGGCCCTAAATCGCCTAAATCGCCTAACTGTAAAGATTGCAAATCCAAACTTTGAGCCAGCAAAGACGTTGACAGGCCCGAAAAAAGAAAAGCTGCGGCAAATGTTAAACTACGCATTTAGGAATGTCCTGTGTTTTCGAATAGCACTAAAAATAAGAATGGTTCCAACGCCGGAAAATACTCCAAGCACGAACGCTAAAGCTAATACGAGACCCGGCTTCGGCGACGTGGGGTACGCGCTAATTTCTGGAAGCTTGACCGCGTCAATGACATAATTGCTACCGGCCGATGCAAGCATGAGTTTTTGCTCTTCGGAAGCCATTAACTTTGCCAACGCTTCTCGATGTTCACGCGAACGTGCCGTGTTTAGTTTTTGAGTATAAAACGCGAGTGTCGCCTCTGAAGAAATAATAAATCGGTTTTTGATAAATGCATCTGTTGTTGATATCGCTTCCGACACCAATTCGACGATGAGTTCTGGGGAACTGGTTTGAGCCGAGAAACTAACAAAACCTGTATTTTTATCAATGCTCTGTGTTACAGAGTCAACTAGAAACTGGCGTAGCCGTGTAGGATTGGGCTCGGCATAAACATTGTTTGTTCCTGTGAGCAATACTTTAAGTTTGGACCTTAACTTTGACGAAGTGCTTCTTTTGGGCTCTGTGAACATCCCATTTTCTGAATCCCACTCACCCTTAAACAAACGGGACATAAGGTCGGTATTGGCAAACACAACCTGCGCCACTTCATCCGAAGAGAATAATTCTTGAAAAACAGCTATATCGGAGCCCGTGGCTGAGGGTATCGAAATCCCTGCCAGGCCGGCCAAGCCACCCAAGCCGGAAAGGTTCGCCCCAGAGGGCTCGTCCAACACTGGTTTGAAAATCATTGACACAGAATATTTGCGATCCGCAATATGGAGAAAAACCGAAGCGCAAAATACTGCGATAACGCTGAAGATTACGATTGTTAATTTTCCAGCCCAAATAACAGCAAAAAGCTCAAGCAAGTCAATTTCGTCTGTTTCTTGTTGCATGCAAAACCTTTACCGTTTTCAGCCCCTACAGGCGCCCTAACCAAAGGAAAGGTTAGCCTAGGATGACCAGCCTAACACATCTCAGGGCTTCGAAGCTGTGCTATTAAACCAGAGCACGTTTACCACGATAGAATTGCCTTAACAATGAACTATTCTAAAGGCCGCGCGCTGGCGGTCTTCGCGCGCCATCGGGTCGGGTATGGCGTCGGCGTCATCGAGGATGGTTCGGTACATTTGGTCACGTCTTCCCAGAGAGGCGGTGCCGTCAGGCCGTGCCTGCGGGCATTGTTGGCCGAGCGCTTACGCCCTGCGGAAGACTTTGGCCCAGTGCTCTTTTTTGCGTTGGCCGTGTTGGTTGCTTTTTGGCGCTCCGTGGTCATTGTTCCACCACAAGTTCGGCTTCCTCAACAGGTCGTGCACGCGCTGTTTTTAGGCGATCAAAGTCTTCCCTTAATTTGCGCCGGCGCACTTCAAGTTCCGCGATGTGACGCTCGTGTGGTTGGAGATCTTTTGCGACCGCACTATACGCCATTGCCACGATCTCGGAGGGTGTGATCTGCGCTTTTTCTAAAGCTTGCATTGCCTCTGCCCGTCGGTCTGTATTTGTACTGACGAGATTAAAGGCCATGTCTATAGCACTTTGGTTTGGTTCCGGGAAAAGCTCAATGATCCACCCGTCTTTCCTTTCCTCAAACACCCCGATGGATTGACGGCGAAATTCCGCCATGATGAGGTTATCGCGCATCCGCCGGTGGCGAAGAGATTCCCACTCCAGAATGACGAGTTGTTCGGCCAAAATGTGCTCGTAGGGAGTTCCGGGCTTCAAGTCCAAGAGGATCGCATCGCGCAAGGCTCCGTGCGTTTCCGGATCCTCATCGGGGAGAAGTTGTATGGGAAGGAAGTGTTGCAGAATCTCTGCGTGGGCCTTGTCGGGCGAAGTCTTGCGGAGTTTCTTGCTCATAATCAGCGTCCTTGTTACAGCCAACCTCCCTTTTGACTGATGTGTTTGCAGGTAATGTAGCGCAGGCTTTTTAGCTGCTTAGACACAAGATGTGCCGTCACGAATCAGTATACCACAAAATGGAGTGCTGGGAAACAGTTAGGACCTCCTACTCCGTTCCAATTAGCGAGGACGCTAAGAAAGCCCCCTGACTTGATTGAGATAATTCGTGCGGGGTTATGTCCTTGGTTGGCCGATGCGGATGCCAGGCGGTGCGAAGAGCTCTGGCGCGCCAATCGGGAACAAGAACGCGCTCAAGCACGGCATGTATCCGCGCGAGTCCCTTCGAGTTATGCTCGCATGTGCAGCGACTCTTGCGAGGAGGCAAAGAACTTATTGAGAAAGTTTGATCTATTTGAGAGAAGCTGCACTTATGGAAGCGTGTTTGGCCGCAATGGCGCGAAGGGTCAGGCCAAGGGCTGCACCAATTACAACGCCTAAAGCATCTGCACCAAAATCCGCTAATTCTGCCCCGCGTCCAACGTAGGGCTGAATAAGCTCAATTGTCCCACCGAACAATATAGCCGCCGGTAGCACCCAGACCAGCGTACTCGCGTAGAGCAAGGCGCAGGGTAAAACCAACATGGCGAAGGCGATGAAGTGATAAAGTTTATCGGAGCCTAAATCCAAATCCACCTGCAGGGGGGTCAGGGTTAGGTAGGCAATCACCACAGCCAGAGCGCCTGTCGCGAGAACTGCCGCTACATGGCGGACAAATGTGGTTCTTTGAGTTGAAGATTGCGTGGGCATCAAGTTGATGACGGGTTCGGCGAGGTGCTGTAGATGCGAATGCCTGGGCCATCGTCCGGCGTGCCTATAAATTCTATGCCTGCGGATTCGAGGGCGGAGCGAATGGCGCTTATATTTGGCAATGTACTGTTTGGAACTGTGTCGAATACTTCTATTCGTTTGATTGTTCTAACGCTGACCCCACTACGATCGGCAAGGGTCTCAACGCTCCAGCGGAGAGCGATGCGGGCAGATCGAATTTGTGTTCCAGTTATCATTGACTAATTCACCTTATGGCTCTATATATGCCATATGGCACAATACTTGAAATCCGATACTGCTAATCTCAGTTGGAGAACTGAGTTTCGTCGACTTGAAGGGGCTTATGCTCCCTCAACGATGCGGTCATACTATTCCGACGTGCAGACATTTGTCGACTGGTGCAATTTGGCACAATTTGCCCCGTTCCCCGCATCTGTCGAGATCGTATGTGAATTTATCGAGGAACAGGGAAAAACAAAGGCCGCATCGACGGTTCGTCGCCGACTCTATGCGATCCGCAAAGTCCACCGCCTCCTTCGGCTTCCCGATCCAACTTTTGACGAAGAAATAAACCTGTCGCTTCGTAGGGTGCGGCGCGCCAAGTTAGTGCGCCCTAAACAGGCTAAGGGTCTGACACAGGATTATCTGGAGCGGTTCATTGCCGCGGAACCTGAT
>JBBWVU010000004.1:0-3665 GCA_050256375.1 Paracoccaceae bacterium | reverse complement strand
CATGGCTTGGGGCCCTTTGTCGGAAGTGTTGGCAGGCTCAAACCACATTCATATTGGCGAGACAAGTATCGATGCCCCGTTCTTGTAAAATATCCTCGACATTCCGAAGAGATATGGAAGTCCGGTTTGTCCGCATTGCTGTCATTGGATGAAATTAGATATCCCTATATATATCCTCTATAAATAAGGCACATTATCTAAAACCCATATGGGTAGTCACATTTTTCGTATCCCCTAAATCTCCAACTCCACCCAGATTGGCACGTGGTCGGAGGGACGTTCGCGCCCTCGCATGTGCCTGTCGATTTCGCAGGACTTCAGGCGGTCGGCTGCTTGGGGCGTTAGCAGGAAGTGGTCGATCCGTACCCCGTCGTTTTTGGGCCATGCACCGCGCTGGAAATCCCAAAATGTGTAGGTAAGGGGGGCGGAGTTAAGGGCGCGGAAGGCCTCGGTAAAGCCGAGGTTCAGGGTTTTGCGGTATGCCGCCAAGCTCTCGGGACAGTAGAGCGCGTCACCCCACCAGTCGTCAGGGCGCGCGCAGTCTTCGGGTTGCGGGATGATGTTGTAATCACCCGCCATGAGCGCGATTTCCTCGGAGGTGAGGAGGTCTTGGGCGCGGGTGAACAGGCGCTCCATCCATGCCAGTTTGTAGTCGAATTTCGGGCCCGGAAGCGGGTTGCCGTTGGGCAGGTACAGGCCGCAGATACGGACGGTGTTTATGGTGGCCTCGATCCAGCGGGCTTGCTCGTCTTCGTCGTCACCGGGCAGGCCGCGGGTGACGTCTTCGATGGGGAATTTGGACAGGATCGCGACTCCGTTGAAGGACTTCTGGCCGTGGGTCTCGATGTTGTAGCCGAGGTCTTCGATTGGTTCGCGGGGGAAGTTCTCGTCAATAGATTTGATTTCTTGGAGGAGGACTACATCGGGGCTGGTTTCCTCTAGCCAAGTCAAAAGGTTAGGCAGGCGCGCCTTGATGCCGTTGATGTTGAACGATGCGATTTTCATGAGCGACCCCTCAGGCGTTAACGTTTTGTGCACCTTTGATTGATATAGGTTTCAGATGCGTTTTGGAACTGTGGATTGCATAGCTGGCGATTATAAACGGAATACAGGCACGCGCGCGCTTATAAGGATGCTGGCGGCACAGCCAGAGGTGCGGATGTTGCCCTTTGGTGAAGTTGGACCGTTGAATTTGCCGCAGAATGCGGATCTGCGGGCGGTGATCGAGGCAACGTATAAGGGCAAGTGGCGCAAGGTATATCGCGATGCGTTAAGGGATAATGAGCAGGCGTTGGCGTGCCCGACCAAGGCGTGGAAGCATGCGTTGCCGGTTTGGGATCGGGCGTTTACGCAAAGCAGGGCGCATGTCGTGTTTTGCGTTCGTAATCCGTATTCATGGGCAGTTTCGTTGGCACGGCGGCCGTATCACCAGAAGGGGCCGAAAACTGTGCGTATGCTGGATTTGGTAACGCAGCCTTGGTTGACTGTGTCACTGGATAATATGGCGGCAGTTCTGCGTTCGCCGATGGAGCTGTGGAATGAGAAGATCGCAGCTTATGGCGCGTTTATCGGGCGGGCGGATGTGCCAACGCGGCTGATCCGTTTCGAGAGTTTCGTGGTTGATCCCGTTGCAGAAGTGCGGGGGATGTTGGCGGATTTTGACATCCCATCTACGCAGATTCAGGCGGTATGGCCAACGAAGGACGACGGTCTCGCGTTAGTGGACATTGCGGCTTATTACAAATAGGAGGATTGGAACACGGGGCTGACGGCGGAAATTGTCGAGGCGATAAACGGAGTTGTCGATTGGGAGTTGGCGGCGCAACACGGATATGCCCGATTGAATCCGGCGAATTTTCGTGGTGGGCAAGGGCTTACATGGAGAAACTTGTACCGCAACCGCAGCTTGAAGTCGCATTCGGGTTCTCGATAACGAAACGGGCACCGATTAGTTCGCGCGAATAGTCGATCACGGAATCCGTCAGAAAGGGAAGGGAAACCGGATCAATAAGGACTTTCACGCCGTCCTTTTCCAAGATCAGATCTTCATCCGCAGGGTCGTCGAGTTTGATATCGTACTGGAAGCCGGAACAACCGCCGCCCTCAACAGCAACGCGCAGACATTTAGCCTCGTCTGCGGAGGAATTGATCGCGGCGATCTGTGCGAACGCGCGGTCGGTGACTTTAGGTGGTAGAGAAAGCTGCATCTTTCGGCCCGTATCCTATTACTATAACAATGGGAATATAGGCCCCGAAGCGGGTTCAAACAAGACCGGAGGCTAAGATGCGCGCTATTTACGCAAGTGACCCTGACGAAAGTCGGGGGCGATTGTTCGACGAGGGGGGCTCGGCGCACCGATCGGCCTTTCAGCGGGATCGTGACCGGATCATCCATTCCAGCGGATTTCGGCGGCTGAAACACAAGACGCAAGTGTTTGTGGAACATGAAGGTGATTACTTTCGCACCCGGCTGACGCACTCGATTGAAGTGGGGCAGGTGGCGAGGACTATTTCGGGGGCGTTGGGCTTAAATCTGGACCTGACGGAAGCGGTGGCCTTGGCGCATGATCTGGGCCACACGCCGTTCGGACATACGGGTGAGGATGCACTGGACGAGTGCATGGCGGATTATGGCGGGTTCGATCATAACGCGCAGGCGTTAAAGATTATTACGTCACTTGAGAAACATTACGCAGATTTTGACGGTTTGAACCTGACGTGGGAAACCCTGGAAGGGATCGCGAAACATAACGGGCCTGTGACGGGTGAACTGCCGATTGCGTTGCTCGAATATACCGCGATGCACGATCTGGAGTTGGCCACCTATGCCAGTGCAGAGGCACAAGTTGCCGCGATCTCGGATGATATTGCATACAATAATCATGATCTGGATGATGGCTTGCGGGCGGGCTTGTTTACAGTTGAGGATATTTGCACGCTTCCTATTATCCGCGACTGTTTTGCCGAGGTGGACACGAAATACCCGAACCTCGATCCGCTGCGCCGGCGTCACGAAGCCCTGCGTCGTGTATTTGGTGTTATGGTCGAGGATGTGTTGATAACAAGTCGGGCGCGATTGGCGGCGGCTGGGGCGCAGTCGGCACAGGATATTCGGGGGCTCGATGCGCCTGTTATACAGTTCTCGGACGGATTGTTTGCGGATCTAAAACAGATAAGAGAATTCTTGTTTGAAAATATGTATCGCCACTGGACAGTGCGGCGGATGCGGCGCAAAGCTGCGCAAATTGTGGTCGATATTTTCGATATTTTCATGGATGATCCGGCCATGATGCCGCCCGAGTGGAAGGATGCTGCGCAGGGTGACAAGACACATAGAGCGCGCGTCATCGCTGATTATATTGCCGGAATGACCGACCGTTTTGCCCTTCAGGAGCATGCAAAACTGACGGACCCGAACTTGAAAAGCTAGGTCCGCGCAATTTTTGTTGATTTATGCATCAACAGCGATTATTTGCACGCCCATGAAGCCGCGGGCGTATTTGAGCCCAATTACATGAGGAAAGTATCATGGGTAAGGAAAAGTTTGAGCGCACGAAACCACACGTTAACGTCGGCACAATCGGCCACGTTGACCACGGTAAAACTACACTGACAGCTGCGATCACCAAACAGTTTGGTGATTTCCAGTCATATGACAGCATCGA
>JBBWVU010000003.1:0-10509 GCA_050256375.1 Paracoccaceae bacterium | reverse complement strand
ACTGGGCGGCGAAGAGTTCTTGGTGGTGATGCCTGATACCGGACCCAGCGAAGTAGCATTCGCGGCGGAACGCTTGCGAGCCGCAATTGACCGGGTTAAATTCAAGATAGACGAGGATTTGGAAATTCCGGCAACTGTCAGTATCGGTGTGACCTTTGGCGGGCCGGACGACCATGTTCCCACAGTCCTGATCCAGCAAGCCGACGCAGCGCTCTACGAGTCCCAATCCTCGGACCGTAATCGCGTTTGCTATTTCGCCAAAGCTGCCTGATTTCATAAACCGTAACGATATTCTGTGTTTCCTTTCGCTGTCAGGATATCCTATACGGCCAACATGACCCAGAACCCACCAAACCTCCGCCCCGACCTTGCACCAAAACTGCGCCTCGATTCTGACTCGCGTGAAGGCCAGCCGAAAATCGGTATGGTTTCTCTTGGCTGTCCCAAAGCGCTGGTTGATAGCGAGCGCATTTTGACCCGCCTGCGGGCAGAAGGTTACGCGATATCTTCCGATTATGCCGATGCAAGTGCCGTCATAGTTAATACCTGTGGTTTTCTGGACAGCGCAAAAGCCGAAAGTCTGGAAGCCATCGGCGAGGCCCTGCGCGAAAACGGCAAAGTCATCGTTACCGGATGCCTGGGCGCGGAAGAGGAATACATCCGCGGCACCCACCCCTCTGTTATGGCAGTAACCGGGCCACACCAATATGAGCAAGTTCTGGATGCGGTGCACTCCGCTGTGCCGCCGGACCCTAATCCGTTCATCGATCTGCTGCCGGCAACCGGCGTCTCGTTAACGCCCCGCCACTACAGCTATCTGAAAATATCCGAGGGCTGTAACCACAAATGTAAGTTCTGCATCATTCCCGATATGCGCGGCCGCCTCTCCAGCCGCCCTGCCCACGCAGTTCTGCGCGAGGCCGAAAAGCTTGTAGCTGCTGGTGTTAAGGAACTGTTAGTGATCAGCCAGGACACCTCGGCTTATGGTCTGGATCGCAAACATGACTTGAACCCGTGGAACGACGGCGAAGTCCGAAGCCATATCACTGACCTAGCCCGCGAGCTGGGGCAGCTAGGCGCATGGATTCGCCTGCACTATGTTTACCCTTATCCGCACGTTCGCGACCTCATTCCTTTGATGACCGACGGCCTAATATTGCCTTATCTGGATATCCCGTTCCAACATTCACATCCTGACGTCCTGAAACGTATGGCCCGCCCCGCTGCAAGTGCCAAGACTCTGGACGAAATTTCGCGTTGGCGCGACGTTTGTCCCGATATCACTTTACGAAGCACATTTATCGTCGGGTACCCCGGCGAAACCGACGCCGAATTCCAACATTTGCTCGACTGGCTGGACGAAGCACAACTGGATCGTGTTGGCTGTTTCCAGTACGA
Source organism: Paracoccaceae bacterium (assembly GCA_050256375.1). GTDB lineage: Bacteria > Pseudomonadota > Alphaproteobacteria > Rhodobacterales > Rhodobacteraceae > NORP23. Next base: position 9,111 of record JBBWVU010000003.1, on the reverse strand, counting down.
AAATGTTGCTGGAGCACGGTCAAATGACGCGCCAGACCATGTTCCCGACGAGGTTAAACAAGACCGCTGGAACCGCTTCATGGAAAAATCCCAAGCCATTTCAGAAGCAAAACTGGCCGGGAAAGTCGGTCGGGAAATGGATGTGATTATTGACGAGATCGACGCCGACGGCGCCACATGCCGCACCAAAGCAGACGCCCCAGAAATTGACGGAAACCTATTCATCGACGAGGGCTTTGAAAAACTGACCGTCGGCGACATCATAACCGTCGAAGTCGATGAAGCAAGTGAATACGATTTATGGGGTAAAGTTAAGTAACCCAAATCGCTAGTGCTCAATTTAGACCAAAACCGCGGTACGAACATTGGACCGGCAGAACCAAGCCCCTACTTTCGAGGCTTTACCCGACGGGTCGGCTCAGCCTGCGTAGGGTCATCCGGCCAAGGGTGCTTAGGATACCGCCCCCGCATATCCTTTCGCACATCCGAATATGATGTCGCCCAGAAACCGGGTAAATCTGCGGTTGTTTGGACCGGCCTTCTAGCAGGAGATAAAAGTTCGATTAGTATGGGTAATTTATCCATACCAACCGTTGGATGTTCGTTTAGTCCAAACATTTCCTGCAATCGAACAGATACGGACGGGTGATTTCCGCTATAATCGACAGCCAATCTCGTTCCGGTCGGTGCTATAATCGCAGCCGGAGCCAGAAGGTCCAGCTGCTGCATAGCATCCCAATCTAACAAAGCCTTCAACGCCACAAACAGGTCAATTGATTTCAGCCCGTTGGCCTTGCGAATACCGCCAAGGAACGGCTGTAACCAGAACTCCAACGTATCCATCAAACCACCATCCGACATATCCGGCATCTCGGCCCCGCGGGCACGCAACCATTCGACGCGCGCCCGCAGCAAACGTGTCGAATTGGGCCAATCCAACGCACCAAGGCCAAGGTCTCGAACACCAATGACCATCGCCTCGGCAGCCTTTGAATCTGGAGCATCCTTCCAATGTCGGTCTTCGAGTATAAGCGCGCCGAGCATAACCCTTTGTCGTGCATTAACTGCTCGATCCCTGCGTGACCACTCGCAGATATTGCTTTCGCGAACTTTATGTAGATCCCGAACTTCAGCCTCCGTCACAGTTGCCCCTAACCGCAGTCGAGATTCTCGCAAGTTGCCATCCAGATCCACGGCCACCATCATTCGAGCGTTAGCGAGGGGGTCGCCCGCGTCCACAATCGCTCCTTTTCCACTTGACAAAAGAAATCGTCCCTCGTCCCCGCTGCGCCGCAATGCAATTCTATTCGGATATGCCAGCGACAATAATGCACCAGCGGAAAGCCCGTCTCCTGCCCCGTTCGGAACCAACCGTTCCAATCGCTTCCCCTCCGCTTTAATAGCTGAAATTGCCGATCTGTTGATTTGAAACGGACGTTCGAATTCGAACTTTTTAGGATCCCTAACCGCTTCTAACCGCAATGAAATATCTATCGCCCGGCCTTTTACGGGATCGCGTTCGCTTAGCAGGCCAGCCAACGTCGCAGCTAGCTTTCGCGAGCCATGTTGCGCGCCGACAAGCAGCATATGCGCCAACCTAGGATGCAGCGGCAGGCGTCCCAAGTCCACGCCGTGTTTGGTTATACGAAAATCTTCGTCGAGCGCCCCGATAGATTGCAACAACCCCTGCGCCTCGATAACCGCACGTTCAGGCGGCTGGGTCAAAAACGCCATTTCGGACGGGGACCGGGCGCCCCACACCGCCAATTCCAGCAACAATCCCGCCAGATCAGTAGATTCAATTTCAGCCGGAGGGAATGAAGACATGCCCCCCTCTTCGCCCTTTGTCCACATGCGGTAGCACACGCCTTCAGCTACACGTCCGGCACGGCCACGCCGTTGTTCTGCCTCGGCCTTCGTGACCCTTTCTGTTACGAGCCGTGACATCCCAGATCCTGCGTCGAAACGCGCCCTGCGTGCCCGACCGCAATCAACAACCGTGCGAATGTCCGGAATGGTCAGCGAAGTTTCCGCGATCGCAGTTGCCAGCACAACCTTGCGCCCTGCGGACAACGGGGCCAGCACTTGACGTTGCTGTGCAAACGGCAGCCCACCATACAACGGCATCACCTTACAGTCGTCCGGCAATCCCTGAAGCTTCGCGGCAACCCGGCGTATTTCTGCAGCGCCGGGCAAGAAAACCAATATCCCTCCATGCGTTTCTGCAACCGCATCTCGAATCAAGTCCGCAGCGGCATCTTCGAATCGCGGCCCACTTCTGTTCGGGCGAGACCAGGGGCGCTCTAACCATTTCGTTTCTACTTCGTAACTTCGCCCTTTCGAGGTCACAAGCGGTGCATTCCCCATCAGGCCCGCCACAGGCGTCGCATCCAGAGTCGCTGACATTACCAATAAATTCAGATTATTACGCAAAATCGAACGGCTTTCCAGACAGAATGCTAACCCCATATCCGCGTTCAACGAGCGTTCATGAAACTCGTCGAAAATCACGCAATCTATTCCGGAGAGTTCGGGGTCCGCCTGAATTATGCGCGTTAGTATTCCTTCGGTCACCACCTCGATACGCGTTTCAGGGCCGACTCGACTTTCGCCTTTAATCCGATACCCGATCGTCTCTCCAACCACTTGCCCCAGTTGCGAGGCCATCCGTTCCGCCGCCGCCCGCGCTGCAACGCGCCTTGGTTCCAGCATCACGATTTTGCCCGAAAACAATCCCGCCTCCAACAGAAACAACGGCACCCGGGTGGTCTTTCCGGCCCCAGGTGGTGCTTGCAATACTGCCTGGCCATAATTCTGCATGGCCACCAATAATTCGGGTAAAACTGCTTCGACTGGCAACACGGTCATATGTTTTATCCAGTCCCTAACACGCTCAACGCGCCTTGACCGTCAACAGTCCGATACTCGTATTCACATCAAATCTTCGTATCCGCATCACCCCATCAGTATCTGGTGTAAATACCAATGCAGACAACGCGACGCCGCTTTTCCCGCCCGTGCCGGAATAAGCAATGTCGCATTGTACCCGTCCGTCGGCACGCCTCTGAACGTTCGTAAATTTCACCATGCTAACGTTTTTACCGTCAAACAAGCCTATTTCACCGGTACAGACTTGCTGGAAGCTACCTGGTCTTAGCAACCGGTAAATCAAAGACATTTGGTCGATCACATTTTGAATGCCTGAAAAATCTTCTGGAACGTCGTGTTGCGGATCGTAGGTTATGGTCGATACGTTTCTGCCGTCGAACAGGATTTCGAGATGTGAAATCCGTCCTTGTTCATCATTTATCAAAATGTGTTTGATCGGTCGCAGTCTTCCATCGGGTGCAATCCGCCCGATCACCGATTGTTCATACCGTACATCATAGAAAACGCCGGCCAAACCTGTCGTATAAAGAGCCATACCCGCCGAATAACTGTTGCCGTCGTTGTTCGCCGCAACCTGCATCTCGCCAATTTTTACCAAAGCCAGCCGGACGTCGAAACGATAATCGAACGTCTCGGCCAGACCTGCCAATGGCAGGAGCAAAGCAAATATTGCCGAAAGGGGCATGCAATTCATTTTGCGCATTCTTTTTCCTGTATGCTCTGTCTCTCAGCGAATATATGCCAAGACCACAGGCGATCAAAGCGCTACATTTCAAAGTGCGCCTAAATCCGCCACACATATTGGAATCGATTGCATGCCATGCAAAAGCTCGTTGTACCCCTGGAAATAAGGCTTTATCCCAAAAAAAGCCTTTGAACTACCGGTTATCGCGCTGTTTGAAAAATAACCACGCCGAATCCCTTGACCCCCGCGCCTGTCCGGAATAAAGAAACGCTTCGAATTCCGGCACCCCGAATGGGTGGTGCCCTATAGAAAAAGGACATCAATATGTCTCGTGTTTGTGAACTAACTGGCAAAGGCGTCATGACTGGCAACAATGTCAGCCACGCTAAAAATAGAACTCGTCGGCGTTTCCTGCCGAATTTGAACGACGTAACCCTTGCTTCTGAAGTACTGGGGCGCTCTTTCAAGCTCCGCATTGCGGCGTCGACCTTGCGTACGGTCGATCATCGCGGCGGTTTGGATGCTTTCATGGCTAAAGCAAAAGATACTGATCTTTCCGCTACGGCCCTGAAAATTAAGAAAGATATCGAAAAAGCTCAGGTTGTTGCCTGAAATTAGCTTTATCGTAACGCGTATCGGCCCTGTCAGAGAACTCTGACGGGGCCGCTTCTTTTTGTCGCCTACAATCTACGAAAAACATCATATTTTGTGGGCATGAGCATACGACTCCCGACAAGCCAGTTTCCTAACACAAGCATTGCTGGTGCAGCATTCGTGGCTATGTGCATGTCACAGTACCCCACAAATACTGTCGGTGTTTCTGCTGTTCATAATGTTAGTTTAATATTAAATCTTTTTAATTCATCACGCCTCTGGAGATCAGAATAATGTTGCGAACACTCTCGATTATGGCCGTTTCCTTGCTGACATCGCTCGGTTCAGCACAGGCAGAAGACATACAAATCGAACAATCATACGCGCTGGCCGCCAGTCCTGCCTCTAAGTCTGGTGCTATTTTCATGCACATAATGAATAATGGACTCGAAAATGACCTTTTAATCGCCGTCCGCACGGATGTGGCGGTGATGCCCGAGCTGCACACGCATATCATGGAACACGGCATAGCCAAAATGCGTCAGATCGAAGGTGGAATCGTGATTCTCGCGGGAGAAGCAACTATACTGAAGCGTGGTGGGATGCATGTCATGCTGATGGGGCTGACACGTTCGCTGCTACAAGGCGATGTAATCACGATAACGCTTATTTTCGCGCATGCCGGCGAAATCACAATTGAAGTGCCCGTAGATAACGAGCGTCAAGATCAAATGGGGATGGATATGGAACAGTCCGACAGCAACTGACTCTGCCCCAGAAGGAAGAATTTTTCAAAAGGTAAGGAAATTCTTTCTCAACTATTGAACCGATGCTAACCTGTTGAGTAATTATAAAAATACAACAGGGGTTGGAAAATGACAGTTGGAATGCAGGACTTCCCGCTTACGGTCGGTAAAATTTTGGATCACGCGGCCAAATATCATACGAAGCGCAAGATCATTAGCCGCTCGATTGAAGGCCCAATCACCAAAACTAATTGGGGTGAAGTTCAAGTTCAGGCAAAAAAGGTATCTCAAGCGCTGATTTCTCTAGGGATTCGGACTGGTGATGTGATTGGCGTTATGGCATGGAATACTTCGCGTCATCTCGAAGTTTGGTACGGAGTTCCCGGTGCGGGCGCCGTTAACCACACTCTTAACCCTCGTTTATTTGCGGATCAGCTGGTCTACATAATCAACCACGCGGAAGATCGGTTTCTGATTATCGATTTTGACCTGATTCCTATAATAGAAGGTATCTGGGATCGGCTGACAATGGTCGAAAAGGTCATTGTAATAACAAATCGTGCACACATGCCGCAAAGCTCGATACCCGACCTGATCTGCTATGAAGAATTGCTTGAGCCCTTCGACGGAAACTTCGACTGGGTCGAGCTGGAGGAAACTTCCCCCTGTGGAATTTGTTACACTTCTGGAACAACTGGGGATCCAAAAGGGGTTATATACACCCACAGATCGAACACCTTGCATGCGCTGGCTGCCTCCGCGCCTGACATGCTCGGTTTGTCTTCGAACGATGTGGCAATGCCCGTAGTTCCGCTGTTCCACGCAAACGGATGGTCCATCGCCTATTCCGCGCCGCTAGTCGGAAGTGGGCTTGTCATGCCTGGGCGCGATATGACGCCGGCTGCGCTGTTTGAAATGCTGGATTACGGCGTCACATTCACGGCTGCGGTCCCGACAATATGGATACTGATGCTCCAACACTTGCAGGCGAATGATCTACATTTGCCCGCACTGGAACGAGTATTGATCGGTGGTTCATCCTGCCCACGAGCTGTGGTCGAAACGTTCCAAAACGACTATGGCGTCCAAGTCTTACACGCTTGGGGTATGACAGAAATGTCGCCATTGGGCACAATTTGCACTTTCAAACCCGAAATTACGGCTCTGGATGCTGTGGGAAGGCTTGATGCGCAAGGAACAACCGGCCATCCACCGTATTCAATCGACCTCAGAATCACCGATGACACTGATCAAGAGTTACCCTGGGATGGCCAGACGCAAGGCAAGCTCTGGGCAAAAGGCGTGGGTGTCCTGCAGCGTTACCTTAAGCATGACGAAGACGCGGTCGATAAAGACGGTTGGTTTGATACAGGCGACGTCGCTACAATCGACGAAAACGGCTATATCCGCATTACTGACAGATCAAAAGACGTGATTAAGTCGGGCGGAGAGTGGATATCCTCGATCTCACTCGAAAACGCAGCGATTGCGCACCCCGAAGTGGCCGAGGCTGCGGCGATCGGTATCGCCCATCCAAAATGGGACGAACGACCAATCCTTGTAATCGTCGCAATGCCTAATAAAACACCGGATGCTAACGATATTCTTGATTTGGTCGGGAAGAGCTTTGCGAAATGGCAAGTTCCAGACGACGTAGTTTTTCTCGACGAACTGCCACACACTGCGACTGGAAAGATTTCAAAGCTGGAGTTGCGTAAAATTCTAATTGCACAAAATTACAAACTTCCTGAATAGGCTCTGTCAAAATCATGCAAACAGAAGTATCGAGCGGTTAAGGTTTTTAAGGCACATATTTAATGACAGCGTTAGACAAATATACTCGGCTCGAAGCACTTGGCCAATGGCGCGAAAGCCCGGAACATGCCCCGACAGAAGTTGTGGTATCTTTCGGAAACGCAACGTTATTATTGTCCGACTTAAACGAAACCCCGTTGGGTCATTGGGCTATGGCAGCGACGTCTCGCCTGTCCGTGGATGGTTCAAAAGCGACTTACACACCTGACAGCGAGGGATTTGAGACCCTTGAAATCGACGATGCACAAATGGTCGAGGCAATAGCCCAAGTTTCCCTCTATCTAACCGACGAGAGCCGCAAAATACCTCGGTTACGTTGGGTTTTCTTAACAATCCTGATCTCGGCATTAGCCGCGTTGTCCTACGTGACGCCGCAGTTACTGCGCGATCAGGCTGTCCGTATCACTGGCCCAGAAAGCGCGCGAAAGCTGGGGGCAGATATGATTGCGACGCTCGGAATCCAGATTTGTCGGGAACCACGCGCCGATACCGCCCGCGACCTTTTTCAGTCGCGGGTTTTTCCGGATGGGAGCGCCGTATTGGTAATAGTAAAAGACGAGCCGAACACCAGCATTTTCCCCGGCGGCATTGTTTTGATCGCCGAAAAAACCCTGCGCGAAATCAACTCACCGACCGATCTTGCGCGCCTAACGACGTCGTTAATCGCAACCAACGACACCGTTCTGGCACAACTTTTCGCGGCCAGCACTGTACGCGAGTTGTTGACGTATATTACCTCCGGCAATCTCTCAAGTATCCGTTTGGCTGAAGCCGCTGAAAACGCCGTAACGCAAGATCAAGTAATTGAGACGGCCACCGACGCACCAACGACGGCGAACCAAGTTATCTTACGGGATCAAGACTGGGTTGCGCTACAGGGTATCTGCCTCGAATAACGCCTGCCCGCGCGTCCTAGTTCACCCTGTCAGCCGGCTCTTGCCCATCAAAATACTTTTGGATATTGCGCAACGCGCGCATCCCCATTTCGACCCGCGTTTCCCGCGTAGAGGAACCCATATGCGGCAGCAGTACAGCGTTCTCGCACTGCAGCAGCTCGGGGTGTACAGAAGGCTCGGCCTCGAAAACATCCAGCCCCGCTCCGGCAATACGCCCGGACTTCAAGGCCCTAGCCAACTCCAGCTCATCAACAACTTCGCCGCGTGCAGTATTCACAAGAATCGCAGTTGACTTCATCAAGCCCAGTCGATCCGCGTTTATCAGGTGTCGGTTTGCAGTCCCACCCGGGCAATGTAGCGAAACAAAATCGCATTCAGGCAACATCTGTTCGACCGTATCAACCTGCACAGCACTAGTCTCGGCAAGGATTTCGGGGGCAACCGGGGATCGGCTCTGCGCCAGAATTCTCATCCCGAAACCGAAATGCGCACGCCGCGCCATCGCTTGCCCAATCCGCCCAAACCCGATAATCCCAAGCGTTTTACCAGTCACGCTTGTGCCAATCATGTGCGTCGGTCGCCAACCTGTCCAATTGCCTGCCCTAACTTCACGCTCGCCTTCACCCGCACGACGAGCCGTCATCATCAGCAACGTCATGGCCAAATCAGCCGTGCAGTCGTTCAACACATCGGGCGTATTCGTAACTATTATCCCTGCATCGCGCGCGCCTTCTATATCAATATGGCTAAAACCGACTCCGTAATTTGCCAGTATCTTCGCCAAAGGTTTCAAATTCGTAAACGTCCCTTCTTTTACGTCATCCGTCACAGTCGCCAGAACCGCATCGTAGTTTTCCAGTGCCGCACGCATCGCGGCGCGATCCATCGGGCGATCATCAGGATTGCAGGTTACGTCAAACATTTGCGCCGCAAGCGCTTCTACGCTGGCTGGCCATTTGCGCGTTAACAATATTTTAGGTCGAGTCATTTGGGCTCCTAGTTTGGTCTTTCTTGCAACTTACGCTCAAACCAAGGGCATGCCAGCCAATAATTCAGTTAACCATCGTTTAACTAATTTGAACCACCATAGGGGAATCAGAAAGGTAAACCATGTCCGCGATTCCCCTCCTATCGACGAAAATACCCCCGTCTGCTCTGCCGTCCAGCCACGAAGACGCTTTGGATTGGTTGCGATTCTATCGTTCGCGAAGGGTCGGCCCTGTCACCTTCATCCGCCTGGTGCGCAAGCATGGCAGCGTTGCCGCCGCATTAGATGCGTTGTCCGGAATCGCCGCAAATTCCGGCGTGCCCAACTACCTGATCGGCCCCCGTTGATTGGTCCAGTTTGAATGTTAGTGCATGATTGGCCTTCGGTCTATCAAGATGATGGATTCCGGCGCTGGTGGGCGGTAGCCCAATGCACTGTGCGGTCTGACTGTGTTGTAATGTCTCCTCCATTGCTCGATGATAATCTGTGCTTCTTTGA
>JBBWVU010000002.1:0-19198 GCA_050256375.1 Paracoccaceae bacterium | reverse complement strand
GGTGGAACAGATTTGGACCGATGTTCGCCGCCGAGGTCCGTCGTAAGCGAGTTAGCCAAATGCGTTCATATTCGAATTGGCAGTGGCATTTGGACGAGGTGTTTGTGAAGATTAATGGCGAGACACATTATCTTTGGCGGGTGCGGTGGGGGTGATAGGCCTTCGTGCTGGGGGTTGTGACACTTGTGACGCGTATTTCCACATGTAACGATACTGGAAGAATACATCATTCATTCTTCCAAAGACCAATTTTTCAGACGCGATTCAATAAACAATGTTTTATTTCAAAGTTTATGTATGTGGGAATACGCGTCACAAGTGTCACAACTCGTTCCACGAAAACACTCGTAGGCCAGTCACATACCGAGCCTTACCGTCACGGTGTTCACCGAAGCCCAGCCGCGTCAGGCGCTCACGCAGGCCTTTCTTGCCCACCGTTTTACGTATACCGTTTTCTATCGCCCACTCGGTGTATGCGTAGTTCACAGCTGCAAATGTTACCCTACCCGCAGGTTGCTTTTGGCACGCATCTTCAACAAACTGTGCCACCTGATCTGCCTCAAGTCGCCATTCCTTTTTTGCAACTTCTGAAGATGATGGATCAGTAAAGCCTTTGGACATTGCAGCCTGATAGGCTGACAGCGCCAAATTCAATATGCCGGGCAGCTCTGAGAGTAGGCGATCCTTGAGTTGTGGATCTTGCTCCCACGTATCGAAGGTCCGGTTAAACGGCAAGATGGCAGCCCGGCGGAATAGCGCGTCGGAAAAATCTCTGGTGTGTGGCATGTGATTAGTGCCAAACCAGCAGGTCGCGTATGGTCGCATTACAAATGGATTTTTGAATTTATGCTCAACTGTCGAGGGTTCACCAGATGTGATAGCCTTAAGCTCTGCGTCCGCGATAACTTCGCCCTGCTTTAGCTCGGTCACGATGTTTGCGAGCTTCATATGTAAGTGCGCACGCTGGAACCCTCGATCAAAGTTTGCAGGTTGAACACCTGCCACATTTGCGTTCCCCAGTAAGCCCTCCAGTACGGCTAAAAGCACACTCTTACCGTTAGCCCCAGAGCCTATCAGCATGATGAACTTCTCGTGCCGTGCATGGCTCATGAGCGTGTACCCCATCAGTTCTAGAACGGACCTGATTTTGTCGTCGCTGTCAAAATCAAACCAGAAGACCTCGTCCAAGAACGTGCTAAACATTGGCGCCACCGCTGCTGGATTATACGCTACCGGAATTTGTGTGGTGCGGTAATGCTCCCGGCAGTGCGGCTCTAAGTGCCACCCTTCAGTGTTGTGAAGGTGTAGCTCTCCGTTAAGACAATTCACCGCTTCAGGGTTGCCAATGTTGAATTCGTGATCCGGCTTGAAGATTTCTGTCTTCAGTACATCTGTGACAGCGCTCACGAGGTGGGAAGTTACCCCTATTCCCGCCTCGCTCTCGAGGCAGTTCTGCACGTCCTGCTTAATTGCTCGATCCTCGCTCTCTTGCCAAACGCCGGTCGAGGACCAGAGCCAAGTGAAGGATGTCGTGCATATTATATTCTCTACCCCGATACCGCTGAGAGTTAGGTTCGCGAGTTCCAGGTGGTCTGGAGCTGCTTCGGGGTCCCCTTTTTCTTGATTACGTAGCGTGGTGAGCGGGATGCCAGTTGCGGCTTTTATTGCGCGAAACACTTGATCTTTACGGAGCGGGTTGAGCGCTACGGTTTCTGCTACAATTCTCTCGACCCCCTCAATATTGTCGACACTCAAAGCCTCTGCCTCTGCAAGAACCTCTGCAAAACTGCGCGGGTCAACGTCTTGTTGTAATGTGTTGGGAGCAGAGCGCTTAGGCCTACGGCTTAGCCCGGCCTCAACGGCATATGCGCGAACGGCTTTCTTCATATCCCCGCCATGCTCAAAATGGCAGAATAAATCGAACGCATCACCCCAGCAGTACTGATCTTTCGCCTGTCCAATGCCAGCGGCAGCATCACTGCCAGAGAGACTTACCCAGTAATCACCGTAGTTGCGGGTGGCGTAGCTGCCAGATGACTGCATCGTGCTTTGCCAATGCTCCGAAGAGCCGTCTTGCTGGTAATCATAACGCTCCAGAAGATCGGCGATACAGTTAGAAGCGTTAAAATGATCAAGGGGCGACACATCGCCAGCCTGCGCTCTCTGTCTGCGCTTAGCCATCCGTTCATCACGCGCCTGTAGGGCTGTAGCTTCAGCTTGCGCTTTTAGCACACGCAGGCCATCTCTGTGGTCGATTATCGCCCGATCTACGGCGAGATTGAGAGTTTTAGCTGGGCGGGCCTGCCATTCATAGAAGTCGCCCTTGTTCGGGAGGTAAACCAGCTGCGCGGGGCGAGCCAAGGCACGATCCGGAATAAGTGTACCATAGCTGGAACTCTCCAATAGGTCATAAAAGGCGTTTTGCGTATCAGCAAAATCAGCACCACTGACTTCGCACTCCTTTACCAACGGTATTAGTGCGCGCCATTTGCGATTTTCGGCAGTCGCGGACCGTGTCGAGTAGATTATACGTCTCGAGTTACCAATAACTTTGGATAACGCCGCATCAATCTCGTTGAGGGACAGGTTGTTATGATCAACGTCCAAGGTGAGCCAGCGAAAAACACCACTCTGTCGCTGAACGTCGTGGCTGCGCGCGTCGCACTCCAGATATGTCGTTGGGATAAACCATTTCCCAAATTTCTTATCCACGCTTGGGGGTTCTTTGGCCATGCTCACGATATCTGTGTAGTTGATCGCCTCATATGGCTGGCCAGCGCAGGGGTTTGAGCGACCATTCTTTGATGCAGCCTTGTGTGTGTCGTACGAGCCGTTACCCGTTGGAAATTGTAGTCCCATCTTAAGTCTCCAGCATTCTTTTTGTGGGCGCGCGCAGGATCTCGGGCAGGGCCTCCAGTATGGCCCCTGCAGATGCGTCGGAGAGCAATCCTAGCTCCGAACAGTCGCGGATAAGCGCCTTTCGGGTCACACAGTACTTCCGGCCTGCCCATGTCCCTTTGTTCGGGAATAGGACTGAGCGCTTCTGCAGGATCATCTGGATGTTATCTTTGCAGATGATCACACGCCAGCGCGGGGCGAGCTGAATGACTATTTTGCGGTAGTTGTCATCGCGCTCTCTGTGTGAGGCATTATATACTGGGGTTAAGCCGGCATATTTCGAGGGGCGGGGGGGTAATCTCAAGTCAGTCATTTTGACCGTCCTGCAGGTCGTTTAGGTAATTCTCAATATCAAGTGTCCGCCATGCAACAGAGCGCTGGGAGATACGGAACTGTTTTGGAAATTTCCCCTGAGACATCATCTCATAGATAGTTGAACGACTTAGACGTAGCGTATTTTCAATGTCCTTTCGCCGCATGAAATGCGGATGCTGCGTGGTAAGATTCTGCCTTGGGTTCTGCTCTGAACTTTTTGCCATTTTGGCCTCCATACGTAAGTTTCGTATGGGTACTTTACGGAATTTATTGGATTATTAAGATTGGCGAAAATACAGTATTAATTAAAACCAAGTCCTGAAATTGAAATTATTAGTCTTTTAAGGCCGAATTTTTGTCCAATGCTCTACACACTTCGAGCTATTCCAGTCTCTATCAATTCCCCACCAAGACTTACCTTTGGAAACTGATTCCTCAATGCTCTTATCTGAACCTATATTCCATAGATCTCGAGTTGCTCCAGAGAGATTTTCATCCTTACGGATGGCGATTATCAAGCCTTTGTTTGAAGCTTCACGTCGCATTTGTTTCGGATAATCCTGAACTATTAGCCATAAATGAAATGCTCGCATTTGATTTGCCTTCAATCTGTCAGACTTTTTAGGGCGACCAGCTCTAACTGATATGATACCGACGGTGGCTGCCGTTGCGTGATCTATTCTTTCACGAAGCTCAAGTTGATAACCTTTAAACGCCCATCTAGTGGCTTCTTCAGTCGCTCCAAGGCCCATTCCCCCAATGTAATTCTCTGATGGCTCTTCAAGCTCGAAATCTTCGCCGGGAGCCAAACTTAAATAGTCTAGAAGACCTTTGATTTTTTTCGGTGGCATCACATCCCCTCCATGAATGCGTAAAAGTCATTCATTATTTTTGCCCGCTGCTTTAAGAGGCGCGATCTGGCGTAAGCCTCCTCGGTCTCGTCCCCAATCCTGTGGGCAAGATGCCGTTCTGCAACTTCGCGTGACTGCTCAGTTGAGGCAGCCCAGTCGCGGAAGGTTGAGCGTAATCCGTGCGGAACTGCAACTCTGCCAGTTTCCTCGTCTTTGAAGCCGATAGGGTCTGTTTCATGCATGCCACGCATGAGTTGATTTAGTGCCATGTCTGAAAGTTTGCGGTTAGTCGACGGCGATGGGAACACTAATCCAGCTTCCATTCCAGCGCTTCTGATGATTTTAAGTAACGGCTCATTGATTGGAACTTGGTCCGCCTTATTAGCTTTCATTTGATCAGCTGGCTTCTTCCAAATTCCTAGATACCCGGTATCGAGAGCTTGTTTGTCGCCATATAATTGGATTTGGTCCCAATGCATTGATCTAATTTCTCCGGACCGCGAAGAAGTAAGCATCAATGCTTGTAGCGCTAGCACAGACATTCCATCATGTGTCTTTAATGATGCCCACCACCGCTGGACATCGTTCTGACTTATAGCAGGCTGATGTTCAGTTTTCGAAATTCTAGATGGTCGCGGGAGCAATTTTTCCAGATTACCTCGCCAAACTGCTGGATTGTATCTTTCCCTGAGTCCTCGAACAATTGCGGCATCCAAGACGCTCTCAATTCGGCCTCTAACCCTTTTGGCCGTTACCGTTTTGTTAGACCAAATAGGCAGGAGTGTTCTTAAGACATGATCCACCGTAATCTCGTCTACTTTCATCTGCCCAAGAGTAGGGTAGGCATACATTTCAAGTGTGGATCGCCATTGCTTTTTGTGTTTTTCATTTTTGGACTCAGCTTGAACTCTATCGATTTCCGCTTCTGCCACCTCCATGAAGGTAGGGCTTTCTTTTGGGGGTTGGATCTTAATGCGAGGATCAATGTCTTGTTCGGTCATAGCTTTATTGTTGGTTGCAATACGACGAGCCTCGACCAGTTTAATTGTTGGATAGCCGCCAATCCCTATATCGATATATTTACCCTTTAATCTTGTCCTTTGGACCCATGCTTTGGACCCAGTTTTTCTTACGTGGAGATGTAAACCAAAGTAGCCATTGTCATAATAGCGTCCTTCGCTGAGGAGGGAGTTCAAAAGTTGTGCAGTCAGACTTTTTCTAGTAACCATCGCGTCGTCCCCATATTCGTCCCCATAAAGCTGCTGGAACATGACGGTACTATAAGGCACTCACTGGATTCATAAAAGTATATTATAAGGGGATATGACATAAAATACGGTCCTACCGGAATATTCTGGAATATTACTTAGGCGGACTGTCTGTCCGCAGAGAAACCTGTATACAAATCCTTAACGTTCATTTCCGTGTCTCCTTTAATCCCGTCGATCGTGAGATCAATCGTCCTGAGCAAAATGCGAATCCGGGCGCCCTTTGCATTCAGAAGCGCCTTATATTCCTGCAGCACAGCCAAGCAATCAAAATCAGGGGCGTCGAGTATTCTGGCAATGTCCTCCAACTTCATATCAAACGCCCGATAGAACGGGATTTGCTGCAGGCGAAGCATATCGGCCTCGCCATAATACCGATACCGGTTTTCGCCAATATGGACCGGAACCAGCAGTCCGACATCGTGGTAATGATGCAAAGTCCGTACTGACACATTCGCCAGTTCAGCCGCTTGTTTGATGGTGTACTTTATCATCTCTGACCCTTTCGCGACTCAAGGAATACTCTCTTACGTCGCGTAAGGGTCAAGAAGTTTCTTCAACGTCGGGCGGACCGAAGCGTTTGAGGATGTTTTGCAATATTTGATCGCGGGCCTGCCGATAGGATTGCAGTTTTTCCTCGCGGGTATTTCCGAGGCCGGTCGGATCAAAAATTGGCCAATATTCGACTTCTAACGCATGATACCGCGTGTACTCCTGTGCGCGGCGTTGCGAGGCGGGGGAAAGTGCTATCACCAGATCATATCCGTCGATGTCGTCCCCCCATGCCTCCATATCGTCGAAAGAACGCACACGATGTTTTCCGAGTTGCACATCAATTTCAGCAGCGACAGCCACTGAAAACCCGTCAATCTCAAGACCGTGTTTGACGCCAGTCGATTGCACAAATATCCGCGAACCGTAGAATTTCTTCATGATCCCTTCAGCCATGGGCGAGCGCACAGCGTTATGATCGCAGGCGAACAACACGGATGTGGGGACGTTCGCCATTTGCCGTTAACCTTTGAAATGCAGGACGCAAATCAGAGTGAACAGGCGCCGCGCGGTGGCGGTGTCAATCTTGACCTTACCTTCAAGCCGCTCAAGAATGACGTTACTGCCCTCATTATGAATCCCGCGTCGCCCCATGTCTATCGCCTCAATCTGGGAAGGCGGCAGGCGTTTTACGGCGTCAAAGTAGCTTTCGCAAATTTGAAAGTAATCCTTAATAACCTGCCGGAACGGGGTTAACGAAAGATGAAACGCGCCTGCGTTCTCGTCGGATTCCGTTTGCAGTTCGAACACCAGACGACGGTCCGCAATCGACAGGTTCAGCTTGTATGGACCAGTTGGAACCTCACGCCTTTCGCGACCAACGATGCCGAATACGTTTTCCTCAAGCAGATCGAAAATCGCGACGCGGCGTTCTTGTTCTATCTCGGGTGTCGGGGCGGGAAGACCGGAATCATCCAGTTGGATATCTATCAGGCGATCAGTCTCAGGCATCGTCGTCCCCACTGTTTATACGGTCCAGACGCGCCCGAACGGACAGACCGTGTGCCTCGAGGCTCTCGGATTTCGCGAGGGTCTCGGCGGCAGGTCCAATGGCTTTCAGCGCTTCGGGTGTCATGCGGGCGATGGTCGTGCGTTTCATGAAATCCAACACCGAAAGACCGGACGAAAACCGGGCCGAACGGGCGGTCGGTAGAACATGGTTTGGCCCACCAACGTAATCCCCGATGGCCTCCGGCGTCCACGCCCCAATGAAAATCGCGCCTGCGTGGCGGACTTTGTTCGATAACTCGGCGGCGTCGGCAACACAAAGTTCAAGGTGTTCGGGCGCGATCCGATCCGACAGTTCAGCAGCCAGATCGAGGCTGTCCACCGTGATAACAGCCCCATAATCCCGCCAGCTTGGAGCAGCGACATTGCGACGTTCCAGCGTTTCGAGACACTTTTCGATGGCAGAGGCAACAGCTTGGCCGAAGTCTGCATCGTCGGTGATCAAGATGGATTGGGCGTTTTCATCGTGTTCGGCTTGGGAGAGCAGATCAAGCGCGATCCAGTCCGGGTCGTTGTCTTTGTCAGCGATCACAAGAATTTCCGAGGGGCCAGCGATCATGTCGATCCCCACACGCCCGAAAACCCGGCGTTTGGCGGCCGCAACAAATGCATTTCCGGGCCCGGTAATCTTGTCGACTTGCTTGATTGTTTGTGTGCCATAAGCCATCGCCGCAATCGCCTGCGCTCCGCCGATGCGGTAAACCGTTTCGACGCCAGAAATTCGTGCAGCCAGAAGGACCAGCGGGTTCACTTTGCCATCCGGCGTTGGTGTGCAGATCACCAAATTTTCGACGCCCGCGACCTTTGCGGGAATGGCGTTCATCAACACCGACGACGGATAGGATGCCAAACCGCCCGGCACATAAAGGCCTGCGGTTTCGACAGCCGACCAACGCCAACCTAGTTCTGCGCCGTTGTCGTCAATCCAGCGTTCATCTTTTGGCAATTGTTTGGCGTGATAAACACGGATACGTTTGGCGGCCAGTTCCAGTGCTTCGCGTTCGACGGCAGGAACCTTGGCAATCTCGGCGTCTATCTCGGCGGTTGAAAACGCCAGCGTTTCGGGTGTCAATGTCAGGCGGTCGAACTTGGCTGTCAGCTCCAACACGGCGGCATCACCACGCGCGGCGACGTCGACGATGATATCAGCCACAACGGCGTCAACATCCGCGTCGGACTCGCGCTTCATGCCAAGGAGATCGACAAAACGTGCCTCAAAGTCAGGCTGCTTGGAATTCAGAAATAAGGGCATGTTATTCGACCGGGTGTGAAGGAACGTTAGAGGATCGTGCCACGTAAGGCCGCGACACATCGCTTAGGGAAACATCAAGACATTCAACATCCAGCGCAATCGCACCGTCGCCAGCCAACGTCAGGATGACCTGCCCTGCCCCGTCTTCGCTCGGTTCAAACGAGATCGACAGAAGTTCAAACGCCATATCCTTGTCGGCAGAGTCTAAACCCAGCGATGTAACTTTCAGCGCCGAGTCGACGACCAGCATGGATTGCACACGCTCATATCGGCGACCTTGCTGTTCGGCACTGGTACGATCTTCCCAGCGGAAACGATTAAGCAGCACGGCGAAGCGGTGCTTTTTGGCGAGCCATGAAATTTCAGCGTTTTGCCCCACGGCGTCTTGCACAAACGTCGATATTACTGCCAGATCATCAGGGCTTTCGGCCTTAAGGCGTAGTGGTTGCTCTGCGCCGTCCGAGAATTTTGCATCTGTCATGGGTTACTCCGAAATACGTTCAATTTTGGCACCACAAGCAGACAGCTTGCGCACAACATGTTCATAGCCACGATCAAGGTGGTAAACGCGCGTCACAACGGTTTCCCCCTCAGCCACCATCCCCGCCATAATTAGGCTGATCGAGGCCCGCAGGTCGGTCGCCATCACCGGCGCACCTTTGAGGGATTTAACACCGTGTACCGTCGCAGTGCCACCTTGAACATCAATGTCGGCACCCATCCGGATTAGTTCGGGAGCGTGCATAAAGCGGTTTTCGAAGATTTTTTCCTCCAGCACCGAGGTGCCTTCGGCCAACGTCAACAGCGCCATCATTTGCGCCTGCAAATCGGTCGGGAAACCGGGGTGGACTTCGGTGACAATATCGACTGGGTGAATAATGTCCCCTTTGCGCGAAACTATCAGGCTGCTGGATGTTTCCTCGATCACCGCCCCTGCCGCTTCGAGTTTGTCACTGAAAGCCGACAGAAGATCGCGACGCCCGCCCAGCAGCTCAACCTTACCGCCCGTGATAACGGGGGCGAGCATGTATGTGCCCAGCTCGATCCGATCCGTCACAACGCTGTGGGTGGCCGCGCCAAGGCGATCTACGCCCTGAATGGTCAGGGTCGAAGTCCCTTCGCCCTCGATCTGCGCGCCCATTGCCCGCAGGCATTTGACCAGATCGACAATCTCGGGTTCCCGAGCGACGTTTTTCAGAACCGTGGTGCCTTTGGCCAGTGTCGCTGCCATCAGCAGGTTCTCGGTTGCTCCGACAGATGCGAAGGGTAGTTCATGCGTGACGCCATGCAGCCCTTTGGGCGCAGTTGCGTGAATATACCCGTCTTTCAGGTCCAGTACGGCCCCCATGGCCTCCAGACCCGACAGGTGGATATCAACTGGACGTGCGCCAATCGCGCAACCACCGGGTAAAGAAACTACGGCGTGGCCATCGCGGGCCAGCATCGGGCCAAGCACCAGAATTGAGGCCCGCATTTTACGCACGATGTCATAATGAGCTGTGTGGTTTGTGATTTTTTCTGTGCCAATAGCCAAAACGCGCCCGTCTTGCAACGAGGCTACCTCGCAGCCCAGAGATTCCAGTAACTCGGTCATAGTGCGAATGTCAGACAGGCGCGGGACGTTGGTTAACGTCAACGGCTCCTCGCTGAGTAAAGCGGCAGGCATCAGGGTCAGGCAGGCGTTTTTAGCCCCTGAAATCGGTATTTTACCGCTCAGCGATGTGCCGCCTGTTACAATAATTCTATCCATCCTGCTCGTCCTTACCTGTATCCTTGCGCGCCCGCATTTGTGACTTTCGCTTGTGCATATTCACCCGCAACGCTGCGCGCAAGCGTTCTTCGCGCTTGGCCGCTTTTGCCTTTTTGCCGGTTTTATCCAGGGGCGTATTTTTTGTTTCATCTGCCATAAACCAATCTCTACACTAACATCGGGGATATGGTCCAGATAGCCCTTGCACTTGTTGGTATTTCGGCTACAAAGCGCCGGATGCTGCCGTAGCTCAGGGGTAGAGCACTCCCTTGGTAAGGGAGAGGCCGGGAGTTCGAATCTCCCCGGCAGCACCATTAGTTTCCCCTATTTTATTGGCTTTGACGCACGTTTCGAGGAAAACCTATTTTTATCCCCGTAGCTTTTTGAACGAGAACATATCGTGAAAAGTCAGGAAATCTCGTACAAAACGAGTACAGAGTTTTCGCAGCGTTTTAGTAAAAAACAGGTGGTTTACCCGTAACATAGTTGGGAACTAGGAATATAGCGAGTTTGCTATCCGAAGCAACTAATCAATCTGGCTGCAACTAACTACTGCTTCGGTCACATTTTTTAACTATACTGCATCGCATATGTAGATCCGTTTAGGGCCGACAGCAGGCTAGGTCAAAAAAGGCGGGAAGTTGTCATTCGCTGCGGTTGTGAGTGCAGATATGAAATACACAAAGCAGACGTTTGCTCCACTACCAGATTTATTTGGTCAAGCAAGCGCGGCTCGACGGACAAATCCCTGGAAAGTCTCCAGCTGGGTGGTTCAGACAATGGTAGCGGCTCAACTCCACTGGTTCCTAACTATCTGGTTGGACCAATTCAAAGGGGGCCGATCAGCGCTACTTCTCCCAATGGGGTACCCAGTCTCCGCTCATTTGCAATGAAACACCGGCCGCCTCTTCTTCCAACTTCACAACATGAAGTTCGCCTTTATCTCCACCATACTTTTCTCGGGCTTTTTCAAACTGCTCGTACGTAAGGCGCGTTACAGGTGCGCTGGTCCCAGCTGTGTCACAAGCGCCGACAATCAATTTCAGATCCTTTCGGCAAAGGTCTAAGCTAAATGACGGATCATAGTGCCCGGCGAAGACGGATGGCGCATCATGATGCATACACCAACTTTCACTAGCACCTATTTTTAGTGCATCCCATGCGCGCGGGAGTTCAACACCTGATTTTACTGCCATTACCAACGCCTCGCCCATGGCGATTGCATGAATTGCCCATAATTGGTTGCTCGCGAGCTTAGTGATTGAGCCGCTACCGCTTGGTCCCATATAATGAACCGGCCCCATCAGTTCCATGACAGGGCGGAGTCGCTCCACGGTCGCCTCGTCGCCGCCTGCGAATTGGGTCATGTTACCATTGCGGGCACCATCAACTGCGCCGGTAACGGGTGCATCAATAGCCTGCGCACCCGTGTTAGCAATATCTTTGGCAAGATTGCGGACCAATTCAGGCTGGTTAGTCGTCATGTCGATCCAGGTTTGCCCAGGTCCCAATGCGGAAAGAAGACCGTTTGGACCATGCACAATTTGTTCAATTTGCTTGGGGCCAAAAACCATTGTAAAAACAATATCAGCCCCGTTCGCGGCGTCGCTTGGTGTGTCTGCCCATGTTGCGCCTAGCTTTAAATGCTCGATTGCGCGCTCCCGGTCAAGATCGCACACAGTTAACTGGTGCCCACCTCGAATTAAATTGAGCGCTGCGGCACCCCCCATTGTGCCAAGTCCAACGAAACCAATACGCATTATTATTCTCTTTTCTATTTGCTAATTATTGAAACTGCCTAGCCAATATTTGCTCTGTCGTCAAAACGGTCGCGAACTCGCCCTGAACGGTGCTCAGTGATGTGGAGTGCACTTGCTCTGCAGGGTGCGCAACTCCGTCGGGGCCGATAACGGCATAGGCCCATACGGCATCCGCAGCATAAACCACGTCAAATCCAAGATCTGAAGCAGCGCGTGTAGCGGATTCGACGCAATGGTTGGCAGTTGCACCACAAGTGACGACTCGTTCGATGCCTTTCGCGCGCAAATCTATTTCAAGCTTTGTTCCCGAAAATGCGCTGCTGACATGTTTGATATATACCTGTTCACCGTCAATTGGCGCAGCAACGGGTTGTACGGCTGAACCTAGTGCCTCACTGTGGAACGGGTCTGCGGGATCTAGTCCATGATGATGTATGTGAACGACTGTATCCGCCCTTTTTCGAAATTCAGACAATAGAATAGAAATGTTGGACTCCGCTTCGAGGCAAGATCGCTCCGCGCCGTTTGCATCATCATTGGCAAGTGCCATTTGAACATCAATTACCAGCAGTGCTGTCTTCATTTTTTATTCAACTTTTCGCGCATCGACTGAATGCGTATTAATAATCGCGTCTTCATCCTGCATGCCGGTCAGCAAGAATTTTCGCAACGCGTTTACCATATATGTTGATATTGACATCATCACTAAGAACCGTGTTCGGCTCTTGGCTGTAGGTCATGATGGCGGTAACTCGTGGAATCGTGCCTTCAACTTTAGTTACGCCGTGTAGGGAGTAGCCGCCGCGAAACATTGTGAAAGTCCCTGCACCTCGGGTAAACATTTTTGCCACTGACATGTCGCCCGCAAGTAATTTATCAACACTTTCGCGATCTTCTGTCTCGTCCGTGCGGGAATTGGGAATGAATGCAAATTCACCGCCTTCTTCAGCCGCCTGCAACAATAAAGTTATGGTGCACTCAGTTGTGTCATAGTGCCAAGCGTGCCAACAATCGGGCTCTAGCGATACAACATTAAGTGCCTGAAATTCATCCGCGCTTCGAAAGAATGTCTTTTTCTTTTGAACATGTTGCGCGAAATTCGTCAGAATTTCTGAATGATAGAGCCGCTGTAGCATGCCATCCATTGGGATTTGATCGTTCGCCAATTGCCGTGTGACATGCGTATATTCTGCCCCTCTCGGATCACCTTTCGGCGCGTTGGGATCAACTTCCCCCTGATAAATCGTGCGCGTTATCGTCAATGTTTCGGCGGTTGGAAGCAACGTATTTGCCTCGTCTTCCAACAAAGACAATGCGTCCGGTTTGATAAAACCATCAAAGCTGCACCAGCCATGCTCTTCCATTTGTTGCTGGCATTCGGCCAAAAAGGTTGCCCCTTTTCCCTGACTTATGTCCTCAATCGGGTACCGAGTCAGATCGACAAGTTTTAGTGCCATGTCGGCATGTTCTGCATTAGAATTGGCCATTAAATTGTCCTTTAATTTGACGTTTCAAGTATAACGTGCCAGAAGTCCGACCAAAAGAAAAACAAAATAATACCACCCCATGCACATAAATTATTTATGGATCTATGAGTTGAAACAAAACCTCAATTTAAATTGGCTGAGAACCTTTGAGGTTGTTGCCCGTCACACGAGTTTCACAGCGGCGAGCAAGGAATTAGGGTTAACTCAGGCCGCAGTTAGTCTACAGATCAAGGCATTAGAGACCAAATTGGGCAGTGACCTATTCGTCCGCCGACCCAAAAGCCTTCAATTAACAGAAATTGGAAAAGCGTATTTATCTTCAATCAAAAGTTCGATTGAAGCGTTAACCTTTTCCACCAACGGTCTATTTGGGCCAAACTTGAAAACTACGATTGTTGTCAGCGGTTCATTGGCAATCATTCTGTGGCTAGCGCCGAAGTTGGGTGATTTTCAGAAATTATATCCCGATATAGGGCTCAAACTTGTAACTGCGATGTGGGCCAATTCAGTCGAAACGGAAAATGTTGACGTGGAAATTGTACTAGCTCCAAGCAATCGCGCCAACAGCCATCTAACAAAACTATCTGATGAATTCATTGTTCCGGTTTGTGGAGTTAATACGGCAAAAAAGATGAATTCAGTCTCTGACTTGGCTAACACCAGCCCGATTCACATTCTGGGCTTTGATGATCATTGGTCTCGTTACATGTCTGCATTTGGTTTGCGCCATGATGTAGCGTCAACTCGGTTGATGGTAGATACGTCCGTTTCCGCCTGTGAACTAGCTGCGGCTGATCTTGGAAGTTCCGTCGTTATCGAACGATTTGCTCAAAACGCAATAAGAGCAGGACAACGAATTAAAATTGTTGGTGATCGAGTACCGCTTGAACACGCTCATTTCCTTTCAAGAAAAGAAGTAAGAATAGAAATACGGGCATCCAAGTTATCTTTTGAGGAATGGTTGCGAGATCAGTTTCTCCGAAAAAGTTAAGCAATGTCGGCTTTGAACCGCCGCATTGCACCGTGCGTAGCATTCAGGAACGGCAGGTTTGGGCCGGAAACAGACATATAATCAATGGCTGCATTATGAACGATGCAAAATTTACATGCACTCTAAACAAATGCCCGCTTCAGGCGAATTGTCATTGTTTCTATTCGATACTACTAACAAGAAGAGTGTGAGGAAATCAGGACGGTTTGGTACAAAACGCGTACAGAGCAAAACGGGTACAGTAGTTAAGCTATTAAAAAGATAGGTGTATTTGGCAACATGACCACCCCCTTGGTAAGGGAGAGGCCGGGAGTTCGAATCTCCCCGGCAGCACCAGAAACCACCTAACATATCTAAGACTTACAGGGCATCACCTCAGATGCCCAATATGCCATCCACGCAGAACCAAGCAGGAACGCGCACTAGTGTGCGGCACAAAATTGGCACACTCTGTTCTCGGGCCGTTCTCATTCCTTCCTAAATCATCTGCTTTACTGGCAAATTTGGAGTTCACGACTTCTCGCTAATCTCACTTTTTTACCTGACCAACTAACCGTATTTAGCTGGGAAAAGAAACAGCAAGCGCCCGATGAGAAATTCGAACCAGAAAATCGGTGAAAAACCGCTTCGAGTGAATATCTTCTACCGGCCCTTAGCTGCCGTTGACCGATACCAATTGCGCTGCGTTGCATTCTCCATAGCGGACGTTCGAACATCGCCCAGCATTTCTAGGCTTGAAACTGGGCCGAGCCTCAGGCTTTGGATCGCCGATATGAACTTGGTGTCACACCTGTCCACCGCCGAAATGCGCGGTGGAAATTCGCGGCCGACGAAAAGCCGACGTCTTGAGAAATTTCTTCGATACTTTTTCGCCCATTTTGAAGGTCGCGAATTGCGATATCCCGACGCAAACCATCTTTGATCGCTTGAAAAGAGGTGTTGTCGGACGACAGCCGCCTCATCAGCGTTCTTGGTGTGATTTTAAGGGCTTGCGCGGCATCGACCAGCTGGCAATCCATCCAATTTGCACGATACAGAAACTCTCGGACGCGGAGTGATTGGGTGTGCTCGCGGAAATTCGTAAATATCCAGTCGCGCGGTGCGCGATTGAGAAAATCCGCCAACTCGGTTGTGCTGCGCTTATTTGCTGGCCCCAGCTTTGCAAGCTCAAAAGAAATCGAGGAATACGGCGCCCCGAAACTTGCCCGTGCGGGAAAAATAACTGAATAATCTTCGGCAAACTCTGGACACTCAAAAGCGAACTGAACGGCCATCACTGGGACTTCATATCCTGCAAGCCATGATAACAGCCCATGGATCAGTTTCAAGATAAGCATGTGTCCAAAACGCTGAATGGATTGCGGCCCGCGTGGGGCAAGTTCTAAAATAATTCGGTCGCTTTCGTTGCGCAGTTTCAAGTGATAGTCATCGAGCAACAAATTCCAGAAAGTCGAAAATCGGTGCAATGCGGACGGAAGTGAACTGGCTTCGCGCACCGTTGTCAACAGATGCTGGAGTGCTCTGGATCGAATGGGCCTGCTCCACAGCCCCATCATCTCATCCTCTGTTTCGATTGCAACTATTTGATAAAACCGAACGATCTGGTCTAACGTGACCCGATGAGCAAGTTTCCCTTGATTTGCATGCATCGCCGACCGCTGCAAATACGACTCCAATTGCGCTTCGGTGCAGTAACTTCGCAAGGCTGTCAGCCAGTCATCAACGAACTCGGATGAGACGGTGGCAAGGCTTGTTGGGGCAAAAGATTTCATATTGCTCGCACGTAGTTCAATTTGTCACTTTTGGACAATCATTTGTCAAGTATAGGCATGGTTTCGGGTGTGAACAATATATTAGTTGGCATGATAGAATAATTTAGCGGAGAAATGGGAATGGCTTACCAAGCACCAATACGAGATATTATGTTCAATATCGAGCATTTATCTTCTTGGCCTCAGGTCATTTCTCTAGGCCCCTATTCTGAGATTGACCAGACGGACGCACTGGCCGCGTTGGAAGCCTACGGGCGCTTTTGCTCGGAGGTTATCACTCCGCTTTCAACTGTTGGCGATAAGATTGCCGCGTGGTTTGACGGCAAAAAAGTCGTGATGCCCGAACCTTTCGAGCAGGCCTATGCTCAATTCGTCGAGATGGGTTGGCAAAGCCTTACTCATCCAGCTGAACATGGGGGTATGGGTTTTCCGCGTGTCGTTGGTGCCGCAGCGACCGAAATTCTCAATGCCGCGGATATGAGCTTTGGGCTGTGCCCCCTTTTGACAGATGGGGCCATTGATGCGCTGCTGATTTCTGGCTCTGAGGAACAAAAAAAACGCTATCTAGAGCCGCTGATCTCCGGGCGATGGTCTGGAACTATGAATCTGACGGAACCTCAGGCTGGAAGTGACCTTGGACAAGTTCGCTGCAAAGCTGAACCGCAGGATGACAGATCTTTCGCAATCACTGGAACCAAGATTTTCATTACCTATGGTGAGCATGACCTGTCAGAAAACATCATTCATCTGGTACTTGCTCGCACACCTGATGCCCCAGCTGGATCAAAAGGGTTAAGCCTATTTATCGTGCCTAAATATCTTGTTCAGGATGATGGCTCGCTTGGTAATCGCAATTCAGTTAAATGTGTCAGCATCGAGCACAAATTGGGGGTCAGGGCAAGTCCGACTGTAGTTTTAGAATACGACGAAGCAACCGGGTTTTTAGTGGGCAATGAAAATCATGGCCTTGAGTATATGTTTGTAATGATGACAAGTGCCCGTTTTTCCGTTGGCGTTCAGGGGGTTGCTATATCTGAACGCGCTTTTCAGCACGCTTTGGATTTTGCGCAAGACCGCGTTCAGGGGCGCCCTGTTGATGGCACATCTAAAGAGGCTGTGCCCATTGTCCAACATCCCGATGTTCGGCGCATGCTGTTGCGTATGAGCGCATTGGTCGAAGCTGGGCGCGCGTTGACTATGGCCACAGCAGGTTGGCTCGATCTCGCCCAAAACAGTGCAGAGGAGCTAAGTCATAGTGCCAACCTCCTGGCGGAGTTTTTAGTTCCATTGGTCAAAGGGTATTGCACTGAACGATCGATCGAAGTCACCTCTCTGGGGCTGCAAATTCATGGCGGCATGGGTTTTATAGAAGAGACTGGCGTCGCGCAGCTTTACCGGGATGCCCGTATTTTACCAATTTACGAAGGTACAACATCAATCCAAGCCAATGATCTGTTGGGGCGAAAAGTGATGCGGGATGGCGGAGACGTGGCGCGTCATTTCTCTGGTTTGGTCGAGGAAACTGAGGCCTTATTACGAAATGGCAGCCCTAAAGCGCAAATTATTGCTGAGCGTCTTGCCGAGGCACGTGCTGCTTTTGATACTAGCCTTGAATGGCTTTTGAAAACTGCCCAGAACGATATTACCTCTGCCTACGCGGGTAGCGTTCCCTTTCTAACGATTGCTGGCAATCTGGCCGCAGGCTGGCAGCTTGGTCGATCCGTCCTGATTGCCGAATCCCAGTTAAACCAAGGGAAAGACGCAGAATTCATGTCCAAAAAAATCGCAACAACACACTTTTATGCACAACACATCCTGATCGAATGCACCGCAGAATGCACCCGGATCATCGAAGGTTCCGCAAGCATCTTTGATCCAAATTTCCAACTCTAAAAATACACATGCGTAGAACGAGACGCGCCACCAATAACCAAAGGGTCTGAACGATGTTAAAAAAAGTAAACTTGCAAGCGTACCATAACCTTGCCATCGAGGAACGTGACAACGGTGTTTTTGTTGTTTCGTTGAATCGGCCATCCAAGCGCAACGCGCTTGATGTCGCCACAATAGAAGAACTTGTTAGCTTCTTTAGTTCTGCCTATCAAAATGGCGTGAGAGCAGTGGTTCTCGCTGGTGAAGGTGACCATTTTTGCGCCGGGCTTGA
Organism: Paracoccaceae bacterium; assembly: GCA_050256375.1. Classification (GTDB taxonomy): domain Bacteria; phylum Pseudomonadota; class Alphaproteobacteria; order Rhodobacterales; family Rhodobacteraceae; genus NORP23. Next base: position 1,130 of record JBBWVU010000002.1, on the reverse strand, counting down.
TCTGGTGGAGCACTGGAAAGAAGATCGCAGTCCAGACGAGTTCATGCATGTCTGTCTGCGCTGGCATGAAGCCTTCAATAAGATGGAATACGGTGGGGTGCCGATTATAGCAGCCCTTAAGGGAGCTGTTGTCGGTGGCGGTCTGGAACTCGCCAGTGCAGCCCACATCCGTGTCATTGACGAAACCACTTATTTTGCGCTTCCCGAAGGGCAGCGCGGTCTCTTCACAGGTGGCGGTGCCACTATTCGCGTTTCGGATATGATCGGTAAATCGCGGATGATTGACATGATCATGATGGGCCGTGTTTATCAAGGACAAGAGGCTGTTGATCTTGGCCTTGCACAATACATCACCGAGGGTTCAAGTTTTGATAAGGCGTTAGAGCTGGCCGACAAAGCTGCCCAAAACCTTCCGTTGACCAACTACGCCATCTGTTCCGCGATTAGCCACTTGAACAATATGTCTGGGATGGATGCGGCCTATGCCGAGGCTGTTGTGGCGGGTGTGGTTAATACACAACCTGCGGCGCGTGAACGACTGGAAGCATTTGCAAATAAAACCGCAGCACGTGTGCGGCCCAACAGTTAAGCCACCAAGGCGGAAGGTAAAATGGGCCCAGAGGCGACGAATGGTGCCCCCAGCGGTCAAATATAGAGGAGCGATCATGCAAGTAAACTATGAGAAATTCGATAAAGTTGAGGCCAATCATGTGCCACTTTCACCTGTGTCGTTCCTGAACCGTGCAGAGGCGCTTCATGGGAACCGTACCGCCATCATCTATGGCGATCATCAGCGTAGTTGGGCTGAAGTCGCGGCGCGTATTCGTATGCTCGCCGCTGGACTGGTCGGCATGGGGATTGGAAAGGGTGATACGGTCTCGGTTCTCTGTCCAAACATTCCGGAACTGTTTGAGCTGCAATTCGCATTACCTTTGACAGGTGCGGTGATCAACGCGCTGAACACACGGCTCGAACCTGAGACGATTGCCTACATTCTTGATCACGCTGACACTAAGGTAGTCATTGTTGACCGCGAGTTGGTCCCGCTACTGTCACAAGCCTTTGATAAACTCGGTAGATCGCTGCCTGTTATCGAAATTGACGATCCGAATGCCAAGTCTTCTGAGACA
>JBBWVU010000001.1:0-4569 GCA_050256375.1 Paracoccaceae bacterium | reverse complement strand
GTCCCAGCCCGCCGCCGCTCTGCTCTAACAATTCGATACCACAGACTCGAAGCATTCGACGCCTGGAACGCGGCAGTCTGTGCCGCTTGAATAGTGATACTTGTGCTATTTAGGCACCCGCACAGTTAACGTGACAACACCGTTTGCACTGCTAGTTAACGTCCTTGAACCCGACCAGATTTATGCCGCCGGGGCCGTTCCAAGTAGATGAAATCGTCGCGTCAAGCAGGAATTGTGCAACATCCGCGCGGGCGATGCGTTTTGCAAATGTGCCGCCCTTTTTGAATATAGTATATTTTCCGGTCCCGGGCAAATCGGTTAGGCCAGTCGGGCGGACCAGAACATACGGAACGGTCGTTTCTGCGTCTATTAACCCGTCTGCCGCATCGTAATCTGCAAACGTTTTTTCCCACCCAAAAGAATGGAAATCATCTTGATAGTCCATGAAGTACTACTACATCCGAGGCTTGTGATAAAAACGACCTTCGGCGGGGTTGTGCGAGCCCGAGCCGCACCAAGGACATTGCGGGCGGTGCTCTCCATTATATACGAGTCCTTGGAATTGCCGACGCAACTAACAAGAACATCCACGTCAGCAATAAACGCAGCTACATCTGACGGCTCCGTAGAATCACCTTTGATGGCCGTTAGCCCCTCTCTAGGGTGCAACTTGGCTGGATCACGTGCTAACGCGCTAACTTCAAATCCTGCCTCCAAAGCAAGGTTAAGATAAAGCCCGCCAACTTTTCCGGTTGCACCTAACAAGGCGACACTGATCTTTTCAGGCATATATTCTTCCTTAAGATATTTCTAAATGATATTTCATAGTCACCAGTACCGGGTCAACAACAACCAAAGGTCAGGTGCAGTTTCATTTCAGGTTTTTGCAAACGGCAGGTTTGTCCGCATATCCGACATTCCAGTGCCAGAAATGCAGCTCCGCGCCTGAATGACCGGTTTGAGGATATTGCACCGCAATGCCAAAGATAGCCATCATGGTCGGCTTTGGGCCGGAATCAGACATGGTCGATAAGGGCGGGAACCGGGCTTTCGCTGCGAGTGCAAAAAGACAGGCGCATATCTCGGAAAGCAACCATCGACGCACGCAAGCGCCGCACCGGTTAGCGGTGAGTCAAGAGCCCACCAGATGGTGCTGAAAAGCAAGCCACAGGGCGGCTAGTTGTTTTATGTTTTGAGACAACGGCAGTCTTATCTGGTATAAGCGGCTGGGGAATACTAGGCGATAGTTTCGGCTAGCACCTTATCAAGGATCGCAACAATCATATCCACATCTTCGTGGTCAATAGTTAAGGGCGCTCGAATTTTTAGGACGTTGTCTTTTGGACCTTCACTGCCGATAAGGATGCGGTAATCACGCATACGATTTTTAACGTAGGAACATATCTCGGTGGCCTCGGAGCCGTCCGAATTGATCAACTCGATACCCAGAAATAGGCCGATACCGCGCACATCGCCAACGCAGGCATATTTCTTTTCCAGATCCTTCAAGCCTTCAATCAATTGCACACCCATTATTCGGGCGTTTTCCTGTAGGCCTTCATCATCCACTATATCCAACACTTCCTTGCCGATCCGGCAGGATAGCGTGGAGCCGCCGAAGGTTGAGAAGAACTCAATCCCGTTGTCAAAACTTTCCGCAATTTCCTTAGTTGTCGCCAGCACGGCCAGCGGATGTCCGTTGCCAATGGGTTTGCCCATCACAACAATATCCGGAAGCGCGCCTTGGTGTTCAAAGCCGAAGTAATACTCGCCGAGGCGGCCTAGCCCAGTTTGCACCTCATCCGCAATGCAGATCCCTCCTGCTGCGCGAATTTTTTTGTAAACTGCAGGCAAGTAACCTTTGGGTGGGATGATCTGCCCACCGACTGAAGGGAAGGTTTCGGCGATAAAACCTGCCAACCCATGTCCCTTTCGTTGCAGAGAGGCGATTGCCGGATCAACCAGATCCGCAAATTTCTGTGCGCGATCTGGGTCATCCCTGCGGTAGGAGCCACGATAGTCATCAGCCACCTCCACCAGTTCGACCCAATCGGATTGGCCAACACCACCCGGTTTGTTAAATTTGTAAGCTGAAACATCAATCGCACCGGTAGTGTTCCCGTGATAGCCATGATCGGGTGTCACCATCCCCTTTGCACCGGTATGGGCGCGGGCTAGACGCAAGGCTAGCTCGTTCGCCTCAGTGCCTGAGTTCACAAAAAAGCAGACCTCAAGATGACTTGGAAGCTTCGATAAAATCTTAGTTGCAAAGGCGTTCTGCGCGGGATGCAGATAGCGGGTGTTTGAATTCATCCGCTTCAACTGGTCGGTCGCAACCGCCTGAATACGTGGGTGGGCGTGCCCGACATGGGGAACGTTGTTATAGGCATCCAGATAAGCGCGCCCCCATTCGTCAAACAGATGGTGCTTCCAGCCGCGCATCAGCATCAGTGGATCGTTGTAAGTAAGACTTAGGTTACCACCAAAATGCGCTTTGCGCCCGGCTAGAACCTCCGCTTTTTCTGTAGGATTATAGCGCACCTTACTGTCAGGCAGGTTCAGAAGCGCCGCCGGATTGGGGCAGACCTCCTGCCACAGATACATCTCGTCCGGGTCGCCCACACCGGGCCAATCGGTTTCGATCCCTTCTGTGGTGAGAGCAAGCTGGAAATGTACGTGCGGCGCCCAGCCGCCATTCATAGAAGGATCACCCAAGCGACAAAATTCCTCACCTTTTTCTATTACTTCACCCGGATTCAGTCGGCCGAGAAACGCCGGATCTAGGTGGCCATAGAGGGTGTAAAACGGGTCACCCTCAGGAGTTTCATGGCGTAGTATGATCACCCCGCCATAGTCCAGATGTCCTGTCCTGTATTCGGCAACAAAAACTGTTCCGCGCAAAGGAGCGAACATTGGCGTGCCCGCCGGGGCAAACGCATCCACTGCCAAGTGTACCGTACGCCTGTCACTGGCTTTCCAAGGCCCTTTCCTAAACGCTAGGTCCGTATAGATCAGCCGGGGTTCATAATAGTAGCCGAGCCATATGTGGCCGTCATCCTCAAACTCCTCGCCGACCTTCGCCGCCTCTTCCAATGGCATATGAAACGGGTTTTGCGGCCAGGTGGAGGTCTCCACCGAAAGCGACCCCATCGGTGCATCTGATATATCTTGCCCCATCAACGGGGCAAAGTTGCCACGCTCTTTTTCCAGCCAGGTCAGAATGCGGTCTGCACCCTCAACCACAGGCAGTCCGCAGGCAGCCCGCAGTCGAGCGCTCAGCAATCTGCCATGGATTTTGGTACCCTCAAGGAAACGCCAAGCGGGCGCTTGCGAGATCGTCACATATGGATCATCTGGATTTTCTGCCGCCATCAAAGTTGAGTTCACGACACTCACAGCCAGACGCGCGCGAAGTAGAGGCCAAACCATGTCCACTTCGGCCGCCGTTAGCGTATAGGCTTCATGATAGCCTGCTACTAGTGCCGCAAGCGCCGACTCAGGATTATCGTGGTCCAGCACGACGTAAGCCGCCGCAATAGCTAGATCGCAGATCCGCGCCGCCATGCACATGTCGCCCAAATCAATCAAGCCGGACACTTGGCGTGGTTCGTTCAACTTTCCTTCTACCAAAATATTGTAATCATTGGCGTCGTTGTGAATAGCCTGCATAGGTAGTGAAGTGAAGTTAGGCCCTAAAGCGTCGAATTCCGTCGAAATGTCTTCGATGATATTTCGACGTACCGGGTCGGTGATGCAAGACAACTGATCATTGATCCAACTTGCATGCATAAGGTTCCACTTGAAGTCGCGCTCCAACCCTTCGTGCTGGAAACTGGCCAATGCCTTGGCTGTTCCGCCTAGCACTTTGCCGACTTCGTGGATTAGAATATTTCCCTTGGGCTCCGCCTTGGCATAGCAGTGCCCCGGTAGCTGGTTGAGCACCCAGACTAGGCGTTCTTCACCATTTTCATCCGCCAGTTTCAGTAACGGCTCCCCGCCGACAGAACGGATTATACGTGGGCAAGGCAGTTGTGGTTGGTGTGCAGTAATGTGCTCAAACGCCTTCACCTGCATATCGACCAGCCAAGATTCGCAATCAGAGCGCATAACTTTCAGGACATATCCTTGGCCAAAGGCAGAATTTGCGAGAAAGTTTAGATCATATTCCCCATCTAGTGGGCTCAATTTCGCCTCAATGCCCCAATGCTCTTTAAAAGTGGCCTGCCAATGATGAATTTGCAGCGCTCTGTTTTTAGTATTATCCATTGGCCCACCGATGCTCTGCTCTATAATTAGGTAATTGTATGATGCTTGCGCTGATGTGTTGTCAACAAACTATCCCACATCGAGGAAATGGTTTGTTGCTAATGCATCCGGTCGCACAAGCATTCTCAGCGGACCTCACCGGCCGAATACGAGTGTCTAACGTCAGCGCCTATGGGTCCAAATAGGGTAATTTGATAAGAGAGTGTTTCTGGCTCATCGTAACCACTGAGGAGTGGACATGAGACAGACAATTGGAACACGCAAAAGCCCTGGCGAGAAGATCGTCAAAGACATCAAACGGGC